>JAGAMG010000050.1 GCA_017624835.1 Lachnospiraceae bacterium
TCCGGTGGGGATACTGTACAGAAATCTACACTTATGAAGTCAGGAGCGGATGCACTAAAGAAATCAGCAGATGCTTTAAATAATGATGAACTCTGGGAAAAGAAGAAAATCAAGAAAAAGGATGAAAAGACCGGAGAGGAAGTAGAGGTCGAAGATTATGATTGGGAAGCTATCACAAAGGCTGTGAAATCATTTGTAGAAGATTACAATGATGTTGTGGAACAGGCAGGTGATTCCAATTCAAAAGATGTATTACGCAATGCTGTGTGGATGACAGGAATTACCGAATTCAATGAGAATATGCTTTCAAAAATCGGTATTACCGTAGGAAAGGGTAATAAGTTGGAACTGGACGAGGAAGCACTTAAAAAGGCAGACATCAGTTCATTCAAAACACTTTTTACAGGACATAATTCATTTGCTGATAAGGTATCCATGAAAGCAAACAGTATTTCCAATGCAGCAGCAAGAACAAGCGGAACCTATAAGAGCAATGGTACATATAATAATGCTTTATCGGAGCTTGTATCAAAGAAGGTAGATGAGGAAGTGTAGGAGATAAGGCGGGCAGTAATTTGATGAATTTGAATTATTGCTTGCCTTTTGATTTATAATATGAGGTGTTAGGATGATAGAAGAACAAGCTATTTCACGTATTTTTGATTGTTTTTGTAAAGTATGTATAAGAAATGAGTGGATTAGTTATTTAAGAGAACAGAAAAAAATTAAGGAAAGAGAAGTCAGTATTGATGCTGCGAATAAAAAATATCCAGAACTATTTAGGATAGAAGATACATACTCGTCTGATAGCACAGTATATCAAGTACGAGGAATAAAAATATTAGTTCAAGATACCAAATTGGCAGATGCTCTTAGTAGGCTTTCAGAATATAATAGAAATGTTATTTTGATGTCCTTTTTTCTGGAAGAAAATTGTGAGGAAATAGCAGAATATATGGGAAAGTGTAGAAGTACAATAAGTTTTCAAAGAAAGAAAAGTTTACAAAAACTTCGTCAATATATGGAGCAATAATGTATGGGACATGAGAAAAGATTATTAGATTTTGAAATTATACAACAGGCAACTTTGGGAGATGAAAATGCGTTGCAGAAAGTGGTTGCACATTATAATGGGTACATAAGAATTTTATCTACTAGAACCTATATTGGCGATGATGGGCGCAAACATTGTGTAGTAGATGAAGAAATACGAGGGAGATTACAAGGAAAATTGATGAAAGCTGTTATGCAGTTTAATATAAATAGAAAATAAAGCATAGAATATATTATTCCAAAAAGGAGTTGTAAAATTTTACGTTGAATTTTACAGCTCCTTTTCGTATAATATATATGTAAGATGAAGAAACTATATATAAGAAAGGAAGTTGATTTTATGCCCAATATATTACCTGTATCAGATTTGAGAAATTATAATGAAGTATTAAAAAATTGTGTGATTGGAGAACCGGTATTTTTAACCAAGAACGGAAGAGGTAAGTTTGTGGTTATGGACATTGAAGATTACGAGCGTGAAAAGGCAGAGAAGAAGCTGCTTATGAAGTTGCGAGAGGCAGAAGATGCAGTTAAGGATGAAAGTGCTTGGATGAGTCTGGATGAACTGAAAGCATCTGTTGGGGTATAGCCTATGATGAAATTACGGATTAATCCTTTAGTTGCAGAGGACTTAAAGAACATTAAAGAATATATTGCTGAAGACAATGAAGAAATGGCGGTAAAAACTATCCAAGAGATATACATTCGAATCGAGAATATACAACAATTTCCGTATATGGGAGCTGACCTTTCTAAAAGAGTTAGCTTCCGGACGGATTATAAGTATGCGATTTCTGGAAATTATGTAGTGCTGTATAGGATTGGAGACGAGTATGTAGAGATTTACCGGGTGGTAAATCGGTATCAGGATATTACACAGATTTTTTCTTGATTTGAAAAAGGGGAACTTATGAATAGAAATGTATATAATGGAAAATTGGTAGCTATTGATGGACCTAATGGAGTTGGGAAAACGACAATTATACAAGAACTAAAAAAAGAGTTAGAGAAAAGAGAAATAGATACATATTTTACAAAAGAGCCTACAGGGAACGAATTAGGATGTTTTGTAAGGGAATATGCTGAAAAAAGTAAGGGGATAAGTATAGCATGTTTAGTTGCAGCAGATCGTTATCAACATTTGCAAGATGAGATTATTCCGCAGTTGGAAAAAGGAAAAATTGTTATTACAGATAGATATATACTTTCATCTTTAATTTTACAGAGAATGGATGAAGTGAGTGAAGAATTCATTATGGAACTTAATAACGAAATTATTCAGCCGGATTTACAGATTGCAGTTTTTGCAGATAGCCAGATAATACAGAGTAGACTTAAGGAACGAGATTCGTTAACAAGATTCGAAAAAGATAATAAAACGAATATTGAATTGAAGTACATGGAGCGAGGAATTCAAATATTACAAGAAAAAGGGATTAATGTTTTTAAACTCGTTAATGATGATGATTTAAAAGGCAATGTTTTCAGAGTGATTCAAGAAATAATAAATTTATAGAGAGGAATTATTTATGAAAAGATTTGTTTTAGTAAATTCACCTATATATTGGGAAACTACAAGTGAAGAGGAAGAATATTTGTCTCCTTTGGGATTGGGATATATTGCAACTTACTTGAAAAAGGCTGGTTTGGAAGTGATACTGTTGGATTGTGTGAAGGAAAAATTAGGAGTAGCGGATATTTTGAAACAAATTTCTTTGCTAAATCCAGAGTTTGTTGGGATTAATGTTTTTACTCAGAACTATGAATTAGTGAAGCATATTATAGAAAAAATACCAGTGAAGTGTGAGTGTTTTGTAGGAGGGCAAGTTGTTAAGAGCATATATGGTAATATATTGGATTGGAAGACTAGCAATAAGTTAAATATTATTATTGGAGAAGGGGAATTTATTATTCCAGATATTGTTTTGGAAAGATTTGAAGAAAAGATATTCTGTCAGAGAGATAATAAATTGGTGTACAAAGTTGATAAGCATTCACAATATTTCCCAGATGAAATATCAAATATATATTTAGATAGGGAATTTTTGAAAAATGAGGTCATTGTTAATCATTATGGAGAAAAAGAAGCTTCAATTGTTACGTCTAGAGGCTGTGCGTATGATTGTGCTTTTTGTGGTGGTGCTCGTGGTTTGAATCAAGATATTACTATACGAATGAGGAGTGCGGAAAGTATTAGGAATGAGATTAAAGAGTTGTTTGATTTATATCCAGATTTACAGAGTATTCGTATATTAGATGATTTGTTTTTACGGAATGAAGTAAGCATTAGACAGGCTTCGAATATATTCGAGGAATTTCAACAATTACATTGGAGGGGGATGGTTCATGCTTTATCGCTTGCCAATTGTTTAGATAAAGTGGAAATATTAAAAAAATGCAATTGCAAAGAGTTATTTATTGGGATTGAGTCAGGTTCGGATACTATTAGAAAAAGAATTAATAAGGTAGGAAGTATATCGGATATTATAAAAGTTATTAGTAAAATATTAGAATGCGGAATAGATGTTAAAGGATATTTTATGTATGGATTTCCAGATGAGAGTAGAGAACATATGGAAGAAACATATGATTTGGCATGTAAAATCAAAAAAATATCTGAAATGTATGCAGGGACATTTCGACCGAGTGTTTTTCAATTTAGACCATATCATGGAACTAAATTGTACAATGAAATAGCTCAAAGTGGAATAGAGATACCCAATTGTCTTTATAATGCTTCGGTATATACAGCAGAGGGAAGAGGCCAGTTTAATTTTAGTTCTGGAAATTATAGTAAAGTATCGGATGAAATATTGGAAGAATATATCATAAAAACACAAAAGATTATGGAGGCTTAACTTATGATAGAACAAATAAGAAAGTGTCAAAAGTGTGGATTGTGTTTTAATCAAAAACCACTTTTGGAAGGAAAAAAGGAGTGTCAGATTTTTTGGGTTGGTTTATCTGCTAAAATCGTAAAAACTGAAGATGAAATTCCATTATCGCCAGATACGAATACGGGAATGTTGATTAAAAAAATTGAAGAAATGTTAGGAGAAGTAGATACATACAAGACGAATTTAGTAAAATGTGTTCCGCTAAATGAACAGAATAAATTAAGATATCCTAATAAGAAGGAGATAGATAGTTGTTTTGGTAATTTAAAAAAAGAGATTAAAGAATTATCTCCTAGAATTGTCTTTTTGTTGGGCGAAAAGGTATATTCCTCAGTTGAAAAGCATTTCAATATAGAATTTGATAAGTGGGACGAATTTAATTATTCGTATAAAGAACACGAAGGGATTTATTATGTTCCTATTCATCATCCATCATACATTTATGTTTATAAAAGAAAAAAGATAGAGCAATATGTAGATAGTATAGAAAAACTTGTTAATAGTTTATTGTGAGAGGGAAGATTTATGAATCATAGTGATACAGGTCTGGCAGAAAGTGATTTTTTGAAAATTTTATGGGATTACTTTGCTATTCATGCAAACCAAAGAATGCAAATTTTGAATTTTTATATTGTATTGGAAACGTTTTTTATTACAGGGCTACTTACATTATTTCAATTAGATGGAGAATTGGTTGCATTTCGATTTACTGTTTGTATATCTATCATTTTTTTCTCTTTGATTTTTTATGCATTAGATATGAGAACAAAAACGATGATAAAATTTTCAGAAGATGCACTAAAAACAATAGAGCAGAAAAATATTGCTAAATATGGCAATGAGATTATGATTTTTAGTATTGAACAAGAAAAAACGTTATATGAGAGAAGATGGAATTGGATTGCCAAGCGTTTTCTCAGTTATTCGAAATTGTTTCGATTGATCTTCCTCTTTTTTACATTAATTGGGGTGCTGGGTATTGTTTTTGAAATCTATAATATCTGTTGGAAATAGAAAGGTTAAGTATGAATAAAAAAGAAATAATTATTAGATTGAAAAAAATAGATTTTGATATTAATAGTTATTGGGTGATTGCAGGAGGCGCAATGGTTTTGCACGGGATCAGGAGTGATACGAAAGACATAGATATAGCATGCACGACGAAAATGTTTTGTTCTCTTGAAACTAAGGGATATTCTGTTACAAAAAATTCTTTGGGGTATAGAAAAATTTCTTTGGAAGAGGATATAGAAGTTTTTGAAAATTGGGAAGTTTTAGGAATTGATTATATTGAAGGGATTCCAACTGCAAATATAGAAAGTATTAGGGAAATGAAAATACAAATGGGAAGAGAAAAAGATTTAGAAGATGTGAAATTGATAGATGATATGCTTATAAAAAGTAAAGAATAAGGAAGTTCTCTTTTTTAAATAATTGGTATGTTTTGGCAAGTATTAATGATTTTTAAAATAGGTGTTATTCGAAATTGTCCGACAATAACTATATACACGTGATATACAAACGGCCTCAAAACCCCAGAAATTATGCGGTTACCTTAGAAGCGGCTATGACAGCGCAGGGAATTGTGTAATAGACAAAATTAAATTAAAAAAGTAAGCAAACACGCATGGTTGAAGCCTTTCTCCATGCGTGTTTTATTGAGGAATATTATTGACAAATTCACGGTTGGGCGGTAATAATATAAATAGGAGGTAGAGAAGATGAAGATAAAAGCATATTTAAAGGAAAATCATATTTCAGTAAGAGAAATGGCGGCAGTTACATCTATTCCGTATTCTACCCTAAATGATATTGTTAACGAAAAAGTAAATTTGGAGGAGTGCCAATATAAAACACTGAAGAAAATAGCAGTATTTTTGAAAATCAGTATAGATGATTTGGTATATGAAAAAGAAGATTTTCAAACATTTAGAAATAAGTTGCACCATGATTTAAAGTGTAATGATGAAATTGATGTTATGTTGGAGATTCTTGAAAAACGCAGAATTGATCATTACCTATTGCATCAGGATATGTTGAAAGCGATGTATTTATTAAGCTTGCTTGATTATTTATCCAAAAAGAATCAGGTTTCGCTGTGTCAGGAGTATTCAAAGCTTAGAAGCCAATCATTGAAAGAACCCTATTATGTGGGTGATCGAATAGAAACCCGCAAGTACGAGAACTGCATACCGGAATTTGTAAAACATAATATTTACGAAGGAGATTTATATGATGCAGTATGATAATGGGCAAAAAACTTTAATCACAAAGGATAATGCATACACGATATTAAAAGCATTTGCTAAAGAATACAAAAAGCAAAATGGGAGTCATGTTCCAACAGAGATTGTAATAGTTGGTGGCGGCAGTATATTGCTGAATTATGGCTTTAGAGAGTATACACAGGATTTTGATATTCTGGTTCAGTCCATGGAAATGATAAAAAGTGTGTCTTATCGAGTTGCAGACCAATATAATCTGCCAAATGATTGGATGAATACGGACTTTTACCACACAGCATCTTATTCGGTTAAATTGCGAGAGGTATCGAAGCATTTTTGTTCATTTAATGGTGGAAGTCTGGAAATCAGGACAGTAAATGCAGAGTATTTGATTGCGATGAAAATGGTTTCCGCAAGGGAATATAGAAATGATATATCGGATATAGTTGGCATTTTGATATATTTGAAAAAGGATGCCCGGGACTTTTCTATGGATAAAATAGATGCTGCTATACAATATCTATATGGAGAACCGAAAGAGATTATAAAGGCTGATGTATATGATAGGGTGCGAAAATATGTGCAGCGGTCTGTTTTGGAATTGCAGGAGGAATACAGAATTCTTACGCAGATAGAAGATGAAACAAAGAAGGAACTTGCAGCTGTAAATGAAAAATATCCGGATATCGTTACCGAAGATAGTATTGATAATGTAATAAAGAATCTGCGGAGTAGAAGAGGACGATGAATGGCAAATGGAAATCAAATAATATATTAACATATCCCCTTGATTATCCGATAACTCTATTAAGAACCTATGGTTCGGAGTAGTTCAGCTATGATAACATTTTAACGGATACACGGATGTATCTCACAAATCATAAGGATGTGATATTATGAAAATTTCAGAGGCAAGGCAACTTTATAACACACAGATAAGAGCTTATCGGGAACAGCATACAATTCTTGCGAAGCAGAAGCAGGAATTGGAGCAGAAGATGAATACCACTCCTGATGGGAAAAGTATTTATGCCAATGAGGCGGCTGTTTTGGAACTGACTATAGAGGCGGTGACCAAGAAGCAAAATGAATATCAAAATTATATGGATAAGCTTTTGCAGCAGTGGTCAGCTATAGCCAATATGGTTTCTGCTAAGCAACAGGGAGAGGCCATGGAGGATTATGTGGCGGATATGGGAAAGATTCTGGAGGTTGCCAGAAGACTTATGAAGGGAGCCATTGTGCCTGCATCCGATGAGCGGAAACTGATGGAATACAGCATGGAGTTGTATCAGACAGCTAAAAATATGGGGGCTTTGGCAAAGGAAAAAGAAAAGGAAAAGTATGACTCTCTTTGGGAGGATGAGGAAAAGAAGGAGTACGAAGACCCCGTAGAGACTGCTGATAATACGGAAGCTTTCGGAATGGGACCTGCCATTGTGGATGTGGCAGATACCATGGCATCGGTTGAAGTACCGGAATAAAAAAGCAAAGGAGAAAGAAAACAAATGAGCGAAACAAAAGAATTTTTCCCGGATGGAACTCCTATTGATGAATGGTTTTATGACACAAAAGTGCCGACTCTTGAAGAGTTGGGAAAGAAGTATGTATTAACGGATTATCAGATCGTTGATGACGGAAGAATTTATACAAAGGAAATTCAGGCGTTAATCGATAAAGTTCATGAAGAGGGTGGCGGTGTGATTGTGGTTCCTCAGGGAACTTACATGACGGGCTCTCTTTATTTTAAACAGGGAGTAAATCTCTATGTTGCAGAGGGTGGTGTGCTAAAAGGAAGCAGCGAGATTTATGATTATGATATCAAGGAAACCCGAATCGAGGGAGAAACCTGTAAGTATTTCACTGCTCTGATTAATGCGGATGGAGTGGATGGTTTTACCATGTGTGGTCCGGGAACCATTGACGGAAATGGATTTAAATCCTGGAAAGCCTTTCGTATGAGAAGAATATGGAATCCCAAATGCACCAATAAGGATGAGCAACGCCCCAGACTTGTGTATATTTCCAACAGCAGTAATGTACTGGTGGCAGATTTGCATTTGATTAATGCTCATTTTTGGACCAATCATATCTATAAATGTCATCATGTAAAATATATTAATTGCTTTATTTATTCACCTGTGGAACCGGTGAAAGCACCCAGTACGGACGCCATTGATATTGATGTTTGTACGGATGTATTGGTAAAGAATTGCTATATGGAGGTAAATGACGATGCTGTGGTATTAAAGGGTGGAAAGGGACCCTGGGCGGATACCGCAGAGGAAAATGGCTCCAATGAGAGAATTCTGGTGGAGGATTGTGTGTATGGCTTTTGCCATGGCTGTCTGACCTGTGGTTCAGAGTCCATACATAACAGAAATATTCTGATTAGAAGAATAAAAGTGCATTCAGGATATAATTTTATGTGGTTAAAAATGAGACCGGATACTCCCCAGCATTATGAATATATCACAGCAGAGGATATCGAAGGAAAAATAATTAACTTTATTAATATCAATCCATGGACTCAGTTTTTTGATTTAAAGGATAGAAAAGATATCCCTTTGTCAATTGCAGATCATATTGTAATGAAAAATTGTAATTGTGAATGTAGTATTTACTTCAATGTAACCAAGGATGAGAAGCAGTATCTGCTTTCTGATTTTGTCTTTGAGAATTTGAATATTAAGGCGAAAAAAGACGGTTTCAATGAGGATGCAATTAAGAATGTTATAGTAAAGAACGTAGTGGTTGATATTCCATAGAGGGAGAAAACCTGGAAATATTCCATAATGTCTAAGGAAAAAGAGGATTCTAAGTGTCAAGAGAAGAAGAGAATTTTAAGTTGACATTTAAAAGAAATAGTATTATTATATTTAATATGCTTTAGGACTTTAAAGTGTAACGGTTTAAAGCGACAAAAAGAAGCCGCTTGCCTGATTGGAGGACATTATGGAAAGAAATAATGGAAATTTAATTGCATTCAGACCTGATATTAAGGTAGTTGATTGTACCCTTCGTGACGGAGGATTGGTAAATAATTTTGCGTTTTCGGATGAATTTGTAAAGGATTTATATCGCACCAATATTAGAGCCGGTGTTGATTATATGGAATTTGGCTATAAGGCGTCCAAGGAAATCTTCAAAAAGGAAGATTACGGAAAGTGGAAATTCTGTGAGGAAGAGGATATTCGTGCCGTTGTAGGAAATAATGATTTTGATATGAAAATTGCCGTTATGACGGATGTAGGAAGAACGGATTACAAGAATGACATTTTGAAGAAGGAAGACAGTGTAATTGATTTGGTTCGTACTGCAACTTACATCCATCAGATTCCAACTGCCATTGAGATGATTCAGGATGCCCATGAAAAGGGTTATGAAACTACCGTTAATATTATGGCGATTTCCAAGGTACGTGAGGATGAATTATGCAAAGGACTTGAGCTTCTGGCAGAATGTGATGTGGATATTATTTATCTGGTGGACAGCTTTGGAGCTTTTTATCCTGAGCAGATACGGAGACTTACGGATATGTATATGAATATTGCGGAGAAGCATGGAAAGAAGATTGGTATTCATGCACACAATAATCAGCAGTTGGCATTTGCCAATACCATTGAGGCGTTGACCAATGGTGCAAGCTTACTGGATGCAACAGTAAGTGGAATGGGACGTGGTGCAGGTAACTGTTACATGGAATCCCTACTTGCATTTTTGCGTAATCCCAGATACAATTTGGTACCGGTTATGGATTTTGTACAGAAGTACATTCAGGCAGAGAAGGATAAGGGAAATGTTTGGGGATATGATATTCCCTACCTTTTGACAGGTATTATGAATTCCCATCCATCCTCAGCAATCCGTTTTATGGGAGATAAAAGAGTGGATTACTCAAGGTTTTATCAGGAATTGTTAGACAATATGGAATAATGATAAACATAAAAGTCATGTAAGTTAAGCGTTTTAACTGTTACATGACTTTTTTTTGTGGTAAAATTAAAAGTGTAGAATAATATGATAGGGAAGGAGGGTTTTCTTATGGAACAGTATTTATCAATTTTTTATGGGCTTTCATTTTTGATAGCCGTCATTGCATTTGCTTATGCAGCGTACCTGTATTTATGGGTGAAGAAACAGCCACTTAAGAATGGAAAAATCATTGAGGTGGCAGCATTGATTCGGGAAGGCGCCAATACCTTTATGCGCCGGGAATACAAGATTCTGGCAATTTTTGCCTCAGTAATTGGGTTGTTGATTTTACTATTTTTACCTACTCCCATCTGGAAGGGAAAGGCTGTGTCCAACATAGCTATGGCACTTGCTTACATAGCCGGTACGGTTCTTTCTGCAATTGCAGGTAAGATTGGTATTATGGTGGCAAGTCTTTCCAATGGACGTTCAGCAGAGGCGGCGCAGAAGGGAATTAAGCCGGCTTTCCTCATTGGTTTTAGAGGTGGAGCTGTAATGGGACTGATTGTGGTTGGTTGTTCCCTGTTTGGTGTAGCGGCAGTGCTGATGCTGGTAGGGGATGCTTCCATTTTGTTGGGCTTTTCCTTCGGAGCAAGCTCCCTGGCTCTTTTTGCTAAAGCTGGTGGTGGGATTTTTACGAAAACAGCGGATGTATCTGCAGATTTAACGGGAAAGGTAGAATTGGGAATTCCGGAGGATGACCCTCGTAATCCTGCGGTAATTGCAGATAATGTAGGTGATAATGTGGGAGATGTGGCAGGTATGGGAGCCGATTTGTTTGATTCCAATGTGGCAGCCATGACCTCTGCAATTGTAATTGCCCAGTCTTTGTCCGGTGGCTCCTTTTCCAATGTATCCATGGTCTTTGGGTATGGTGTAATGGGGCTTTTGTCCTCCATTATCGGTATTGCTACAGCACGTATCGGCAAAAATGGTAATCCAACAAAGGCATTGAATTCCTCTACTTATGTGACTACTGCTATCTTTATGATACTGACAGCGTTAGCTACCTGGCTGGTTCCGGGATTTTCCTGGAGAATCTGGGGAGCTGCAACGGTGGGCTTGTTGGTAGGTGTGATTATCGGAATTACCACGGATTACTTTACCGATGATTCCAAACCTATTGTAAGAAAGGTGGCACATGCTTCCCAGACAGGACCTGCGTTTACCATTCTTTCCGGTGTTGCTTATGGCTTTATTTCCGCAATGCCTGCCATGATTGGTATTGCAATTTCTGCCTTGGCTGCTTATAAAATTTGTGAACCCATGGGAGAGGGCTATGCGATATTTGGCATTTCCATGGCAGCGGTAGGTATGCTTTCTATTGTGGGTATGATTATTTCCAATGATGCCTATGGTCCCATTGTGGATAATGCCCGTGGTCTTGCAGAAATGGGAGAATTAGGAGAAGAGACCATTCGTATTGCGGATGAATTGGATAGTGCAGGAAACACAGTAAAGGCGGTTACCAAGGGATTTTCCATTAGTGCGGCCGGATTGACTGTAATTTCCTTGCTGGGTGCATTTATGTCGGAGGTAAATGCGGCATTGGCAGAAGCCGGAAGGGAGTTGATTACCGGATTCGATATTATGGATCCCACGGTATTTTTCGGTACTCTTATCGGAGCATCCATTCCTGCGGTTTTCTCAGCAATGCTGATTCTGGGTGTGGATAAAAATGCTCAGCGCATGGTTGCTGAAATCCATAGGCAATTCCGTGAAATTAAAGGGCTCAAAGAAGGAGACCCTAAGGCAAAGCCGGAGTATGACAAATGTATTGATATTGCCACAACGGGAGCTTTGAGAGAATTGATTCCTGCAGGTCTCATGAGTATTCTTGCTACGGTTCTGGTTGGAATGATAGGCGGTGCAAAGGCAGTTGGAGGTTTCCTTTTGGGAAATATTATCAGTGGTCTGTTGCTTGCTTTGTTTATGTCAAATGCAGGAGGCTTATGGGATAATTCCAAGAAGTATGTGGAAGCCGGCAATGAAGGGGGAAAGGGAAGTACTGCACACAAGGCTGCTGTTATCGGAGATACGGTAGGAGATCCTTTTAAGGATACAGCAGGTCCTTCCATTAACACACAGATTACGGTGGTATCCTTGGTTGCATCGTTGCTTTCAGCAATTTTTGCTACATTTTCTCTGTTTGGATAATAAAGGGATAAAAATCTTTTTAGAGGAAGAAAAGGGATAGATTCATAGAAAAAATAGCATTTTTGTGATAAAGTATTGAAGATAAGACATTTATCACAGAGGTGCTATTTTTTTCAAAGAATAAGGAGCAGGGATATCATGAAAAAAATCATAAAAACCAGCATGTTGACTAGGTATCTGATTAAGTTTGCAATCAGAATTACTGTTTTTATTGTAATTTTGGTTATGTATTTGACGGATAAAGCTTCCATGTATCGGCTTATGACTCAGCCTGTCTGGATGGGAATCTCTGTCATTCATGTTTTATGGCTGGGATTTATGGTAATGATGCTTACACATATTTTCCCGACGGAAAAGCTGTCCATGGCTATACGCAAGGCTGAGAAAAAGAAGTTTGTAGTGCAGGAAGGGTATTCGGAACCGGAATTATTAAAGTATGTACAGGATCAGAATGTAAAAGCATGGATGGTAATGCTGATATGGCTTTGTTTTAATGCGATATTCGGTTTGTTGTATTTGTTTGGTGTATTGGATCATGCGGATTTGCTGATGCTGACGGTATTTTATTTCTTATGTGACTATATTTGTATCTTGATTTTTTGTCCCTTCCAATCAGGAATTATGAAGAACAGATGTTGCGTGAATTGCAGAATTTATGATTGGGGACATTTTATGATGTTTACCCCCATGCTGTTTATTCAGAATTTCTTTAGCTGGAGCCTGTTCTTTACTTCCTGTGTGGTATTGATTAAGTGGGAAATTATTTATGCCAAGCATCCGGAACGTTTCTGGAGCGGCTCCAATAAGAATTTGCAGTGTGTCAATTGTAAGGATAAGATATGTCAGATTAAGAATGGCTTAAAAGGCAGATAAAAGTGATTTAAAAACATAGGAGTTTATGGTATAATTGATGCATTATGGTTTAGAATGGAAGACTAGAAAAAGGAAAGGTATATTGATATGAAGGTTTTATTGGTAAATGGAAGTCCAAAAGCAAATGGTTGTACATACACTGCATTGAGAGAAGTAGAGGGTGCTTTGCAAAAACAGGGGATTGAAACGGAAATCATTCAGGTAGGAGCAAAGCCCATTGCCGGATGTATTGGTTGCGGTGCCTGTGGAAAAACAGGAAAATGCTTTATTGAGGATGGAGTAAATGAGTTTGTGGAAAAGGCAAAGGCGGCGGATGGATTTATTTTTGGTTCTCCGGTACATTATGCTTCTGCTTCCGGTGCATTGACTTCCTTTTTGGATAGAGCCTTTTATGGGAAGGGAGCAGCCTTTCAGGGCAAGCCCGGTGCTTGTGTGGTAAGCTGCAGGCGAGGCGGCGCGGCGTCCACCTTTGACCAGATTAACAAATATTTTACCATAAGCTGTATGCCCATTGTATCCAGTCAGTATTGGAATATGGTACATGGAAACACACCGGAAGAGGTATTGCAGGATTTAGAAGGCTTGCAAACCATGCGTACCCTCGGTAATAATATGGCATGGCTTTTGAAATGTATTGAAGCAGGAAAAAAGGAAGGAATTACCTTCCCTGAGAGAGAAACGGCAGTTAAGACTAATTTTATCAGATAGAGAGTAAAGAAATGGCAGCAAAAAAGTATTACGGAGTCAGAAAAGGAAAAATAACCGGCGTTTTTAATACCTGGGAGGAATGTAAAAAGAGTGTGGATGGTTTTCCGGGAGCCGAGTATAAGGGCTTTGTGAATTATAGTGAGGCTTGTGAGTATGCAGGAATCACTTCGGCGGGGGAAGAGCAATTGAGTAAAGGCAAAATGACGGATGTTATTGAACATAGAGAGAAGGATTTTTCAAAGAAGAAGCTGCTTACCTATGTGGACGGCAGCTTTGACCTCTCCATTTCAAAATATTCCTTTGGCTGTGTGTTTATTTTGAGTGATGGCAGAATCTATGTGGAATTTGGTAATGGGAATAATCCACAGTCCCTGCAGCATCGAAACGTAACAGGAGAAATGCTGGGAGCAATGTTTGCGGTAAAAACAGCTATGATGAATGGTTTTGAGGCGGTAGAGATATGCTATGATTATCAGGGCATTGAAAAGTGGGTTACAGGGGAATGGAGAAGTAAAACAGAACTGACTCAAAAGTATACTGCTGCAATGCGTGAATGGAGTAAAAGCATTCAGATTACCTTTACTAAGGTTGCAGCACATACTAATGTAAAGTATAATGAGCTGGCAGATAAGCTGGCGAAAAGAGGGTTAACTGAGGGAAATGGTGTGCCCAAGGTAAGAAGATTGGAAGAGATGGAATATTATGGAACAGATTCGGCTGAATAAATATTTGGCTCAATGCGGGGTGTGCTCCCGTAGAGAGGCGGACAAGCTGATTGAACAGGGAAGAGTTTTGGTAAATGGCGTACCGGCTACTGCCGGCATGCAGGTGACGGAAGCAGATGAGATTCAAGTAAATAAGAAAATACTGCAGGGCAGGGCGGAAAAGAAGGTTTTGGTATTTTATAAGCCCATAGGTGTTACCTGTACGGAAAAGGATCGCCATGCAGAGAAGATAATAACTGATATGATTCATTATCCTGTGCGGGTAACTTATGCAGGCAGATTGGATAAGGATTCGGAAGGACTTTTGGTTTTGACTAATGACGGGGACTTGATTGATGCTATGATGCGTGGCGCAAATCGTCATGAAAAGGAGTATATTGTAAGGGTTGATAAAGAGATAACGGATGTTTTTTTGGAGAAAATGTCAGGAGGAATCTTTTTGAAGGATTTAGAGCTTACAACAAGACCTTGTAAGGTGGAAAAAATCAGTAAATTTACATTCAGAATTATTCTGACTCAAGGAGTCAATAGGCAAATAAGAAGAATGTGCAGTGAGTGTGGTTTCCGGGTGAAAGGTTTAAAGAGAATCCGCGTAATGAATTTGCGATTAGGGGACTTGAAGCCGGGTGAGTACCGGGAAGCTACCCGGGAAGAGTTAACAGAGCTTTATAAAAGTTGCAAAATGTTAAAATAGGAATTAATTTTTAGAAGGTGGGAGTATTGAATGCAGTCGTCAAAAACGGAACGAATCAAGTATTTAGTGGATAAATTAAATGAAGCTGCAGAAGCTTATTATGCCAAGGATGAAGAAATTATCAGCAATTATGAATATGATAAATTGTATGATGAATTGGAACAATTAGAGCAGGAGACAGGTTTTGTTTTGGCAAACAGTCCCACTGTAAATGTTGGCTTTGAAGCAGTGGACGAGTTACCCAAGGAAAAACATGAAAGTCCAATGCTTTCTTTAGGCAAAACAAAAAGTCGTGAAGAACTGCAAAGTTGGTTGCAAGGAAATCCGGCAATTTTAAGTTGGAAGCTGGATGGACTTACCATTGTATTGACTTATATTGAGGGAAAACTTGCAAAAGCAGTTACCAGAGGCAATGGAGAAATTGGTGAAGTAGTGACCAATAATGCAAGAACCTTTAAAAATCTGCCGGTAACCATTCCTTATAAAGGGGAATTGGTGTTGCGTGGAGAAGCTGTTATCAGCTATTCTGATTTTGAAAAGATTAATCAGGAAATTTCAGAGGAAGATGCCAAGTATAAGAATCCCAGAAATTTATGCAGTGGTTCTGTGCGCCAATTAAATAATGAGATTACGGCAAAGAGAAATGTGCAGTTTTTTGCATTTTCTTTAGTGAACATGGGGGAGAATGGCAACACGATTTCAATTAACTCCAAAATGGAACAGTTTGCCTTCTTAAAGGAACAAGGCTTTGCCGTTGTGGAGCATGAGTTGGTAACGGAGGATACGATTTTACAGGCAATAGAGAACTTTGAGCACAAGATTGAAACCTATGATATTCCATCGGATGGATTGGTATTATCCTATGAGGATATTGCCTATGGGGAGTCATTAGGGAGAACTGCTAAATTTCCCAGACATTCCATTGCCTTTAAATGGGCGGATGAGCTTAGGGAAACAAAGCTGGTGGAGATTGAATGGAGTGCCAGCCGTACAGGACTGATTAATCCGGTGGCAATTTTTGAGCCGGTGGAGCTGGAGGGAACTACGGTGAGCCGTGCATCCGTCCATAATATTAGTATTTTGCGCGGATTGAAATTAGGGCTTGGTGACACTATTACTGTTTATAAAGCCAATATGATTATTCCTCAGATTGCAGAAAATCTTACCCAGAGTGATACAGTGGAGATTCCAAAGGTTTGTCCCGTATGTGGACAAGCCACTCAGATTCGACAGATAAATGATGTGCAGTCACTTTATTGCTTAAATGAGAAATGCGCGGCTAAGAGGATTAAAGCGTTTACCTTATTCGTAAGTCGGGATGCCATGAATATAGACGGTTTGTCCGAAGCCACTTTGGAAAAATTCATTGACAGGGGCTTTATTCAGGAATATGCTGATTTATTTCATTTGGAGGATTATCGGGAGGAGATTACCCAAATGGAAGGCTTCGGCGAAAAATCCTATCAAAACCTGATACAGAGCATTAATAATGCCAGAAATACAACACTTCCCCGTTTGATTTATGGTTTGGGAATAGCTAATATCGGTGTGGCTAATGCCAAAATGCTTTGCAAGCATTTTGATTATGATTTGGAACGAATGCAGAAAGCGGATGTGGAAACTCTCAGCGCCATTGAAGGGATTGGAGAGGTGATTGCTAATGCTTATGTAGATTATATGCAGGATAAGGATAATTTACAGAAGATAGCCAGACTTGGACAGGAATTACAAATCGAGGTTCCCAAGGTGGATGCGGATAGCCAGACACTTTCCGGTATGAATTTTGTGATTACAGGAAGCTTAAATCACTTTGGCAGTCGTAATGAACTGAAGGATTTGATTGAGCAGAAGGGTGGTAAGGTAACCGGAAGTGTTACCGGTAAGACTACCTGCTTGATTAATAATGATATTGCATCTACTTCCTCTAAAAATAAAAAAGCTAAGGAATTACAGGTTCCCATATTAACAGAAGAGGATTTCTTAAAGCAATATATGTAGGAATCATTAGGGAAGAGCGTAGGCTAATTATAATGAAACAGACAATGAGACAGAAAGTATGAGGAGATACCAATGCCAATTAAAACACAGAGCGATTTGCCGGCAAAAGAGATATTAGAAAATGAAAATATATTTGTAATGGATGAATTTCGTGCCATTCATCAGGATATTCGTCCGTTGCAGGTATTGATATTAAATAATATGCCCATTAAGCAGGATACGGAGTTGCAGCTTTTACGTGCTTTGTCTAATACGCCTTTGCAGGTAGATGTTACTTTTATGAATGTAAAAAGTCATGTATCTCAGAATACTCCTGCCAGTCATCTGAATAAATTTTATACTACATTGGATGAAATCAGAGATAGAAAGTTTGATGGAATGATTATTACCGGAGCGCCGGTGGAGGATATTACCTTTGAAGAGGTGGATTATTGGGAGGAAACCTGTGAGATTATGGATTGGGCGGAAACACACGTAACCTCCACTCTGCATATCTGTTGGGCAGCTCAGGCAGGCTTTTATCATTATTATGGAATCAATAAAGCTCAGCTTCCCGGGAAGCTTTTTGGAGTTTATGAGCATAAGGTTTCCAATCGAAAGGTTCCTTTGGTGCGAGGGTTTGATGATATCTTTTTAGCACCTCACAGTCGTCATACGGAGACTCCGGCGGCTGCAATCCATGCCTGCAAGGAACTGACTGTGCTGGCAGAATCCGAAACTGCAGGAGTCTTTCTGGCAATTGCAGAGAACGGAAAGAAAATCTTTGTAAACGGTCATCCGGAATATGATCGTTATACTCTGAATAATGAATATATCAGAGATTTGAATAAGGGATTGCCCATACAGGTTCCCTATAATTATTATCCTGATGATAATCCTCAGGAAAAGCCTCTTTTGCAGTGGCGTTCCCACAGTAATAATTTGTATAGTAATTGGTTAAATTATTACGTATATCAGGTGACACCGTATGAGTTGCAGTAGAGGTAAACTTGTATGTTTTTGCATAATAATATAATCACTTGACGTACAGAAAATGGTACGTTATAATTGATGTACAGAAAACTGTACGTTGTAATAAGGAGGTGTATTTATGTTAGCTGTAAATTATACAAATCTTCGTGATAATATGAAAGCCTATATGGATAGGGTTACAGATGATTATGAAACTATGATTGTGACACGCAAAGACAATAAAAATGTGGTTATGTTATCTGAGGAATCCTATAATAATTTGATGGAAAACGTTTATGTCATGGGTAATAAAGCAAATTATGATTGGTTAATGGAATCCAAGGCACAGTTAGAGAAAGGAAATATTTCGGTGCAGAATCTTGTTGAGGTAAATACGGATGAATAAAGTATTTACGGATAATGGATGGAAGGACTATGTTTATTGGCAGACTGAGGATAGAAAGACATTGAAAAAAATAAACAGTCTGATTGAAGACATATGCAGAAATGGCAATGAAGGTATCGGAAAGCCTGAACCATTAACAGGTAATTTAGCAGGATTTTGGAGTAGACGTATTAATGACAAGGATAGGCTGATTTATAAGATCGATGAAAATAATGTGTATATATTAGCTTGTAGATACCATTATTGTGACACATAAAGGAGTGAGGAGTAGATGGAAACCATTCAGTACCTGGGACAGGAAATATATGATCTTGCAGATAAAATTTTTCCTATATGTAGAAGCATTACAGGAGAGGGTGTCAGAAAAACATTAAAAATTATTTCTGATTATATTGAACAGGATGGAATCAAATTGGATATCCATGAAGTGCCCACCGGTACTCAGGTATTTGATTGGACAGTTCCCAAGGAATGGGCTATTCGTTCTGCATACATAGAAGATAAACAGGGAAAGAAAATTATTGACATGAAGGACAACAACCTCCATGTCATGGGGTATTCCATGCCCATTGATAAGTGGGTTACGTTAGAGGAATTGAAGCAGGTGGTTTATACTCAGCCTGACCAGCCGGAGGTAATTCCCTATGTTACGTCATATTATAAGGAAAGATATGGTTTTTGCATGAGCAAGAAGCAATTGGATGCTTTGGAGGATGGAGAGTATCACATTTATGTTGACAGTGAGCTTTCCCCCGGCAGCCTTACCTATGCGGAACTTGTGATACCGGGAGAGACGGAGGAGGAATTACTGCTTACAAGCTATACCTGTCATCCCTCCATGGCAAATAACGAGTGCTCCGGTCCGGTGGTGCTGGCAGCTTTGATGCGTTATGTAAATTCCCTGAAAAACAGAAAATATACCTATCGCTTTGTGTTGAATCCGGAAACCATAGGTGCGATTACTTATCTCAGTTGTAATGTTGAACATTTGAAGGAAAAGCTGGTAGCGGGAATCGTCCTATCCTGTGTGGGAGATGACAGGGATTATTCCATTATTCATTCCAGATATGCGGATACCATTGCGGACAAATCTTTAACAACCATACTGAATACGAAGCAGACTCATTCTGAGTATTCCTTTCTGAAGCGTGGCTCTGATGAGCGTCAATACAATGCTCCTGGGATTGAGTTACCCGTTGTGGGCTTTTGCCGCTCCAAGTATGGTGTTTATCCGGAGTATCATACATCCGCAGATAATATGGAATTGATTTCACCTTCCGGGCTTCAGGGAGCCTATGAGACTATGGTGCAGTGGATTAATTGCATGGAACACAATGGAAAATATAGAATGACAGTTCTTGGAGAACCTCAGCTTGGGAAACGTGGTCTGTATCCTACAATCAGTCAGAAGGGAAGCTATAATGCAGTTGCCGCAATGACTAATTTTATTGCCTATGCGGATGGAAGAAACGACCTTTTTGATATTGCTCAGATAATTGGTGTTGCGCCCTATGATTTGATTGAAATAAAAGAAAAACTGAAAGATAATAAGCTTATAAGCTGGGAGGAATGAGCTTTGGATGGAATAGAATTTGATTATAAAGGCTATGTAGAGCTTGCCAATCTGCAAAGTGGGGATGTGATTGATGTGGCATCTGATTTGATGAGTATTATGTCCTATTGCAGAAAGCGAAAGCTGGACTTTGATGCAAATAAGTTAATTGATGCTTTAAAGGAAGCTGTGGGCAAGGACGGAACTGTACTGATACGCGCTTTCTCATGGGATTTTTGTAAAGGTATAGAATTTGATGTAAAAACTTCTCCCAGCAGAGTGGGTTCCTTAGGAACCATTGCTTTGGGAAGAAGGGATTTTAAGAGAACGGCACATCCCTTATATTCCTGGGTTGTAAGTGGAAAATATGAGCAGGAATTGTTAGAGTACAATAATATAAACGGGTTGGATGAAAAAAGTATTTTTTCTTTTCTGTATGAAAAATCCGCAAAGCAGGTAAATCTTGGAAATATGGCAAATTCTTCATTGACGATTTTGCATTATAGTGAAATAATGGCTAAAGTGCCTTATCGAAAAGAGAAATTCTTTGAGGCTGATTATATTACCTTGGATGGAAAAAGAGAAAAAAGAAAGTATTCCATGCATGTACGTCCCTTTAATGTTGCAGTAAGTGCAGCACCTCTGGATAGTGAAGAAACTCAGAATGTGTTATGTGAATCCGGTTTAAAAGCGATATCCATGTTTGATGACAAATTGAAACTTGTTACATACGATTTAAGAGCCACTTCGGATTTTATGATAAGAGATTTAACGGAAAATGAAGGAAAACTATTTGTAGCAATCAATGGTAAAAATGGTTTTTATACAGACGGGGTAGACTATAGCACCGCTGTTTTCTAAAAGAATACACAGGAGATTATTTAATATGAAAAACTCTGTTTTAGCTTGGTTGGAACATACAGCAAAGGC
Organism: Lachnospiraceae bacterium; assembly: GCA_017624835.1. Taxonomy (GTDB): domain Bacteria; phylum Bacillota; class Clostridia; order Lachnospirales; family Lachnospiraceae; genus Acetatifactor. Next base: position 21,145 of record JAGAMG010000050.1, read on the forward strand.
AATGCCGGATAAGGTTGCCATATGTGATGAAAGAGGAAGCATTACCTATGGTGAATATAGGAATAAAAGTCTTGCAATAGCACGGCAAATTATTTCTGTAAAACGGGAAATGGGAATGGAATTAAAATCTCCCGTTGTAGTTTATTTGGAAAAAGGATTAGAGGTTTTGGTTTCCTTTATGGGAGTTGCCTATTCGGGAGGCTTTTATTCACCAATCGATGTGGATATGCCCGAATCACGAATTGATAAAATTTTGGAGATTTTACAGCCCTCTGTTGTAATTACCACAAAGGAATTGAAGTCCCGTTTTGAGGAGCTAAGCTTTCAGGGAAATTACCTTATATACGAAGAGATAGAAAGTGAAACTTGTGATGAAGCAGTTGTATCTCCCGTAACGGAAGGGATTATTGACACGGATTTGCTTTATGTATTATTTACATCGGGCTCCACGGGGGTTCCCAAGGGAGTTTCCATTAATCACAGGTCCGTGATTGATTATATTGATTGGGTGACGGAAACCTTTGAAATAAGCAGTGAAGACAAGTTTGGTAATCAGGCGCCGTTTTATTTTGATAATTCCATTCTGGATATTTATTCCTGTATGAAGACAGGAGCAACCTTGTATATCATCCCTAAAAAGCTGTTTTTCCAGGCAGTATTGCTGTTAAACTATATTAAGGACAATGGGATTAATACCATTTTTTGGGTGCCCTCTGCGTTAATTGTGGTTTCTAAATTAAAGGCATTTCGTAATGTGGATTTGACCGGAACCTTGAAGCGAGTTCTGTTTTGTGGGGAGGTTATGCCCAACAAGCAGTTAAATATATGGAGAAAGTACCTGCCGGATGTAGTGTATGCAAATCTATATGGTCCCACAGAAATAACGGATGCCTGCACTTACTATATTGTGGATCGTGAGTTTTCTGACGAGGAACCATTACCCATTGGAATTCCTATGAAAAATACAGAAATTCTTGTACTGAATGAGAAGGATGAATTGGTAAAAGAGGATGAAGTGGGTGAGCTTTGTGTACGAGGAACCTCACTTTCCATGGGGTATTACAATAACCCGGAGAAAACCAGAGAGGCATTTGTTCAGAATCCTTTAAATAAAGCGGTTCCTGAAATTATTTATCGAACCGGAGACCTTGTAAAGTATAATGAGTTTGGAGAAATCATTTATTTGTCGAGAAAGGATTTCCAAATCAAGCATCTGGGACATCGAATTGAACTTGGAGAAATAGAAACAGCAGTATCGTCCTTGGAGGAAGTTACATTATGCTGCTGTCTGTATAATGAAAAAAGACAGGAAATAGTGTTGTTCCTTGATTCCGATTTATCCAGAGAGTTTATTCGGGAGCGGATAAGTGAGTTGGTTCCTGACTATATGATTCCCGGAAAAGTCAAATATTTAGCAGATATGCCGATTAATGCAAATGGAAAAATTGACAGGGTAAAACTGAAGGAGATGCTTTGATGAAAAGTACTTTGTTCCAAAAGGTAATTGTGATTGGCTATGGAATTGTTACAGGGGATGTCTTAGAGCTTGTGCATGAAAAGTCATCAGAATATGGATATTGTGTGGAATATATTGAGCATGAAATCCATGAGTTTAATCAGGCAAAGAAATATGCCCAAAAGAATGACATTGTTTGCAGAACCATACCGGAAAAAGAAGAATTGACAGAGTATTTTGAAGACGGTACAGATTTAAAGACCCTGATAATCAGTGCCAGCAATAATTATTTGTTCCCATCCCGATTAGTAGGAAATGAGAATATTACAATTGTGAATTTTCACAATGCATTATTACCGGATTATCCGGGAAGGAATGCTCCCAGCTGGGTAATATATGATAATTGTAAATCCACAGGAATCACCTGGCATTATGTGTCAACGGGGATTGATGATGGTGACATTATCATTCAGAAGGAATGTGAAATAGGCGAGGATGAGCGTGCCTATGAGCTGGTGGCAAAGCTTATGGGGCTTGCATCAGAAGCCTTTGCGGAAGTGTACTGTCAGGTTTTGGAAGGTAAAGCATTTACAAGAAAACAAGGAATATCAGAGGCAAGACGAATTTACAAATCCTATGAAATTCCCGGTGAAGGAAGCTTTGAACTGAGTGATACCCCTTGGGATATCTATAAGCTTTTACGTTCCATGGATTATGGAAAAAATGATATTTTCCCACAGGCAGTTACTACATACAACAATGAAAAAATAAAGATAAAGAGATATAAGCTCATTAAAAAAGAAGAGGAGCGGGCAAGCAGTAATGCAATTACCATTCCCTATGATGAGGAAAGAAATCTCTTTATGAAATATGAGACAGTAATATAGTTAAAAAGGAGAAGAAACGAAGATGGAAGAGAAAATTATTGAAATTTTGGCGGAAATTAATGAGGATATTCCTTCCTATGAAGGAGGCAATTTATTTGATGCGGGTCTTTTGGATTCCTTAAAGGCAGTGGATTTGGTTGCGGAGTTAGAGGATGCCTTTGATGTTGATATCGATGCTGAGTATGTGACTGAGGAAAATTTTAGAACAAAAGAGGCTATTATTGCTATGATGAAGAGCATACTTGAGTAGGTTAATAATTTGGGGCATTGCAAGTGGGAGTGCTTTCAATTGCATTAGTAAATACAAACAGGGGAGTGTCGCAAAATAACTAAATTCTAGTTATGGAGCGACGCTCCTTCCTTTTCTGAAATAAAAATCAGGGAGACCTTCCTCTTTTGAAGTTCCTCCCTGATTTTTTGCGTACTTTAATAAAGGTCTCTATTTTTCATGTCATTTCTAAGCTGTTTTCAGTGGGAACAGATAACTCTTCAGTCTGTCATTCTGGATTTTGGCATGGAGTTTATTGATGTTGTACCCAAAACATAGCAAAAGAATCTCCAGTTTTACCTTGGTTTTTCCTCGAAGGAGAAATCTTTGGAAATCATAATCATTTTTCAGCACTCCAAAGGCTCCTTCCACTTGGATAGAACGATTCATGCGGTATTTGGTTCCGGTTTCGCTCATGATATTTTCATAGGAAATCTGTCTCTGACAGATAAAGTTTTTGGATACATACAGCCGCTTGTTTCCCTTTGCTCTGGTGCATTTGTCTTTGCAGGGACAACCGCTACAATCAGAGCATTCATATACTGTTACTTCCGATTCATAACCATTTTTGCTTTTCTGTTTCTTCACATATAGTGCCGACAATGTTTTTCCTGCATGGCAGGTGTAGGTATCATTTACTTCATCATATTTCATGTTTTCACGCTTGCTGATATCCTGTTTGAAGCTTCGCTTTTTCCATTTCTCATAGGTCTGTGGCTTAATGTAAGGAATCTGCTTCTGTTCTTTTAGATAATCATAAGCCTCTTCACTTTCATAACCGGAGTCGGCAGTAACGCTGGGATAGCGGAACCCCAGCTGTTTTTCCATGTGTTTCAGAAAAGGCACCAGTGTCCATACATCATTTCTGTCTTGAAAAATATCTGCGGCAACTATGTATTCACTGTCCACACCTATCTGTACGTTGTATCCCGGTTTCAGCTGTGCATTACGCATGTGATCATCCTTCAATATGCAATGCAAATAAATTTGCATAAAGGTAGCGTCCACATCAGTCTTGGAATAACTGTTACGGGTACCAAATCGTGAGTGGTGCAGGTCATACAAAAGCTGCCTGTCAAGAAATCGCCTAAACAGCTCAAGATAGCGCTGGTGTACACTTTTTCTTTTTCCCCGACCATGCACAAAAATGACAGTGTGTGAAAGACAGTATTCTTCCAGATAATCTACAATCCTCTGAAGCTCAGTGGTTCTATTTTCCTCGGAAACATGAAAAGATTGCATGTACTCACTGTTGAGCATCTGCACTGCCGCTTCTATTCTTGACAACATTTTTTCTTCCCATTTCCCTACGGATTTCTTCCAGACAAAGGTATATTTGTTTGCACAGGCTTCCAGCTTGGTACCGTCAATAAATATGGTTTCTTTTGATAATTCCCCCATCTGTGCAAGCCGGCGTACCATCTGATAAAACAAATCTTCACAGGCATCTGCAAGAAAGCCTGTTCTGAAACGTGCAATGGTACTGTGGTCAGGAGCCTTTTGTCCTGCAAGCAGCCACATGAAATTAATATCCCTACGGCAGGCAGTCTCAATTCCTCTGGATGAGTAAATATTTTGGGAATAAGCATAGGTAAGAATCTTGAACATGATCTTTGGGTCAACCGCTGGATTTCTGCCCTTGGCAGAGTAAGCCTGATACAACAAAGTGTAATTAAGTTCCTCCAATTCGTGGCTCAGCAGTCTGACAGAATCATCATTAGGAATCAAACCTTCCAAACAAAGTGGCAAAACCAGTTGATAAGTTTCACCAAGTTCGATATAATTTTTATGGTGTAATAAGTTACTAGTCATAATTAATTATACCATGAATGGCAGGTTCTTCGGAGCCTGCTTTTCTATTTTTAGGCATAAAGATGGAGCTGCTGCTCCATAAATGATTACTCATCTATTTTGCAACAGCCCCTTATTGTTTTACTTTTGTATAATGGAAACGGTAAGAATTCCGTTTTCGCTGTCCGTAGAGGCACTTATTTGAATCGGATCATCGAAAATATTTACAAATTTCAAGTCCTTGGATGGAGAGGAAATGGTAGCATCCATGCCCTTGGGGATATAGGAAACCTGTAAAGTATGGGGATGACGTTCTGTTGCAGGTACGCCACCGGCCAGCATAGCCGCATAGAGTGTGGAGGATACCTGACAGATTCCGCCACCATATCCGGTAACATATTTACCATTGCTGATAACAGGAGCTTTTACGTAACCATTTTTAGAGGTTCTGGGTAAAATAGTCTGGCTGAATGAAAATTCTTCACCGGGTTGCAACTCTACGCCATTAATTCTGGAGGCTGCTAATTCTACATTTGTAGCACGTTGAACAGTTGCATCATAATTGGTGGAATAGCTACCGATTACATCCGCTGTAGTGGTGGAAGAACTTGTATGTGCAGAGAAAAATTGTTCCACTGCATTTCTGCCTTCTGATTTTCCGTGCTGCTCGTAATGTAAACAATAAGAAGAATAGTCCTCTTGAAAGGCAGTCTGTAAATCACTATAATTGTTTCGGTAGATCATACAATTAAATTCAGCGCTTCCCGATCGTCCTTCTTTGAGACCATGCTGCAAATAATGGTTATATAAAGCAGCATAATCATATCCGATTGCGTTTTGTAAATCAGGATACGTATTGTAATAATAATCCATGTCAAAGGTTATATTTGACAATTTTACAGTATTCTTGGCGGCTTCTGCACTTATCACATTACCTGTCAGCATGGAAACGCAGAGAAGTAACAGGAAGAGTTTTCTGATTATATTTGCTTTTCTCATTATGTAATACCTCGCAAGATGTTTATAGATACTGTAAATATATCATTTCAATGTAAAAGAGTCAAATTCATAGTTTTTCTGCTAATGCAGCTTTTAGTCGTGCAATTTCTGCATCTTTCTCAGCGATAGATTTGTCTTTCTCAGCGATAGATTTGTCTTTCTCAGCGATAGATTTGTCTTTCTCAGCGATAGATTTGTCTTTCTCGGCGATAGATTTGTCTTTCTCGGCGATAGATTTGTCTTTCTCAGCGATAGATTTGTCTTTCTCGGCGATAGATTTGTCTTTCTCAGAGATAGTTTTCTCCTTTTCAGAGATTGCTTTATCCATTTCAGAAATAGTGTTATCCATTTTAGAGATGGTATCGTCCATTTCCGAAATTACTTTGGCTTTTTCAGCTATGGTTTCTTTCAATTCTTGACGGAGCTCGTCAATCATCAGGTTTACGGTATTACGGTCTGCAATTAATAGTGATTCTGAAAACATAGATATCAACTCCTTTGGGTGGTAACGGAAGGCTATAATATCTCGATATAAATCTTTAAAAAAGGGATATTTTTCGACAATCCGCTGAATATGTAGGGGATTATCTGATGCAAGAAAATATAGCCATGCTTCAAGTTCTGTAAGTTCATTATGGGGGATTTGCAGGAAAATATCAAGAGGAATATATATAAAATTTAATAAATTTTTGATTGGAATATTGCTGTCTAACTGAAATTGAGAGCGATGAATATAATGGTTTGGTTTTTGGGCAAAAAAAGCTGGACTTTTTTCCATTAGTACAATGACAAAAACCGGTTGCATATCCTTATAGCTAAAGGAATCGCCTGTAGAGGAACGTATATGGTCATATTGTCGGACAAGTAGATCGGAACCATAGCAAAAGGTGCGTTCTATTGGAAAGTTGTATCCTGTTTTTTGCATTTCTACATTTACCAACGAACCGTCGGTAAGTTCCACAATAATATCCATTATCATTAGAGACGACTCTGCAGAAAGTCTAATACCTTCTCTGGGAAGAACGCTCCGTACAATTACCTTTTGATTTAAAATGGCAGAGATAAAATTACTCAGTCTGTTAGGATGAGCTACAGGATGAAAGATTTTATGAAAGAAAGGATCATATGTAATTTTTAAACTTCGATTGCCTATACAAAATTCCAATAAAGCTTCCTGTTCTGAGGGGGTTAGGAGCCTATATTTGGATAGTGTCTCTGGCTCCTGGTGAATTTGTTGTAAAACCTCGTCTCGCGTACGGGAATCTCCTAGAATTTCCGGTAATGGTTTAATGGGTGGAAATATTAATGATGATGTGTTTTGATACTGCATAAAAATCCTCCTAGTAATTATTTTTGTGTTTAGATGTTACAAATGTTATTCCAAAAGTAATGGATAATCCGCCTAATATAAAACCATAGGCTAATTGTAGTGGATAGCAATGTGCTGTATAGCTGTAGATAATAATGGCAATACCTAAAAATAGGTACAAAAGGCCATAAATCCAAGGCACACAAAAACACCTCCTTTGCGAAAAAAACGAATGTATAAAAATGTAAAATTTTGAAATAAGGAAAAATTGTGGAATCACAATGACCTTAAGAAAATTCACGGCATAGATACCGCGAAGACAAATTTAATCTAGCACATGTTTTTTGGAGTGTCAAGAAAAACAATGCGGAAAACAAATAAAACAAAAGCGGTAGCTTATTGTGCTTTTGGGGAGTTGTATATTATAATATATTATAAATTCATTTGATAAGAAGCCTATAGGAACATATCGTTAGAGGAGTCCCAAAATGATTCAACAGCATACAGTCAATCAATTAAAACATTTATTTTTACAGCAGTCCTGCATTGATGCATGGACGGAGTATGACAGACAGCTTCATAGTCGTAGTGCCATTGTATGGGACTACATAGTGTTAACAGCCTCCAATGAGGAACAGGCGGCGGTTTATGAGAGTGAAATCGCATATCGTTTGAGGTGTAATTATTTGCCGGACAGAACCAAGTATCTGGTACTTCCTGACCCGGAAGGGAAACGAGTGGGTTCCGGTGGAGCCACTTTTAATGTACTTAAAGCTATCGCGGAGAGAGAACAGAAGGATGAAAGTAATTTTTTTAGAAATCTTCGTATTCTGGTAATACATTCCGGTGGTGACAGCAAAAGAATTCCGCAGTATTCAGCCTGTGGTAAGCTGTTTTCCCCCATACCCAGAAGTCTGCCCAATGGACAGGCATCCACCTTATTTGATGAGTTTATGGTAGCCACCTCCCTGATTCCCGGAAGAATGCAGGAAGGTATGCTTGTGATGTCCGGCGATGTGCTGTTGCTTTTTAATGCTTTGCAGATAGATACCCAATTTTATGGTGCTGCTGCCATTTCTATTAAGGAAGATGTGGAGACAGGCAAGAACCATGGTGTTTTTCTGGGAGATGAAGGGGATAAGGTGCGCCGTTTCCTTCATAAGCAGTCTGTGGAAGAATTGCAAAATTGGGGTGCGGTAAACAGCAGAAATCAGGTGGATTTAGATACCGGTGCAATTCTAATGGACAGGCATATGCTTAAGGCATTATATTCCCTAATTAGCACGGATAATAAGGTTGATATGGAAAAGTTTGGGCAGTTCGTGAATGAGCAGGCGCGTATCAGCTTTTATGGGGATTTTTTGTATCCGCTGGCATCGGATGCAACTTTGGAGACTTATCAAAAGGAGGCACCGGAAGGCTCTTTTACAAAGGAATTATTTGATTGCCGTACTAAGCTGTGGGAAGCGTTACATAATTTTCAGTTAAAACTGATTAGTCTTTCTCCGGCAGAATTTATTCATTTTGGCACCACTTGGGAATTACGGGAATTGGTAACAGAAACAGTGGAGGAATATTCTTTCCTGGGCTGGCAACAGGTGGTCTCCGCCAACGTAGAAACTACTCAAAAAGATTTTGCTTTACATAATGTCTTTTTAGAAAAGAATGTGACTGTAAATGCGGGAGCCTATGTGGAAAATTCCTATCTTGGGGAAGGCGTTATCATAGGAAAACAGGCAATTTGTTCCGGTATTAATATGCCAAAGGGAGCAACGGTACCGGAGAATACGGTATACCATGGATTGAAGCTACAAAATGATAAATTTGTGGTGCGAACATATGGAATACAGGATAATCCTAAGGATACGCTGGAAGGCGGGGGAGCATTTTTGGGCGGCACTCTGACAAAATTTCTGGAAGCAGCTAACTTAAAGGTGGAGGATATTTGGGCAGAAGAAGACCACTCCCTGTGGAAGGCAAAGCTTTATCCGGTATGTGACACCATAGAAGAATGTTTGGAATTTGCAGATATCTTGGTGCGTATAGCGCGCCAGGAGGTTTCCACGGCACTTGACGTCAAGTTAGAGCAGTGGAAGGAAAAGGAACGCCTTAGTCTTTATGAGAGCTTTAATAGGGCGGATAGTCAGGCCATTATCCCATGGAGAGAGCATTTGGCAAATAAAGTACGGGTGGAATGCTTTGTGACGTCATTAATGTCAGAAACACCTGTAAAAGAAGCTCTAAATATATTTTGTGATGGTATTCAGGAGTTAGAGAAAAGCTTACTGTTAGAGCGTTTGGAACAGGCGGAATTTTCAGAAAAAATCCGTTTATATAACGGACTTGCCTGTGCTTGTGAGGAAAATTTAGGTGTTATGAATCCTCATGAGGCAGAAGGGTTTTTGCAGAAATGCTTCCAAACCATTCAACAGGAAATTGCCCAAAGTGGAAATGCGAATGGGAGAGAGGATGGAGAAGCCTTACAGATACAAAAGGATGAAGTAAGGATACAATTGCCTGTCAGAGTAAATTGGGGTGGCGGTTGGACGGATACTCCCCCCTATTGTAATGAACATGGCGGAGTAGTATTAAATGCTGCCATCAGTCTTCGAGGAAAACTTCCCATCTGTGTAACAGTAAGAAGGCTTTCAGAGCCGGTGGTTGAACTGGAAAGTCAGGATGTAGGTGCACATGGAATTTATACCCGGATGGAAGAAATCAATAACTGTGGAAATCCCTATGATAAATTTGCTCTGCATAAGGCAGCGTTGATAGCCTGTGGCATTATAAGACAGGCGGATGACAGAAAGCTTCAGGATGTATTAACGGATTTGGGAGGTGGCATATATTTATCCACTCAGGTAATTGGAGTGCCCAAGGGTTCCGGACTTGGCACCAGCAGTATTTTGTCCGTAGCCTGTGCCAAGGGCTTATATGAGTTTTTGGGGAAAAAGGCAGAGGAGGAAATCCTCTTTGATGTAGTTCTGTGCATGGAGCAGTTAATGAGTACCGGTGGAGGCTGGCAGGATCAGGTGGGCGGACTTGTACCCGGAATCAAAATGATAACCTCCAAGCCCGGAAGCAGCCAACGGTTAAAGGTTGAGTGTGTGACTTTGGCAACTGAAACCTTGCAGGAATTGCAGGAACGTTTCACACTAATTTATACAGGGCAACGCAGACTTGCCAGAAATCTTTTACGGGATGTGGTAGGTGGTTACATTGGAAACCGCAAGGAATCCCTGACAGCCCTAAAGGAAATGAAACGTGTAGCAGCCCTGATGCAGTTTGAGCTGGAGCAGGGAAATGTGGATGCCTTTGCAGAGCTACTAAACCGTCATTGGGAGCTTTCCGTGCAATTGGATGCAGGCTCCACCAACACCTGTATTGAACAAATATTCCTATCCATTGAAGATATGATAGACGGCAAATTTATTGCCGGAGCAGGAGGCGGAGGTTTCCTTCAGGTAATCCTAAAAAAAGGAGTCACCAAAGAGATGCTTCGGGACCGCCTATACAGCATTTTCCAGGACAGTGGTGTGGATGTCTGGGAATGTGAATTAATTCTTTCCTAAAAAAATGTATATTTTTTCCACCTTGTCCATATACTGTAATAAACCATGGTCATTTGCCCAAAATATTAACCTATTTATCAAGCGAATGATCATGCAGGAAATAATTAGGAGGCAGAATATGGCAAGAGGACAAAGAAAGACCTTAGACGAAAAGATTACAGCAAAGCAGGAAATGATTGAAGCGTTAATGACACGCATCGAATCCGAGAAGCGAGAGTTAGCAGAACTTTTCGAAGAGAAAAAACGCAAAGAACTAGAATCCGTAAGCGACCTAATTGCAGACGCCGGCTTAGAGGTAAGCGAAGTAGCAACCCTACTTCAACAATACCTCCAAACCCGCACCGCCCAGGCTTCATAAAGCCTGGGTTTTTTACTTTAGATTTTTCTGTGCCGTAGAAAGCATCAACTTAATACGATTCAACTGATTGACCTCGCTCGCCCCGGGATCATAATCAATAGCCACGATATTGGACTCCGGATAAGCCTTTCTGAGTGCCTTAATAACACCCTTACCTACCACATGGTTGGGCAGACAGCCAAAGGGCTGGGTACATACAATATTCGGTACATTGTCATGAATCAGTTCAATCATTTCACCGGTCAAAAACCAACCTTCTCCGGTCTGGTTACCGATGGATACAATACTTTCTGCATAATTTGCAATTTCACGGATAGGGGTAGGCGCACTAAAGTGCTTACTCTTTTTGTATTCCTTGGTAGAAGCTCCCTGTACCAGATGTTCAATTGTCCAAATACCGATGGAGCAAAGCTTGGCAGCTTTCTTACTGGTACCCAAATGCTCTGCTTTATAAAGCTGGTTATAGAAGCAGTAAAGCATAAAACCTAATAAGTCGGGAACTACAGCCTCTGCTCCTTCTGCCTCCAAAAGCTCTACCAGATGATTGTTGCCTGCCGGAGAGAATTTTACAAGAATTTCTCCTACCACACCAACCCGGGGCTTTTTTAGGTCTTCCTGAATGGGAATGGCGTCAAAGTCCCTGATAATCTGGCGACAAAGGGAATTGAATTTCAGTAAATTCAAATGCTTTGCGGTAACAAATTCCTGTACCACCTTTAGCCATTTTTGATGTACTGCATTTACACTGCCGGGAGTAATCTCATAGGGGCGCATGCGGTAAACACAGCGCATGAAAATATCACCAAAAGCGGCACCAACAGCAGCACGCATCAACAAATCCACATTCATATGAAAGCCGGGATTGGTTTCAATCCCTCCAAGATTCAGGGAAATAACAGGAATCTGTTCCATACCTGCTTTTTTCAGGGCGCGGCGAATAAAGCCTATGTAATTGGTGGCACGGCAGCCACCGCCGGTCTGTGTCATAATCACTGCAGTTTTATTTAAATCATATTTACCGGAAAGCAGTGCCTGCATAAGCTGTCCCACCACCAAAAGGGAAGGATAGCAGGCATCATTATTTACATATTTCAGTCCAATGTCAATGGCCTGTTTATCAGCATCATTTAGCACCACAAAATTATAACCGCAGGCGCGAAGTGCAGGTTCAATAATGTCAAAATGAATGGGCGACATCTGGGGACAGATAATGGTATATTCCTTGCGCATTTCCTCGGTAAAGGATACTCGCTCAATAGCGGAGGAACGTATGGTACGCTGTTTATTCAGTTTTTCCCTGACACGGATTGCGGAGAGCAGGGAACGAATACGAATACGTGCCGCTCCCAAATTGTTAACCTCATCAATTTTCAGGCAGGTGTATATTTTGTCCGAGCCGGAGAGGATATCGTTTACCTGGTCGGTGGTAACTGCATCCAGACCGCAACCGAAGGAGTTTAACTGAATCAAATCCAGATTATCCACTGTTTTTACATAGCTTGCTGCTGCATAAAGGCGTGAGTGGTACATCCATTGGTCGGATACAATCAAGGGGCGTTCCGGCTTCGCAAGGTGGGAAATAGAGTCCTCGGTAAGTACTGCCAAATCATAGGAAGTAATTAATTCAGGAATACCATGATTGATTTCCGGGTCAATGTGATAAGGTCGTCCCGCAAGAACAATGCCACGTTTGCCGGTTTTCTCTAAATATTTTAATACTTCTTCGCCCTTCTTTTGCATATCCTTGCGGGCATTATTAAGCTCCGTCCAGGCTGCTATGCAGGCTTCTGTGATTTCAGAGGAAGGAATTTCCTTAAATTCTTTGGAAAGCGCTTCTGTTATAGTTCCCAAATCACGGAAGGACATAAACGGATTGCGGAAGTTGATTTGACCCGCTGTAATTTCCTCCACATTATTCTTGATATTCTCAGAATAGGAGGTAACGATGGGACAGTTGTAATGGTTGTTGGCATCTTCAAACTCATTTCTCTCGTAGAAAAGAGCCGGATAGAAGATAAACTGAACCCCCTGCTTAATCAGCCAGGTTACATGGCCGTGGGCAAGCTTTGCCGGATAGCATTCGGATTCACTGGGAATGGACTCAATACCAAGCTCATAAATTTTGCGGTTTGAGCTGGGGGAGAGAACAACCCGGTATCCCAATTTGGTAAAGAAGGTAAACCAGAAGGGATAGTTTTCATACATATTCAGGACTCTTGGAATACCCACAATTCCTCTGGGAGCCTGATCCGCATCCAATGGCTCGTAGGAGAAGAGTCGTTTCATTTTGTATTCAAATAAATTAGGTACATTGTTGGCATTTTTCTGACCGCCGATGCCACGTTCACAGCGGTTGCCGGAAATAAACTGACGGCCACCGGAGAATTTATTGATGGTAAGACGACAGCTGTTGGTACAGCCACGGCATTTTGCCATGCTGGTTTCAAATTTTAAATCACAGATTTTCTGATAGGAGAGCATGGAGGTCTCATAGCCCTCTTCATAATGCTCTCTGGCAATCAAAGCCGCACCAAAAGCGCCCATGATACCTGCAATATCCGGACGGATTGCCTCACAATTTGCAATCTTTTCAAAGCTTCGAAGTACTGCATCATTATAAAAAGTACCGCCCTGTACAACGATATTGCGTCCAAGCTCGGAGGCATCGGATACCTTGATAACCTTAAATAATGCGTTCTTGATAACGGAATAAGCAAGTCCTGCGGAAATATCTGCAACGGAGGCTCCTTCCTTCTGTGCCTGCTTTACCTTGGAATTCATAAATACGGTACAACGGGTACCCAAATCAATGGGATGCTCTGCAAAAAGAGCCTCACCGGCAAAATCCTGAACACTGTAATTTAAAGACTTGGCAAAGGTTTCGATAAAGGAACCACAACCGGAGGAGCAGGCCTCGTTTAACTGTACACTGTCCACGGTCTGGTTTTTAATTTTAATACATTTCATATCCTGACCGCCAATATCCAAAATACAGTCTACCTGAGGATTAAAGAAAGCAGCAGCATAGTAATGAGCAACGGTTTCCACTTCTCCGTCATCCAATAGGAAAGCCGCTTTCATCAATGCTTCACCGTAGCCTGTGGAGCAGGAACGAACAATTTTTACGCCCTCGGGAAGTTTAGAATAAATTTCCTTTAAGGAGCGGATAGCAGTTTTTAAGGGGCTGCCATCATTACTGGAGTAAAAGGAATAGAGCAGGGAACCGTCCTCTCCAACCAATGCAATTTTGGTAGTAGTGGAGCCTGCATCAATCCCCAGGAAGGCATTACCCTGATAATCAGCTAAGTTTGCAGTGGTTACATGGTGCTTTCCATGACGATTCTTGAAGGCTGCGTAATCACTTTCAGAAGCAAAGAGAGGCTCCATTCGCTCTACTTCAAATTCCATCTTAATATCGGAAGAAAGCTTATTTACCATTTCTTCCATGGTAAAAGAAACCTCCTCCTTAGCGTTCAGCGCAGAACCGATAGCGGCAAAGAGATGGGAATTGTCCGTATCAATAATATGCTCATCGTCCAATTTTAAGGTGCGGATAAAAGCTGCCTTTAATTCTGACAAAAAGTGAAGAGGACCACCTAAGAATGCCACATGTCCGCGGATTGGCTTACCGCAGGCAAGACCGCTGATGGTCTGGTTTACCACTGCCTGAAAAATAGAAGCGGAAAGGTCTTCCTTGGTAGCCCCTTCATTAATAAGGGGCTGGATATCTGTTTTGGCAAATACACCGCAGCGAGCTGCAATGGTGTATAAGGATTTATAATTTTTGGCGTATTCATTTAAACCGGAAGCATCCGTTTGAATCAGGGAAGCCATCTGGTCGATAAAGGAACCGGTGCCTCCGGCACAGATACCGTTCATACGCTGTTCCACATTACCGCCTTCAAAATATATGATTTTGGCATCTTCTCCACCGAGCTCAATAGCAACATCGGTCTGGGGAGCAAGCTCTTTTAAAGAGGTAGCAACAGCTATTACCTCTTGGGTAAAAGGAACCTCTAAGTGGTTAGCCAAAGTCAGACCGCCGGAGCCGGTAATCATGGGGTGGAGTGTCAGATTGCCCAATTGCTTGTAAGCCTTTTGAAGCAATCCTGCAAGGGTTTCTTTAATATTTGCATAATGACGCTCATAATCGGAAAATAAGATCTCATGAGCCTTGTCTAAAATTGCAATCTTGACAGTGGTAGAACCGATATCAATGCCAAGAGTAGCAGTTTTGTTTTGGTAATTCATAAATTTATGTACATCCTTTCTGGAACATAGAACAAAAAACGACATTACTTGGTATTATACGCCACTAGTTTTCAAAAATCAACAAAACATGTAGAATGGTAAGTGTAAAAGTTTTGTTAAGAAAATGGGAAAATTTTCAAAAAAGAAAAATTTCATTAAAAAATCTTTGCTTAGTTTACTTATGGACGGGGGAATGATAGAATATATTCGTGTGTGTAATAAAAGTATGCATGGACATGTTATATGGAGGCAATTGAAATAAAATGAGCAAATTTGAGAAGAAATTTGGAAAATATGCAATACAAAATCTTACCTTAATTATTATCATGTGTTATGTGGTGGGATATATTATATGGTTGATAAACGGAAGCTTTTTAAACTATCTGACTTTGGATCCCTATCAGATACTGCATGGACAGGTTTGGAGGCTGGTGACATGGGTCATTGTGCCACCGGGTTCTTTTGATTTATTTACAATCATTATGCTGTATTTTTATTATAGTCTGGGAACCGCGTTGGAGCGTACCTGGGGAACCTATAGGTATAATGTTTATATTCTTTCCGGTATGTTGTTTACGGTGCTGGGAAGCTTCTTGTGCATGGGGTATTTATATTTGTTTGCTGGAGAAAGTCTGGCTGTGGCGGAAAGTGCAGCAAGAGTTTTTGCCTGGGGAAGTCAGGCTTTTAGTACCTACTATATTAATTTATCCATTTTTTTGGCGTTTGCAGCTACCTATCCCGATATGCAGGTGCTTTTGATGTTTGTTATTCCTGTGAAAATGAAATGGATGGGTATTTTAGATGCAGTGCTGATGGTATTCAGTTTTATTTCAGGTGAAACCTTTACCAGATTTGCCATTGTGGCATCCCTGCTTAATTTTATCGTATTCTATCTTACCTCCAGGCGGGTAATTGTTTCACCTAAGCAAATGAAGCGTAGGGCAGAGTTTAAACAACAGGTTCGGAGAAGTGCGGCTGTAACCAAGCATAAATGTGCTATTTGCGGAAGAACGGATGAGGATGATTCAACTTTGGAATTCCGCTTCTGTTCCAAGTGTAACGGAAATTATGAATATTGCCAGAATCATTTGTTTAC
Source organism: Lachnospiraceae bacterium (assembly GCA_017624835.1). Lineage (GTDB taxonomy): Bacteria > Bacillota > Clostridia > Lachnospirales > Lachnospiraceae > Acetatifactor. The sequence continues at coordinate 37,132 of JAGAMG010000050.1, forward strand.
ACATGAACATGTGAAATAGTGAGCCTGGCAGCTGCAAATGCCATGCTTGCATGAGCGATTGCAGATATCAGGCGAGCGTACAGCATAAGTAACGGAAAGCGAAGCTTGGAGTTACGCATGCGGCAGCTGCGGGAGCTTCGAAGAAGCGGAGCAGTTGATTTCGCATATGTAGAGAAAGGAATAGATATGAACAAAGAAGTTTTATTTGCCAAAACATTGGAGGAAGTGCGCAGTCTTGCCAAGGAACAGGGAAACTGTGTCAGTGAAGAACAGGTTCAGGAGGCTTTCGCACCTCTTAATTTGGATAATGAACAGCTACAGATGGTATTTGAGTATCTGGTAAAGCATAAGGTTGGTATCGGACAGCCTGTAAATCCTGAGGATTATTTGACGGATGAAGAACGGAATTATTTACAGGATTATCTGGATGAAATAGCTGCACTGCCAAAGTATACCCAGGGAGAGAAAGAAGCCTGTATTATTTCTGCCATGGCAGGGGAAAGCTTTGCCCAAAACCGTTTGGTGGAAATGTATCTGGAAAATGTAGTGGATATTGCCAAGCTTTATTCCGGGCAAGGTGTGTTATTGGAAGATTTAATCGGAGAGGGGAATGTGGCACTTGCCTTCGGAACCGGAATGCTGGGAAGCCTTGAAAAACCTGAGGAAGCTGACGGAATGTTGGGCAAGCTGATTATGGATGCCATGGAAGAATGTATTCAGGAAAATGCTTCCAATGAGAAAGCGGATTTAAAGGTAGTGGATAAGGTTAATAAGGTAATGGAAAAGGCAAAGGAGCTTTCAGAGGATTTACACCGAAAGGTATCGGTACAGGAGCTTGCGGATGAAACGGGCATGTCTGTGAAAGCTATTCAGGATGCAGTGCGGATGAGTGGTTTTCAGATTGACTACATTGAGTGATAGGAGCGGTCAAATATGCAAAAGACCATATACGAAGATAAAAAATACAGTATGCAGGATGTGGGAACCTTGTACATAGGTTCTAAATATACCCTAAATGAAATTTTGGATGCAGAAGATATTACGTTTAAGTTTCGGCTGATTGTGGAACGCTATATTTTGCCTGAGGCTGATTTAGAGGATACCTTAGAAACCCATCTGTATTATCTGGAACCCAAAAGCTTTGTGGTAAAGATATATAAACAGTTAAAGGCTCGTGTAAAGGTAAATATGCTTGAAGACAAGAAAGGTCTTCTTGGCGGCAGCAAAATGCAGTATGTAACAAAACTGCTAAAGATAGAAGAGTTGGCAGCCATGTCTTTGGAAGAAAAAAAGGAAAAGGGTGTGGTAGTGCAGGAGCTTAGTATGAGTAAGCTGGCGCTGATGTCCTTTTAGCTAATTTGATAAAATCAGAAATGTGATAGAAATGAGGAGCGGAAAATGAAAATTGAAGAGCTTTCAAGCTATGAAGTCATAGAGAAAAGAGAAATAAAGGATATCAATAGTGTAACCTACCTGTGCAGACACAAGAAAACCGGTGCAAAGGTAGCTTTGGTGTCCAATGACGATGACAATAAGGTGTTTTATATCGGTTTCCGTACACCACCGAAAAATTCTACCGGAGTGGCACATATTTTGGAACATTCCGTGCTCTGTGGTTCGAAAGAATTCCCTGTTAAGGATCCCTTTGTGGAGTTGGTAAAAGGTTCCTTAAATACCTTTTTAAATGCCATGACCTATCCCGATAAGACCATTTATCCGGTAGCAAGCTGTAATGATAAGGATTTTCAGAATCTGATGCATGTGTATCTGGATGCGGTATTTTATCCCAATATCTACAAGAATGAGTCCATTTTCCGCCAGGAGGGCTGGCATTACGAGCTGGAAAGTCCTGAGGATGAGCTTACCATTAATGGTGTAGTTTACAATGAAATGAAGGGCGCATTTTCTTCTCCCGATGATGTGTTGGAGCGGGAAATGATGAATTCCCTTTATCCGCATACTACTTACGGCTGTGAATCCGGCGGTGACCCGGAGGTGATTCCTGAGCTTACTTATGAGGAGTTTTTGGATTTCCACAGAAAATATTATCATCCTACCAACAGCTATATTTATCTTTACGGCAATATGGACATGGCAGAAAAGCTTACCTTTATTGATGAGCATTATTTATCTGCCTTTGAAAAGCAGGAGATTGACTCTGAAATTGGAGAGGAACCTAAGTTTTTGACTCCTGACCATATTGTAAAGGAATATCCCATTAATGAGGACGAGGATGAGGAGGAGAATACCTATTTGTCCTTAAATATTGCTGTGGGAGACAGTCTTGACAGGGAATTATATGTAGCGTTTCAGATATTGGATTATGCCCTTTGCTCCGCGCCCGGAGCACCCTTGAAGCAGACTCTTGTGGATAAGGGTATCGGTAAGGATGTATACAGCATTTATGAGAATGGTATCAAGCAACCCTATTTCAGCGTGGTGGCAAAGGATACCTCCATCAGTAAAGAAGAAGAGTTCCTTGCTTCCATAGAGGAAGTATTACAGAAGATTGTAAAAAATGGCTTTGATGAAAAGGCATTGTTGGCGGGAATCAATTATTACGAGTTCAAATATAGGGAGGCTGATTTTGGTTCCTATCCTAAGGGTCTGATGTATGGATTACAGGTGCTGGATAGCTGGCTTTATGAGGAAACAAAGCCCTTTGTTCATATTGAGGCAAATGCTACCTTTGCAGCTTTGCGTGACAAGGTAAAAAGTGGTTATTTTGAGGAACTTGTACAGAAATATCTTTTGGAAAATACCCATCGCAGTGTAGTAATTCTGAAGCCCAGGAAAGGGCTTTTAGAAGAGCAGGAGGCAGCCTTGAAGGATAGGCTGGCGGCTGTGAAGGCGGCAATGTCACAGGAAGAAATTCAGGATGTGATTGAAAAATTCCGTAAACTGAACGAGTTCCAAGAGACGGAGGATTCCAAGGAGGATATAGAAAAGCTTCCGTTATTAGAGCGTAGTGATATGAAGAAGGAAGCCAATGGTTTTGATAATGAAGTGCGTAGTATTGGGGACACCACCCTCTTGTATCACAACCTGTTTACTAACGGAATCGGTTATCTGCGACTGATATTTAAATTGGATGAAATACCGGGAGAATATTTCCCCTATATTGGTTTATTAAAGGGATGCCTTGGATTATTAAATACAGAGAATTACAAGTATGGTGATTTGTTTAATGAAATGAATCTGATTACCGGTGGTATGGCGGCGGTAAATAATGCCTATGGGGATGTGCAGGATTTGGATGCCTGTCATGTAACCCTGGAATTAAAGACCAAGGTGTTATATCCCAATTTGGAAAAGGCAATCGCCTTGATGCAGGAAATCATTCTGACCAGTGATTTCACGGATACCAAGCGTCTGGCAGAAATTTTGGCAGAGGGGAAATCCCGTATGCAGGCGCAAATGATTTCCGGTGGTCATAGTGTGGCTGCAGGACGTGCCATGTCCTATGGCAGTGTATCCGGTGCAATCAGTGAAATGCTTTCCGGTATTCCGTTCTATCGATTAACCGCTCATTTGGATGCTCATTTTGAGGAGGAAAAGGAACAACTGGTGGCAAAATTACAGGAGCTTGCCAAAATGATTTTCCGCAAGGAGAATCTGATGGTGGACTTTGTGGGGGATGAAAGCGTTTTGCCACAGTTAAATACGCCTATTGAGCATTTGAAAGAGGCTTTATATTCCTGCCCGGTAAAAAAAGAGCATTTTGTACCTAAATTGTCAAAAAAGAATGAAGGCTTGATGACCTCCGGTCAGGTGCAATATGTATGTCGTGCAGGTAATTTCCGTAAAAAAGGGTTGCCTTACAAGGGGACACTTAGGGTGTTAAAGGTAATGATGGGGTACGAATATCTGTGGGTAAATGTCAGAGTAAAGGGCGGAGCTTATGGTTGTATGTGTAACTTTGGCAAGTCCGGTGACAGTTACTTTGTGTCCTACAGAGATCCCAATCTTGGAAAGACCATTGAGATTTATGAGAAAGCAGCAGAGGCAATTGCAGGCTTTACTGCGGACGAACGCACCATGACTCAATATATTATCGGTGCTATCAGTGATTTGGATATGCCTATGAATCCTGCGGCAAAGGGATTACGCTCTTTAAGCGCATATATGACAGGAGTAACGGAGGAAATGATGCAAAAGGAGCGTGATGAGCTTCTTGCAGCGACGCAGGAGGATATCCGGAAATTGGCAGCATATATCCGTGCTTTTATGGAGCAGGATTACCTTTGTGTGGTAGGAAATGCCAATAAAATTAAGGAAGAAGAAAAATTATTTATGGAAATTGCGAACCTTTTGTAGTTTTTGTCGTTTATATAGATGAAGGCAGCAGTGGTAAGCCTTTGACACGCTGCCTAACCTATTAAATCAAAGCGAGCATAAGGGAGGAAATGTTATGAGAGGGTTACAAAAGAATCGGTATGGAAAAATAAGAAGTAGTATGGTTGTGGCAGTTATGCTGTTAGCATTTACCGGCTGTGGCAGCGGTAGTTATAAATCCGCAGATTCAGCGGCATCTGCGCCTATGGCGGAAGCACCCATGGAAAATGCTGCGGGACTATTGGACTATGGCTATGCAGAGTATGAAGTGACAGAAGAATATGCCCAGATGCAAACAGAAGGTGCTGCGGATGTTGCGCAAACCGAGGGCAATGTCCCTGTGGAAGTAACGGAGCGAAAACTGATTAAAACTGTGGATATGAACGTGGAAACCCAGAGCTATGATGAGTTGCTTACTACCATCCAAAGTCAGGTAACAGAGCTTGGCGGTTACATAGAAAGTATGAATACCTATAACGGTAGTCGTTATTATGATTATAATCCTACCAGAAATGCAGATATGACAATCCGTGTTCCCAAGGAAAAGCTGGATGCTTTTTTGAATACAGTATCCGATATCAGCAATGTGGTAAGACGTTCTGACAATGTGGAGGATGTCACTTTGGCTTATGTGGATTTGGAAAGCCACAGGGATGCTCTCAGAACGGAGCAGGACAGACTTTTGGAACTTTTGGAAAGGGCGGAAACGGTAGAGGATATTATTACTATTGAGCAGAGACTTTCCGATGTAAGATATCAGTTGGAAAGTATGGAATCCCAGCTGCGTACCTTTGACAATCAGGTGGATTACAGTACTGTATATTTGTCCATTGAAGAAGTGGAGGTATTTACCCCTGTAGAGGAAGAATCTGTATGGGAAAGAATTTCCGGTGGATTTATGGAAAGTCTTGACAATATAGGCAATGGTTTTGTAGAATTTGGTATCTGGTTTGTGATTCATATTCCTTATCTGGTGGTATGGGCAGTAATCATAGGAGCATTTATCTGTTTGCTTGTATGGTTGATTAAGCATTCTACCAAGCCCCCTAAGAAGTCTGTAAACAACGCTTACGGACAGGAAAATGGAAAACAGAATGCAGGAATAGAGGAAACAAAAGCAGGAAAACAAGAATAGAAATACTAAATAGAATGCAAGAACAGGAGCGGGATGCATGAGTGAAAATGCAGCATTTAAATCAGGTTTTGTAACCTTAATCGGAAGACCTAATGTAGGAAAATCTACTTTGATGAATAAGCTTATCGGACAGAAGATTGCCATTACCTCCAATAAGCCTCAAACCACCCGTAACCGTATTCAGACCGTATTGACTCTGGAAGAAGGTCAGATTGTTTTTTTGGATACGCCGGGTATTCATAAGGCAAAGAATAAGCTGGGAGATTACATGGTAAATGTGGCAGAGCGGACACTGAATGAGGTGGATGTGATTTTGTGGCTGGTGGAGCCTACTACCTATATCGGTGCAGGAGAACGTCATATTATTGAACAGCTGAAAAAGACCAAAACTCCTATTATTTTGGTTATTAATAAGGTAGATACAGTAAAAAGAGAAGAGGTTTTAACCTTTATTGATGCCTATAGAAATGAACTTGATTTTATGGAAATTGTACCTGTTTCTGCATTGAAGGGGGAAAACACAGATACCTTAATTAAATGCATTATGAAATATCTGCCCTATGGTCCGGCATTTTATGATGAGGATACTATAACAGATCAGCCCATGCGTCAAATCGTGGCGGAGCTTATCAGGGAAAAGGCACTTCGGCTTTTGTCCGAGGAAATTCCCCATGGTGTGGCAGTAAGTATTGAGAGCATGAAGGAGAGGAAAAACATTTGTGATATAGAAGCCACTATTGTCTGTGAACGTGATTCCCACAAGGGAATTATCATTGGTAAGGGTGGACAAATGTTAAAGAAAATCGGTTCCCAGGCTCGTCCGGAAATCGAAGATATGCTGGAAATGAAGGTAAATTTACAGCTTTGGGTTAAGGTAAAGAAGGATTGGCGTGACAGTGATTTCCTTCTGAAAAATTTTGGATATAATCCAAAAGATATAGACCTTTACGAATAGAAAAAGAAAAACTGCAAACCCTAATCTTAGTTTACAAAGCAGATTAGGGGGCGCAGAAGATGCAGAATATAAATTACTGGAAGCAGTTTGAAAGTACTGGAAAAATCGAAGATTATTTATCTTATCGCAGCTGTTTTTCGGCAAGCGAGGAGCAGCTGCCAAATCCTGCAAAGGAGAATGCCCATGCCGGAATTCATATGTGTAACAGGAATGATATTGAAACAGACGCCTATCGGGGAATATGATAGGCGTATTTGTCTTTTAACAAAAGAACGTGGGAAAATATCGGCCTTTGCCAGAGGAGCCAGAAGACCGGGCAATCGTCTGGCTGCCGCTACCAATCCTTTTTCTTTCGGAACCTTTAAGCTATATGAAGGCAGGGATTCCTATACGGTGTCGGAGGCAGATATTCAGAATTATTTTGAAGAGCTGATGACGGATTATGAAGGAGCTTATTATGGTATCTATTTTGCTGAGGTGGCAGATTATTATGCCAGGGAAAATAATGATGAAAGAGAGCTTTTAAAGCTGCTGTATCAGTCTCTGAGAGCTCTCTGTGCCCCGGCGCTTCCCAATCCCTTGGTAAAATGCATTTTTGAATTAAAGGCTATTGCAGTAAACGGAGAGTTCCCGGGAATTCCCACGGACAGAAAGTTGGAGGAGTCTACTCAATATGCCATTCACTACATAGCAGAGAGTCCGGTGGAAAAGCTGTATACCTTTACAGTAACGGATACTGTGCTTGTAGAACTGAAGCAGGTGGCAAAGGAATACCGAAAACGTTTTATGGATAGGAAATTCAAAAGTCTTGAAATACTGAAAACTCTATGTTAAAATCGGATATGGCTGTATGCCTTTGAAGGAGAGTGTATGAAAAATAGTAGAAAAATGCTGGTTGGTTTGTCTTTCTGCACCTTGATGTTTGTTGGGTGTGGGGCTGCAAAGCTTCCGGAGACTATAGGGACTACCACCATCTCCATTGATAAGGATGGGGGAATTACGTCCTATCTGGTAGAAGAATTTAATAAAGAATATTATGATGTATCGGAGCTGCAGAAGATGGCAGCAGAGGATGTGGCTGCTTATAATGCAGAGCATCAGGATGGGGAGATTCCCCTGACTTTGGTAGAGGTAAGTGAACTGACCGGAGAAAATGCAGGTAAGGTGATGGTGCAGCATAAGTATAACAGTGAGGAAGCTTATGCGGAATATAACGAGGGTGAGTTTTTCTATGGGACCGTGGAGGAGGCCTTGCTTGCGGATTATGATTTATCCGCCCTGCTTTTAGGGGTAAAGGATCAGATTCCGTTGGGACAGGAAATGCTCATGGAGAAACCCGACAAAACCTATATTCTGATTACGGATGCAAAGGGTGTTATTTACTGTCCAAGAAAGATAACGCATGTAAGTGATGACGTGATTTATCAGGAGGATGGCAGTGTGGATACCACCCAGTCTGCGGGTGTGGTTGTAGTACTGATGAAATAAGATATGTGAAGTAAAAAATATTTTATACGGAAAGGTATGGTAATAAAAATGGAAAAGACAATGGACAAAATCGTAGCATTGGCGAAAGCGAGAGGATTTGTATATCCCGGTTCTGAAATTTACGGTGGTCTGGCAAATACATGGGATTACGGTAATCTGGGCGTTGAGCTTAAGAACAATGTAAAGAGAGCATGGTGGCAGAAGTTTGTTCAGGAAAACCCTTATAATGTAGGTGTGGACTGTGCAATTCTTATGAATCCCCAGACCTGGGTTGCCAGCGGACATCTGGGCGGTTTCTCCGATCCTTTAATGGATTGTAAGGAATGTCATGAGCGTTTCCGCGCAGATAAGCTGATTGAGGATTTCTGCGCAGAAAATAATATTGAACTTACTGAAAGTGTGGATGCATGGAGCAATGAGCAGATGAAGAATTTTGTGGAAGAGCACAACATTCCCTGCCCTACCTGCGGAAAGCACAATTTTACCGATATTCGTCAGTTTAATCTGATGTTTAAAACTTTTCAGGGTGTTACTGAGGATGCAAAAAACACTGTATACTTAAGACCTGAAACTGCGCAGGGTATTTTTGTAAACTTTAAGAATGTACAGAGAACCTCCCGTAAGAAGATTCCTTTCGGTATCGGTCAGATTGGTAAGTCCTTCCGTAACGAGATTACTCCCGGTAACTTTACCTTCCGTACCAGAGAATTTGAACAGATGGAGTTGGAGTTCTTCTGTGAGCCCGGAACGGATATGGAATGGTTCCAGTATTGGAGAGCATTCTGTCGTGATTGGTTGCTTGCATTAGGTATGAAGGAGGATGAAATCCGTCTCCGTGACCATTCCCCTGAGGAGCTTTGCTTCTATAGTAAGGGTACTACCGATATTGAATTCTTATTCCCCTTCGGTTGGGGCGAACTGTGGGGTATTGCTGACAGAACTGATTATGACCTGTCCCAGCATGCCAATACCTCCGGTGAGGATATGACCTACTTTGATGATGAGAAGAAGGAAAAATACATACCTTATGTTGTTGAGCCTTCTTTGGGTGCAGACCGTGTAGTTCTGGCATTCCTTTGTGCAGCTTATGATGAGGAAGAATTGGAGGGTGGCGATATGCGTACCGTTCTTCGTTTCCATCCTGCACTTGCACCTGTTAAGATTGGTGTGTTACCTCTCAGCAAAAAGCTTAATGAAGGTGCTGAGAAGATTTTCATGGAATTATCCAAGAAATATAACTGCGAATTTGATGATAGAGGAAATATCGGTAAGAGATATCGTCGTCAGGATGAAATCGGTACTCCTTTCTGTGTTACCTATGACTTTGAATCTGAGACTGACGGCTGCGTAACTGTACGATTCCGTGATTCCATGGAGCAGGAGCGAGTTGCTATTGCAGATTTAGATGCTTATTTTGCAGATAAATTTACTTTCTAATAAATGAATGCATATTTGGGGAGCAGAATGGAGGTTCTGCTCTCTTTGTGTATAATAATTGAGGTATAGGGATGGACAAGAGAGAAATTTTTCAAGTATTGGGAATTGAAGAGACAAAGGATGAAGGAATCATTAAAAAGGCTTATAGGGAAAAGCTTTCCGTAACCAATCCGGAGGATAAGCCGGAGGAGTTTAAACGTCTTCGTACCGCATATGAGGAAGCGGTGCGTTTGGCGAAAGAACCGGAAGAAGAACAGCATTTGGAAGAAGAGGATACCACACCTTCCGGCTTGTGGCTGCGTAAGGTGGAGCAGGTATATAGCAGACTTAATACCAGAACGAATATTGCATGCTGGAAAGAGCTTTTTGCAGAAGAAATTTTTCTGTCCTTGGAGGAAGAAGAAAATTGCCGTATCAAATTACTGCGTTTTCTGATGGAAAATTACAGACTGCCAACCGTGATTTGGAGACTTTTGGATGAAAAAATAAATATTTCTAAGGATTCTTCTGCATTGAAGGAGCAATTTCCGGCAGAGTTTATTAATTATATTGTGGTAAAATGTGACAGGGGAGAGGATATTGACTTTTCCTGCTTTGAGGGGGCGGAGGATGCAGACTATGATTTGTTTATATCCTACTATGACCGTTGCTGGCGGGCTTTGCAGGCAGGGGAGCTTTCCCAGGCGGAAGAATTTATAAAGAATGCGGATGATTTACATATTTTTCACCCTGTCATAGAGATTTGTCGTGCAGAATTGCTTGAAAAGCAGGAAAAGCTGCAGGAGGCAATTACTGTTTTAAAAGAACTTTGGGAGAAATATCCGGAAGATGTGATGGTTGGCTACAACTATGCTGAAATGCTATGGCGAAGTGACAGGAAGGAAATGGCGGCTTCTGTTTTTGAACAGTTGAAGCAGAATGATGAAAAGCATTATATGGCAAATGTACATTTGGCAGATTGGTATTATACCTTGGGCAGGTATGAGGATGCCAAAAAGTGCGCCAAAGAAATCATGGCAGTGGGTGCATCGGATAGCTTTATGGAGCTGGTTGCCAAGATAAATCATGAGCTGGAAAAGGACATGGAAAAAAGCTTTCGCGAAAACAGGGATGTGGAAACGGGCTTGGAGCTGTGTTCCTGTTATTTGCAGGATGGAAGATATGAAAAGGGTGCTATTTTTGCTTCGGATATGGAACGAATCATTCCCGAGGATAAAAAGGCAATCTATTATGGTCTGCTTGCCAAATTCTATGTGGAGGGTGCGGACTATGAGAAGTGCCTGGAAATGGCAGAACGTTGGGAAAAGGCTCTGTTTGAGAAAATGAAAGCGGAGGAGTCTGAGGAGGAGAGAGAAAAGGATGCGGAGCGTATCCGACAAACCCATATTATCAGGATGCAGTGTTATCGTAATATGGGCTATGTGGATGCCAAGTATTTTGAGGATGCCATCAGAGAGTGTGAGCTGATTGAAAAGGATTCCGAAAGAGATTTTCATTTAAAGCTGGAGATGGCTAATATTTATAAGGAGATGGGAGAGTATGAGAAGGGATTGGAGATTCTTCAAAGATTAATTGATGAGCATCAGATTCATGCAGCCCATGCCAATGCCCAGGAGATTTACCGCAGAATGTGGAATGCTCAGGGCGTGGTGGACGAAGGACGCCAATGTATTTACTATTTCCCCGATTATGTGAAGGCTTATGAGCATATTGCAAGGGTATATCTTGATTTGAAGTATACCGAGGATTTAAAGGCCTTGCTGGAGGAGGCTTCTCAGAATCAGATAGAGAGTCCCATGCTGGAGGCTTATCGTTATCAGATGGAGCGGACAGAAGAGATACCAAGTGAGGATGTACTCAATGAGAAGATAGACGAGTTACGAGAAAAGTATGTGGGTAAAATAGAGGAAGGAAAGATGAAATATTATGAGAAAGGTCTTCCTCTGGTAACGGAGTATTTTTATTGGTATCCCGGGAGCTATATGCTGGTGGAGAGAGGAAATTTCCATCAGGCGGCAGGGGAATTGGAATTAGCCAAAAAAGATTACGAAAAAGCATTGTCGGAAAATCCGTCAAACCCCTATGCCTGGAATGCCCTGCATCATATTCACAAGGAGCAGGGGGATTTTGAACAGGCAATGGTTTGCCTCAGAAAAGCAATTCTGTTCTTCGGCGAGGAGGCGCAACCCGGACTCTATGCTGATATGGGAAATCTGTACAGTCTCATGGGCTATTATGGGAAAGCACTAAAGTCCTATATGCTATTTTCTGATAAGGTGGGTTCCCGTGCCAAGAGAATGCCCTATTACATGAGCAAGATGGCAGATTGTATGGCTAGAATGGGGCAGATAGAGGATGCCTTGGAGCTGATTGAAGGTGCCTATGCTGACAATTTGGAAATGTACAGCCGATTGGTGGTTCTGTGTTTGCAAACCAATGAAGCCAAGAAAGCTAAGAATTATCTGGAACGCTGGCGTAAGGAGCTTACTGCAAGCAGTAAATATGTAAATAATCAGAAATATCAAAACTATTACAATAATCAGGGATGGTGTGAATTGGTATTTGGTACGGGAAGCAAGGCGATGGAATTTTTTGAAAAAACCATTCAGTCCAAGGGTCCCGATATTTCCATCTGCGAGTCTTATTGTGATATGATATTTGCCTGTATCCTATGTGGGGATGATAACAAGGGTAAGCTTTATAGTGCCAAATTAAGAGATTGGCGGGAACGAGAAAAGAAAGAGGGCTTGTGTGAATACCTTCGTAGACCAAAGGAACGTCTACATTTGGAAATTTTAGCAGAATACTATGTGAAAAGTCTGGAAGAATTAGAGGCTATGCTTGATGAGGAAGAAAACTGTGGTATTTGTAGAAGCTGCACCAATTGCGTTTGTATGGAAATGGAAGGAGTAAGGATTCTCCTGATGCTTCGCAAGGGGGAGACAGAAGCTGCTCTTACCCGGGTAAAAGCAAATTTGGAAAAGCATCCTTTGGATGAGTACATGAGAGCTATTTTACATATCTGTGAGGACGGTGTGAAGGTAGTTCCTTATTCCGTGAATGCACCTAAGGCGTATAGAGAGACGGGTGATGCGTTAGCTGAAAAGTCTTCGCAGGAGGAAGCGGATGCAAGTCAGGGCGAAGTGCCCGCACATGGAGAAAATGAACTACATGTGAATGAGGAACGGGTATCGGAACAGACTGTCAGGGGAAATATGGGACAGACGGATGAGATGGATAAGTACCGGAAGAAAAGCTGGTGGGCTAAATATCAGGCATTTTTGGAAAAACATAAAAAACATAAGAAATAAACATAAAAAATAAAGGATTGAAAGCAAAATGATAGTAGGAATTGATTTGGGAACAACAAACAGTCTGGTTGCTTATTTTACAGAAGAAGGTCCAAAGATTATTCCAAACAGATTGGGAAAGAATATTACCCCTTCTGTGGTAAGTGTGGATGAAGAGGGAAATGTATATGTGGGAGAAACAGCCAGGGAACGTATGAGTCTGTATCCCGACAGTGTTGCCATGACCTTTAAACGAAGCATGGGAACGGATAGGGATTATGTTTTAAGCGGGAAAAAATTTAAGGCGGAGGAATTGTCTGCCATGGTGCTTCGAGCATTGAAAGAGGATGCGGAAAGCTATTTGGGAGAAGAGGTTACGGAAGCTGTTATCAGTGTGCCTGCTTATTTTGATGATAAGCGAAGAAAAGCAACCAAGCGGGCAGGAGAATTGGCAGGTCTTAAGGTGGAGCGCATGATTTCTGAGCCCACCGCTGCAGCAGTGGCTTACGGCTTGTATGATAAAACTAAGGATACAAGGTTTTTGGTATTTGACTTAGGTGGGGGAACCTTTGATGTTTCCATTTTGGAGCTGTATCACAACATTTTGGAGGTACGTGCCGTAGCAGGAGATAATTATTTGGGTGGTGAGGATTTTACTCAAGTAATGGAAAAACTGTTTTTACAAAAAGCTAAGCTTCAATTACAAAATTTATCGGAAAAGGAGCAGGTGCGTCTGCGCCGCAATGCGGAAAAAGCAAAATGTACCATCAGTGAAAAGGAGAAGGTAACTATTTCATTACTTTGTAAGGAGGAAACAAAGGAAGCGGAAATTACCTATAAGGAATATGCGGATGCCTGTGAAGATTTATTAATGAAAATCCGGGAGCCTGTAAAAAAGAGTCTGGCGGATGCCGGTTTAAAGCTGGGAGATATTGATGAAATCCTGCTCATTGGTGGTGCCACCAGATTGGGTGTGGTAAGAGACTTTTTGATACATCTCTTTAGGAAATTCCCGGATACCACACTAAATCCCGATGAAACGGTTGCTTTGGGAGCAGCAATACAGGCAGCTATGAAGGAACGACGGGAAGAGGTAAAAGAAGTAATCCTCACGGATGTATGCTCCTTTACTCTTGGCACGGAAGTGGTGGTGGAGTATGAGGAAGGAAAATTTGAGGACGGAAGATTCTGCCCCATTATTGAACGAAACACCGTAATTCCTGCCAGCCATACAGAACGCTTATATACTGTAAGGGATAATCAGGAAAAGGTAAGAGTCCGGGTATTACAGGGGGAAAGTCGGTTCGCAAAAAATAATCTGTATTTGGGAGAAATGGAGATTAAGGTACCGAAGGCACCAAAAGGACAGGAGTCCATTGATGTAACCTATACCTATGACATTAATTCCTTGTTAGAAGTAGAGGTAAAGGTGGTTTCCACCGGAGTTACCCAGAAAATGATTATTAAGGGACAGGATAACCAGATGACCGATGAAGAAATTGCAAAGCGCATGGAGGAATTGGCTTATCTGAAAATTCAACCCCGTGATTATGAGGAAAATCGTCTGGTGCTGCTTCGGGCAGAAAGAATGTATGAGGAATCTTTAGGAGAACGCAGACAGAAGCTGGATCGTTATATTACAGCCTTTGAGGCTGCCTTAAAAAGAGGAGAGCATGATGAAATCAGGGAACTTCGGGAGGAATTGAATGATTTTCTGGAGGAAGAGGACGAATATTAGGAAATGCTCCCTAGAAATGTTTGACAAGCGTACAAATAAAATCTATAATTAGATTGTTTTAGTCGTAATTTAGTTTTGGAGGATAAAACCATGAAACCAATTGGTGTAAATGAATTGAGAAGAATGTACCTTGATTTCTTTGAGAGCAAGGAGCATTTAAAAATGAAAAGCTTTTCTCTGGTGCCTCATAATGATAACAGTCTGCTGATTATCAACTCCGGTATGGCACCTTTAAAGCCTTACTTCACAGGACAGGAAATTCCCCCCAGACGCAGGGTTACTACCTGTCAGAAATGTGTTCGTACAGGCGATATTGAAAATGTTGGTAAGACTGCACGTCACCTTACCTTTTTTGAAATGCTTGGTAATTTCTCCTTTGGAGATTACTTTAAGCATGAGGCGATTGCCTGGAGCTGGGAGTTTTTAACTGAGGTTGTGGGAATGGAGCCTGAAAGATTATATCCTTCCATCTATTGTGAGGATGATGAGGCTTTTGATATCTGGACTAAGGAAATTGGTGTTCCCGCGGAAAAAATTACCCGTTTCTATCGTGATGAAAACGGCGACTGTGATAACTTCTGGGAGCATGGCGCAGGTCCCTGCGGTCCCTGTTCTGAGATTTACTATGACAGAGGTATCAAGTATGGCTGCGGAAAACCTGACTGTAAGGTGGGCTGTGACTGTGACCGCTTCATGGAAGTATGGAATAATGTATTTACTCAGTTTGAAAGCGACGGAAACAGACATTATACCGAGCTTGACCAAAAGAATATTGATACCGGTATGGGTCTGGAGCGTCTGGCAGTGGTAGTACAGGATGTGAATTCTGTATTTGATATTGATACCATGAAGGCAATCCGTGACCGCATCTGTGAAATTGCAGGAGTGAAATATCAGGAGGATGATGCAAAGGATGTATCCATTCGTCTTATTACTGACCATATTCGTTCCTCAACCTTTATGATTAGTGATGGTATTATGCCTTCCAATGAAGGACGCGGTTATGTGCTTCGTCGTTTGATTCGTCGTGCCGCAAGACATGGAAGACTTCTTGGTATTGAAGGAAAATTCTTGGCAAACTTAAGCCAGACTGTAATTGCAGAGTGTAAGGATGGTTATCCTGAGCTTGCTGAGAAGCAGTCCTTTATCTTGAATGTACTGACTCAGGAAGAGGACAAGTTTGACAAGACCATTGATCAGGGCTTGAGCATTCTGGCAGAGATGGAAGCAGAAATGCAGGAGAAAGGAAGCACTGAGCTTTCCGGCGAGAATGCATTTAAATTATATGATACCTATGGGTTCCCTCTTGACTTAACAGAGGAAATTCTGGCAGAAAAAGGATTTACTATTGACCAGGCTGGCTTTGGCGTATGCATGCAGGAGCAGAAGGACAAGGCTCGTAAAGCACGTAAGGTGACCAACTATATGGGCGCTGATGTAACCGTATATGAGTCCATTGACCCTAGCATTACCACAGAGTTTGTAGGCTATGATAGATTACAGCATAATTCTAAGGTAACTGTATTAACCACAGATTCTGAAATTGTTGAGGCGCTTACTGACGGACAGATTGGTACCATTATTGTAGAGGAGACTCCTTTCTACGCTACCATGGGTGGTCAGAATGCGGATACCGGTGTGATTACCACCGCGGACGGTAGCTTTGAAGTAAAGGATACTGTGAAGCTTTTGGGCGGTAAGGTAGGACATATCGGAACGGTAACCAAGGGAATGATTAAGGTAGGGGATACCGTAACCTTGACCGTAAATTCCACCAATCGTTTAGATACCTGTAAGAACCACAGTGCAACTCATTTGCTTCAGAAGGCGCTTCGTGAAGTACTTGGTACCCATGTTGAGCAGAATGGTTCCTATGTGGATGGTGAGAGACTTCGTTTCGACTTTAGCCACTTTGCAGCCATGACCAAGGAAGAACTTGACAAGGTAGAAGCGATTGTTAATGAAAAGATTGCAGAGAGTATTCCGGTTGTAACTGAGGTTATGAGTATTGAGGATGCTAAGAAAACAGGAGCAATGGCCCTCTTTGGTGAGAAATACGGTGAGACCGTGCGTGTAGTAAAAATGGGTGATTTCTCTACCGAGCTTTGTGGTGGTACCCATGTAAGTAATACTGCTGTGATTACAGCCTTCAAGATTCTTTCTGAGAATGGTGTTGCTGCGGGTGTACGTCGTATTGAAGCCCTGACAGGTAATGGTGTATTCAATTACTACAAGAATATGGAAGCAATTGTAGAGGCTGCAAGTAAAGTGATGAAAGCAACTCCCGCTACCTTGGTAGAAAAGTGTGAGCATACTTTGGCAGAATTAAAGGCAGTTAATTCTGAGAATGAATCTTTAAAGAGCAAGGCTGCAAAGGATGCCCTTGGAGATGTCATGAATCAGGTGGTTGAAGTTAAGGGGATGAAGCTGCTTGCAACCAGCGTGGACGGTGTAGATATGAACGGGCTTCGTGACCTTGGCGACCAGCTGAAGGAAAAGCTGGGTGATGGTGTGGTAGTGCTTCTTTCCAATCAGGACGGAAAGGTAAATATGATTGCCATGGCTACGGATGCTGCTGTAAAAGCAGGTGCACATGCAGGCAATCTGATTAAAGGAATTGCAGCACTTGTTGGCGGTGGCGGCGGTGGCCGTCCCAATATGGCACAGGCAGGCGGAAAGAATCCTGCAGGTATTAAGGATGCTATTGCAGAGGCTGCGAAGGTTCTTGAGAGCCAATTAAATTAATAAGCGTTTTAGATTTGTAAAAGAGAAAGGGATAACCTATGAAAGAACAGAATGCTTTGCCAACGATAGGGACGAAAAGGTTAGTTAAAATTTCGCCGGGATTAGCTGTCTGTTTGAAATGCCTGATTACGGTCTGGGCACTTTCAGGGGAATCCCTTTCTTTAATGTTGTCCGGCTATTCCATGGATGTACCGGGAGTGAAGTACATTTTTACGGTATTGGATTCTCTTGACGGATGGGGCATTGAGAATCTGTTTATGGCACTGGGATTGGGAACGGTATTTTATTTGGTTCGTGACAGGCAGAAAAATCCGGGAGTGACGGTACTGAGTCTTTTCTTTGCAATCTGCACGGTGTTTGGAATCAGCTATGCAAAGACGGATAGCTGGGATTGTATTTTCCTGTTTAAGATGCAGTTCCTGTTGGCAGTTTTTGTGATGTTAGGATATTATTTTGCTTACAAAAACTGTATTTTATTTGTGGCTTATATATTCGAACAAAAGAAGGAATGGTTGCGTAGGGAAACAAAAGGAAAGCTGGAAGCTTTTTTGTTTGAAAAAAGACCATTTGGGGGAGCTTTGCTTGGCTATTTTGTATTAGGCTTACCTTGGCTGATTTCCTTTTTTCCGGGAACTCTACAGTGGGATGCCCATGCGCAGCTTTGGATGGATTTAGGAGTTGTGGAAAAAACAGGACATTTCCCGGTGGCAATGACAGAATATATGGGTGCATGTATGAACCTTGGAAGAATTCTGCTTCATTCGGATACAGCGGGTCTGTTTTTCTATACCGGAACACAGTTCACCTTACAAATAGTGGTATTTTCCTATGCCAATTATGTATTATGTAAGTTAAAAGCACCTGTGATATTGCGTTGGTTTTCTGTCATTTATTGGGGAGTGTTTCCCTATTTTCCGATTTGGGGATATACAATGGTAAAGGATACCATGTATTATATATTTGTAATGCTATGGGTGGTTGCCTTTATTGATATTCTAAGTAAGGATAAGGAAAGGGCCGCATGGTGGCAGTGGGCAGTATTCGTGGTTTCCGCATTGGGGATAGTTTTCAGCCGAAATGATGGAAGATATGTAGTGGTGATAAGCATATTAGCATGGGCAATCATATATCGAAAATATTGGAAGCTGTATTTGATTAGTATTTCCCTTTGTCTGGTGGCAATCTTTTTGGTGGATGAAGTTTATATGCCGGCTATGGGGATTGCGGAAGGAGCTAAGGGAGAAATGCTTTCCATTCCCTTACAGCAGACTGCCAGATATTTAGGGGAGCATTTGGAAGATGTCACACCTGAGGAAGCAGAAGTGTTACAGCGGGGCTTTACCATAGATTTGGAACAAATTGCCAATGCTTATAACCCTGTTATCTCGGATTCTGTAAAAGGAAGCTTTGTAAAGTATCCGGATGGAGCATATCTGAAAGCTTATTTCAAAGTATGGTTTCAGCAGCTATTAAAGCACCCGGATACCTATGTACAGGCATTTTTAAATCAGGTGTATGGGTATTTTTATCCCAATGTGCACAATTATGGCGATTATTTAGGGGTTTTTTATATTGGCAATGGGGATAAATGGCATGACGGAACCTTGGACATTGAATATGTGATTGAGAATAATTGGGGAAGAAGAATTTTAGAGGAAGCCTTACATGTAGCAGAAAAAACACCGGTAATAGGTTTGTTGCTCAGTGCCGGATTACATGTTTATTTGTTGTTGGGACAGTGTACGTTTTTGTTTGTAAAAAGAAAGAGAAAAGACATGGCGATATTTATTCCGGAGATTTGTGTATTGTTGATATGTATTGCTTCTCCGGTAAATGCCTATTTAAGATATTTGATGCCGGTTATGGTCTTGTTACCTGTTACAGCGGCATGGTGCTTTGGATTCACAGATTATGAGGAAGTATAATATGAAGGACAGAAGAAAAATTAGCAGCTTGCTTATTTATTGTGCATGCATTATAGCGTTGGTGATTGTGGTATTTCCCCTTCTTTACATTGCACAGTATGACTATCCCAGTGCAGATGATTGGAGCTTTGGGGTATACGGGTATCAGGCTTTGCAAAGGGGAGAAGGTATTTGGGGAGTAATCAGAGCTACCATGCAGAGTGTGGCACATCAATATATGAATTGGGAAGGCAGGTTTTCCGCAGTGTTTTTGGGGTCTCTTCAGCCCGGAATCTGGGGAGAAAAATACTATGGAATGGTTGCCTGGTTAATGCTGGGAGCCATCATTTTTGGGGAATTATACTTGTTCTATTCTCTGTTTGAAAATGCGGAGGATAAAGGAGTAAAATGGTTTAGTATACCCATTGTAATACCGGCTCTTATTTTGCAAATATTGTATTGCCCTGCGCCGGAGGAAAGCTTTTATTGGTACACCGGTGCAGTAAATTATACTTTTGTATATGGACTGTCTTTGATGTTGCTGGGAGTATTTGCCAAGCTTGCCCGGAAGGAATATAGCGTAGGAAAAAGGGTTGGCATGACGATTATTGCAATTGTTTTGTCCATTTTGGTTGGTGGAAATAATTTTGCAACAAGTTTATCATGCTTTCTGATTTTATTTCTGTTAACAGTGTTGTTTGCAATTTGGAATAAACCTGCATTTAAAAGAACTTGGTTTTTGGTAGTGATTGTATTGGGAGCTCTTTTACTCTCCATTTTTGCGCCCGGAAATACCAGTAGAATTAATAGTAATTTTAACGGAGAAACAGGAAATGCCATAGAAGCAATTATTTCATCCCTGATTCGTTCCTTTACAAATATTTATTCCTGGCTTACAAATGGGAAGGTATTCCTGATGATTTTGTTTGTTCTGCCATTTATATGGGTGGCTGTAAAGAGAATGACATATCAGTTTAAACTTCCGGGGATATTTACGCTTCTTACATTTGGTGCATATGCATCACAAATTACTGCAACCCTATATGTTGATGGAACAACCGGTGGCGGTAGAATGGCAGCAATTTTATTTTATTCCTGCTATGTCTGGCTGATAGCAAATCTTTGTTATTGGATGGGATGGGTAAGTAAAAAGGAAAATAAAGGAAAGCATCTGTTAAATAAGCTGGAAGCGGTTTGGGAAAAATATAGTCTGATTTATTGTGCTCTTATTGGAGTATTGTTGGTGGGAATTATCTATACAGCGGATTTGCGTCAGCTTACCAGCTATAGAGCCTACAGAGATTGGAGACAGGGATGGGCAAAGCAGTATGCGGCAGAATGGGATGCCCGTTTGGAGGTTTTACATGATGCTTCCATAAAAAATGTAGAGTTTCAACCTTTATCTCCGGCAGCGTCACCGGAGCTCCTGATATACACGGATTTACAGGATGAGAAAGGTTATGTGTGGGTAAATTATGCCTGTGCGGAATACTATGAGAAGGATTCTGTAATGGTAATCCCTCCTCAAAATTAAATTTGTAAGAAAAAATATTTTAGAAAATACAAAAAACTGTTGACGACTGAAAAAAATGTGATATAATGTGAAATGTGCATGTGTAGAAATGTGCATAGAGAATAACCCAATCAGTCGTGTTACTAGAGGGACTGAAGGGAGGTCGGGTGTAGTCATGTCAAACGTAATCGTAAAAGAAAACGAGACTTTAGATAGCGCTTTACGTCGCTTTAAGAGAAGTTGTGCTAAGGCTGGTATTCAGCAGGAGATTCGTAAGAGAGAGCATTACGAGAAGCCAAGCGTAAAACGTAAGAAAAAATCTGAAGCAGCAAGAAAACGTAAATATAACTAAAAAACGTTAAGTCCCCGGTATTTTACCGGGGACTTTCTGCGCTTATATTGAGTTCTTAAAGAAATTAGGAATATATTGGGCTGCATATCCATATTCTTTAGTAAGAAAGATTGGGATGTGTAGCTTTTTTATGTATTGGAAAAGAAAGATAACAGCCATTGTGCTGAGTGTGGTAATAAGCGTGTTGTGTGCGGTGCCCGTGCCTCAGGTTCAGGCACAGGTGGCAGTGGCAGCACCATCGGTAATTTTGTTGGAGAGTTCTACCGGACAGGTGATTTTTGAACAAAATTCCACGGAGAGGAGAAGTCCCGCAAGTATTACAAAGATTATGACATTGTTACTGGCTTTTGAAAATTTAAAAGAAGGAAAAATAAAATTAGAGGATCAGGTAATGACCAGTCAGCATGCCAGCTCCATGGGCGGTTCCCAGGTGTTTTTGGCGGAAGGGGAGGTACAGACCCTTGATACCATGCTGAAATGTATTGCAGTGGCTTCGGGAAATGATGCAAGTGTGGCTGTGGCAGAGCATATTGCAGGCAGTGAGGAGGCATTTGTTGGATTGATGAATGAAAAAGCAGCAGAGCTTGGTATGAATGATACCCATTTTGAGGATTGTTGTGGGCTAAGTAATTCGGATAATCATTATACTACTGCAAAGGATGTGGCAATTATGTCAAGGGAATTGACCACAAAATATCCGGAGGTTTTTCAGTACACTACCATTTGGATGGAGGATATTACCCATGAGACCAGACAGGGAACCTCGAATTTTACTTTGAGCAGCACCAATAAGTTGTTAAAGCAGTATCAATGGGCAACAGGATTGAAAACAGGTTCCACGGATAAGGCAAAGTATTGTCTATCTGCAACTGCCAGTAAGGATGGCATTGATTTGATTGCAGTAGTAATGGGTGCGCCGGATCATAAGGCACGGTTTCAGGATGCACAGGCACTTCTAAATTATGGCTTTGGTGTGTGTAGTTTGTACATAGATGAAAACAAGGAAGCTCTTCCACAAATATCTGTGGAGGGTGGTGTGGAAGAACTGGTGGAAGTAAAGTATCAGGGAGAATTTCGCTATTTGGATACCGAGGGGAATGCTCTTGAACAAGTGGAAAAGGTAATTGAACTTCCGGAAAGTGTAGCTGCTCCGGTGGAAGAAAATGGGGTGGCAGGTAGCGTTCATTATCTGTTAAACGGAGTGGAAATCGGAACTGTGCCCATTCTGTTTAGTCAAGGTGTATCAAAAGCTTTATATCGGGATTATTTGAAACAAATTTTTGAAATGTACCTTTTGTAGGTGGTGGAATTATGATATACTGTACCCGGATAAAAGCCCCTATTTATAGGGAAAGAAACTATAAGATGTTAACGAACAACAGATATCAGAAAGAGGCGTCCATGTGGGATATAGTGATTACACTTATAAGTATTATAATATTGGTATTATTATGGGTTATGCTATATGATACCAATCGTTTTGTGATAACCAGTCATATCTTTTCGGATAAACGAATCCGCAAGGCTGCCCGGGCAGTGGTGCTTGCGGATTTGCATAATAAAAGCTATGGAAAGAATAATGAAAAGCTGTTGGAGGCTATAGCAGAATGCAAACCGGATTTTATCTTGGTGGCAGGGGATATCCCCACGGCAAAGCCGGGAACAAGTCTGGAGGTAGCCATTCATTTGATGCAGGAATTGGGAAAAATGTATCCTGTCTATTACGGTAGTGGGAATCATGAGCATCGTTTGAAGCTCTATCCCGATAAATATGGGGATATGGCTTCTCGTTATGAAAAGGCACTTGCAGAAGCCGGAATTCACAGATTGGTCAATCGACATGAGGTGTTAGAGGACTGTAATATTACGGTATACGGTTCGGAAATTGACCGGTTTTATTATAAGCGGTTTGGGGTGCAGGATATGAAAGCGGAATATCTGCCCCAGCTCTTAGGACAACCATCGGAGAATGAATATACTATTTTGCTTGCCCATAACCCGGATTATTTTCCGAAGTATGCTGAGTGGGGAGCGGATTTAGTATGTGCCGGACATGTGCATGGTGGGATGGTGCAAATTCCATTTTTGAAAAAAGGGGTTGTATCACCCAATGTGAGATTATTTCCGAAGTATGATGGTGGAATGTTCAAGGAAGGAAGGACAACTATGCTGTTAAGCCGTGGCTTGGGTGTGCATACCATACCTGTCCGCTTGTTTAATCCGGGAGAACTGCTGGTGGTGGACTTTGTACCTTGGGAGGACAAGGCGTAGAAAGATACGGGAACACATGTTTTCCTTGAAAAAGAAAGCTAAAAACATTACAATGTTAACTAGTGTTTTTAGGCAAAAAGAGTAAAGAGGTTGTTATGGCAATTCCTGTAAAGTTAGAAGCCTTTGAAGGTCCCTTGGATCTTTTGCTTCATTTAATAGAAAAAAACAAAATAGATATTTATGATATTCCGATTGTGGAGATTACAGAGCAATATTTAGATTATATCAAGCAGATGAAGGACAGAGATATGAATATCATGAGTGAATTCCTGGTAATGGCAGCCACTCTGATTGATATAAAATGCAAAATGCTCCTGCCCAAAGAGGTAAATGAAGAGGGAGAAGAGGAAGACCCCAGAGCCGAATTGGTTCAAAAGCTGTTGGAATACAAAATGTATAAATATATGTCCTTTGAGCTTCGTGACCGTCAGGTGGATGCCGCCAGAAATTTGTACCGGGATCAAAAGCTGCCTGAGGAGGTTGCTGCCTATCGTCAGCCTATTAACTACGAGGAGTTGGTAGGCGACATGAACTTAAGCAGACTTCATGAGATTTTTAAATCCATTGTCCGCAAGCAGGAGGATAAAATTGACCCTATCCGCAGTCAATATGGCAAGATTGAAAAGGATGAGGTTGACATGGATGCAAAGACTTTTTATGTGGAGGCCTATGCCAGAGAACATAAAAGCTTTAGCTTTCGTAAGCTTTTGGAAAAGCAATCCAGCAGAATGGAGATTATCGTTACCTTTCTGATTATTCTGGAATTAATGAAGGTTGGAAAAATCAGTATCAGTCAGGAACATATATTTGATGATATTTTCATTACGTCAAATTTGTAGGAACTGTTTAGAAAAATGCAAAAATAGAAGAGGTACAAGAGGTAGAGAATGGAACAGGCAAGAGCAGAAGCTATTATGGAAGCGATTCTTTTTGCAATGGGAGAATCTGTGGAAATCAGCAAGCTGGCAGATATCATAGAGTTAGATGTAAAGAGTACGAAAAAGATTTTGAAGGAAATGGAAGAAAAATATCAGCAGGAAGATAGAGGAATCTATCTGACACAGTTTGATAATGCGGTACAGCTTTGTACCAAGGCTGAAATGTATGAATATCTGATTAAAATTGCAAAATCACCCAGAAAGATGACCTTGACGGATACGGTGTTGGAGACCCTTTCCATCATTGCTTATAAGCAGCCGGTAACCCGTGTGGAAATAGAGCGCGTACGTGGCGTAAGCTGTGATCATGCCATTAATAAACTGTTGGAGTATGATTTGATTACCGAATTGGGCAGATTGGATGCCCCGGGACGTCCTCTTTTATTCGGAACCACGGAACAGTTTTTGCGTTGCTTTGGTGTGAAGAGTCTTGAGGAGCTTCCGGAATTAAATCCGGTACAGTTGGAGGAATTCAAGCAGCAGGCAGAGGAAGAGGTGCAGCTGCAGCTTGATATTTAGACCGTTATACATAAAACAATAAGAAAGCCTCATATATTATTAAAAAACCGGGATGATTGAAACATGCTGAGAAAAAGAATAATAGGGGGCTCTTTTTGTGCCCTTTTTTTGATGGCTGCAATTATTTTACTGGGACAACAGGAACATTTTTTCCCTGCCGGGGGAACGGAAATTGTTCAGGAAGAAGCTAAGACCCAGGATACAACGGAAAGGATGGAGGAAAAGCTACAATTATTTGCTACCTCGGCGGTTCTTATGGATGCCAAGACCGGAAGAGTTCTGTATGGAAAAGCAGAGGATACACCGATGGCTATGGCAAGTACTACTAAGATTATGACTTGTATTACGATTCTGGAGCATGTAGAGGATTTGACAGAGAAGCTGACCGTTTCCGCTTATGCTGCTTCCATGCCCAAGGTGAAGCTGTACATAAAAAAGGGAGAGCAATATCCGGTACGGGAGCTTTTGTTTTCCCTGATGTTGGAATCCCACAATGATTCTGCGGTGGCGTTGGCAGAGTATGTGGGAAAGCAATACTTAAGTGAGGAACTGAAAAATAAGGATACGGCAGAATTTACCAAGGAGGAAAGTAAATTGGCGGTAGCAGCCTTTGCAAAGCTGATGAATGATAAAGCAGTGGAGCTTGGCTGCAAGGATACTTGGTTTATCACGCCAAATGGATTGGATGCCACGGAAAGCGTTACCTTGGAGAATGGAAGCGTTGTAGAAAAGGAACATCATACTACGGCAGCAGAGCTTGCCAGAATCATGTCCTACTGCATTTTGGAATCTCCCAAACGGGATGTGTTTTTAGAAATTACAAGAATGCCTTCTTATTCCTTTGTAGAAAACGGCAGGAGCTTTACCTGCACCAATCATAATTTCTTTTTGTCAATGATGGATGGTGCGCTTTCGGGAAAAACCGGTTTTACCAATAAAGCAGGATATTGTTATGTTGGAGCCTTAGAAAGGGAGGACAGAACCTTTATTGTGGCGTTGCTTGCCTGTGGCTGGCCCAATAATAAAAGCTATAAGTGGAGTGATACCAGAGAATTAATGGAGTATGGTCTGGAAAATTATGATTACCGGGAATTTCAGCCTCAGGTTGAATTAAAGGATATCTTTGTGGAAAATGGAGTGGTGGAGCAGGGAACACCCTATGATACAAAATATGTTTCCCTGTATGGAGAAAATCTGGAGGAGCCCATAGAAATATTGGTTTCGGAGACGGAGGAGATTGTGGTCAGAGTGGAGCAGGAGGAAAAATTCACGGCTCCTGTGTCTAAAGGAGAAGAAGCCGGAACAGTGTCCTATTTTTTGAAAGAAAAGACCGGGGAAGAGATATTGCTGAAACAGCAACCTCTCTATATTTCTGAAGATGTGTCGGAACTGAATTTTGAATATATTTTGTGGTATGTGGCGGATAAATACTGTTTGTTTTAAAATGTTTTTTGTTAAGATTTGTAAAAAAATGCAATTCGTTCTTTGCGAGTTGCATTTTTTGTGTTATACTGTTAAGGATATAATCATGGGGGCATTTGCGTTGTTGGTAAATGTAAGTGCTTTCCCTGTTAATCAGTTTTTATTTTTTATAATATAAATGGAGGGCATGAAAGCATGAGTACTACTTCAAAAGCGAGTCAAAGAATAGCTGCTTTACTCGATGACAACAGTTTCGTTGAAATCGGCGGACTTGTAACAGCAAGAGCAACTGATTTTAACATGAAACCAAACGAAACTCCTTCTGATGGATGTATCACCGGATACGGAGTAATTGACGGTAATCTTGTGTATGTGTACAGCCAGGATTCTTCTGTTATGAACGGAACCATTGGTGAAATGCATGCAAAGAAGATTTCCAAACTTTATGACCTGGCTATGAAAACAGGCGCACCTGTTATCGGTTTAATCGATTCTGCAGGTTTAAGATTACAGGAGGCAACTGATGCACTTGAGGCATTTGGTGAGATTTACTTAAAGCAGACTTTAGCATCCGGTGTGATTCCTCAGATTACAGCAATCTTTGGAACCTGTGGCGGTGGTCTTGGTCTCTTCCCTACCATGACTGATTTTACTTTCATGGAAGAGAAGAATGCAAAATTATTTGTAAATGCTCCTAATGCATTGGATGGCAATGAGGTTAGCAAGTGCAACACTGCAGCTGCTGCATTCCAGGCAGAGGAAGCAGGCATTGTTGATGTGGTAGCTGATGAAGCAACCATTCTTTCCCAGATTAGAGCTTTGGTAGGATTCCTTCCTGCTAATAATGAAGAGGATGCTCTCATTGATTGTACAGATGATTTAAATCGCGTAAATCCTGAAATTGCAGGCTGTGTTGGTGATACTACTGTAGCATTATCCATCCTTGCAGATAACAATTACTTCTTTGAAGTAAAAGCAGGATATGCAAAGAATATGGTAACCGGATTCATCAGATTGGACGGCGTAACCGTTGGTTGTGTTGCTAACCGTGCTGAGATTCTTGATGAAGAAGGTAAGGTGGCAGAGAAGCTTGATGCTGTTCTTTCCAAGAAGGGCTGTGAGAAGGCTGCTGATTTTGTAAACTTCTGTGATGCTTTCGGTATTCCCGTACTGACTCTTACCAATGTTAAGGGTTATGAAGCTACTGTATGTTCTGAAAAGGGCATTGCAAAGGCTGCTGCAAAGCTTACATATGCATTTGCAAATGCAACCGTTCCTAAGGTAAACGTTGTAATCGGTAAGGCTTATGGTACTGCATACACTGTTATGAATTCCAAGGCTATCGGAGCAGATTTATGTTTGGCATGGCCTAATGCAGAAATCGGTACCATGGATAGCAAACTGGCTGCAAAGATTATGTACGAAGGTCAGGGTGCTGACGTTATTAATGAAAAGGCTGCTGAGTATGAGGCTCTTGCACTTAGTGTAACCAGTGCAGCTAAGAGAGGATATGTGGACCAGGTTGTAGAAGCTGCCGATACCAGAAAGTATGTTATCGGTGCATTCGAAATGTTATTCACAAAGAGAGAAGACCGTCCTGCAAAAAAACACGGAACAGTCTAGAAAGGGTGATTATAAGATGAAGAAATTTTTAAGCTTATTATGCATGATTACCTGTGTCTTTGGATTAACAGCTTGTGGAAGCAGTGAGGCGTATACCGAATATGAGCTGAGTAAGATGGAAGCTGCAAAAAACTACGCAATCCAATATGTGATTCCAACCATGGAAAGCTTTAAGGATGCGGAAAGTGTAGCCGTGCTGAAGGAATGTACCGCAGAAGAGGTAGAATACTTGGTAGCTAAAAATAAGGGCTTTAGTGTGGATGGTTATGCGTTTATGACAGCTATCGAATCCTTTAACTCTGCTTATGAAACCGTTGGTAATCTGAAAAGTATTGGTGAGGCTACGGCTGAAATCGATGGAAAGCAGATTATTGTACGTGTGGCTGTAGAGTGTGAACAGGAAACAGCGGAGGCAGAGCTTGTATTTACAAACGATATGTTTACGACTTTAGAGTCTGCTGCATTGAATCCTAAAGCAACCATGGCTGATTTGATGGCTAAAGCCGGAATGAATACCTTAATCGGTATGGGTACAGTGTTTGCTGTATTGCTTTTAATTAGCTTTATCATTTCATGCTTTACCATTATTTCAAAGATTCAGGCAAAATCTTCCCAGAAAGAAAAGAAGGAAGAGGTAAAAGAAACCGCGATTGAGAATGTAGTAGCACAGATTGCTACTCAGGAAGAGAGCGTGGAACTTGTTGATGATTATGAGCTGGTAGCAGTTATTGCGGCAGCGATTGCGGCAAGCCAGGGAGCAACTTCTACGGATGGATTTGTTGTTCGTTCAATCCGCAGAAAGCGTTAAATGAAATTTAAAATATGGAGGAATTAAAAATGAAAAATTATACCATTATCGTTAATGGAAACGTATATAACGTAGTAGTAGAAGAAGGCGTTACCGCAGGCGCTCCTGTAGCAGCTCCTGTAGCTGCACCCGCAGCACCTAAGGCAGCACCCGTAGCAGCACCTGCTGCACCAGCAACTCCTGCAGCAGCACCTAAGGCGGCCGGTGCAGCTGGCAGTATCAAGGTTGAAGCTGGTGCGGCTGGTAAGATCTTCAAGATTGAAGCTAATGTAGGTCAGGCTGTAAAGGCTGGAGAAGCAGTTGTTATTTTGGAAGCTATGAAGATGGAAATTCCTGTAGTAGCTCCTCAGGATGGAACTGTAGCAAGCATTGATGTAGCAGTTGGTGACGCTGTTGAGGCTGGTGCTGTACTTGCAACCTTAAACTAATCTATAAAGATTAGCAGCTAAAGCAAAACAACAGGAGGTCAACAAATGGATTATATACTAAATACGCTTGACAACCTTATTCATCAGACAGCATTTTTTAACCTGACCTGGGGAAATTATGTGATGATTGCGGTTGCATGCTTTTTCCTTTATTTAGCTATCCGCCATGAATTTGAGCCGTTGCTTTTGGTTCCCATTGCATTTGGTATGTTATTGGTAAATATTTATCCTGACATTATGATGCATCCGGAAGATGCAGCAAATGGCGCAGGCGGATTACTGTATTACTTTTATATGTTAGATGAATTGGCAATTTTACCTTCCCTTATTTTCATGGGTGTAGGAGCGATGACTGACTTTGGTCCTTTGATTGCCAATCCTAAGAGCTTTTTGCTTGGTGCAGCGGCACAGTTTGGTATTTTCGCTGCATATTTCGGGGCTATCTGGTTGGGCTTCAACGACAAAGCAGCAGCAGCTATCTCCATTATCGGTGGTGCGGATGGTCCTACATCAATCTTCCTTGCAGGTAAGTTGGGACAGACTGCAATTATGGGACCTATCGCAGTAGCGGCATATTCCTATATGGCATTGGTTCCCGTTATTCAGCCCCCTATTATGAAGCTGTTAACAACAGAGCAGGAAAGAAAAATCAAAATGGGTCAGCTTCGTCCGGTATCCAAGCTGGAAAAGATTCTCTTCCCCATCGTTGTTACCATTGTAGTATGTTTGATTCTTCCTACAACAGCTCCATTGGTAGGTATGCTGATGCTTGGTAACCTCTTTAGAGAGTCCGGTGTTGTAAGACAGTTAACAGAAACTGCTTCCAATGCATTGATGTACATCGTAGTTATTTTGCTTGGTACTTCCGTAGGTGCTACCACAAGTGCAGAAGCATTCTTAAATATGGATACCATTTGTATCGTTATCTTAGGTTTGGTTGCATTTATGTTTGGTACTGCGGCAGGTGTATTATTTGGTAAAGCTATGTGCGTGGCAACCAAGGGGAAGGTTAATCCTCTGATTGGTTCCGCAGGTGTATCCGCAGTGCCCATGGCAGCTCGTGTATCTCAGAAGGTTGGTGCAGAGGCAGATCCTACTAACTTCCTTTTGATGCATGCTATGGGACCTAACGTTGCCGGTGTTATCGGAACAGCGGTTGCAGCAGGTACATTTATGGCCATCTTTGGAGTGTTCTAGGTTTTTGAAGGGTGACGCCGTGAAACGCTGGTAATTCTTATTTCGACACGCTTTCGCTCGGACCAAAACGTAGCGGTACTAAGCCGCTAAAATACAGCGGCTAAGGACCGACGTTTTGCTACGGTCTGCATAAGAACAACCAGCGCTCCGCGGCCGTGTATTGAAATAACTTAGAAAACCTTGTATATGAGCCATAAAATGTTCATGCTACAAGGGGAAAATAAAAACAATGGTTTCAACTATGGGTTGAAATTGTGGAATATTAGTTTGTGAGATATTCATTAAAAATATTATGGAGGAATTCGTAAATGTCAGAACAAGTAAAGAAACCGATTAAAATTACGGAAACTATATTACGTGATGCTCATCAGTCTCTGATTGCTACCAGAATGCCTACCGATTTCATGCTTCCTATCGTTGAGAAGATGGATCAGGTTGGATATCATTCTGTAGAGTGTTGGGGTGGTGCTACCTTTGATGCATCCCTTCGTTTCTTAAAGGAAGATCCCTGGGACAGACTTAGAAAGCTGCGTGATGGTTTCAAGAATACCAAATTGCAGATGTTATTCCGTGGTCAGAACATTTTGGGTTACAGACCTTATGCTGATGACGTGGTAGAGTACTTCGTACAGAAGTCCATCTCTAACGGTATTGATATCATTCGTATTTTCGACTGCTTAAATGACCTTCGTAACTTACAGGCTGCTGTAGATGCAACCAATAAGTTCAAGGCACAGGAAGGCAGAGGACATGCTCAGATTGCATTGTCTTATACCTTAGGTGATGCTTATACCTTAGAGTATTGGGCAGATACCGCAAAGAAGATTGAAGAGATGGGTGCAGATTCCATCTGTATCAAGGATATGGCAGGTCTGCTTGTTCCTTACAAGGCAACCGAGCTGATTACCGCTATGAAGAGCCAGACCAAGCTTCCTATCCAGTTACATACTCACTATACCTCCGGTGTAGCTAGTATGACTTACTTAAAGGCTGTAGAGGCTGGTGTTGATGTTATCGATACCGCAATGAGTCCTTTTGCTCTGGGTACTTCCCAGCCTGCAACTGAGGTTATGGTTGAAACCTTCCGTGGCACCGAGTATGATACCGGATTTGACCAGAATCTCCTTGCAGAAATCGCTGATTACTTCAGACCTTACAGAGATGAGTGTTTGGCTAGCGGATTGCTCAATCCTAAGGTTATGGGTGTTGATATTAAGACTCTGCTTTATCAGGTACCCGGCGGTATGCTTTCCAACATGGTTAGCCAGTTGAAAGAGCAGAATGCAGAAGATAAGTACTATGATGTATTGAAAGAGATTCCTGAGGTTCGTAAAGACCTTGGTGAGCCTCCTTTGGTTACTCCTTCTTCTCAGATCGTTGGTACTCAGGCAGTATTTAACGTACTTATGGGCGAGCGTTACAAGATGGCTACCAAGGAGACCAAGGCAGTTCTTCGTGGTGAATATGGTCAGACCATTAAGCCTATGAATCAGGAAGTTATTGACAAGGTTATCCCCGGTGAGGAGAGAATTACCTGCCGTTACGCAGACCTGATTGAGAACGAATTAGATAAGCTGGAAGGTGAAATGGCTGAATGGAAGCAGCAGGATGAGGACGTACTGAGCTACGCTCTGTTCCCTCAGGTTGCTACTGACTTCTTCAAATATCGTCAGGCTCAGCAGGAAAAGGTTGATATGACCCAGGCTGACACCAAGAATGGGGCATATCCTGTGTAAGCTACAAGCCGAACAATAGGAAAAATAATGATGGTTGGGAAAGAGCATTTATGTTCTTTCCCAACTATTTTTATTTTTTCTATTAGTGGGCGACTGCCCATCATCCGCATGAAGTGTTAGCTTTATGCGGATGGTTCGGCGAAAGGATGCCGAAGACTGTGGAGGGGATAGCGGTGCTAGGGGTATATTTTTGTGCGGAGCTTCGAATGGGAATTTTCTAATTGGGTGGATGTAAAAGGTTGGCAGTTTCCGGGTCGGCTTCAGGGGCGCGTCCTGCGCCTTGAAGCCTAAAATGCACATCCGTGTGCATTTTACCCTAGGTTGTGTGTCACCCAATAAGAAAATGTCACCATTCTTCGCAATGCACAAAAATATACCCCTAGCACCGCCATCCCCAGCCAAAGTTCTTCATCAGTAGTTGCACAAGAAAATCGTGGGAAAAAGTAGAACGTTATTTGTTTTGAATTATATATTGGATTCTAAAAGGGGATACAAGTAAGCTTAGAGTATGTTATAATCTTGTTAAATCTTGATGTTAGTGGTGGAAAAAGATGCTGGAAAAATATACTTATATAAATCATTCATGCTCTGATAATGATATTGTTCAAAAGATAGAATCGTTATTTTTATCAAATAACCAACAGAAAAGGTATGAACATATCTGCTCGGTTACAAAACGAATTGATAGGATTGCCATACAGTATGAATTGGATAGAGAAAAGTGTCGGCTTTCTTCAATGTTGCATGATATAAGTACTTTGATAAAATGGGCGGATATGCTTGCTTATGCAAAGGATAATGATTGGAAGTTATGTGATGCTGAAATATCACATCCATTTCTATTGCATCAACGGATTTCGGAAGTAGTTGCGCGTGAAGATTTTGGTATAACTGATTGTGACGTATTAGATGCAATAGCATTTCATACTTCTTTATGTGAGAAGGCATCACAGTACCAAATGGCATTATTTATTGCAGATAAGTTAGATTGGAGTATTGGTGGTTATCCGCCTTATTATGAACAGATGTCAGATGCATTAAATATTTCTTTAGAAGCAGCTTGCTATGAATATGTAAAATATATGGAATGTGATGGGAAAATGGCAAGCATTCATTCTGATTGGGCAAAGGCAGTTAGGTGGTTGAAAGGATTTTTTTAGAAGAATGTATATTGAAGAAATGTTGGATTTATGAATAACAGAGGTGCAAGTTATGATGAACAGGAACGTTTTCTTTCTGCTGGGGTGTCCGTGCTCTGGAAAGACAACAGTAGGAAAAATATTGGCTCAAAAATACAATATGTATTATTTCAGTGGTGACGAGAAACGGTTTTATTACTATCGATTTGCAGATGCATCAAAGCATAAGTATATGACAAAGAATACATCTGACTTTTGGGATTGGTCGTTGGCTGAAATGGTTGATTGGGAAAAAGGTGTTATTTCAGAGCAGACTCCGTATATCTTAGAAGATTTAAATAAGCTGTCAGAGCATCATGAATTTGTGTTGTTTGAAGGAATGTTAGATATGGAATGTCTTTCAAATAACGTGGTTTCAGACCATATTGTATACCTTACGGTTGAACGGAATATTTGCGAAAAGGAGTTTTTTAGCCGCAAGGATCACAATGCAATGATAACTGCTATTATGAACACGTCAGGAATTTCCGACGCAGAAAAAATGCGTAGAATAGAAATGCGAAAAGCCGCTGCCATCGATGCATTTTATGAAAAACCGGAAAAAAGCGGAATTCAAAGCTATTCAAGAAGTGATATCATGTCGCCTTCAGAGATGGCAGAACGAATAGAAAAGTTTTTTGGTTTAACAAATAATCTATAATTTATGGAGGGCGAAAAAAGTTAGTAAACAAGCAAATGTCGGAGGTGCATTATGATTATCAGAAAAGCTAAAAGTGCAGATGCAAATGACTTAAAAGTATTATACTTTGATTATTTAACACATTTTCCACCAACGGAAGAACAGGATATGAATTTATGGCAGAATCTTCTTGATAAGTTCGAGAAAGATGAAAATATGTATTTGTTAGTTGGAGAAGAAGATGGGAAAGTTGTTTCATCCGTACAAATGGCGATAATTGAAAGTTTAACGCATAATGTTAGACCGTTTGCTGTTATTGAAAATGTAGTAACGCATATGGCTTATAGAAATAAAGGTTATGCGTCAGCCTTATTGGAAAGAGCATCAGAAATTGCAAGAGAACGTAGATGCTATAAAGTTTTTCTTGAAACAGGCTCAAATAAAGAAAGTACATTAGCTTTTTATAGAAACAATGGTTTTGCAATAGACGAGAAGCATTCTTGCTTAAAGCGTTTATAATTCTAATTTAGTGGCGTAGGGTATTAGTTCCCTCGACTTATGGCGGGAAATCTAATGAATAGAGATAAAAAATCTTGATTATGTAGGTGAAAGAAATGAGAATTGGTATTATAGGATATGGACATTTAGGTAAGGCTTTAGTCAGGGGATTGATATTAACTGGTTTTAGCCAAAACGATATTGACATCAACGCCCGAACACAAAAGACAAGAGATTGTGTTCGGGATGGATTTAAGGATATTTATGTAACTGACAATAAAGAAGAGTTAGTTAATCGAACAGATGTGATTATATTAGTAACAGAGCCTAAAAATGCTAAAGAGGTATTGAATGAAATTAAAGACTATAAAATCGACGCAAAGATAATTGTAAGTTTTATGGCTGGAATTACAATCGCAGAAATAAAGAGCATGTTAGGCAAAAAACAAGATACAGTTAAATTGTTTAGAGTTATGCCCAATATCGCAATTCAAGACGGAAATGGTGTTATAGGTGTTACATATGAAGAACAGGATTATGAAAAATTTCAAGATGTACTTAATGTGTTGAAGAAATTGGGATATGTATTGAGGATGGACGAAGATTCGTTAAATCATATTACTGTAACAGCTGCAAGCGGGTTGGCTTTTGCAGCTTGTATGATGAATTCATATCAGAAAGCTAGTAATACACTTATCAATGACGACGAAAAAAGTAAAGAAATAACCATTCGTATTTTTGAGAATGTTATAAATATGGTTAAGAGAGAGAACTGTTCTTTTGATGATATTATTTGTCGTATTACTACAAAAGGTGGAACTACTGAGGCTGGGATGAAGAATTTAAATCAGGAGTTGATTACAGAGAACCTTGAAATATGTATGAAAAAATCGTATGAAAAAACAAATAACATTACATCAAATTGATACATATAAAAAAGGAGAGTCCCATGCGATATCCGCTAGATAAAGAATTAAAATCAATTTCGTTTCTAAAGCCGCCGACAAATAGAAAGATATATCCAATTATGGGCATAGTAATGAAGGTTTTTAAATGTAAGTCGGATGAAAAAGTAAATGTGACAGTTCATAGGATACATGGATATGAAAATGGAGTACTGAATACTTATGTGATTGAGCCTAAAAACTCCGATAATAATATGCCTTGTCTTGTGTTCTTTCATGGTGGTGGCTTTATGCTAAAGGCATCCGGTGTACATTACAAAATTGCTAAGGAATATGCCTACAGACTTCCCTGTAAGGTGGTTTATGTGGATTATCGGCTTGCTCCGAAGTATTCATTTCCGGTACCGGTTGAAGATTGCTTCGAAACTTACAGGTGGGTGTTGGATAATGCAGATATGTTGGGAATAAACAAAGACAGAATTGTGATTGGCGGAGACAGTGCCGGTGGTAATCTTGCTGCCGCAGTAACATTTATGGCGAGAGATAGAAAACTACAGTTACCAATAGCTGCTTTGTTAATTTATCCTGCCACAGACAGGCGTATGATTACGGAGTCCATGAAAAAATATAAGGATACTCCTGTATGGGACGCAAGACGCAATCAATTGATGTGGAACTCATACCTAAAAGGGCAGATGCCGGAACCTATGGAGTATGCCTCACCAATAGAAGCGGCTTCGTTAGAAAAGTTTCCCAGAAGTTACATAGAAGCAGCGGAATATGACTGCCTTCGTGATGAAGGGATTATGTTTGGTGAAAGGTTAAGAGAAGCAGGGGTAGATGTGCAGTTGTATGAAATTAAGAATGCCTGTCATGGGTTTGAAACCGCTGTTGATAGTTCAATTACAAGGGAATGTATGAACAGGAGAGTTAAGTGGCTTAGAGAAATATTAGTGCAATGAAGGTGATAAAATGATTGAAAAGACATATAAAACAGCATCAGGGGTCATACATTATTGGGTCAATATTTTAGATGCAAAGAAAGTAACCTTGGTGTTTCTTCCGGGCTTAACAGCAGACCATAGATTGTTTGATAAGCAAATTGAGTATTTTGAGAATAAGTATAATGTTCTTGTGTGGGATGCGCCGGCACATGCGGCTTCGTGGCCATTCAAATTTGATTTTAGTTTAGCGGATAAGGCGCAGTGGTTGTATCAGATTCTGGAACAAGAAGAAATAGAAAATCCCGTTATTATAGGACAGTCCATGGGTGGTTATGTTGGTCAGGCATTTGCAGAATTGTATCCCAAGAGAATAAAGGGATTTATATCCATTGATTCAGCACCATTGCAAAGAAGATATATAACAGGTATTGAATTATGGCTGTTGAAGAGAATGGAGCCTGTGTACTATTATTATCCATGGAAATCCCTGCTTAAGACGGGAACCAATGGGGTGGCAATGTCCGAGTATGGCAGGAAGCTTATGTACGATATCATGATGGCCTATGATGGGGATAAAAAAAGATATGCTCAAATATCGGGGTATGGATTTAAAATTTTGGCAGAAGCCATAGAAAAAGATTTGGAGTATGCAATTAACTGTCCGGCATTACTGATTTGTGGGGAAAAAGACAGAGCCGGTTCATGCATCAGATATAATAAGGCATGGCATAAGAATACCAATATTCCGATTCAATGGATAAAGGATGCAGGGCATAATTCCAATACTGATAAACCGGAGCAAATAAATGAATTGATTGAAACTGTAATCAGGCAAGTGCAATGATAAAAGGAAGTCAAGCATGAATAATGTAAACAAAACATTATATATTCCACTATATGGGAAGGCATATGTGAGTAAGAAAAATATTATCCTTCAAGATAAAAAAGCAGAGGACATTTGGGAAAATGCCGGATTGGCACTTAAAGGAAAATCCAAGTCGAAATGGTTGGCATATTATATGGCGATGCGCTCTGCTATTTACGATGAATGGGTAAGACAGGAGATTAGAAATAACCCTAACATTATTGTGTTGCATATTGGTTGTGGTCTGGACAGCAGAATCGAAAGAGTGGCTACAAAAGATACACAGTGGTATGATATTGATTTTCCGGATGTCATAGAAGAGAGAAAAAAGTATTATGTGGAATCAGATTTTTATCATATGTTGCCAACGGATATGAGAAACTCTGAATGGAATAAATGTATTGAAGGTAATCATGATGCTATGATTATTCTTGAGGGTGTCAGTATGTATTTCCGGCCGGAAGAATTGGTTGAATTATTAGCAAACCTTTGTGGGCATTTTAGAACCATTAAACTTTTGATGGATTGTTATACGGAACGTGCCGCCAAAGCGTCAAAATATAAGAATCCTATCAATGATGTGGGAGTTACTGTCGTATATGGATATGATAATCCCCAGAAATTGGCGAAAAAGTCAGGTTTACTGTTTGAGAAAGAACATAGTATGACTCCTCAGAAATATATCGATGAGTTACAGGGGATGGAAAGAATAATCTTTAAGTATTTGTTTGCAGGAAAAATTGCGAAAGCGATGTATAGGATGTATGAATTTAAGAAGAGATAGGAATGAATACTAAAGCAGTTTTCGTATGGAGAAGAGAGGGGAGATACAAAAGTGTTTAAAAATTTAAAATGGCTGTTTTTTGATGTGGGTTCAACCTTAATGGACGAGCACACTGCATATGAGCATCGTATGAAGGATATAGCAAGGTTGGCTAATGTTCCTTATGAAGAGGTTTATGAAAAGGCAATGGAGCTTTACAAAGACAATAAAAAGGGGGATATTGAGATTGCTAAAGCATTAGGTGTGGAATTGCCTAAATGGCATAAAGAGGATGAAATTTTATATGATGATGCAGAGAAGTGTTTGGAAATCTTAAGCAGAAGATATAAAATAGGGATTATTGCAAATCAATCCTTAGGGACCAAAGAACGTTTGAAAAAGCATGGAGTATTGCGTTATATTGATATGGTGGTTGCTTCTGCGGAAGAAGGCGTTGCCAAGCCGGATAAAAGGATATTTGAAATTGCATTAAAGAGAGCAGAGTGCGAACCGGGTAATGCTATCATGATTGGAGATAGAATTGATAATGATATTATTCCTGCTAAGTCATTGGGAATGCATACCATATGGGTAAAACAGGGCTTTGGACGGTATTGGAATATTACTAAAGAAATAGAAAGGGCAGACTGTGCAGTTGATAGTTTGACTGAACTTTTTGATATTCTATAAAATAATTTTAGAATGTTGCAAGTTTTAGGGAGGTAAAGGGTGATGGCCTATGATTTTACAACATTGAAATGCAATTTAGAAAAGAAGGGGTATCAGGTACATATATTTGACACAAAAGAAGAAGCAGCCGAATATATCAATAGTCAGATAGATAGGAGAACGGTGGGCTTAGGTGGTTCTGTAACGATTCATCAGATGGAGCTGTTTAGTAAGCTTTCAACACACAATACTGTTTATTGGCATGAGGAAAAGCCGGAAGATATGACGGTAATGGAAACCAGAAAAGCGGCTACTTGTTCGGAAATCTATATCAGTTCGGTTAATGCTATTTCCGAGGCAGGAGAAATTGTAAATATTGATAATACAGGTAATCGTGTGGCAGCTATTTCCTTTGGTCCTTCTGAGGTTTATCTTGTAATTGGTGAAAATAAGGTTGCTACCGATTTGGAATCAACCCTGCATCGTGCTCGTAATATTGCTGCGCCATTAAATGCCAAGCGCCTGAATAGAAAGACCCCATGTGCACGGAAGGGAGATAAATGTTATAATTGTAATAGTCCGGAGCGGATATGCAGAAATCTTTCTGTGTTATGGGACAAGCCTACCGGAGCAAATTATCATGTGATTTTGATTCAAGAGAAGCTAGGTTATTGACTTGGAAAAGAGGAAGAAGAATGCGAGCAGTCATTTTTGATATGTTTGAGACATTAATTACACACTATCAGAGTCCGTTATATTTTGGTGCCCAGATGGCGGCAGATGCGGGAATTCCGGAAAAGAGGTTCCGAGAGCTTTGGTGCCCCACGGAGGATGCCCGTTCTATTGGGGAAATGACTTTAGAAGAAGCCATAGAAATGATTTTGAAAGAGTGCAATTGTGATTCTCCCACTCTGTTAAAGGAATTGATGGGGAAACGGATTGCTGCAAAAGAAGAGTGTTTCCGACACTTGCACCCGGAAATTATTCCTATGCTTTCCACATTAAAGGAAAAGGGAATTTTAATTGGATTAATCAGTAACTGCTTTTCTGAGGAAGCGGAAGTGATCCGAAAAAGCAAATTATTCTCCTATTTTGATGAAGTGTTTCTTTCCTATGAGCAGGGAGTTCAAAAGCCTGACCGGGAGATTTATCATAGGTGCATGTCTGCTCTTTCTGTGAGCGCAGAAGAATGTCTCTATGTTGGGGATGGGGGAAGCAAGGAGTTGGAAGCTGCCAAAGAGTTAGGAATGAAGGCTGTTCAGGCAGTTTGGTATTTGCAGGAGGGAACTACCCAGCCTGTAGGGAGAAAAAATGATTTTGTTCAAATAGAAACGCCTTTGGGTGTGTTAAATTATTTATAAAGGAGATTAAGATTATGGAGATTTCAAAGGTAACAGCAATTTATTTTTCTGCCACAGGAACCAATAAACGGTCAGTATGTACGATTGCACAGGAATTTGTAGAGAAGATAGAGACAGTGGATGTGACTATGTGGAATTCTGTGGAACAGGAGAGAACATTTGAAGAAGAGGAGTTAGTGGTCATTGGTGCGCCGGTATATGGTGGAAGAATTTATGAAGGTGCCAGAGAACGCTTTACTCATTTTCATGGTAAGAATACGCCTTGCATCGTAACAGTAACCTACGGTAATCGTCATTATGATGATGCACTTTTGGAACTTGCAGATTTGATGAAAACTCAGGGCTTCCGTGTAGTGGCAGGTGCAGCACTAATTGGGCAGCACACCTACGGAGATATTCAAAAGGGGCGTCCTAATGAACAGGATTTAGAGGAAGATAGGATTTTTGCAAAAAAGGTAAAGGAAAAGCTACAAAATTCTGATTGGCAGGAGCCTCATATTCCCGGAAATTCCCCTTACAAGGATGGTGGTAATGGAGGTGCATTCCGACCATTAACAAATGAGAAATGTGTCGGCTGTGGAATTTGTGTTGCAAAATGTCCTCAGGGAGCAATTCAGGCTGACTGTAAGACCATTGATGATAAATGCATTGCCTGTTTCCGTTGTATTCAGGTCTGTCCTGTAAAGGCAAAAAATATGGATACCCCCGAATACATAGAATTTGCGGAGAATTTCTCTAAAAGATTGGAAGCACGCAGGGAAAATGAGTGGTTTTTTGATTAGGAGAATAGCAGAGGATAGTGGAATACAAATGAAAAATGGTGGTCTTATTTCAAGAGGTGATGTAGCTCTTCGAGCAATGAAAAATACAAAAAAGGATATGGAATTACTGCTGGAATGGCTCAATAATCCACTGGTACTTCAGTATGTATATGGAGAAGATGCTCCGTGGGATATGGAAAAGGTGTTAGCTAATTTTGCAGAGAATACAACAGGTGTTGGAGATGCTACAGCTTGTTTTATCCTGTATGAGGGGAAAGAGATTGGTTATCTGCAATATTATCCGGTTCAAGAAGATAGCTATAAATATAATACTTTGGCCACTTATGAAAAAGTAAAGGGTGGTTATGGTGTGGATATGTTTATTGGGATTCCTGCGCTTTGGAATCAAGGAATCGGGAAGCAGATTATAAATATCTTTGGGGAGTATTGTAAGAAGCAGCTGGGGATACATAGATTATGTGCGGATCCATCGACTGAAAATGAGAGGGCATTAAAATTTTGGGAAAAGGTAGGTTTTGTACCTTTGGAGACTATTGAAGACTATGATGATAGCAGTAAGCTGAGCATTTTAATGGAAAAAAGCATTTAGGTTAGGGTGACATTTGAGAAAGTAATTTAAATGAGAGAAAAGGAGAAAATATGGAGAAACAGAGTATACAAAAGAAAGGAATTAATTCCAACCGACTGAAAACCATCGCAATCATTGCCATGACTATTGACCATTTGGTCAGTGTTATCTGGCCGGGATATCCCAAGGATTGGTGGATTATTGTTTTACATATCATAGGTAGATTGACAGCACCAACTATGTGGTTTTTGATTGCAGAAGGCTATCATTATACGCGCAATGTGAAAAAGTATATTGGACGTTTATTTTTATTTGCAATTATTTCGCACTTTGCCTATAACTTTGCATTTGGGATTCCTTTTATTCCTTTCCAAACCAGTGTTTTTAACCAAACTAGTGTTATTTGGTCTTTGGCATGGGGTGTAGTGGCAATTGCACTTACGGATGAAAAGAATTTCGCTTTAAAAGGTTGGCAGAAGAGCGTTCTTGTTATGATAATCTGTTTAATTACCTTCTGCTCCGATTGGAGTTGTATAGCAGTGCTGGCAATTCTTGCAATATACGGAAACCGCGGAAATCTGAAAAAGCAGGTATCCGGCATGATGATTTGGGTATTGATGTATGCAGTAATATATTTCCTGTTTATAGATAAGGTATATGGTATTCTTCAATTATTTGTAATCATTTGCGTACCCTTCATCAAGCAATACAACGGCGAACGGGGAAAATGGAAGGGTATGAAATGGTTCTTTTACATTTATTATCCTGCGCATTTGATTGTTTGTGGAATCATTCGCGTTTTACTGCATGGCAATATTGGGGTGATGATAGGAGGCTAGGTAATTGTAGGAGTAATTTAGTATACCAATTTAATATGAAAAAAATAAATTTGCTTGGTTTAATTTAAAGCAGTATTCCCAACAAAAATGAGAATTGTACAAAAAGGTTGGTATAGATATAAAAAGAAATCCCAACTAAATAGAGAAAGATTTAATAGAATTGGTATAATAATAAAATACAATTCCAACTAATTAGAATATTTTACAATAAAATTGGTATAGGAAGCAAAAGTTATCCCAACGAGATAGAAAAAATTATAATTCAGTTGGTATAGGAAGCAAAAGTTGTCCCAACGAGGTAGAAAAAATCGTAATTCAGTTGGTATAGGATACGAAATTCATCCCAATGAATTAGAAAAATCAGCAATAAAGTTGGTATAATCCCCTTTATTCCCCTCTTGACAAGCTTTCTTGCACAAAGTAAAATAACAAGTGTTATATGCACAGGGACTTGAGTTGCAAAAAGATGTAAGTTGCAAAAAGATGTAAGTTGCAAAAAGACGTAAGGTGCAAAAGGATTTATATTGCATAAGGAATTGTGTCGCAAGCGGCGGAATGAGAGGGATTATGGCACGCAAGGAGATTATTACAGTTCAAAATATATTGGATACGGCATTTACCATGACGAGAGAGGAAGGCTTCGCCAATGTAACTGCCAGAAAAGTTGCTGCAAAGGCTGGTTGTTCTACCCAGCCTATTTTTCGCGTATATAAAAATATGGACGAGCTGCTGGATGCGGTGTATGCCCAGGCGGAAACCTTTTTTCAAGATTATTACAGCTTGTATCCCAGAACCGGTAAGACTCCTTTTTCCAATTTGGGAATGGCGTATATTAAATTTGCACGGGAAGAAAGATATTTGTTTGAGCTTTTATTTATTGCAGATAATCCCCGTAAGAAAAGCATGTATGAGCTTTTAAACGGTAAGGTGGGAAATGTGGTGTATGAAATTAATCTTGCCAGAGTACAGGGCTGTCCTGACCCGGGAGATTTATTTATGAAAATGTGGATTTTTATTCATGGTGCAGCCTGCATGGCTATGACAGGTGACTATGATTTGTCGGACCGGGAAACTTTGGATTTGCTGGAGCGTTCTTATAATGCTTTTGTGGGTATGTAATAGGATAAGGAGTGTACTTGGATATGAAAAAGGCAAATGATTTATTTGGCAGGATGAATGAGCGTTATGACCGTATGAGTAAAAGTCATAAGGCAATTTCCAATTACATATATGAGCATTATGATCAGGCGGTATTTATGACGGCTGCAAAGCTGGGGGAAACCTTGGGAATCAGTGAATCCACGGTGGTGCGTTTTGCATCGGGAATCGGCTATGAAGGTTATCCTGAGTTTCAAAAAGCATTGGAGGAATGTGTTAAGGGTAAGCTTAATAATGTGCAGAAAATAGATGCCAAGTATGGCAGAAGCTCTCAGTCAGAAATCCTCACCTCCGTACTAAATGCGGATATAGAAAAATTGCAGGATACCATAGAAAATCTGGATCCGGCGGCATTTGAATCGGCGGTAACTACCATACTTTCCGCAGAAACTATTTATATCATGGGACTTCGCAGTAATGAACCTCTTGCAGCATTTTTACATTTTTATTTGAATATGATTCGTGGAAATGTGGTGCTTCTGAATACCACCAGTGTCAGTGAAACCTTTGAACAGATGATACGCATCAGCAACAAGGATTGTTTTATCGGAATCAGTTTTCCCAGATATTCCATGCGTACCTTAAAAGCCATGGAATTTGCCAATGACCGCAATGCCAAGGTAATTGCCATTACAGATACCATCCATTCTCCCATGAATTTGTATTCTTCCTGTAATTTGCTTGCAAGAAGCGACATGGTTTCCATTGTGGATTCTTTGGTGGCACCTTTAAGTGTAATTAATGCCTTGGTAGTAGCATTGTGTCTGAAGTGTCCTCATGAAGTAAAACGGAATCTGGAGACCTTGGAGGAAACCTGGAACAATTATCAGGTATATTTAAACGATGAAATTAATTTTATTGATGATGAACCTATGCTGAATTATTCTCTGCGGAAAGAAGATTAAAGAAATGAGTAAAGTTTTAGTAGTGGGCGGGGGTGCTGCAGGAATGATGGCAGCCATAGCCGCCGCGGATAACGGACATAAGGTTACCCTTTTGGAAAAAAATGAGAAGCTTGGAAAAAAGCTTTTTATTACGGGAAAAGGACGCTGTAATGTAACCAATGCAGCGGATATGGAAGTGCTTTTTGATAATGTATGTACCAATGAAAAGTTTTTGTACAGTGCATTTTATCAGTTTGACAATAGAGCCGTTATGGCCTTTGTGGAAAAAGCAGGGTGTCCTCTAAAAATTGAACGGGGAGACAGAGTATTTCCGGTATCGGATCATTCTTCGGATGTGATAGCAGCATTCCAAAGGGAATTAAAAAAACGGAATGTAGAGATACTTCTAAATACGGAAGTAAAACAGCTTTTATTTGAAGAATTATCTGAGGATTGCATTGATGGAAAGGAAAACATAAAGGAAAAAAAGAAGAAGCAGACCAGTCGGGTGGTTGGAGTAGAGCTTGCAAAAGAAAAAGCATTAATGGCAGACTCCGTAATACTTTGTACCGGAGGCATTTCCT
Source organism: Lachnospiraceae bacterium (assembly GCA_017624835.1). GTDB lineage: Bacteria > Bacillota > Clostridia > Lachnospirales > Lachnospiraceae > Acetatifactor. Next base: position 81,604 of record JAGAMG010000050.1, read on the forward strand.
ATCCCAGCACCGGTTCCACCGGAGACGGGCACCGATTTGCAGCAAATTGCGGACATAAAATAGTGGAATGTAAACCTGCCTTGGTTCCCTTGGAAACCGTGGAAAAGTGGTGTGGGGATTTAATGGGGCTTTCTCTGCGAAATGTAGATTTGCAGATGTACAATGGGAAAAAAGAACTTTATCATGGTTTTGGAGAAATGCTCTTTACTCACTTTGGAGTCAGTGGTCCTCTGGTGTTAAGTGCCAGCAGCTTTTACGGGAAGGCAAAAAAGGATAAGGGAGAGGTAATGCTTTATATTGACCTAAAGCCGGCTCTTGACTTGGAACAATTGGACAAACGTCTGCTTCGAGATTTTGAGGAACATAAAAATAAGCAGTTTAAAAATGCATTAAATGGTCTGTTCCCTAATAAACTGATTCCTGTTATGATAGAGCTTTCCGGTATTGATCCGGATAAAAAAATAAATGAAATTACTAAGGAGGAGCGCAGAAGCTTTGCAATGCTGATAAAGAGTCTGCCTCTTAGAGTGAGCGGAACCCGTCCCTTTGCAGAGGCAATTATTACTCAGGGGGGCGTATCGGTAAAGGATGTAAATCCTTCTACCATGGAATCCAAAAAGGTAAAGGGACTTTATTTTGCAGGAGAATTATTGGATTTGGATGCTATGACGGGGGGATTTAATTTGCAGATTGCCTGGTCAACAGGATATCTTGCAGGAAGCAGTATTGAATGATAAAGGCAGGAAAATACGAAAAATATCGGAGGAGAAAAATTATGAGCTATAATGTTGCAATTGATGGACCTGCAGGTGCCGGTAAAAGTACTATTGCCAAGGCTGTGGCAAAAAAGAAAAATTTGATTTATGTGGATACCGGAGCTATGTATCGTGCCATGGCAGTATTCATGATTCGGGAAGGTATTTCGGTGGATGATGTGGATGCTATTTGCAGTAAATGTCAGGAGGCAGATATTACCCTTGGTTATGAAAATGGTGAGCAGGTAGTTTATCTGGCAGGGGAAAATGTAAATGCTTATTTGAGAACAGAAGAGGTTGGCAATATGGCATCTGCAATCAGTCCTCATCCTCCGGTTCGTGCAAAATTAGTTGAGTTGCAGAAGGCTTTGGCAGCAAAAAATGATTGCATTATGGATGGTCGTGATATCGGAACCTGCGTGCTTCCTAATGCACAGGTGAAAATTTATTTAACTGCTAGTAGTGAAGTGCGGGCAAAACGCCGATATGATGAACTGACAGCAAAGGGTGAAAGCTGCGATTTGGAAAAAATTAAAGCAGATATCGAAGAACGGGATTATCGTGATATGCACAGAGAGCATTCTCCCCTAAAACAGGCAGAGGATGCAATTTTGGTAGATACATCCCAGATGACCATTGATGAGGTAATAGAGCATATTATCTGTATTTGTGATTCGGCGAGAAAATTAGAAAAAATTTGTAAGAGCATGGAGAACGCAGAATAAATGGAAGTAAAATTGGCAGAATGTGCAGGCTTTTGCTTTGGGGTAAAGCGTGCGGTAGATACTGTGTATGAACAATTGAAAACAGGGAAAACTATATATACCTATGGTCCCATTGTCCACAATGAAGCTGTGGTAAAGGAATTGGAGGAAAAAGGGGTACAGGTTATTGAAAATAAGGAAGAACTGCTTGCTATGAGCCCGGTAGCGCAGGCTGGTAGTGCAGCAGTAATTATCCGTGCCCATGGAGTGCCCAGAGAGATTTATGATATTATTGAAAGCAAGGGCTTTGAATGCGTAGATGCAACCTGTCCCTTTGTAAAGCGCATCCATAAAATTGTGGAGAAGGCTGGAACGGAAGGAAAGCATGTGATTATCGTTGGAAACCCGGGACATCCCGAGGTGGAGGGGATCAAAGGATGGTGTCAGGGTCCTGTAACCATTTTGGAAACTCCCGAGGAAGCAGAAAATTTTGTCTCTAAAAAGGATGAAAATATCTGTATCGTTTCTCAAACGACATTTAACTACAATAAATTTCAATATATAGTTGAAATTTTTCAGAAAAAAGGTTACAATGATAGTGTTGTGAACACTATCTGTAATGCGACGGAAGAACGACAGAGGTCTGCCAAGGTACTTGCGGCGGAGGCTGACGTTATGATAGTAATAGGAGGAAGGCACAGCTCCAACACTCGGAAGCTGTACGAAATCTGCAGCAGGGAGTGTGCAAACACCTATTTTATACAGACACTGGATGACTTGCATTTAGAGCTACCTAAAGCTGTTCGACTGGTGGGTATTACTGCGGGGGCTTCCACCCCAAATAAATTAATTGAGGAGGTTCAAAATTATGTCAGAATTAACTTTTGAACAAATGTTGGAAGAATCATTAAAGACAATACATGCAGGAGAGGTAGTCGAAGGTACAGTTATCGATGTGAAGCCGGATGAGATTATTCTGAACATCGGATACAAGTCAGACGGTATTCTTACCAAGAATGAATATACAAATGACTCTAGTGTTGACCTGACTACAGTTGTTAAGCCTGGTGACACAATGGAGGTTAAGATTCTTAAAGTAAATGATGGAGAAGGACAGGTTCTGCTTACTTACAAGCGTCTGGCTGCAGACAGAGGCAATAAGAGAATTGAAGAAGCCTTCAACAATAAAGAAGTATTAACTGCAACCGTTGCACAGGTTCTTGATGGCGGTTTAAGCGTAGTTGTAGAAGAAGTTAGAATCTTCATTCCTGCTAGTCTTGTTTCTGATTCCTACGAGAAGGATTTGACCAAGTATGCAGGTCAGGAGATTGAATTCGTTATCAGCGAGTACAATCCTAAGAGAAGAAGATACATTGGTGATCGTAAGCAGCTTATTGTTGCTAAGAAGGCTGAACTGCAGAAGGAACTCTTTGAGAAGATTAAAGAGGGCGATGTAGTAGAAGGTACTGTTAAGAACGTTACCGACTTTGGTGCATTTATCGACCTTGGCGGAGCTGATGGTCTGCTTCACATTTCTGAGATGTCCTGGGGTAGAGTTGAGCATCCCAAGAAGGTATTCAAGATTGGGGACAAGCTCAATGTATTAATTAAAGAAATCAGTGGCAACAAGATTGCTCTGTCTCTTAAATTTGATGATGCAAATCCTTGGAAAGATGCAGAGACCAAGTATGCAGTTGGTAATGTTGTAACCGGTAAGGTTGCAAGAATGACTGACTTTGGTGCTTTCGTAGAGCTTGAGGCTGGTGTGGATGCATTACTTCATGTATCTCAGATTTCCAAAGAGCACATTGAGAAACCTTCTGATGTATTAAGTGTTGGTGAAGAGGTAACAGCAAAGGTTGTTGATTTCAACGTAACTGACAAGAAGATTTCCCTGAGCATTAAGGCAATGTTTGCTCCTGAACCCACTGCAGAAGCAGAAGAGGATGAGGATGCAGATGTTGTATCTGTAGATATTGATGCTGTGATTGCAGCAGAAGCTGAAGAAGAGTAAGATAGAGATTAATAAAGTACAGTTTACGCCATAGTGTATTCCTTAGAGTATCACTATGGTGTATTACTATACAGAATACTTTGGAAAAAGGTGGTTGATATCTATGGCATATGATTATGAGTATTTTAAAAAAGAGATAATGGCGCTTACAACGATTGATTTAAATTGCTACAAGGAAAAACAGATGAAGCGTCGTATTGATACTTTGATTTCCAAGCATAAAATTGTAGGCTATGATAAATATGTGCAGGCTCTGAAGGACGATAAGGCAATGTTTGAGGAGTTTGTGAATTATATCACCATTAATGTATCAGAATTTTACAGAAATCCTGACCAGTGGAAGATTTTGGATGAGACGATTTTCCCTGAGTTGATTTCTAAATTTGGAAAAAATTTAAAAATATGGAGTGCTGCCTGCTCCACAGGTGATGAACCCTATTCCCTTGTAATGGCGTTATCCAGACATCTGCCGTTAAATCAGATAAAAATCTATGCTACGGATTTGGATAAGCAGGTTATTGCCAAGGCAAAGGTGGGATTATATTCGGATAAGAGTATTGTATCGGTGCCGGAAGACCTGAAAAAGAAATATTTTACTCAGGTAGGACCTTCCTATAAAATCGCGGATGAGATTAAAGCCAGAGTGGAATTTAAAGAACATAATTTGTTAAAGGATACCTATCCAACTGATTATCATTTGATTGTTTGTCGTAATGTATTGATTTATTTTACGGAAGAAGCAAAGGATGAGGTGTTCCGCAAGTATTGCAAATCCCTTGCCAGTGGAGGAATCCTGTTTATTGGAAGCACTGAGCAGATTATGAACTACAAGGATGTAGGATTTGAACGAAAGAATTCATTCTTTTATGTAAAACCGTAGGTTTCTGAAAAGAAACCTACGGTAATACTTTTTCTGTGGAGGATGATGATGAAAATTACAGATATGGTAAAAGGGAAAAGAGCTCTTTTGCTAAGTCAAATTAGTATAATGGTTGTGGTATGCCTATTGTGGCTTTTGAATCGTGGAAATGCATTTCAAAAGACCTATTCTTTGGATGAATTCAATGTTTCGGAAGCAGCAATTGTAGGACAGGATGTTACCATTGATGATACTATGAGCTCGGGAGGTGTGTTTTTGGAAACTCCCATGCTTTCTTTGGGAAAAGGGGTATATCAGGTAAATGTGGGCTACAATGCAAATATAATTGGAAATAGTATTTCTGTAAATTCAGAAAGCCTTGAAGAAGGAAAGTTACTGTGTTCAGATGCTATATTAAATCCCCATCTTCATAACGTGGCAATGACTTTGGAATTGAAAGAAGGGGCTGAGGATATCTGCCTTTCGGCAAATTTTGGTGGAAGTGGATACATAAGTATTACAAATGTTAGCATTTTTGAGACCAGTGTATTATATAAAAGAAATATTTTTTATGGATTTTTGTTATGTGTGATGTTAGCACTTATCTATGCTTTTTTTGAAAGTACTAAGGAAACTAAGGGTGTGATGCTTGCTTTGTCCGGTATTTTCCTGATATCTGTGCTGCCAATGTTTAATGACTATCTGATATATGGGCACGACCTTCATTTCCATTTGTTACGTATTGAAGGAATGAAGCTTGGTTTTTCAAAAGGAATTTTTCCGGTCAAGATTCATCCGCTTTGGCTACAGGATTATGGCTATGCAGTAGGCGTTTTTTATGGAGATTTGGCATTGTATTTTCCGGCAGTTCTTCGTTTGCTGGGAATATCGGTTCAGGATTCCTATAAATTTTTTGTGGCAGCGATGAATCTGGGGACAATACTGATTGCTTATTATTCCTTTAAGCGGATTTTTGCCAGTAGAGTGGCCGGTATTTTGGCAAGTATGCTTTGCTGTTTAAATTATTTCAGATTGTTGGATTTATATCGGCGAGTAGCTATTGGAGAATGTCTGGGAATTATGTTGTTTCCCCTTGTATTTTTAGCCTTTTATTTGGTGCTGACAGAGACAAATGAGAAAAATTGGTGGAAATACGCCATTCTTACTGCATTTGCGTTAACCGGGCTGTTACAATCCCATATTATAAGCAGTGGTATGGCATGTGTATTTATCCTGTTTTTCTGTATTATCTGTATCAAAAAAGTATTCCAAAAGTATATTTTCCGTTCCTTGGCGTTGGCTGCGGGACTGACAGTACTGTTAAATGTGGGATTCTATGTGCCTTTTTTGGATTATTATAACGGAGAAATCGGAATTGCCTCCGAGGAATGGGCAGGAAATGCGTTTTATAGTGGGATTCAAAGATACGGGACGAATTTGATTGAAATGTTCAGTATGTTGAATTATGAACCGGGAACAGGATTTATGCTTGAGGATGTAAAATCAGGCTATGCCATAGGAACTTCTTTTGGAGTGGGTATTTTACTTTTTCTCGCGTTTTTGATTTGTAGGTTTGGAAAATTCCGTAAGGATAAGAACTTTAAATTAGCAATTATTTGTTTTTCCTTGGGATGTTTTATGTTGTTTATGAGTACCATATATTTTCCCTGGGATGCTTTGGCAGAATTGGGAGCTGTAGTAGAAAAGGTTTGTGGTACATTACAGTATCCATGGCGTATGCTTGCACCGGGATTGGTATTTTTGTGCTTTGCTTTTTGTTATGTGGTTTGTTATATACAGAAGAATTGTAGCAAAAAGGTTTTGGTTGTGGTGATGGCAGGTATGACAGCATTTATGCTGTTGGATTCCGGATGGTCCATATATGACAGATTGGTAAACGGAGGAACAATATATGTTCATGCCACTGAAGATATTAATACCATGCATATTGCCACAGAAGATTACCTTCCCATAGGTACGGATGCGGAGGAAATCGAAGGCGGCTGGATAAATAAATTAGGAATTTCTTCCTTGGAATCCTATGTTAAGGATGGTACGGAAATAAATTGTAGCATAAAGGCGGAAGAACAGGGCGGTTATGTTGAATTTCCCTTAAATTATTATAAATATTATTTTTGTAAAGATAATTTAGGGCAATTCCTTCCGGTTTCTGCAGGCTATAACGGAATGCTACGAGTTACTTTTCCTGCAAATTATGAGGGCAGTATTCAGGTGGCATTTAAGGAACCGTGGTTTTGGAGATTGGCTGAGCTGATATCGGCGTTAACCTTATGCGGATGTGTTGCGGTACTTGTTTGGGATAGAAGAAAGAAGGAATAAAAGTAAAGGCCTGTGGGTGTTTCATTTACCCTACAGGCCTTGTCTTTTTGTATATACCTTTAATAATTAATAGATGGATGCAATCATATTGATTACATGTGCCGCATAGGCAGTAAAGCCACGCCGATCCTTTTTGATTTCATCAGTTAGCTCAAAGAAATATTCCCGACTCTTGTAATCCCGTTTGAAAAAGGGCTCGAATAGGATTTCCCATTGGGGAAGATAGCTGGAAAATTTTCTGGTGTAGCAGTTAGCAGCAGATGCCTGAATGCGATGCTCCTTATTTACAAAGCTGGCAACGGATTTGTGTAGTGCTACATCCTCCGCTGGCAGATAGTAGTAATCCTTGTAATTGGAGTAGAAAAACTTTAATTCTTCTTCATAAATGGGAACCTTTAAGGTGGCTTCACCGCCTTCCCCGCGGAAATAGCAATTATTTGCGGAGGCACTTACCGGTTGGGGTAAGGGAGTGGGAAACTGAATGGTTATCAAGATTTCCTTGCGCTTGTTTCCATTTAAATCCTTATAGTAATTGGCCTGTACCTTTTTGGCTTTTAAGGTATTTTCATTGAATAAATCATAATATGCCAATATGGGCAGGGTTTGCAACATACCCTTTAAATCATCAGCATTGTGAAGAAATAATGCTTTTTCGGAAAATTCACTGGGAGATTTAATATAATCAAGGTAAATACCGATTAATTCTCCGCCTGAAAAAACATCCTTGCGGTTGATACCTAAAAATTGTTCCAAAGTCTTTTGCTTGCAGTTAGGCAGCTTTAGGAAAAACTTATAGGGAGAGATTCTTTTATACAAATCAATTCCCTGAAAATGCTGAAAGGAATAGGGTAATTCCAGCTGTTGGCATTTTTGGGTAAGAAAGGGCAGGTCAAAATTATTGCCGTTGAAATGTATCAGGTATTTATAGTCCTGTGCAAATAAAAAGAAGGATTTAATTAATTGTGTCTCCTGGCTGTAGTTTTCTGCAAACCATTGGATGGTATGCCAATGATTATCCTTGTAATAAGCACAGCCTATCATATAAAGATAGGAGGAACGGGCAGTAAATCCTGTGGTTTCTATATCAAGAAATAAAATTTGCTCTAAGGGGGCTATTTTTTCCAAAGGATAGGATAAGTGAAAGCCCTTAAGTGTTTCTTCGGAAATTCTCATGATAGACCTCATTTCTTTGTTTAGTGTGCAAGTGGTTCACAGTATAAAGCATGCATTCGCATGTTTTTATCATAGCACAAAAATAAAAATTACAGTAGTATTTTATTGAAAAAAATAGTATATTAAGTAGAAAGAATAAAAATCACAAATTTCGATAAAATTTTTATGAATTTTGTAGATAGAAGAAAGGAAAAGGAAGATATGGCAAAGCTTACATTTGTGGGTGGCGTGCATCCCTACGACGGAAAGGATTTATCCAAGGACAAGCCGATTCAGGATGTGCTTCCGAAAGGAGATTTGGTTTATCCTGTATCCCAGCATATAGGCGCACCGGCAAATCCCATCGTAAAGAAAGGTGACCGGGTGTTGGTAGGTCAGAAAATTGCGGAGAGTGGCGGTTTTGTGTCCGCTCCTGTTTACGCCTCCGTTTCGGGAACTGTAAAGGCGGTGGAGCCAAGACGGGTGGTAACCGGCGATAATGTAATGAGTATTGTAGTGGAAAATGATGATTTGTACGAGGAGGTAGGATTTTATCCGGTAGCCCCTGTGGAAAAGCTGACCAAAGAAGAAATTTTGGATGCCATCAAAGAAGCAGGTGTGGTTGGTATGGGAGGTGCGGGTTTTCCCACCCATGTGAAGCTGTCCCCTAAGGAGCCGGATAAGATAGAATATGTGATTGCAAACTGTGCAGAGTGTGAACCCTATTTGACCTCTGATTATCGCAGAATGTTAGAGGAGCCGGAAAAGGTAATCGGCGGATTGAAAATTGTATTACGTCTGTTTGATAATGCCCGAGGTATTCTGGCAGTGGAGGATAATAAACCGGATTGTATCTCTCTGTTAAAGCAGCTTACCAAGGATGAAAAGAACATTACGGTAAAGGCGTTGAAGACAAAATATCCCCAGGGTGCAGAGCGTCAGTTGATTTATGCCACCACAGGAAGACAGATTAATTCCACCATGCTTCCAGCAGATGCCGGTTGTGTGGTAGATAATGTGGATACTTTGGTTGCAATTTATCGTGCGGTTACGGAGGGACGACCTCTTATGGAGCGTATTGTAACAGTAACCGGAGATGCTATCAATGACCCTCGCAATTTCCGTGTGCGCATCGGTACCAATTATAGACAATTGGTAGAGGCGGCAGGAGGCTTTAAGGGTGCCGAGGGAACCCCGGGTTTTCCGGAAAAGATAATATGTGGTGGTCCCATGATGGGATTTGCTATGTTTGATTTGGATGTACCTACCACCAAAACCTCTACAGCGCTACTTGCTTTTACTAAGGATGAGGTATCTGCTTATGAGGAAGGTCCCTGTATTAATTGTGGGCGTTGTGTAGAGGTTTGTCCGGGAAGAGTCATTCCCAGCCGTCTGGCAGATTGTGCAGCCCATTTTGACGAAGAAGGCTTTTTAGAAAATAACGGTATGGAATGCTGTGAATGTGGTTGCTGTAGCTTTGTATGTCCTGCAAAGCGTCCGTTGACTCAGCAGATTAAATCCATGCGTAAGATTCAGCTTGGAAAGAGAAAGAAATAGGGAGGAAAGACAGTGAGTGACCTTTTTAAAGTATCATCCAATCCCCATATCCGTTCCAAGGTAACCACCAATGGAATTATGCTGGCGGTAATTGTTGCATTAATGCCGGCTGCGGGATTTGGAATTTATAATTTTGGACCAAGAGCTTTGGCTGTGATTGCAGTTACAGTAGGAGCTACAGTATTGACAGAATATTTATTTGGCTTATATCGCAAGAAATTAACCGTGACGGATTTGTCCGCTGTGGTAACCGGTATTTTACTGGCATTAAATTTACCGGTAAATATTCCTTTATGGATGGCAGCCTTAGGCGGCATATTTGCCATTCTGGTAGTAAAAATGTTATTTGGCGGTTTGGGACAGAACTTTATGAACCCCGCTTTGGCGGCCAGATGCTTTTTATTGATTTCCTTTCCCTTACAAATGACGGATTTTAGTTGTGATGCGTATACCGGAGCAACTCCTCTGGCAGCGTTAAAGGCTGGGGAGAGTGTGAATGTGATGGATATGATAGTGGGACATACCGCAGGAACTATCGGTGAGACTTCCATGATTGCCATTGTGCTTGGTGCCTGTATTTTGATTTTACTGGGAGTCATAGATTTACGAATTCCCGGAAGCTACATAGTAACCTTTGTATTATTTGTAGGAATTTTTGGTGGACATGGCTTTGATCCTGCTTACCTGTCTGCGCAGTTGGCAGGTGGCGGTCTGATGCTGGGAGCCTTCTTTATGGCAACGGATTATGTAACCAGACCCATTACCATAAAAGGACAGTATTTGTTCGGTATTTTCCTGGGGCTTATGACCGGTATTTTCCGAATTTTCGGTCCGGGAGCAGAGGGCGTTTCCTATGCCATTATTTTAGGCAACCTTTTGGTGCCTCTGATTGAGAAGGTTACGAAACCGAGAGCCTTCGGAATGGGAGGTAAGAAGCATGAAAAATAATAATGATGTAAAAGTGATGTTGAAGGAAGCGGGTATCCTCTTTGCCATTACATTAATTGCAGGCTTAGTGCTGGGCTTTGTATATGAGCTTACGAAAGAACCCATCCGTGTGCAGCAGGAATTAGCAGTACAAAAGGCTTGTCAGGCAGTATTTGCAGATGCAGCAAGCTTTGAAAAACTGGAATATGTCGTACCCGAAGGAGAGGGTGCAATGGCAGAGACTCTGGCTGCAAATGGAGTAGAAATAGGAACTGTGTTTGAGGCCTTTGATGTCGCAGGAACCGCTCAGGGATATGTGGTGGAATCCACTACACATGAAGGTTATGGCGGTGACATTGTATTGTATGTAGGTGTGAGAAATGATGGAACCTTAAATGGTGTGTCTCTGTTAAAAATAGCAGAGACACCCGGTCTTGGTATGCAGGCGGAGGATGTTTTGGTGCCGCAGTTTAGTAATAAACAGGTAGAAAGCTTTACTTATACCAAAACAGGAAGCCAGTCTGACAGTGAGATTGATGCAATCAGCGGTGCAACTGTTACTACAAAGGCAGTTACCAATGCGGTAAACGGAGCCCTTGTGGTAGCAGCAAGTTTAAGAGAGGGAGGTGCCGCAAATGAATAAAGCCGGTGAGAGACTTTTTAATGGTCTGATTAAAGAAAATCCCACCTTTGTATTGATGCTGGGTATGTGTCCTACTCTTGCGGTTACCACATCTGCCATGAATGGTTTGGGCATGGGACTTACCACAGCCGTGGTATTGGCACTTAGTAATATGATTATTTCTGTATTGCGTGGAATTATTCCCAACAGAGTGCGTATCCCCGCATTTATTGTAATTATTGCATCCTTTGTAACAGTAGTACAGTTGCTTTTGGAGGCATATATCCCTGCCTTAAATACAGCTTTGGGAATGTACATTCCTTTGATTGTTGTAAACTGTATCATTTTGGGAAGAGCGGAAAGCTATGCTTATTTTAACGGACCAATTCCTTCTTTATTTGATGGTATTGGTATGGGTCTTGGTTTTACCTTTGCATTAACCTGTATTGGTGCGGTGCGTGAGATTTTGGGTGCCGGTAAGATTTTTGATATTCAGATTATGCCGGATTCTTACACTCCCATTGGTATTTTCGTACTTGCACCCGGCGCATTCTTTGTATTGGCAGCATTAACTGCTTTTCAGAATTTTCTAAAAAATAGAAGAGCTCGTGCAGGTAAACCTTATGAAAAAATACAGTCCGGTTGTAGTGAGGATTGTATGAATTGTTCTGATAAGGGCTGTTCCAAGCGTTTTTATGATGATTCTAAGTCGAAGGTTGAAGAAAAGGCAAAAGAAACAACTGACAAAAAAGAAGCAGTAGAGACAAAGACAGAAAAGATAGAAGAAGCTGAGGAAGAAAAAGAATTGGAAGTAGTAGACTTGGAAAAGGAGGACAAATAAATGGATAACGTGAAAGAGTTATTGGTTATTTTAATCAGCTCCTCCCTGGTAAGTAATGTTGTACTGAGTCAGTTTTTGGGCTTATGTCCTTTTCTTGGTGTGTCAAGAAAGATTAAAACTGCGGCAGGTATGGGAACTGCAGTTATTTTTGTTATTACTCTTGCCAGCGCAGTGGCAGGTGTGATTTATAAGTATGTGCTACAGGCATTTGGTATTGAATATTTGCAGACCATTGTATTTATTCTTGTAATTGCTGCATTGGTACAGTTTGTGGAGATGTTTCTCAGAAAGGCAATGCCCTCTCTTTATGAAGCATTGGGAGTATATCTGCCTTTGATTACGACCAACTGTGCAGTGCTTGGTGTGGCTATCAGCAACGTACAGAAGGAATACGATATTCTGACAGGTGTTGTAAATGGTTTTGCTACTTCAGCAGGATTTACCATTTCTATCGTAATCCTTGCAGGACTTCGTGAAAAGATGGAATATAATGATGTGCCGGAATCCTTTAAGGGAATGCCTACCGTACTGCTGACAGCAGGACTTATGGCAATTGCCTTCTGTGGATTCTCAGGCTTATTGTAGGAAGGAGAAGACGATGAGTATAACAGGTATTATTACAGCGGCAGCTGTAGTAGGAGCAGTTGGTATTTTTGTTGGTCTTTTTCTGGGCGTAGCAGGTATCAAGTTTAAAGTAGAAGTGGATGAAAAAGAAGAGGCAGTGCTTTCTGCACTTCCGGGAAATAATTGTGGTGGATGTGGCTATGCGGGCTGTTCCGGTCTGGCGGCAGCGATTGCTAAGGGGGAGGCGCCTGTAAATGCCTGTCCTGTAGGTGGAGAAGCAGTGGGTAATCAGATTGCGGAGATTATGGGTGTGGCCGCGGAGGCTTCTGTAAAGAAGGTAGCTTTTGTACATTGTCAGGGAGATTGTGATAAGGCAAAGGTTGATTACGAGTACAGTGGTATTACAGATTGCCGTATGATGGGCTTTGTACCCGGGGGTGGTCCCAAGACCTGTAACAGCGGCTGTCTGGGCTACGGAACCTGTGCACAGGTATGTCCCTTTGGAGCCATTACTGTGGAAAATGGTGTAGCAGTGGTGAATAAGGATAAGTGTAAGGCTTGCGGAAAATGTGTGGAGGTATGTCCTAAGCATTTGATTTCCTTAATTCCTTATGATGCTAAATTTGCAGTGGCATGTAGTTCTACGGATAAAGGTCCTGTTGCCATGAAAGCATGTACCAGTGCATGTATCGGTTGTGGTCTTTGTATGAAGGCATGTCCCAATGGTGCAGTGAAGGTAGAAAACTTCCATGCCATTATTGATCAGGAGAAATGCGTAGGATGTGGATTGTGCGCAGAAAAATGTCCCAAGAAAGCAATTGTAAAGGCATAAAGGAGGAGCAGCTATGCGTTTGCCGGAAGATTATGAAGAACGTTCCGGGATAACACCTACTATCATCAGTGCGGTGGTGGCGGTAACTCTGTTTATCGGTGTGATTTTGGCAGTGGTTTTGATGATGAATGAACAAAAAAAACCCTCCCCCAATCAAAATATTCAGGCGGCTGTGTCTGCAACAGTACAGACACAGTCAAATAACAAAAGCCAATATCCGGATACGGATGAATTGGTAACGGGAAGTACACTTTCTCCAAAGGATTTTGATTTTTGGGATATGTATCCCAATCAGACGCCGGCACCTGCCGCAACACAGATGCCGGAAGCAAAACCGGAGGAAACTCAGGAACCGGTGGAAACTGACCCTTCTAAGGATGGAAAGCATACTCTGATAAAATCAGCAAATGGGAAAGAAGAATGGGTGTTAATCAGTCCCTATCTTCCCAAGCATGAATATGATTTTACCAAGCTGGTATGTCAATCCAATATTATGAAATACTATGAGGATGGCAAGCAGGTTTCCTATGTGGGAACGGATATTTCCAAATATCAGGATTACGTGGATTTTGTAAAGCTGAAGAAAGCCGGAATTGATTTTGTAATGATTCGTGTAGGTGCCAGAGGCTACGGAAGTGGTCAGATTGTAATTGATGAGTATTTTCTGGATAATATAAAACGTGCTACGGATGCCGGACTAGAAGTGGGAGTTTATTTCTTCTCTCAAGCCATTACGGTAGAAGAGGCGGTGGAAGAAGCCAATGTTGTGTTGGAAAATATAAAGGATTACAAGGTTTCCTATCCGGTTGCTTTTGATATGGAGCATGTGGATAATGACACTGCAAGAATTGATAACCTGACCAAAACGGATAAGACAACCATTACTCAGGCTTTTTTGGATACCATAAGACTTGCAGGCTATAAGACTGTTATTTATGGAGAAAAGGAATGGCTGATTAAGGAAATCGATATGTCCAAGCTGACGGGCTATGACGTATGGCTGGCACAGACGGAGGATATACCGGATTATCCCTATCAGTTTACCATGTGGCAGTATAGTACCAATGCCACTTTGGATGGTATTGCAGGATATGCAAATTTGAATATCAGCTTTATTGATTATGCTGAAAAATAATACACTAAGGTTTGTAATTAAGAATCTTAGGTGAAATTTCAATCTGAGTGTAAATTTCAGCATATTTGCTGGGTGGAATTTCATCAATATAATTAGGGGTAAATTTTTTGGATAATCCATTTTTTTGGAGAATGTCAATTGCCTTGTTATAGGCAATTGCGGCCTCCAATTCGGTAGCATATTTTCCGATTACATAATTTCCCTTGATATGAATGCGGGCAGTATAGAGATACTGTCCGTTTTTTAATTGGGTAGAACGAATCCCATGATAAATATTATGAATTTCCAGATTTTCACGGCGAAAATCGGTGGGGTCGCCATTGATAAAGCAAAAATCCACTCCGGGAACGGCATAATTTTTAATGCCATAGCGGGAAGCAATATTTATCTGCATACCATAATCTGCCACAAAGTAGTGATTTCCACGGCACATAATCTTGTGGGAGGAGTAAAAAAACAAATCATCCATATCGAATTTTAAAATATGGGTGGGAGATAAATAATAGTAGAAAAGCCGTTGCCCCATATAAATGGGGGTACCGAAATAAATTCCATTGTCACGGAAATTGAGCAAAGATACCCATTTTTCAAAAGCAAGAGGAGAGGAGGTGCGGTAGTCATTCAGGGTAAGATTTAGGTCGGATATCAACTTTAACCCTTCTAAATAAGCATGATGAGCTTCTAAGGGGGTGGAGAAGCTTCCCAAGCTGATATGTTTTCTGCGGTAGGTTAAAGAGGAACGAAAATAGACCTCACCGCTTTTTTTGACTGCGGAGAAGACTCCTTCATAATGTTCTTGATTTTGGGTGTCTTTTTGGGTATATCCCTTATCTTCCGATGAAAATTTGCTCATATTCTGTCCTCGCTCATTTGATAGTCTGAGTATAACATTTTTTAGAAAGATACACAATTTAGAAATATTTTGAAAGCATGTCTCATAAAATGAATATAACGAATGATTTGCAAGAAAGGGTTTTGTGGAATGTATAAGAAAGCCATGAGCTGTCTACTGATAATAAATCTTTTGTTTTTATTTAGTTTTTTGAGTATCAGGGGCATGGAGGAAACCAGAAAAGCGGCAGTGCCTGCTGCCAGTTGGAAATTGGACGAGGCTGCGCTGGCAAACAGGGAAAGCAGTACCTTGGGAATTGCTAAGGTGGCAGCATCCGGACAGCGCGTTGTAGATTGTAATGTATTGGAAATGGAATGGAAATATCCCCTTGCTGTCTCAGAGTGGGAAGTACTTTGCAGAATTGTGGAAGCGGAAGCCGGTGGAGAGGATGAAGAGGGAAAGCTGTTGGTAGCCAATGTGGTGCTGAATCGGGTAAACAGTGATAAATTCCCGGATACCGTTTCTGAAGTGGTTTTTCAAAAAGAGCAGGGAGTTACTCAATTTTCACCGGTATCCAATGGACGGTATTATTGTGTGGAAATCAGTGAAGAAACCATAAATGCAGTGGGACGAGCCATGAAGGGAGAGGACATTTCACAAGGGGCTTTATATTTTGCTGCCAGAAAATATGCGGATAGTGACAGAATGCGTTGGTTTGATGAAAATTTGACTTTTCTTTTTCAACATGGAGGACATGAATTTTTTAAATAGCACTTTTGCGCGGTAAAGTATTACATTAAAGTGATTGCAAGTGAAGAAAAAGTATGCTATACTAACTAAAATTTGACCTGTAGCAAAATCTAAAATGAAAGAAGCATGCGGGCAGAACAACATAGGATTAGGATGAGGTTGTATCACAGCCTTAAAACGGAGGAGATTATGGAAGTATTTTATAATAGTACCAGAAGCACAGGAACACCTGTGAAGGCTTCAGAAGCAATTTTAAAGGGACTTTCCGATGATGGCGGATTGTTTGTGCCGGATCATATTCCTGCATTGGATAAGAGCTTAAAAGAGCTTTCTGCTATGAACTATCAGGAAGTGGCTTATGAAGTAATGAAGCTTTATCTGACAGACTTTACCGAGGAAGAGTTGAAAAACTGTATTAACAGAGCATATGATTCCAAATTTGACACAGAGGTAATTGCGCCCATGGTAGAAGCGGAAGGTGCTTACTATTTGGAATTATTCCATGGTTCTACCATTGCCTTTAAGGATATGGCATTGTCCATTCTGCCTCATTTGATGATTACTTCTGCACGTAAGAATCATATCAAGAATGAAATCGTGATTTTAACTGCAACCAGCGGTGATACCGGTAAGGCTGCTTTGGCAGGCTTTGCAGGGGTAGAGGGCACCAGAATTATTGTATTTTATCCTAAGAACGGTGTCAGCCCCATTCAGGAGAAGCAGATGGTTACCCAGAAGGGTGACAATACTTTGGTAGTAGGTATTCATGGCAACTTTGATGATGCCCAGACCGGAGTGAAAATGATTTTCTCCGATAAGGAGCTGGCAAAAGAAATGGATGAGAAGGGCTTTCAGTTCTCCTCAGCTAATTCCATTAATATTGGTCGTCTGGTACCTCAGATTTGCTATTATGTATATGCTTATGCACAGCTGCTTGCAGAGGAGAAGATTACCGATGGCGAGGTTATCAATGTAGTAGTTCCTACCGGAAACTTTGGTAATATTTTGGCAGCATTCTATGCTAAGAATATGGGTGTGCCCATTGGTAAATTAATCTGCGCATCCAATGATAATAAGGTACTTTATGATTTCTTCAGTACCGGTACATACGACAGAAACAGAGAGTTTATGCTGACCACATCTCCTTCCATGGATATTTTGATTTCCAGCAACTTAGAGCGTCTGATTTACCGTATTGCAGGTAATGATGCAGCTAAGAATGCAGAATTAATGGCGGCATTGAGCGGTCAGGGTAAATATGAAATTACCGATGATATGAAGGCTCAGTTAGTTGATTTCTACGGAAATTATGCAAATGAGACTGAGACAGCAGAGGAGATTAAGCGTCTCTACAATAACTGCGGCTATGTGCTTGATACCCACACTTCCGTTGCTTCCGCAGTATATCAGAAGTATGTGGCTGAGACAGGGGATAATGCAAAGACAGTAATTGCTTCCACTGCAAGTCCTTTCAAATTTACCAGAAGCGTTATGAATGCCATTGATGCAAAATATGATGCTATGAGTGATTTTGAGCTTGTGGATGAGCTTTCCAAGATTGCAAATGTAAAGGTTCCTAATGCAATCGAAGAGATTCGTACCGCGCCCGTGCTTCATGATAAGCAGTGTGATGTGGATAAGATGAAGGATACCGTTAAGGGATTTTTGAATATGTAACAGATAATCAAAGCTCTTGAGGGCTTTGGGTAAGGGGCTGGCTATTATAGTCAGCCTCTTTTTGTTGTAGTGGCCTTTGGTTTGTGGTAAAATAATCTTGTGACTGAAAGACAAAATACTCGTTTAGGAGGACACAAGGATGAAAATAGGAGATAAGCTGCAAAACGATTTTGTAAGACAAACCGATCCCCATACAGGGATTACCATGACCCGATTAACCAGCCCGGATGTTACCAGTCATCATATGTATTTTTATAATCGTATGACCAGTACGGATGGTAAAAAACTCTTAATGTGTCAGGAGAGGGACGAAAAGCGTCAGCTCTATCTTCTGGATTTGGAAAATGGCGAGATGGAGCAGTTGACAGAGGGGGATGGGATTGCGGATTATGATGGCTACTTATCTCCTAATAATAAAGAACTTATCTATTCACAGAATGGTAACTATTATCGCATGAACTTAGAAACCAAAGAAAAAACAATGATTTATCAGTCTCCCGAGGGGTGGAAGGTGGGGGCTGCCGGTATGAGTGATGATTTTCGCTATATGGCAGTAATTGCAACCAAGATAGATACGTTGACACATACGGATGAACGTACCGGTTGGAATTCCTTTGCTGCTACCTGTCTGGCGAAGCCTCTTTGCAGAATGGTATATATTGATGTGGAGCAGAGAACAAGCCATGTGGTTTTAGAGACTAATTGTTGGTTGGGACATCCCCAGATTCGTCCCGGCGACCCGGATACCATTATGTTTTGTCATGAAGGCCCCTATGATTTGATAGATGCCAGACTTTGGCTGGTACAGAAGGACGGAAGCAACCTGCGCTGCTGTAGGGAGCAGCCAAACGACCTGATTCTGACCCACGAATTCTGGCTGCCAAGTGGTGAGAAGCTGGCTTTTGTATATCGGGAAACTACCGGTGATTTAATTGAAAATATCCGTATGATTGACCCGGTAACCTTGGAAGAAGAAATCTTTATGGAATGTTCTCCTTATGCGCATTTTATCTGTGATAAAAAGTATAAATATATGGTAGGCGATTCCCAGGGAAGCGACCTGCCCATCCATCTTCTCACGGAGGAAGACCGCAGGAAATTGAAGGAGAATGTACTGAATGATTTCCTTTATCTGGTAGATGTAGAAAAGCGGAAGGAATACAAGCTTTGCTACCACGGTACATCTTGGTCGCCGGAATATGGTAACTCTCAGGATACCCATCCACATCCCTGCTTTACGGAGGATAATCAGAAGATTATCTTTACCTCTGACAAGGATGGCAGACCCTGTATCTATATGATTGATTTGAAGGATGTTCCTTTTGCGGAATAATCTGAATAGGAATTAGGAATAGAACTAAGAATAGAGACCACTATCTGGGCAGTGTCACTTGCCTAGGTGGTGGTTTTATTGTATGATAAAACGAAATGGGGAGAAATGGAGGGAGAGTATGAGGGCATCCTATTTAAAAAATAATTTATACATATTAAAGCTACTTTGGGGCATAAGCAAAGGAAGAGTTGTAGCAGATTTGTTGCAAAGCTTTTTTGGATATGCTTCATGGGTTTTCTATGACATTATCTTTATCAAATTTTTAGTATCATCCATAGAGACGGGCAGAACCTTTGAAGAGATAATGCTGTTTTTGGTGGTAAGTGCATTGGTTTTTCTGATACCTTCAGCATTTGATGGTTGGTATACCCATATATACAAAGAAAAGACCAATACGGATATCTTCGGAAAGGTCAATACCATGCTTTTTGACAAAGCCACAGAGGTTGAGCTTGCCTGTTATGAGGATACGGAATTTTACAATAAATTTACCTTCGCAATGAAGGATTGTCATATCAGAATGGCAGAGATTCTGGAAAATATTTGTCTTATTTTTTCCAGCGTGATAGCGGCAGTGTTTTCCCTATATTATATGTTTCTGATTGACCATTTTGTAATTATATTTATCCTGGGACCGATAATCGGTAATTTTGTTTTCGGTAAGCTGATTAATGAGGTGAAGTTCAAGCAGAAGAAGGAAAGTATACCTTATACCAGAAAGATGGACTACGTAAACAGAAGCATCTATTTATCCGATTATGCCAAGGAACTTCGGATGACGTCAGTTTTTGAGGTGCTGAAAAAGTTGTATATGGAAGGATTTTCAGGGGTAATAGGCAAGATTAAGGAATATCAGGGAAAGGAAATCAGACTTGTTCTGTGGAGAAATATTTTTACTTTTGTTGTGATTTTTCAGGGAGTAATGTTTTATTCCATGTATTGTACTTTGGTAACAAAGAGTATTACAATCAGTGGTTTCGCAGTATTGTTTTCTGCCATGAGTTCTGTGGCATGGATGGTAATTCAGGCATCAAAATCAATACTGAAAAGCTATGAGGACACCTTGTACATTGCAAATATGAAAGCGTTTTTGGAATATGAGCCCAAGCTTAATGAGAGACAAAAGGGATTGATGCCTTTAAAGGTAGAAGAAGCAGGAAAGGAAGTTCTTGCATTTAAAGATGTTTCCTTTACTTACAAAGGACAGGAGCTTCCCACACTAAAAGATTTGAATATGACAATACATAATAAAGAAAAGATTGCCATTGTGGGACATAATGGTGCAGGGAAAACCACATTTATTAAACTGTTAATGCGTTTATATGATGTTGCGGAGGGATGTATTACTTATGGTGGCGTAAATATCAAAGAGATGGACATAGAGGAGTATAGAAAGCTGTTTGGTACTGCATTTCAGGATTATCAGGTATTTGCGCTGACGGTGGCGGAAAATGTGCTGATGCGAAAGCCGGAAACGGAAGAGGATTACAGAAAGGTGGAAGATTGTCTTAAGCGTGCGGGAGTTTATGATAAAATTTTATCACTTCCTAAAGGCATGGATACGATTCTTACCAAGGAATTTGCAGAGGATGGAGCGGTTCTTTCCGGTGGTGAGTTACAAAAGGTTGCGGTGGCAAGGGCTTTTGCCAAGGAATATGACATTGCCGTTTTTGATGAGCCTTCCAGTGCGTTGGATCCCGTAGCGGAATATAAATTGTATGAGAATATTATTGAGGCAGGAAGGGACAAGACTGTTATATTTATATCTCATAGATTGTATGCAGCCAGTCTTGCGGACAAAATTTATATGTTTGAGGATGGTCGCATTATAGAGCAGGGAAGCCATGAGGAGCTTATGAAGCTGGATGGAAAGTATGCGGATATGTTCCATAAACAGGCAAAAAATTATCAGGGAGGTGATTTGAATGAATAAGGATAATAAGAATCTCCCTAAAATGAGCATTAAGAGAAGTATTTCCAATATATTTTTTATGCTTGGAATTGTAATGAAGTACACTCCCGGATATTTCATTATCATGTGCTTATTTGAAATCTATTCTTCTGTTGAAGTATTTGTGGAATTTACCTATGCAAGCAAATATCTTCTTGATATTATCGAGAATGGTGGAAGCTTTGGTAAGGCAGTACGTTTCATGCTGTTTATACTTGCCATTGTAATAATAAAGCTTCTGTGGGCACCAGTGATGGAAAATAGTATTACTCCCAAAGCAAGGGAAACGCTATACATGAAGCTGCGCCTTGAAATGTATGAAAAGGCAGTTTCCCTGGATTTAAACAGATATGATAATCCCAAGTATTATAATGAGTTTGTGTGGAGTATCAGCGAGGCTTCCGGGCGAATGGATAAGATTCTGAACGACGTGGGTAAATTTGTAGGCAACATTACAAGAATTTTTGCGAACGGTGTGTTTTTCCTTGCCTTTGATATGCTGGGCATTGCCTTTGTTTTGGTAAGTCTTGTGATTAATGTAGCAGGCCGGTCCGTTGTGGGCAAGCTTAATTTTGCAAGGGATGGGGAACTAAAACCCATAGAGAGAAAGCGTAGCTATTTTAACAGAATATTTTATCTGAATGATTATGCTAAGGAAATTCGCCTGAATCCTGTTGAAGATATGCTCAAGGAAGAATTTAATGAGACAAATGAAAAAGTATACCCTATTATCAAGAAGTATGGAAAGAAGCAGTTTTTAGCTAATTTTGTTTCATCCTATATTGCCAATGATGTATTGATTACGGTAGTGTATTTGGGATATCTGGTATACAAAACGGTGGTGTTAAAGGCATTTACTTATGGAAGTATGATTGCTTTGTTTCAAGCATCCTCAAGTCTTAAAAATTCCCTTAGGAATGTGGCATTGTTATTCCCGGAATTTCAACAGCACAGCCTGTATGTGGAAAAAATAAGAACCTTTCTTGCCTTTGAAAGTGAAATCCGCTCCGGTGATAAATTGATTGAGAGTAATGAATTCAAGGAGCTTACCATTGAGAATATCAGGTTTGCATATGGGAATGATGCCGATACCATTAAGGATGTGTCCATGTCGGTAAAGGCAGGAGAAAAGATTGCCATAGTTGGTTACAACGGAGCGGGAAAGAGTACCCTTATTAAACTGATTCTGAGATTATATGATGTGAATTCAGGAGCCATTAAGGTAAACGGAATAAATATCAAAGAGTATGATAAGAAATCTTACAGCAACTTGTTTGCTACTGTTTTTCAGGATTATAAGCTTTTTGCAACTACAATTGCGGATAATGTTAAGATGGATGTGGCTTGGGAAAATGAGTATGCTGAGATTATAAAGGCTCTTGAGCATAGTGGATTTGGGGAGAGACTTGAGTCTTTGGCAGATGGTGTGAATACGAAGCTTACCAGAGAATTTGATGAGGATGGAATCAATTTATCCGGTGGTGAGGCCCAGAAGGTAGCGATTGCAAGAACCTTTTTCAAATACTGTCCGGTAATTATATTGGATGAGCCCTCCAGTGCTCTTGACCCCATAAGCGAGTATAAGCTGAATGAGGTTATGATGCAGGCAGCAGCCAATAAAGCTGTTATTTTCATTTCTCACAGACTTTCCAGTACGATTATGGCTGATAGGATTTATATGTTTGAAAAGGGAAGAATTATTGAGCAGGGAAGCCATGAGGAGCTTATGAAGCTGAATGGAAAGTATGCGGAGATGTTTAATTTGCAGGCTGAAAAATATAGGAATTAAAATATAATCGTAATTGTATTTTGTTTTTTGAAGTATTAGAATAATAGGAAGAATGAGTAAGAAATAGGAGGGCATTATGACAGCAAAAGAAATGTTAAGTAAGGTAGACCATACACAGTTAAAGGCATTTGCTACATGGGAGGATATCGTTGCGCTCTGTGAGGAAGCAATTACCTATCAGACTGCAAGTGTTTGTGTTCCCCCTGCCTATATTAAGAGAATCCATGATACCTATGGAGAGAAAATAAATATTTGTACTGTAGTAGGCTTTCCTTTAGGCTATAGTGTAACAGAGGCGAAGAAAGCAGAAATTGTACAGGCACTTAAGGATGGCTGTAATGAAATTGATATGGTGGTGAATATCAGTGATGTGAAGAATGGTCTGTTTGATAAAGTGGAGGAGGAAATCCGCCAACTGAAAGCAGCCTGTGGCGAGCATATCCTGAAGGTTATCATTGAAACCTGTTATCTTACCGAGGAAGAGAAGATTGCCATGTGCAAGGCAGTAACCAATGCAGGAGCAGATTATATCAAGACCTCTACCGGATTTGGTACGGATGGTGCTACCAAAGAAGATATTGAGCTTTTTAAAAAGCATATTGGAACCAATGTAAAAATGAAGGCAGCAGGCGGAGTGTCCACCTTGGAAGATTTAGAGATGTTTATTGCTCTTGGCTGTGACCGCATTGGAACCTCTAGGGCAGTTGGTCTTTTGAAAGGAGAACTTACAGAGGGGTATTAGGAATAAGAACTAATAGCAGTATGATAGGATAAGAGCTGCTTGGAAAAGAGTGAATTTAAATGTTAGAAAAAAAGAAAGGTTTATGAATGACCATGGAGAATTTAGTGATTCAGGAAAGATTAGCGTTGCTTAGAAGTGCTATGCAGGCAGCTGGCATAGATTTTTACATGATGCCCACTGCAGATTTTCATAATTCAGAGTATGTAAACGACTATTTTAAGGTAAGAGAGTATTTCTGTAATTTCTCCGGCTCCAATGGTACCCTTTTGGTATGGCAGGAGGGTGCAGGGCTTTGGACGGATGGAAGGTATTTTATTCAGGCAGAGAAGGAACTGGAAGGTACTACGGTAGATTTGTTCCGCATGCTGGAAGAGGGTGTACCTACCATTGAGGAATTTTTGAAAGAAAAGATGGAGAATGGGCAGACTCTGGGCTTTGACGGAAGAGTGATTTCTGCCATGAATGGCAAGCGATATGAAAAAGCATTGGCTGATAAAAGGATTCAATTTGCCTATGATAAGGATTTGGCAGAGGGTATCTGGACGGACAGACCGGACTTCCCGGCAGGAAAGGTAACTGTGCTGGGTGAGGATGTTGCCGGTAAGAGTGTGGAGGAAAAGCTGCAGGAAACACGTGAAAAAATGGCAGCGGAGGGAGCAGACAATTTGCTCTTAACCAAGCTGGATGATATTATGTGGCTTTTTAATATCCGTGGCTGTGATGTGGAGTGTAATCCGGTGGCAATGTCCTATGCGTATATTACAGAAGAGTCTGCACTTCTTTTTATCCAATCAAAGGCGCTGGATTCGAAGGTGCAGGAGTATTTGGCAGGACATCGCGTTATTGTAAAGGAATATACGGAAATCGTTGAGTATCTCAGTGAGCTTTCCGGGAAAAGATGTATTTTGCTGGATAACCGTTATTGCAGCTATATGCTGTACAGGCTTCTTTACGGAAAGCAGAATTTGATTGAGAAGAAAAATCCTACAGAAATTCTAAAGGCAAGAAAGAATCCTGTGGAAATTGCCAATATGGAAAAAATCTATCTGAAGGATAGTGTGGCAGTTACGAAATTTATTTATTGGCTTAAAACCAATATCGGTAAGCAGGAAATTACAGAAATCAGTGCAGCGGATTATCTGGAAAAGCTGCGCCGGGAAATTCCGGAATTTTTGGATTTGTCCTTTCCTACCATTGCCGGCTATAAAGAAAATGGTGCCATTGTGCATTATACGGCTACAGAGGAAAGCAATGCAACTCTTGCTCCTGAGGGGATGCTTTTGGTGGATTCCGGTGGACAATATGTGGGAGGCACCACGGATGTAACCAGAACCATTGTATTAGGAGCTGTTTCTGATGAAATGAAGCTGCATTATACTCTGGTGGCAGCAGGAATGCTGCAATTATCTGCAGCACGTTGGATTTATGGTTGTACCGGACGTAATCTTGATATTTTGGCGCGCCAGCCCCTTTGGAATATTGGAAAGGATTATAATCATGGCACCGGACATGGTATCGGATACATTTTGAATGTACATGAAGGTCCACAGAATTTGAGATGGCGTTTTACGGAAGGTATGACTGAGGCGGTGCTGGAGGATGGCATGCTGACCTCCAATGAGCCCGGACTTTATATTCAGGGAAGCCATGGTATCCGTATTGAAAATGCCATGATTGCCAAGAATGATGTGAAAAATGAATATGGACAGTTTATGCATTTTGAAACCCTTACCTGGGTTCCCTTGGATATGGATGCCATTGATGAAAGATATTTGACGGATACCACCTGGGCGCTTTTGTATGCTTATCAGAGAGAAGTATATGATAAAATTTCTCCTTATTTAACAGAGGAAGAGCGGGAGTGGCTAAGGAAAGAGACCAAGGCTGATTCTACCGTTATTTTGAAAAAAGGAAGTCATGAAGATACAATGAGCGTATAGAGGTAAATGGCAATGACAATTTATAAAAACGAGATAAATTTTCATTGCCATTTATTGACTTTTGAGTATACATTTGAGATAATGTAAGAGCCTATAATAATCGATAGTGGGGAACTAGCGATTATTTAAACAAAAAGCTGCCTCCCAGAACAAGGTTCTGGGGGTATTATGGTTGAATTGACATGTTCAACCCCCCGGAATTGATTGTCCCAAAGCGGACAGAAGGGAGCCAAAATACATAATTAAGGAGGACGCATTAAATGTCAACAAAAGCTTATTATCCGATTTCTGAAATTGGCGCAGGCAAGCCTGGTTTCAGCAAAACACGTTCTATCATTGAAGGTGCTTTCTACGGAAATAATGTAGTAAAGGTTAACACCTTAAGAGAGGCATATGAATTAGCTAAGAATTCACCCGGTACCATCGTTACCGACATGCCTATCTACAAAGCAGAAGAGCAGGGTCTGGAGAGAGATTCTAAGGTTCTGTTATTCAACGACGGTGCAGTTACCGGTCGTTATGCTCAGGCTCGTCGTATCAAGGGAGAGCCCGGTGTAGATGAGACAAAATTAGATAAAGTAGTTATGGATGCTATTTACAAGACTCGTTGGATGACTCTGTATCATGCAGAGTGCTATATCGGTCTTGATCCTGAATTTATGGTAAAGGCACACCTTCTGATTCCTGAAGGAGAAGAGAACATTCTTTACAACTGGATGTTAAACTTCCAGTATATCAATGAGGAATATGCAAAAATGTATGCAAATTCCCAGCCTGTAGGTAACGGCAATGAGCCTGATATCTACATTTTCTCCAATCCTCAGTGGGAGCCCACTCCCAGCCCTGATGTAGATTACAGCTGCTTAAGCGATGACTTAACTCTGTGCTACTTCGATACTGACCAGAACTGTGCTGCAATCCTTGGTATGAAATACTTTGGTGAGCACAAGAAGGGTACTTTGACCATGGCTTGGGCACTTGCTAACAGAAATGGTTATGCATCCTGCCACGGTGGACAGAAGGAGTACATCTTAGCTGATGGTTCCAAGTATGTTGCTTCTGTATATGGTCTGTCCGGATCCGGTAAGTCTACTTTGACTCATGCTAAGCATGGCGGAAAGTATGACATTAAGGTTCTTCATGATGATGCTTTCATTATCAATACTGATACCTGTGCATCCATCGCACTTGAGCCTTCTTACTTCGATAAGACCGCTGATTATCCTACCGGTTGTGAAGATAACAAGTTCCTGCTTACCGCACAGAACGTATCTGCAACTCTGGATGAGGATGGCAAGGTTCAGTTAGTTACTGAGGATATCAGAAATGGTAACGGACGTGCAATTAAGTCCAAATTATGGTCTCCTAACCGTGTAGATAAGATTGACGCTCCTGTTAATGCTATCTTCTGGATTATGAAAGACCCTGTAATTCCTCCCGTACTGAAATTAAAGGGTGCTGCTTTAGCATCTGTTATGGGTGCAACTCTGGCTACCAAGACCTCTTCCGCAGAGCGTGTTGCTGCTGGTACCGATATGAACGCACTTCGTTTCGTTCCTTATGCTAATCCTTTCAGAACCTATCCTCTGGCTAACGACTATGAGAAGTTCAAGAAGCTGGTAGAAGAGAAGAACGTAGATTGCTATATCGTTAACACCGGTGACTTCATGGGCACCAAGGTTAAGCCTGCTGATACTCTTGGTATCTTAGAGACCATCGTTGAAGGTAAGGCTAAATTCGAGCAGTGGGGCAAGTTCGAGGATATCGAAATCATGTATGATTGGTCCGGAAAGACTGCTGACTTCACTCCTAATCTTCAGGACGCTTCCTACCTTGAGGCACTTAAGGCTGCAATGCAGAGCCGTGTAGGCGCTGTTGAAGGCTTCGCTACCAAGAAGGAAGGTTATGATAAGCTTCCTGATGAAGCATTAGCAGCTTTGAAGAAGCTTGTTGATGAGGCATCTGCTCTGTAATTATTAGGAATATGTAGTAATTGACCACGGAAAGATTATCTTTCCGTGGTTTTTTCATCAAAGAAATTTATAAAAAAATAATTTGGGAAAAATTTCAGTTGTAATCTGACAGTGGATTGGCTATAATAGAATTAACCTGAGATGTGCGATAACTCTTGCTAATTTTGAACCTACATTTTCTTTAAACGGGATTCCTATATTGCCAAGTGGCTGTCAAGCCCTCACTCATTCATGAGGATTGGAAGGGAAGGCAAAAGGTTGGTTGCGGTTACCCACCTAGCATTGCTAGGAGTCAAAAAGTAAGAGGCGGCATTTTGGGGATATACAAAAGAAAAAGGGCTGTTGTACAATAGGTACAACAGCCTTTAAATATACAATAAAGATACAAAGAGGGAAGAGAATAGGTTATGGTACATAACAGACCTTTTTATGAAAGCCGAGAAATGTTTTATGATTGTCATATCTGGAAACATCCCAATTATCCCATCCATTTGCACAAGCATTTAGAATTTGCCTATGTGGCAGGAGGAGAACTTTCCATGACTGTAGGTGGTGTGGAATATATAGTCAGAGAAGGGGAGTGTATGCTGGTATTTCCATATCAGATACATGAGTTTTCTTCCAAGGGGGATGTGGATTTGACTTTGGTCATAGCAGATATGGAATATATGGGAGAATTTCAGGAAGAGCTGGCTGCATATGAGTTAAAGAGTCCCTTTTTTCATAAGGAAGAGTTGTCTTCCTATGGGCAGAAAATTTTAGAATTAATACGGGAAAGTGCCTATGATACCAATGTTCCATATCAATTGGATAAGGGCTTGTTTATGGTATTGCTTACGGATGTTTTTCATAATTTGCCATTGCTTCCAAGACAAAAAAATGTAGATTTGAGCATGGCACAAAAGCTTTTGCAATATATTAATGAAAATATTATGCAGGAGATTTCTGCAACGGAGGTGGCGAGAGCTTTGGGAATCAGTCCTTTTTATTTGTCCCATATTTTTTCGGAGGAACTGAAAACTTCTTTTCCCACTTATGTGTCCCAGCAGAGATTGTCCTATGCCTGTGATATGTTGAGGAGTACCACAAAAAGTGTGACAGAGATTGCTTATGATACCGGATTCGGAAATATAAGAAGTTTTCATCGCTGCTTTAAAAAACAGTTTGGATGTACTCCCACAGAATGGAGAAATGAAAATAGAAGAGAGGAAATTGAGAGGGCGGGTTATTGAGTAGAAAGCGAACACATTTAAATAAATCCCAGAGAATGCAGCTGAAAGCGTTTATCTGTGTATCGGGTATCTTGCTATTATTGTTGTTGTTTCTTGGAAAGATAGTAATATCCCTACTACATAAGGAGCCGGAGCAAAAGCCGGAGCCGGAAGTACATATTCCTATAATGGAACTGTATTCAAATGTATGGATAATGGAAGCGGATGCAGAAAAAATCATGGTATTCCGGGATGGGGCGGAAGAAACCTATTATTATGGAGATGGTGTAAATGTAGCTGCGGATGGAAGTCAGGTTTACGGAGATTTGGTGCGGGAACAAATTGCAGATATTACCCTGTCCGATGGAAAGGTTGACAAGATAGAAGTAAAGCAGGAAAAGGTAAATGGCAAGATATTGAGTGCTGATGCAGATGGTGTTGAGATAGAAGGAATGGGGAAGCTGCCCTTGGCAAAGGATTATAAGGGGTATCGTATATTTAATATCCTTGAGATGTGCACCATAGAAGATTTACCCTTTGGTTATGATTTTGCAGATTTGGTATTGGATAACGGTCAGATTTGTGCCCTTTTACTTGCAAAGGAAGAGGCTATGGAGTATATTCGTGTTTTGATTAAAGCCTCTGATTACTCCGGTCTTTTGCATGAGGAAGTGACAGTTACTTCGGATAGTGATTTTACGGTACAATACGGAAACTATGATAATTTGCAATATGAAGAACATCCTGCCGGGGAGGAAATTGTAATAGGCAGGGATAGCGAATATTTAGCCGGTGGAAGAGTTAGTATTCTTCCTAAGGTAATTACCGGAAAGGTTATTTTAAATAGTGTAAACAGAAATCAAGGAATTCCAAGCTATAGAGGACATATGGAATTGGTAGGGACAAATGATGGCATTGCTGTGATTAATCAGGTTACCTTAGAGGAATATTTATATAGTGTAGTTCCCAGCGAAATGCCTTCTTCTTACCCGGAGGAGGCGTTGAAAGCTCAGGCAATCTGCGCCAGAACCTATGCCTACGGACATATGCTTCATGCAGGATATCCTGAGTATGGTGCTCATGTGGATGACAGTACCTCCTATCAGGTCTACAATAATATTTTGGAGCAGGAAAGTACTACTACGGCCGCCAAGGGAACCTATGGGCAGCTTTTGTTTACAGAAGGTGGTGCACTGGCGGGAACCTATTATTATTCCACCTCCTGCGGAGTGGGAACGGATGCAAAGGTTTGGAAGACGGAAGCGGCACAGAATATAACCTATCTGAAAGCAAAGGCTTTGAACAAAAGTAGTATGCAGAGGGAATTGACGGGAGAGGTTGACCAGGAAAATGCAGAGGATGTTGGTGTGGCTTTGCAGGATGAGGAAGCTTTTGCGGAATTTATTTCTGTTATCCGTGAGGATGACTTTGAGGTGGCAGAAGGGTGGTATCGCTGGAATTATCAAGTAGAAAGCATTGATACAGAGCATATGCTGGAGGTACTTCAAAAAAGGTACAATGCTAATGAAAAGTTGGTTTTGACACAAAAGGATGAAGAGTTTGTCAGTGAACCTATAGAGGAGTTGGAGCAGATAACAGACCTGTATGTGGAAAAACGTGGTGTGGGCGGAATTGCCGATGAGCTTATTATTGAGACAAAGAAGCATACTTATAAGGTGATTTCCGAGCATAATATACGTTATGTCCTAAATGATGGAGAAAGTAAAATTCACAGACAGGATGGCAGCAAGGTTGCTTCGCCCAATTTACTGCCCAGTGGATTCTTTATTTTAGAGCCTGAAAAGGAAAATGATGTGGTAACAGGCTACAGCCTGAACGGAGGGGGATTTGGGCACGGCGTAGGAATGAGTCAGAATGGTGCCAGAAGTATGGCAAAATGTGGTTATACCTCAGAACAGATTTTACTATTCTTCTATGAAAATTGCTATATTGCGAATGTATATGAGTAGACCTTTTGAGGAAAGGAAGCAAAGGATATGTTGAGAAAAGGGATTACCCTGGTACTTAGTATTGCAAAACAGATAAAAAAGCAGAATATAAGTGCATTTGCAGCAAGTACAGCCTTTTTCTTTTTTCTGTCGCTGGTTCCCATGTTGGTGATGGTGTGTACGATAATTCCCTATACGCCTTTGACAGAAAAAAATTTGGTGGCTGTGATTACAGAATTGACACCGGATGCCATGGATGCTTTGGCAGAAAATTTGATAGCTGAGGTCTATGAAAAATCGGCTGGAATCCTTTCCGTAGCAATTATTGCCACTATCTGGTCGGCGGGAAAGGGAGTGATGGCATTGATGCAGGGCTTGAATGTAATTTCAGGAGTGGAGGAAGATAGAAATTATTTTGTGGTGCGGTTGGTTTCTTCCTTTTATACAGTCATAATGCTGCTTATTATGCTAATGTCCCTGGTGATAATGGTGTTTGGAAATGAACTTGTGGAGCTTGCGCTGTATCGCATTCCACAATTACAGGTGATTGTAGCTTTTTTTATGAATTTTCGGTTTGTGCTGGTGTGGTTTGTGCTTTCTGTTTTGTTTGCCATGATATATGCGTATATTCCCAATGAGAAGCTGAAATTCAGGGAACAATTGACAGGAGCTATGTTTTCGGCCATCGGCTGGAGTGTATTTTCCTGGTGTTTTTCCATTTATGTAAGCAGGATGGGGGCAGGTATTTATGGTAGCTTGTCTGTGATTATTCTGGTGATGATTTGGATGTATGTGTGTATGTATATTGTGATGATAGGAGCTTACTTGAATCATTATTTTAATCGGAGCAAATAAAGAGCATTCGTGTGATAATATAAAAGTTTAAAATGAAAACCCGGAAAATGTTTCAAACATTTCTCGGGTTTTTCTTAGGAGAATATATGAATAAAGAATGCACTTAAGTGATGGTTAGTAATGCGTTTATATAGTGATCTCCATAGCGGTATCTGAGGAGAAACCAACGGAAATGGTAGCTCCGGTTCCATCAAAGATACGTTCTCCGGCTTCATTGACTAGGCTGAAAGCAGAAGTGGGAATGGTAAGTCGGAAGGAACCGTTTTCCCCTTTTTTCAGTGCAATACGCTGGAAGGCTGCCAACTTCTTGTTGGGAACTTCCCAAGTACTTCCATTTACATGTACATAGAGCTGTAAAACCTCATCTACATCATAAGCACTTTCGTTTTTGCAGTTGACAGTACAGGTAATATCTTGTTTCTGAGCATCTGTAAAGGAGAAAGGTACTGCAAGATTTTCGATGGTAAGATTACCATAGGTAAGACCATAACCAAAGCAACGCCAAGGCTTTTCGCTCATATAGCGGTAGGTACGCTCTTTCATGGAGTAATCCGTGATATCCGGCAGCGTGTTTGTATTGTAATAGAAGGTAAGGGGCAGCTTTCCGCAAGCAGCAGCCTTGCCAAATAAAATATCAGCAACTGCGCGGCCACCTTCGCCACCGGGATACCATACCTGCATAATGGCTCTTGCCTGTTCCTCATAGGCGGATAAATCCATGGGGCTTCCGGAAGCGTTAAGGATAATCACGGGCTTGCCGGTTGCAAGAACTCTTTCGACTAACTCACGCTGTACCTTGGGGAGCAGGAGATCGGGCTTGTCACCGCTGGCAAATTCATTGCCGGTATCTCCCTGTTCTCCTTCTAAGGTAGCATCTAAGCCTACACATAGGATAACCAAATCAGAATTTTCTGCAGCAAAGGCGGCTTCAATAACCCGGTAGTTTTCCTGAGGTCTGCCTACTCGGGGCTCTTTAATCAGTTGACAGCCCTGTCCGTAATGTAATTGAATATCCAAAGCGTCGCAGTAAGCACGGATACCTTCTAAGAGAGTAATGGTTCTGGCAGGTGTGCCACTGTAATTTCCAACCAAAGCATTGGCACTGTCTGCGTTGGGACCGATAACTGCAATGGTTTTATAATGTTCTGTTTTCAAGGGCAAGATACCGTCGTTTTTCAGTAATACGCAGCTTTTTACTGCTGTTTCATATGCAAGTTCTAAATGCTCCTTGCAGCCAACTACGCTATAAGGAATTTCGTCCAGACCGGATTTATCAAACATTCCCAGTAGGAAGCGGGTGGTAAACAAGCGTACAGCACTGCGTTTGATTTCTTCCGCAGTAACCTTCTTTTTCTGATAAGCTGTCATCAGATGCTCGTAGGTACAGCCACAGTTTACATCACAGCCCATTTTCAGTGCGAGAGCAGCGGAATCCTCAGGCTTCTTTGTAACCATGTGATGTTCATGGAAATCACGGATTGCCCAACAGTCAGAAACATAATGTCCCCGGAACTGCCATTTATCACGCAAAACCCCGTTCATCAAATAGTTGTGGGCACAACAGGGTTCTCCGTTGGTACGGTTGTAAGCTCCCATAACAGCTTCTACATTAGCTTTGGTAACACAAGCCTCAAAGGCTGGAAGATAGGTTTCCCATAAATCCTTATCAGTAGGTCTTGCATCAAATTCATGGCGAAGTCCTTCGGGACCGGAGTGTACTGCAAAGTGCTTTGCGCAAGCAGCGGTCATCATATAGCCATCCTTCTTGGTTTGAAGACCTTCTACAAACGCACAGCCCAAAGCGGCGGTAAGTACAGGGTCTTCCCCATAGGTTTCCTGACCGCGTCCCCAGCGGGGGTCACGGAAAATGTTGATATTGGGAGCCCACATGGTAAGTCCCTTGTATTGGGTGCGGTCATTGTGGGGGGAATAGGCGTTATATTTTGCCCTGGTTTCTACTGCAATAGCAGATGCAATCCGATGTAATAAATCTACATCAAAAGTAGCCCCCATGCCGATAGCCTGGGGGAAACAGGTAGCAGTACCGGCTCTTGCCACCCCGTGCAGAGCTTCGTTCCACCAATTATATTCCGGTATGTTTAATCTGGGAATGGCAGGGGCTTTGTAGCGAAGCTGTCCGGCAGCTTCTTCAACAGTCATTTGCGCCACAAGGGCTTCCGCTTTTTGGCTTGCTTCTTCTCTGGTCATGAGGTACCTCCGTTTTAGTTTGATAATTTATTTTATTTACTTGTTTTGTTGATTGGGGAATTTGTTTAATCTTATATTAGGACATTTATTAAGGAAATGCGCGTCAAAAAGCATGATATAGTAGGACAAAAATTGCAGTGTAGAGAATATCTTAGGCATATTTGCATTCTATAAGACCTCATGATATAATTATTTGGGGAGTAATCCCCATATTTACTAGAGAAAATGGATGAAACACTTAATTAAATGAGGCAGAAAAATGAAAGTATTGATAAGATTAGTGATAATTTTATTATCACTAATGATGATAAGCACACCGGTTTTGGAGGTGTCGGCGGCGAAACATAAGGATATGTTCAAAAAAGCGGATAGTATTAAGGGAATGCAGGGGACAATATATGCTTCCACATTTGGTGGGGTAGACCATAATCTGATGAATTTGCATTTGGATGAATGTATCTTTGAACCGGGCAGTACAGGGTGGAAATTCAAATATGAATTTGAAGGAGAAACCTTCTATTTCAATGATCCGCTAGGATATGACTTTATTTCGCGGAGTAATAAAAACAATATGTCCATTAGCATCGTATTCCTTTTGAGAATGCGAAAGGATGCACATGGCAATAGTTCAGAATTCCTGATAGATTCTGCATCTCGTAAGGCAGGCTATGCCTATTATGCACCTAACTGTGATTTGAGTACCTATGGAGGTCGGGCAATTCGTGCGTACTGGCATTTCCTCATGGAAAAATTACAAAAAGAGGGAAGTCATATTGATAACTTTATTTTGGGCAATGAGGTAAATATGCCCAATTCATGGCATTACAGTGGCGGTGTAGATAATCAGACAGTGGCAAATAAATATGCGGATGCGTTCTATATTATGTATAGTGCGGTGAAAAAGTATTCGGACGTGTCGCGTTGCAGTGTCAGTGTTGATCATAGTTGGAATCACGATGATGTTGGCAGGGGTATTACAGTAAAAAAATTTCTCCATATGTTTAATGACAGATTGGAACAGCATGAGGAAAATGTGGAATGGTGTGTTTCCGCACATTTGTATCCGGGATTGCTCTTTGATACCAGAATCTGGAAACATCCCTACGGTTTGGCAACCAATAGCAGTGATACCAAAATGGTTGACGGTACGAATCTTTCTGTGATGACGAATTATATTCGGGAGGAGTTTGGTGTAGAACATCGCGTTATGTTGACGGAGCAGGGGTTTGGTAATGCATTTGGACAGGAAGCTCAGGCGGCATGTCTTGCCTATACCTATTATGCAGCAAAATATGACCCAATGGTGGATAGCTTTCTTATTTTGAACGCAGATGCAGGCAGTACAGTATATGCAGGTAAGGTCTATGGTATGAATTTCAAAATTGATGGTACTCTGGCAGGGGAGGTTTATACCAAAATTGATAATGGAAACGAAGAAGATCAGCAGTGGATTGCAGATGTATGCCTTCCTGTTATCGGAGTTAGCTCTTGGAGCGAGGTTATTCCTAATTTTGGAAACACTCCGAACCGAGATTTTTCTTTGGTATCAGATATTCAGATAGAAGAGAAAGATTTGACAATAAATGTGCCCGATACCTATACTTTACATGTGGCAGTGTTACCGGAGAATGCGGATAATAAGACACTTACATGGTTCTCATCGGATGAATCCGTCGTGACTGTAAAGGATGGTGTGTTAACTGCGATGCAACCTGGGACTGCAACGATTACCGCCAGTGCAACGGATGGGGCGAAGGTAAGTGCTGTATGTGAGGTAAATGTACAACAGTTGGTGACGGGGGTTGGGTTGAGTGAAAAACATATTGCCTTATTTCCGGGAAAAAACCATACTTTAAATGCGAGCGTGACACCGGAGAATGCGGATAATAAGACACTTACATGGTCTTCATCGGATAAATCCATTGTGAGCGTAGAGAATGGTAAGCTTACGGCAAAGCAACTGGGACATGCAGTGGTAACTGCCACAGCGACAGATGGCAGTAAAGTATATGACAGATGTGAAGTCATGGTGATACAGCCGGTAGCTGAAATCGTACTGAGTGAAAATGTATTGGAGATGAAGGTTGGAAAAAACTATACCTTGCAGGCCAATGCCTTGCCGGAAGATGCAGGTAACCGAAATTTGATTTGGAAATCTGAAAATGATGAAATTGTCACAGCTTTTGGGTATGGTAATTTGAGTGCGAAAGCGGAGGGAACCACTAAGATTATCGCTTCAGCCACGGACGGCAGCGGTGTCTGCGCGGAATGTACCGTTATCGTAACAAATAATTTGTTCAATGAGATTGCTAATTTTTTCGCAAATATTTGGGAATAAATGACTTGAGTTTCCGCAAATTGTAATTTTAAAATGAATGTAGCCTGTAAAAGCCTTGACATTTTCCACCAAAATCACTACAATAATAGGCAGTGAATAAAGGCAATGATGGTACACAGTAGAATATTATTTCCTTTCAGAGAGAGGAGGTCACCGGCTGCAAGCCTCCTTAAGTTCAGATAATATTTGAATTTCCTACCGGAGCTGCTTGGAGGAAACAATTGGTGCAGACAGGGTATAAGTGCTCGGAGAACTGCACGAAATTAGAAAGTAATCCAAGCCGGGTGGCGCACGTTAAGCGTAAATGAGAGCCCAATTTTTGAGAGAGACTTTTCTAAAACAAAAATGGGAAATAGGGTGGTACCGCGGAAATATTCGTCCCTTGTTACATGAAAGTGTAGCAAGGGATTTTCTTATGCATTGCGCGGAAGACAACATGCGCACATCATGTGGCAGGTAAAGCAGTGCACGGCTGTAAACATAACAGGCAAAAATTCAGAAAAAGAAAGGATGAACAAAATGAACGCAAGTTTAGAGCAGATTAAGCAGGAAATTATTTCCGGCGCAGAGGAGTTAAATTCCTCCAAAGAAGTATATGAGTTCAGAAAGAAATTTTTGGATGGTAAGACCGGTAAAATCGGTCTGTTAATGCGAGAAATGAAGAACATTCCTCCGGAGCAGAGAGCGGATTACGGAAAAGGTGTAAATGAACTGAAGGAATGGGCTTTGGGCTTTATTGTGGAATTGGATGAGAAGATGAAGGCAAAGGAATTACAGGCAAGATATGAGTCTGAGAAGATTGATATTTCCCTGCCTTCTGTAGAGACTGAGGAAGGAAATCTTCATCCCATTACTCTGATTCGCAATCAGTTAATTGATATTTTTGCAGGAATGGGCTTTGAGATTTATGAAGGTGCTGAAATTGAAACCGACTATTATAACTTTACAGCATTAAATACCCCTCAGGATCATCCGGCAAGAGATATGCAGGATACCTTTTATCTGTCACCGGAATTCTTACTGCGTACCCAGACATCCGCTGGACAAATTCATGTAATGGAGGCAAAACAGCCCCCTATCAAGATTTTGTCCCCCGGTAAGGTATTCCGTTCCGATGATGATGCTACCCATTCTCCTATGTTTACCCAGATGGAAGGTTTGGTAGTGGACAAGGGAATTACCTTATGTGACTTACAGGGAATGCTGGATGTTTTTGTAAAGAAGATTTACGGAGAGGGTACCAAGACCAGACTTCGTCCTTCCTATTTCCCTTTCACAGAGCCTTCTGTAGAAGTGGACTGTAGCTGTTTTGAATGTGGCGGAACCGGCTGTAAGCTTTGTAAGGGTACCGGCTGGATTGAGATTTTAGGTGCCGGTGTGGTAAATAACAAGGTGCTTGAGAACTGTGGAATTGATTCCAATGAATACAGTGGATTTGCTTTTGGTATCGGTATTGAACGTACTGCAATGTTGAAATATGGCATTAACAACATTAAGCTTTTGTTTGAATCCGATTTGCGTGTATTAAAGCAGTTGAACGATTAATTATGGAAAGGTAAGGTATTAAATTATGATAACACCCCTTAGTTGGTTGAAGGAATATGTAGATATAGATGTAACCCCTCAGGAGTTACAGGACAAATTGTTTTCCTGTGGTTTTGAAGTTGAAGAATTATATGAAGTTGGTAAGGATATCAGCAAGGTTGTAGTAGGAAAGGTTTTGACCTGTGAAGCCATTCCGGATACCCATTTGCATGTATGCCAGGTGGATTGTGGAAGCTACGGAACCTTCCAGATTTGCTGTGGCGCAGATAATGTAGCAGCAGGAGGCAAATTCCCCGCTGCATTGGTAGGTGCAACCGTGTACGCTATCGCAAAGGATCATAAGACCGTAGAGGGCGTTATGACCATTGGAAAGGGCAAGCTTCGCGGCTATGAATCCCATGGTATGCTTTGCTCCGGCGTAGAGCTTGGTGTCAGTGAAAATATGTATCCCGGTGCAGGCTATAACGGACTTCTGGTTTTGCCTGAGGATGCAGAAGTGGGTGCGGATGTTAAACCCATCCTTGGCCTGGATGATTGGATTTTTGATATTGCAATTACCGCAAACCGTCCTGACTGCCAGAGTATTCTGGGTATTGCAAGAGAAGTAGCTGCAATTCTGGAGAAGGATTTAAAAATGCCTGCATTGAACTACACGGAGACAGAGGCAGAGTTGGAGGGCTTTACTGTAACGGTGGATTGTCCTGATTTGTGCCCCAGATATAGTGCTCATTATGTAACCGATGTAAAAATCGGCGAGTCCCCTGCGTGGATGAAGAGAAGACTTGCGTTAGTAGGAATTGATGCCATTTCCAATGTGGTAGATATTACTAACTATATTTTGAAGGAGCTGGGTCAGCCCATGCATGCCTTTGATTTGACTACACTGGAAGGCAATGCTATTAATGTAAGACGTGCCAAGAATGGCGAGCCTATTACCACTCTGGACGGACAGGACTTAACTCTTACCGATGCCAATATGGTAATCTGTGATGGTGTGAAGCCTGTTGCTTTGGCCGGTGTTATGGGTGGTTTAAATTCTGAAATCCGTGAGACCACAAGCGCAGTATTGTTTGAGTCTGCAAAATTTGCCCGTGACAATATCAGAAGAACCTCCAGAGCATTGGGAAAACGTTCCGATTCCAGCGCGCGTTATGAAAAGGGTGTGGATGAATATGCAACCGTTATGGCATTAAAGCGTGCCCTTCATTTGATCGAGGAACTTGGATGTGGTAAGGTAGGTCGTACCCATGCAGATGTCAATACCGGAAACAGTGTAGAACCCAGAGAAGTAAGTGTAAGTATTGATAAGGTAAATAAATGCTTAGGTATTGTAGTGCCCAACGAGGAGATTCTGAAAATTATGAAGAATCTGTCCTTTGCTCCTGTAATTAATGGGGATACTCTGACTGTTCAGGTACCTGCCTATCGTGAGGATATTGAAGGCTATCAGGACATTGCAGAGGAAGTTATCCGTATGTATGGCTATGAGCATGTGGTTCCTGCCTTTATGCCTTCTGCACAGGTTACCATCGGTGGCTTGAATTTAACACAGAAGACGGAATTAAGATTGAAGAAGGCTCTTTGCAGCGTAGGTGCTTATGAATGTATTCATTATTCCTTCTTCTCACCTACCGATTTGGATTTATTGAGATTCCCTGAGGATGCAGTGGAGCGTAAGGCAATTCGTCTGATGAACCCCATCAGTGAGGAACTGTCCTTAATGAGAACCACTCTGGCAGCATCTATGATTAATGCAGTTGCCCGTAATCAGAAGAAGGGCAATCTGGAAGGAAGATTATTTGAAATCGGTAATGTATTTATGCCCTATGAGCTTCCTTTGACACAGTATCCTGATGAAAAGCCCAGACTTTGTGTAGGTATCTTTGGTGAGAAGGAAAGCTTCTATACCATGAAGGGAATTGCAGAAAAGATTGCAGATACCTTACAGTTAACCTTTACCTATGAGAATATGAGCAATACCTTTTTACATCCTTATCAGACAGCCAAGATTCTCTGCGAAGGCGTAGAGGTTGGTTACTTTGGAAAGCTTGCTTATGATATTGCAGATTCCTGTGATTTGCGTACCCAGATGTTTATTTTAGAGATGGATTTGAAGGTGCTTTCCCAGTGGTATGGCAAGAAACCTGTATTTACTCCGCTGCCTAAGTTCCCTGAGGAGACAAGAGATTTGGCACTTGTTGCAGACAAGACCACTACCTGTGGTGAAATTGAGGCTGTTATGAAAGAGGCCTGCAAGTATATTACTAAGATCTCCCTCTTTGATATTTACGAGGGAGAACAGATTGCGGCTGATAAGAAGAGTATGGCATTTACAGTAGTATTTACTCCCAAGGAGGAGGCATTTACTACAGAAAGCGTGGACGCTTTTGTAAAGAAAATCTTAAAACAGCTGAATAAGAAATATGGTGTGGAATTAAGAAGCTAAGGAGGTGCCGGATGGAAAAGAAAAATGTATGGGAAACCTATGATGTAGCACAGCTTGCGGAATTGGAGCAGCTGAATGCTGAGTATAGAGAGTTTTTGGATAGCGGAAAGACTGAGCGGGAATGTGTGGATACCATTGTAAATACCATTGAAGCTGCCGGTTATAGAGAGCTTGAGACTGTAATCAAAGAGGGAAGTACCCTGAAAACAGGAGATAAGGTATACAGTGTATGGATGAATAAGGCTGTTGCCATGTTCCAGATTGGAAGAAATCCCTTGGCAGAGGGTATGAATATTTTGGGAGCCCATATTGACAGCCCCAGACTGGATATTAAGCAGAATCCCCTGTATGAGGATGGCGGTTTTGCTTACCTTGACACCCATTATTACGGTGGTGTCAAGAAATATCAGTGGGTAACCATTCCCCTTGCAATCCATGGTGTGATTGTGAAGAAGGATGGTACTACCGTGGAAATCAATATTGGTGAAAATGAAGAGGAACCGGTATTCTTTATCTCTGATTTGTTAATTCACCTGTCCCAGGAGCAGTTGGAGAAGAAGGCGGCCAAGGTGATTGAGGGCGAAGCACTGGATATTATCATTGGCAATAAGCCTTTGGTAATTGACAAGACGGAAGGAGCAACTGAAGATGCAGAGGCTAAGAAAGCCGGCAAGGATGCTGTAAAGACCGGCGTGCTTAATATTCTGAAAGAGACCTATGATATTGAGGAAGAGGACTTTATTTCTGCGGAATTAGAGGTAGTACCTGCCGGAAAGGCAAGGGAAGCAGGCTTTGACCGCAGTATGATTCTGGCTTACGGTCAGGATGACAGAGTATGTGCTTTTACTTCCTTGAAGGCAATGCTGGATACGGATGTAATGGACAGAACCAAATGTTGCATTTTGGTAGATAAAGAGGAAATCGGTTCCGTGGGTGCTACCGGTATGCAGTCCCGCTTCTTTGAAAATGCAGTGGCTGAGGTACTGAATCTGACAGGAGAGTACAGTGAACTGAATCTGAGAAGATGTCTGGCACATTGTTGTATGCTGTCCTCCGATGTAAGCAGCGCCTTTGATCCCTCCTTTGCAGGAAGCTTTGACCGTAAGAATGTGGCGACTCTGGGCGGCGGTATGGTATTTAATAAATTTACCGGAGCCAGAGGTAAGTCCGGTTCCAATGATGCCAATGCAGAGTATTTGGCACATTTACGCAGTATTTTGGCAGAAAAGAAGGTGCAGTTTCAGACTGCAGAGCTTGGAAAGGTGGACCTTGGCGGTGGCGGAACCATTGCTTATATTTTGGCATTATACGGTATGAACGTAATTGACAGTGGTGTGGCTGTAATGAATATGCATGCACCCTGGGAGGCAACCAGCAAGGCTGATGTATACGAGGCATATCGCGGTTACAAGGCATTTGTAGAGTGTGCCGGACTGTGAGGAACAACATGACAGAGCTTAAGAAATCAGATTTTTATTTTGACCTGCCCCAGGAATTAATTGCCCAGGATCCTCTGGAGGATCGTTCTTCCTCCAGACTGCTGGTGCTGAATAAGGATACCGGAAAGGTTTCCCATCATGTTTTCCGGGATATTTTGGATTACTTGCATGAGGGAGACTGTCTGGTATTAAACAATACCAAGGTAATTCCGGCAAGACTGTTAGGAGAACGGGAAGGAACCGGAGCCCATGTGGAAGTTCTCTTGCTAAAAAGAAGAGAGGGCGATGTTTGGGAAACCTTAGTAAAACCCGGTAAAAAGTGTAGACCGGGCACCAGATTGGAATTTGGTGGTGGTTTGTTGAGAGCGGAAGTGCTGGAGACTGTGGAAGAGGGGAATCGCCTGATTCATTTTGAGTATGAAGGGATTTTTGAAGAGGTATTGGACAGACTGGGTGAGATGCCTTTGCCACCCTATATTACTCACAAGCTTCAGGATAAGACCCGTTATCAGACTGTTTACGCCAAGTATGAAGGTTCAGCAGCAGCACCCACTGCCGGTTTACATTTTACAAAGGAGCTTTTAGCACAGATAGAAGAAAAAGGAGTGCGGATTGCTTACGTAACTCTCCATGTAGGATTGGGAACCTTCAGACCTGTAAAGGAAGAAAATGTGTTGGAGCATCATATGCATTCGGAATTTTATCAGGTTTCCAAAGAGGCTGCGGAGAGTATCAACAGCACCAAGGAAAAGGGTGGCAGAGTAATTTGTGTGGGAACCACAAGCTGTCGTACCGTGGAAAGTGCCGCGGATGAAAATGGCAGGGTGCAAGTGGGCTGTGATAATACGGAGATTTTTATTTATCCCGGATATCAATTTAAGGTATTAGATGCATTAATTACTAATTTTCATTTACCGGA
Source organism: Lachnospiraceae bacterium (assembly GCA_017624835.1). Classification (GTDB taxonomy): domain Bacteria; phylum Bacillota; class Clostridia; order Lachnospirales; family Lachnospiraceae; genus Acetatifactor. The sequence goes on from JAGAMG010000050.1 coordinate 123,803, forward strand.
ATCTACCCTTGTAATGTTGGTATCAGCACTTGCGGGAAGAGAAAATGTGTTGTATGCTTATAAGGAAGCAATTCAGGAGAAATATCGTTTTTTCAGTTTCGGAGATGCGATGTTTATCGGTGAGGGCGCAGAATAGGAGAAGGTTACATTATGGAAGAAAAAAGAAAAAACAAAAGAACAGAAATGAATTCCAAGCTGCTGATAAAAAGAGTGGATGGAGAAGAAGAAAAGGCAGTATCCATTGCTATTCAGGATGTTTCCAAGACGGGTATCGGGTTTACCTGTAGAGAACCCTTGGGAATAGGAGAGGTATATGAATCCTACCTGACCATTTGGACCAAGGAAGTAATCCATGCCTTTTTACAGATTGTAAGAATTGAAATGGCTGAGAAAGGCTTCATTTATGGGGCTGAATTTATCGGTATGCCGGAAATGGAAGCGGCAAGAATTGAAGTATATCAGACGGTAACAGATAATGAATAAAAATTTCCCTATCAAAAAGCTGGCAGTCAGTATAGTGGCTGCCATGCTTCTTTTATGCCTATATCGTATTATTTTTTCTTTTTCCGGGCAGGACGGAGAAACCTCCGGCGGCCTAAGCTATATGATATCGGAAAAATGTGTTGATTTCATCAGTAATCTGACCGGAAAGGGATGGACGGATGGTTTTCGTGTAAGTCTGGCTGAGTATTTTGAACATCCCATTCGTAAATTTGCTCATTTTGCAGAGTATGCCTGTATGGGGCTTCTTGTATATACCATGTGGAGACCTTGGAAGAAACCGGATAGAAAACTGTATTTTTTGGTGATTCTGTGGGTGCTTTTATCAGCAGCCGGGGATGAGATTCATCAGTTGTTTGTGCCCGGAAGATGGGGGAGTGTGGCGGATGTGCTTTTGGATACCTGTGGCGGTATTTTCGGTATACTCTGTTGTGTGACATGTGAATATTTTTGTTTGCGTAGAAGAAAACGAAAAATGAAATATAAAAAATAAAAACCATCCTGATTATGCATGGAAAAGTGCCATACAGGATGGTTTTTAATGTTTTAAGTAATATTATTTATAACTTTACATGAACGGTATAACCCTTGCCCATTAAAATGCTTTTTGCCTTCTCAATGGAATCTTCTTCATAAAATTCAATTCTTAATACACCACCCTCAAATTCCCTGTTATGGGTAATGCCAATATTCTTGATACTGATATTTTGAAGAGCAAGGATGGTTGCAATGGCTGCCAAAGCACCGGGTTCGTCAGGAATATCAATAGTAATGGAAAAATCCCGTTTGATGGGACCGCTGGAAGCATTAATAAAGGAGTCTCTGTAAATTCTGGCACTGTCAAAAAGCTCATACAGGGCATTGTCGTTTTGGACATCAATTTCCTTCTTAAAGTCAGTCAGAGCATGAATATAATCCCCTAATAACTTTGAAATATTTTCTGTATTGGTAAGGCAGATTTGCTGCCACATAGTAGCGGAGGAAGAAGCAATACGGGTAATATCCTTGAACCCTCCGGCGGCTACCATTTTCATGATACCATCAGCAGAATCGCTGTCCCTTATTAAATTTACCAAAGCAGCGGCCACTACATGCGGGAGGTGGCTGATTGCTGCAGTGACATAGTCATGCTGTTCATAGTTTAATACCAAAGGAATCGCACCCAATGTCTGCACCAAATCACGGTATGCAGTCAGCTTTTCATCCGGAACGGAAGGGGTAGGGGAGAGGATGTAGTAAGCATTTTCCAAAAGTACAGCTTTGGAATTGATGAAGCCTACACGTTCGCTGCCTGCCATGGGGTGCCCGCCGATAAACTGATGCTCCAGACCGGCAGCCTTGATGGTCTTATGAATCTCTGTCTTTACACTGCCCACATCGGTAAGCAGACATTGGGGAGATATTACTGTTTTAACGGCTTCCAGATTTTCATCATTTTTCTGAACCGGAGCACATAAAAATAGATAGTCGCAATTGCTGAAAGAAGAATCGATGGCATTCGTAATGACATCTGCGATTCCTTCCTCCTTTGCAAGAGCAAGCGTATCTTTATTAATATCATATGCAATGATTTGCGATTCAGGAAGCTTTTCGCGGATAGCTCTGGCTATGGAGCCGCCGATTAACCCCAGACCTACAAAACCACAGGTTATTTTTTTCATAGCAGCCTCTTTTCTGTTCAGACGCGGCATTACACTTGGCTGAACTGTTGATTAATATACTATAACACTTTAAAGCATGAAAATCAATAGAGGTAATTTAGCTGTAAAAAAACTTTGTATTTGCAGGATTTTTCAGTATTGTTCCAATAAAACAAACAAAACGTTCAAAAACTAAAAAATAAATATGCAAAAATACTAACAATTACTTGTAAAATGTTTGAATATTTAGTAAAATAACCACATGGGGTGAACGAATCCAATATCAGAGTCGGCAGAATACCCAAAAACATCAAAATTGGAGGACGGAATTATGAATGTTTACACAACAGACAAGATTCGTAACGTGGTTTTATTAGGACATGGGGGCAGTGGAAAAACCAGTCTTGCAGAAGCTTTTGCATATTTATCAGGTATTACTTCCCGTATGGGTAAGGTATCCGATGGCAATACTGTAAGTGATTATAGCAAAGAAGAGCAGAAGAGACAGTTCTCTATTAATACATCTGTGATTCCTATTGAATGGGAAGGCTACAAGATTAATATTCTGGATACTCCCGGATATTTTGATTTTGTTGGTGAAGTGGAAGAAGCGGTCAGCGCAGCAGGTGCAGCTATTATTGTTGTAAATGGCAAGTCCGGTATCGAAGTAGGTACCCAGAAGGCATGGGAGCTTTGCGAAAAGTATAAGCTGCCCAGATTTATCTATGTTTCCAATATGGACGTGGACAATGCTTCCTTCCGTCAGGTGGTAGAAGATATGACCAATCTTTATGGAAAGAAGATGGCGCCCTTCCATCTGCCTATTCGTGAAAATGAAAAGTTTGTTGGATATGTTAATGTGATTACGGAGGCCGGTAACCGTTGGCAGGGTAAAGAGGTAGTTCCCTGTGAGGTTCCTGATTATAACAAGGCAAACCTGCAAATTTGCCGTGATACTTTGATGGAAGCTGTTGCCGAGACCAGTGAAGAGTTTATGGAGCGTTACTTTGGTGGAGAAACCTTCTCTGAGGCAGAAATCAGAGCAGCTCTCCGTACTAATGTATGTGATGGCAGTATTGTTCCTATGACCATGGGTTCCAATGTACTCTGTCAGGGTATGTACACTCTGTTGGATGATATTATCAAATATATGCCCAGCCCTGAGAACCGTGAGGTTGCAGGTATCAACATGAAGACCAATGAGATTTACCATGCAGATTATGATTTTGCAAAGGCAAAATCCGCATATATCTGGAAAACCATCGTGGATCCTTTCATTGGAAAGTATTCCCTGATTAAGGTTAACTCCGGTGTTTTAAAGGCTGATGATTTGATTTATAATATTGACCGTGATATTGAAGAAAAGGTTGGTAAGCTCTATGTATTACAGGGCAATAAGCCTCAGGAGGTAAGTGAGCTTCACGCAGGTGATATCGGTGCGTTGGCAAAATTAACCGCTGCAAGAACCGGTAACAGCTTAGCTACCAAGGCAACCCCTATTAAGTTTGGTAAGTTTGAAATTTCCACTCCTTATACCTACAAGAGATATAAACCCAAGAATAAGGCAGATGTGGATAAGATTTCTCAGGCATTGCAGAAGATTACCCACGAGGATCAGACTGTTAAGGTGGTGAATGATTCCGAAAACAGACAGCTTCTTCTTTACGGAATGGGCGACCAGCATCTGGACATTATCGTAAGCAGATTGCTGAATGAGTACAAGGTTGAGGTTGAATTGGATACTCCTAAGATTGCATACAAAGAAACCATTAAGAAGACCTCCGATGTAGAGTACAAATATAAGAAACAGTCCGGCGGACATGGACAGTATGGTCATGTAAAGATGCGTTTCTCTCCTGCGGATGATCCTGAGGTGGCATATACCTTTGAGCAGGAGGTTGTTGGTGGTGCGGTTCCTAAGAACTTCTTCCCGGCAGTAGAGAAGGGATTGCAGGATTCCGTAGGCAGAGGACCTTTGGCAGCATACCCCGTAGTTGGTGTAAAGGCTGTTCTGTATGATGGTTCCTATCATCCTGTAGACTCCTCCGAAATGGCATTTAAGATGGCTACCATTCAGGCATTTAAGAAGGGCTTCATGGAGGCACATCCCGTATTGCTTGAGCCTATTATGTCCTTAAAGGTTACCGTTCCCGATGCTTACACCGGTGATATTATGGGTGACCTGAATAAGAGACGTGGTCGTGTATTGGGAATGAATCCAGTAGCGGGCGGCAAGCAGATTATTGAAGCGGATATCCCTATGAGCGGCTTGTTTGGATATTGTACCGATTTACGTTCCATGACCGGTGGACGTGGTGAGTATTCTTATGAATTTGCACGTTATGAACAGGCTCCTTCCGATGTACAGGAGAAGGAAGTTGCTGCAAGAGCAGCTAAGGTTGCTGAAAATAATGTAGAGGATTAATCATAACTGAAAATAAGTTATAAAAGTATCGGGAGCTTCTTAGTAGGAGTTCCCGATATATTTTTGACATATGCTTGACAGTGGGAAGAAAACAGGATAAAATAAGCGTTAGTTTTATGAAATATTCATAAGGGAATAAACGTTGAGTAGTAGAGTCCCCAAACAGAGGGGCTTTTTATATTCGCGAGTGGTGAAGAAAGAGGTTGAAGCATGGAAAAAGTTTATAATCCGAAAGAGATTGAAAAGAAATGGCAGACCTATTGGGCGGAAAACGAAACCTTTAAGACGGATGTTTGGGACTTTTCAAAACCTAAATATTACGCATTGGATATGTTTCCGTATCCTTCCGGTGTAGGTTTACATGCAGGACATCCTGAAGGATATACTGCTACAGATATTATGTCCCGTATGAAGCGTATGCAGGGCTACAATGTATTGCATCCCATGGGTTATGATTCCTTTGGTTTACCTGCGGAGCAGTATGCAGTAAGTACCGGTAATCATCCCAATGGTTTTACACAGGAAAATATCGAAACCTTTTCAGGTCAGTTGAAGGAATTGGGCTTTGATTATGATTGGAGTAAGCTGTTAGCAACCAGCGACCCTGAGTTCTATAAGTGGACTCAGTGGATTTTTAAGCAACTTTATTTGGACGGCTATGCAAAATATGTGGATATGCCGGTAAACTGGTGTGAGGAGCTGGGAACAGTACTGTCTAATGATGAGGTTATTGACGGTAAATCTGAGCGTGGCGGCTATCCTGTTATTCGTAAAAATATGAAGCAGTGGGTTATCAATCAGCCTGCTTTTGCAGAAAAATTGTTAGAAGGACTTGAGGAAATCGATTGGCCTGAATCCACCAAGGACATCCAGAGACATTGGATTGGCAAGTCCGAGGGTGTTGAAGTGGAATTTGAAATTGTAGGCGGCGGTAAGTTCTCTATTTATACTACCTGTATTGAGACCATTTACGGTATTACCTTTATGGTACTTGCGCCCGATGGACAGATTGTGAAGGATTTGATGCCCAGAGTAGAAAATCCCGAAGAAGTTCAGGCTTATATTGACGAGACCTTAAAGAAAAATGATATGGATCGTACCGAACTGAACAAGACCAAGTCCGGTTGTCCATTGAAGGGACTTTATGCAATCAATCCCGTAAACGGAAAAGAAGTACCCCTGTACATTGGTGATTTTGTTTTGGCAAGCTATGGAACCGGTGCTGTTATGGCAGTGCCTTCCCATGATCAGCGTGATTTTGAATACGCCATTGCACACAATATTCCTATGATTCAGGTAATTGACGGTGGCGATGTAAGCCAGAAGGCTTTTGAAAAGGGTGAGTACCTTGGCAAGGGCTGTAAGCTGATGAATTCCGAGGAATTTACCGGTCTGACTGTGGAAGAAGCAAAGGAAGCAATTACCTGTAAATTGGAGAAGCAGGGAGTTGCAAAGAGAACTGTGAACTATCATTTCCGTGAGTGGATTTTTGCACGTCAGCGTTATTGGGGTGAGCCTGTTCCCGTTGTGCATACGGAGGATGGACAGATTCATGTACTGGATGATGAGGAGCTTCCTTTAGTACTTCCTGAATTAGAGGATTATAAGGGCAAAAACGGTAAAGCACCTTTGGAAAATGCAGAAGAATGGAAGCAGTATGACAGAAATGGAATAAAGGGTGTTCGTGAGACCTCTACCATGCCCGGAAGTGCAGGCTCCAGCTGGTATTATATGAGATATATTGATCCTCATAACGATAAGGAGTTTGCAAATCAGGAGCTGTTAAAGCATTGGTTGCCAGTTGACCTTTACATCGGTGGTCCAGAGCATGCAGTTGGTCATTTGATGTATTCCAGAATTTGGAACCGTTATCTTTATGATAAGGGCTTATCCCCTGTAAAGGAGCCTTTCCAGAAGCTGGTACATCAGGGAATGATTTTGGGTGCGAACGGTATCAAGATGGGCAAACGTTTCCCTGAGTTTGTAGTGAATCCCAGCGATGTAGTAAATGATTTTGGTGCAGATACCCTGAGATTATATGAGATGTTTATGGGGCCTCTTGAGGTTTCCAAGCCTTGGAATCCCCAGGGTGTTGAGGGTGCCAGAAGATTCATCAATCGTGTATGGGCATTCTTTACCAATGAAGAAAGAATTACGACCGAGAAGGATGATACCTTGACAAAGGTATATCATCAGACCGTTAAGAAGGTTACATCAGACTTTGAGCAGTTGGGCTTTAATACCGCAATCAGCCAAATGATGATTTTCATGAATGCTGCCTATAAAGCAGAGAAATGTCCAAAAGAATATGCGGAGGGCTTTGTAAAGATGTTCTCCTGTATTTGTCCTCATGTAGGAGAGGAACTTTGGCAGATTTTGGGTCATGATAATACCATTGCATATGAGCAGTGGCCCACTTATGATGAGGCAGCGATAAAAGAGGATACCGTTGCTATCGGTATTCAGATTAACGGTAAGGTAAAGGGAACTGTTGAAGTAGGAGTAAAAGAAGATGGTGATTCTGCCATTGCCAAGGCAAAGGCAATCCCTTCCGTGCAGTCCGCATTAGAAGGCAAAACCATTGTAAAAGAAATCTATGTTCCCGGTAGAATCATAAACATTGTTGCCAAATAGGCAGTGCAAAAGTGAAGTAGGGGTGCCCCTACTTCACTTTTTTCAATATATTATCTATCTGTTCTAATTCCTCTTTTGAACTGTATTTTTTTATGGCTGCAATAGCAGCATTCATTTCCTGAGGTGTAAAAGTTAAATTTTCCTGTTTTGCTTTTTGCATCATAGGCATCATCATTCGCATTAATTCCTTTTGAGATTTTCCCTGGCTTTGAGTAAACATTGCACCAAGGAACTCCAGTTTTTGAATTGGAATATGTTTTACCAATTCATCCTCCATCCATGCCGGACGCTTTAGTTCATCACTCATACGATATACTACCTTTCTGTCACAATAGATTCCTTCTTTTATTTATATGTCTGTAGTAGTATTTTCATTATTATTAGAAAAGCTGTTAAACATGTCAAACATACCGGAAAAATCATTTCCGCCAAGCATACTTATAATCTGAGAAATATCAAATCCACCGCTTCCATCCGTACCGGTAGCGTTACCCGGGTTTGGCCCCTCAGGGAAAAAAGCTTTTAACATTTCCATCATCTCCATCATTTCCTGCATGCTATCAAGGCTTTGCAGAATGCGTTTTATTTGGTTAAGCTGTTCGATTTGGGAGGAATCACAAAAGGGAATCATTTCATCAAATATTTTTCCACGGTCGATAGAAGTCTCGTGAGAAAAGCACTTTAAGGCGGCTTGTGGATGGATTCGAAAAAAGTCAATGGTATATTGTAATTCTAAAAATTTAATATATATTGCAAATTTATATTGAAGAGCAGGGGGGAGATAGGAGAGAAGAATTTTGTACATTTGAATCTGATTATTTGTGAACAGTGTATCAAATGCCATAATTTTATCCACATCCTTTTCCATCCGGTTGCTCTCCTTTCGTCAGTATATTATTTTGATATATTATTTTATGAACAGGACAAAGCACTTATGCAGATTATTTTGGCTATTTACAAAGGACTACCCATTTGGGCGGTGTATTACTTTGTAGTTTTTTATAAAATTAATATATAAATCCAAAAAGAAATAATAGGAGATACGAAAATGGGTGGCAAGTTGACAAAAGATTATGAGCAGGAGGCTGACAGATTATCGGCTGATGCAGTAAAAAAATCAAAAAACGAAAAGGATTTGAAAAAGAATTTGGGGAAAAACTTGCAGCATGATTTTTCAAAGGTAAATATATCACATGAGAATCTGAATGGAAATGTGGCATACACTCAGGGTGGGGATATTCATTTGGATAATTCTGTAAATACCGATTCTTCTTTTGGACGGCAGGTTTTGGGACATGAGATGGTTCATGCAGCACAGCAGTCCGGACAAGGAGGAAAGGTAAGTGTAGCGCCGGCATCCGTTCCGCAGTTTTTTCCTGACAGAAATAAGGACGGAGATTTAAAACTGAAGAATAAGTTCGCATATAGGAAGGACAAGGAATATCAGGCGATGTACGGGGCTTATAATGCGTATATTAAGGATAAGAATAATCCCCGAAAAAAAATAGAAGCAATTAGAACCGCTACGGAGTACATGATGCACAATACGGATGTGACAAATCAAGCCAACATGGGAGAAAAACAGGTGCATCAAGGGCGTATGCAGGTTGCAGAGCAAATCGTTCATGATTTGACCATTGACAAAAATATTACGGATAAAGCCAATGCCAACGTTGATATATTAAATAATCGAGGAGTTGTTTCTCCTAAATTATTAGCTTCAAAAGGGGAAGAGACAGCGAGAAGAAATATGGAAAATGGGGTAAATGAGCTTCATTCGGTGATTAATAATGAAGATAAAAAGTTTTCAACAACTCTACAAACAGTTACTGCAGGAACCCTGGGTGGGCATTTGGGCAACGGTGGAACTGCAAATCTTACAGGGGTTACATTAACGAATTCTTCCGGTGTTACACCGAAATATGATGAAAAGGGTAATGTGACAGGAAATTCGATAAATATAAATGCTGACTTAAGTCGTGGGAGTGATGTGGGAGCCACGGCGCTTCATGAATTAACGCATCTGGCGAATGACAGAGTATATGGCAATGATATGACAATGTCCATTGCAAAAAATGTAATAGGAGAAAATAAATCTGAGAGAGATGCCCGTTATCAGGAAAAGGCATCCAGACGCTTTAAGAATTTGAATGATTTTAATAAAGCCGGAAATTTAGAGCTTAATACTATGTTTTATGCGGGAATAAGTGATAAATTTAAAGCACAATATGCCGGAAATAATCTGGTAGGTGCAATGATTGGAAGCGGTTCCATGAATACGGAACAGATAAATGCGGTGACAGCAGGTGTCAGTTCGGGTACAATTAAAGACCGGAATGGATTAAATGATGTGATTGCAGCACAGAACATAGCCAATCCTGAACGATTCGAGAGGGGACAATTAGGAGCAAATGTAGATAATTACATGGATTTGCTTAGAATAAATGAAGAAATGAATAGAAATAAAAAAGGCAATCTGACAACTTTGATTGAATATGATTCTAAGCTGACAGATTATTTGTTCAGGTTGGAAACCAGCGGTAATTTTAATCCGAAAGACCCTGCTCACAGACGTTTAAAGGCCATGGTTATGGAAGCATATACTGATAGGGAAATGCAACGGATACAAAATGAAATAGATAAGGAAAATGAGTTGACAAATAGACCCATGGATGTAAAACATAAGAGTCAGGCAGACATGGATGTTGAAATGGATAACCTGATTAAGAAGCAACTTCAAGATGGCAAAGAGGAGCTTCTTGATGACCCCAAGACGCAGGAACATATTATGAAACGATGGAAGGAAAAGGGTTCTTCTATTGCGTCAGGACAGGACTTCACAAATGGTTATACAGGTAATGGTATGATGGCGTTCAGAGGAAATGCAGCTTGGGTTACCAACTATGGAATGCTGTTAAAACGTACGGTGACTAAGGGTGGAAAATCTGTGACAGAGATTGTTATGGAGGATATTGCTACCAGTGACAATGACAAGGATGGGGACAGGGCATGGAATGCTATTCAGGCAGCTATGAATATTGGTGATGATATCCGTGACAATGAAGAAATGCAAAGATTTTTACGGGAGGGCGCTGAGATTTTTGATGGAAACGAGACAGCATCCCCCATTGTAAAGCAAGCCTTTTTACAGAATTTCCTATTAAATCGTGTTTATACGCCGGAACTGACAATAACGGCAAAAAAGACGGGAGATACAGGTATGGAAGATATTTCGACAATGCTACTTGAAAATTCCGTGCTTCCTAAAGAGAATGGAACCGCGCCACAGTTTAAGGAAGATTCAGAAAATGCCAGATTAAATCCCGCTATGCGAATGATGCGACATGAACAGGATATTAATCGGGCGATTGGAGAGGCTCTGTGGATGGAAAAAGCGGAAGCCCCCAGAAGAGGTTTTCGCAGAAGAAGAGGATAGAGAAGCGTGAAGCAAGGAAATATTACAAAGAATATGGCAGCGTTGGGTGCATTTAAGTTGTCATGGTATATTCGGCAACATAATATGAAAGGCATATTTGAAAAATATTCCTTTTTATTGACCGAGGATGTGACAGAAGAGGATATTCTGCCATATCAGGAGAAACCGGAACAGTTATCCGGGGATTGTAGTATTGAACAGCAGACGGGATATTGGAAAATATATAAATTGTGCCACCATAATAAGGTGGCGATGACTGCTCTGCAGTTGTATACTCTCTGTTATATGGAAATGTCCACGCTACAGATATTGCGCTGTGTGTTCGGAGAAAGTATTCAGGGTCTTACTGTGGAAATTGCTGCCAGAATTACATATGTACAGGATGACTATCTGGATTTATATGACGAAATGGAAGAGGCATATGAATGCTTGAAACAGATTGTTTCCATGATAGAACAGGGTAATTCGCAGTTTAGAAATGTTTTTGTGATAGAGGACAGATTAATTGCGTTTTTAAGTGGACAAAAGCGTATGGATTGTAAGCTTGCCAGGGTGGGATGTTATATGGAACCCGCGGATACCATATCAAATGTATGCATTATGGAAAAGCAGATTCAGCAAACCTGTATGCAAATAAGGCTTACGGAAACAAATTCGTTAAGAATTGTACAGATTGGCGGAAAACGTGAAAGTGGCAGACGTTTTGCGGTTCGTCAGATAGCTTCTAGATTAAGGATTCCTCTTTTGCTGATTCCTCTGGATTATCTTTTTACGGACAGAGAATTTCAACAGGAAAGATGGGGGAGAGTGTTACGGGAGCTGCTTTTAACGGATCGGGCTCTTTGTGTTTATGATGAGGAGGACTGTAAAAAAGAGGAGGTAATGAGACTTCTGCCATTTTACAGAGAATTGGAAAAAAGGTATGCAAATTTAGACAGACCCCTGTTTTGCACCACGGGAAGCAGTGTGAAATTGATTCCTTTTTTGGAGGGTGCGGTATTTGGCTTTGATATTCCTAAATATTCTATTAGGCAGAGTATTTGTCTGTGGGAGCAGGCAATGAAGGAATATGGTATGGAAGAGGATGAACTTCCGATTTCCATGCTGGCAGGAAAATTACAATTGACCGCAGGTCAAATTAGACGGGTTGTGAGGAAGGCTTTTCAGGAAATTGATAAGGAAAAGCGTTCCCAGGATATTTATCGGATATGCTATAAGATTTTGGATGACGGTAAATATGATAACATCAAACGTATTACTACCAATTATACATTGGACGACATGAAGATTGGTGCAATACAAAAAAAGACCTTGATTGAAATTTGTAACCAGATGATATACCGTCTAAAGGTATTGGATGAATGGAAAATGCGTGAAAAATATGTATATGGAAGAGGACTTACGGTACTTTTTTATGGATTGCCGGGTACCGGAAAGACCATGGGCGCACATGTTCTTTCAAGTATGCTGGGGCTGGAATTATATAAGGTGGATTTGTCCCAAATTGCGGATAAGTATATCGGTGAGACGGAGAAGCGTTTGGAACAGGTATTTCAAAGAGCCGAGAATAGTAATATGATACTGTTTTTTGATGAGGCAGATGCTTTGCTGGGAAAAAGAGGAGAGGTAAAGGAAGGAAGAGATAAGTATGCCAATGCGGAAGTATCCTATTTGCTCCAGCGAATGGAGGAGTATGATGGTATTGTAATTATGGCTACCAATTTAGCTGCAAATATTGATAAGGCATTTATGCGTCGTTTCCGTTTTGCGGTGCAGTTCCCCATGCCGGATGTGATTGCCAGAAAAGAAATTTGGGAATCCCTATTATATGCAGGTGAGGTTCCCAGAGACTCTTTAGATGTGGATTATTTGGCGGAGCAGTTTGAGTTTTCCGGTGCGAATATCAAAAATGTTGTGTGGAATGCACTGTTTCGAGCTGCTTCAGATGGTATTCCACTGAATATGAAGCATATGTTGGTATCAGTTGACGAGGAACAGCGCAAGAATGGAAAAATATGGTCCCCAGAGGATTTTGGGAAATATTACTATCTGATTGATGAAATAAATTTATAGGTTTATGGGATAAATAGAAAAACCCGAGAGGTTGTTTTAACCTCCCGGGCTTTTTAATTAATAGAAACTTTTAAAGAGAACTGCAAAGTATTTGCTTAGCAGCAACCGTTGTTATTTCCACCGCAGAAGCAGGAGATAAGCAGAATCCAGATAAGCCAATCGCAGCTGTTGTTATTGCCACAGCCATCGTTGCAACCACAGTTGCCGCCAAGGATTCCGTTGCCGTTGCCGCCGCAGCCGCCACAGCAGGATAATAACAGAATAATCCAAATAAAGTTACATCCTCCGAAGCCGTTATTGCTGTTGTTGTTACAGCTGCAAGAATTACCACATCCACAGTTGGTAGCAGTTAAATCACTCATTTTTGTTCCTCCAAGTTTTGTTTTATGGTTTATTGTATGCAGGGTGGCATGTCAATGTTTCCGGTGGTTCAAAAAAATATGAAAGTAATAAAAATGAACGAAATGGGGGGGAGAAGGTGTGAAATGTGGTGAAATGGAGGTGAAGTAAAATTGTAAAACGCATTAAACAATAAAAATAAAGTTAAAAAATGCAATAAAAATGCAAATGTATTGACAAAAAACTTTTTGAAAGCTAGTATGATAGTGTAAAAGTATATACCAAAAGTATATACGCAATGTAAAAATGTGGAGAGGTGAAGAAAATGCTTTTAGAATTTTCATGTTCCAATTTCAAATCAATTTATAAAAAAATAACCTTATCAATGCTTGCCAGCAGTGATGATACCAGAGAAGAGGATTTGATTACATTTGAAAAATATCGGGTAAATCGCATGACTGCGATTTATGGTCCCAATGGATCTGGAAAGACAAATGTACTGCAGGCGGTCAGTTATGCAAAGAGAATCATTCTTGGCAGTATGAAGCGAGAACTGGGGGATTCCTTAAAAGTATTACCACATAAGTTAGCAGGAAAAGAGGAGCCAACGGAATTTGCATTTCAATTTGTAACAAAAGGAGTAAGGTATGCGTATGGCTTTTCTATTATCAAGGGGATGATTCAGAAGGAGTACTTGTATTACTTTCCAAATAACAGACAAACTAAGATTTTTGACAGAATGGGATTGGAGGTTAGTGAAGGACCTTCTTTTAAGAAATTTTCGGAAGCGAGCATGGATGCTTTAAAAGATAACAGACTTTTTTTGGCGTGTGCAGCTAATTATACTAAAGTTTCTGAAATAGAAGCTGCATTTTTGTTTTTTAAGGAGGAGTTGAAGCTATTTAGTTCTGCTAATGGATCAAACAGAGTCTTTGGAAGAGCAATTGAATTTTTAAAAGAAAATCCGGAGCTGAAGCCCACTTATCTAAAAATTATGGATTATTTGGGAACCGGAATAAAAGATATAGAGGCTAGAGCTGAAACAGTAACATTGGAAGGATTGGAAAATACAGATAGACTTTCGGAAGAAGTAAGAAAAATGATAAAGAATCGTGAAATAGCAGTATTAGAGAGCGCAATTTGCTATGAAGGATTTAAAACTGATTTGGAGAGTGAAGAATCTGTCGGAATCAAGAAATTATTTGTTTTTCTTTATCCTTATCTGGATGTATTGCGGGGCGGAAAGGTATTGTTATGTGATGAAATAGAAACCGGTTTACATGAATCCATAGCAATGGGGATGTTGAAGCTGTTTACACAGCTGTATCCGGAAACAAATGCACAGATTATTTTTACTACACATGATACCAGCTTGTTGGACGGAGAGCTTCTTAGAAGGGATCAGATATGGTTTACTGAATTAGACGGTAAACGTTCAACAGATTTATATTCATTGGCGGAAATCCGAAATGTCAGAAAAACAGAAAGTCTTAAGAATGGGTATGTAAGTGGTAAATATGGAGCGATTCCCATGTTAAACAAAAGTATATTTGATGACATTGTGTCAGAATTTCAAAGCTTAAATCAGGATGAAAAATCCACAAGTTTTGCTGATGATGATACTTGGGAGGAATAGCATGGAGCAGAATTTTGAATTAAGTGAACGGAAGGTTGACATACAGGATAAAAGGATAGCTGATATTATTATCTATCAATTGGATGCCATAAAAGGGCATTACGACGAGAATCTGGAATTAATCACAAAACAGTTTCCTATAGCAGAGCAATTGAAACAGGAAGGAAATGTTGAAGCGGCAGAAACAATATGGCGTACACAAATTGTACTATTATCCAGCGCATTTGATTTCTTTATGCATGAAATCGTCTGGTATGGCTTGGATAAAATTTATGATGGTGATTGGCCGCAGACGGAGCAATATAAAAATCTTTCCATAAGATTAGAAACTTTGCAGACTATCATGGAAGATTTGGACAGTAAGACATGGTTTGCTGATTATATTACAGAAAAGTATAAAACCCAGACAATAATGATTTTTGGAGATGTAAGAGACCATTTGAATCTTATAGGGGTCAGCGTAGATAATGTGGCGAAAGAGGCATTTTATCAACAGGGATGTAGTGTAAAGCCCAAAGATCAAATGAAGCAAAAGCTTGATGGTTTGTATAGCAGACGTAATCGTATTGCCCATCAGACGGATAGATCAGAACGTGATGCAGAACGTCAGGCAATTTCAGATGGACAGGTTATAACTTTCATTGAGGATGTTAATAAGATTGTAGTAGCGATTATGGGCGAAAAACGCAAACGCTTGTTGCAGTAGTTGGTAAAAAATAGTCGTAGTCGATGGATAAAAACCTCGTCAAGGAAAAACTTTGATGAGGTTTTTTTATGGGGAATAAGTACCAGATGTAGAAAAATGCTTGCATAAATTTCGACATATAGTAAAATAGATATTGTATGATATTATTGCAGGAAGTATGGATACATAAGGGCAAAATATGACACAGAAGATATATATAGTAGAAGAGCGGCAGTTTCGGACAAAAGAAGATTACGATCGTGCCATTCATGATAAAGAAATCATTGAAAAACTTCGTAAGCTGTCGGAGAATTATTCGCTGGATCAGTTGAAGCAATTGGAAAGGGCATTGCAGAGTGGAAAGTATCGTTTTTATACAATGCTAGGTCAGGATTATTTGGACGAATTGGCGGAAACGATTGAGAAGAGAGAACAGGAAGCAGAAGATACCGGACGTGGAAGTAAGGTAAAGGGAGCGGAAAAGAAGCAGTCAAACGCTAAATCTCGACAAAAGAAGAAAAACAAGAAAGCAACTCAAAAAAAAGAGACTCAAAAGAACGCTGTAAAAAACAAAAAGGCAAAAACGACGAAGACGAAAACTGCAAAAGCAAAGGCTTCTGCAAAGTCAAAGAAGTTATCCTCAAATAAGAAAACAAATAAGAAGGTAACTACAGAGATTCCTGAGGAGATTTTGAGACAGGAAATTCAGCGGCAGGAGAAGCAACGAAAACGTATGATTTTTTTATGTGGTTTGGTTGCAATTGGTTGTTTGGGATATCTTTTTGTTTATTCCTATCAGGATTACAGGACAACATCTACCTATGATAAGCTGAACGAATTAAAGGAAAAGCCGGTACTACAAACAGAAAATTCCACGGAAAGCACAGTGAAAGTGACTTTGGATGGGGAAAAAGAAGCCCCTGAGGTGCTGGATGAATATAAAAATTTGTTAAATAAGAATAAAAAGCTAATCGGATGGGTAAAAATTGCCGATACATATATAGATTACCCCGTAATGCAGACTACGGACAATGAATATTATCTTGACCATAATTTAAATCAGGAATATGATAAGAATGGTTCTATTTTTATGGACAAGGACTGCGATGTGATAAAGCCCAGTACAAATTATATTTTGTACGGTCATCATATGAAAAGCGGAAGAATGTTCGGTAGTCTTCAAAAGTATGAATCCGAAAGCTATTATAAAAAGCATTCGTACATAGAGTTTGACACTATATATGAAAAGGGAACCTATCAGATAATGTATGCTTTTCGTTCCCGGGTATATAGTGAAGAGGAAATCGTTTTTAAGTATTATCAGTTTATAGATGCAAATAGTGAGTTGGAATTTAACTCCTATATGCAGGAAATGGCGGCATTATCCTATTATGATACAGGAGTAACCGCTGAGTATGGCGATCAGCTTTTAACCCTTTCCACCTGTGATTATCAGGAAACGGACGGAAGATTTGTGGTGGTTGCCAAAAAGATTAAGTAAATGACGGAATTAAGATACCGTATGGAGGAGATGCATCATGGCAAAAAAGGTACAGAAAAAGAAGAGTATGAAGCTTCGCAAGAGACTGCGTAAGACTTTAGGGTCTTTGTGTCTGGCGACAGCTTTATTTGTGGCGGCGATTCCCGTTCCGGAGGCAAGTGCGGATACCGGAGATAATTACCCGGATGGTACAAAATATGTAAGTAACGTAACGGCGAAGACCTTTGATACATTTACTTCGCAAATTCCTACTGTTAAGGCGGATGATCCCATTTATGTTTCCGATGATGGTATTTTGCAGTTTGCTTATGTACCGGAAACAGGTGGTTCTAACTATATTGCAGTAGTTTTAGGATATACCGCAGGTAATTTGGAAAATAATGCTCTTGTAATTCCGAATACGGTAAATGCTTGTGCTAAGTTGAAAACCAATGATGGTACCCGCGGAGGTTATGTGGCAGTTAGTAAGAATAGAAGACCTCTGTATTATATGTCTAAACCGGCTGTAATCGAAAAAGATGTTTCCGGTAACGACCATATTATTTCACCACCAGAGTATGCTCCTTGTTATACCGAGGATTCCGAAAAATGGAGTAGCCTGCCATTGGAGGATTTCTATTATTTAGAAAATGGAGACTATAAGCCAACCATCTCTCCAACAGAGCAGTGGATTAAGAATCTTTCAGTAAAATATATTGGTAATCAAAAATTGGAGCCTTATACAGGAGCCAATAGTGGTGTTGCAGGAACCATTGAGAAGGAATGGCAGCTTGCTAATGGTGGAGCAATTATTACAGCAGAAGATCAAGGTGTATTTGCACATCAGGGTAATATTGTAAGTCTTACCGTAGGTACAGAACTTATGGGTATTGGTAACTTTGCTTTTTATAATTGTGCAAACCTGGAAACTATTAACTTAGGTAATGGTTTAAATGAAATTGGTAAGGCGGCATTTAAAAACTGCTACAATATGACTAGTATAGGTATTGATTTTGCCTGCCTTTTACGTTATATCTCCGATGAAGCCTTTATGAATTGTACCTCTTTGGAAAGCTTCATGTTACCTTCCACTGTAGTTACCATTGGTGATAAGGCGTTTGATGGTTGTACGGATTTAACTAATTTGGATATTTCCGGTAAAATGAAGGACGCGGATGTAGGCTTAAAGAAAATTGGATATTATGCATTCAGAGGCTGTACCTCTTTGGAGGAAGTGATTTTGCCAAGCTCTATGAATGATATTAATCTTCCGGTTTGTCTGAATGCCTTTAAGGATTGTCCTAATTTAAAGCATATTCAGACTGAAAGTAACAGTACTAAATTTGTTGATACCACAAATTATCCGGTAAATGATAAGAATTTATCTTTCCCTGTAGATGAGGATGAGATTTATTTTAAGAAGGATGTTCATCCTACTTTCTACTTTGAAGGTCCGGCAGAATCTTCTGTACATGATTTTACAAAGGAAAATGCGTTAGCCTTTAAGTATACAGGGGAAGATCGATATGAATTGGTTGATTGGGAAAAGACATATGATAATAATGGTAACCACACCGGTTACGGCGATGGTAAGCTTACCTATCAAGTAAATTCAAATAATGAATTATTGTTCTTCCAAATGGAAGGAACAATAGAGGAGGTTGAAATTCCGGCATCAATCGGTCCTTACGGAGTTTCTACTCTGAACAAGGGAAGCTTTTCCAATAACTGTGATTTAACCAGAATCAAGATTCCGGCAACAGTAACTCAAATTAATGATGAAGCTTTTAAAGGCTGTCATAATTTAAAGCATGTAATTTACGAAGATGCATCCACCATAACTCACATAGGAACAGATGCATTTGCTACTCAGGAAGTACCGGTGTCCTGTACTCACAAGGATGAAGCCTGGAGTTCGAAGGAACCATTCTTGAGCTTTACCGGTGCAGTAGGAGAGGATATCGTTCCTTTCAGTTATGCAATGACTTCTTCCAGTAATATTAACTCGGGAACACAGCCCCGTACCTATATTACTTATTATAGTGGATGGCCTACCAATTTGGAGATTCAGTATGTGATGGATGATGAATCTGCAGGTACTGCAGGAAAGGCTACTTTGGTAAAATATCCTACCTATGATGCATTGTCCGCTGGTACTCAATATACAGGAGCAAATTATCCTTATATTACTACGAAATATCAGCTGGCAGCAGCGGAAGCTATTACGCAATATAACAAGTGGTTATCCGACCCTTCCACAGAGGTAACCGGTGATCAATGGGATATTATCAATGCAGCATTAAAGGTTTCTGTACCTACCGGTGTTAAGGCGATTGATGACGGACTTTTCTCAGGCGTGGAAGCAAGTGAGGAAACCGTTTCCGGAAGTAACGCAGCACCTTCCAAGGTACCGGTAGTTGGTCAGAAGGCAGATACTAAGATTAAAGAAGTAACCTTTGCAGATATTGATGAGTTTGAAGCATATACCTTCAGTGGTTGTACTGCATTGGAGGCGATTAATATCACAGGCGGTAATTCAGCATTGGCAGATTATGCTTTTGCAGATGTGGATACCGATGAAGTTGCAGGTGCAGAAGATAATGGTGGTTTATTTACTACGGTAAATATGTCCGATGGCGGAAGCAGCATTGGCAGCTATGCCTTTGCTAATAATCCCAATTTGAAAAATGTAACTTTATCTGCGGCAGTATCTGATATGGGGGTACGTCCTTTTAAGAATTGTCCTGAACTTGAAACCGTAGATTTCTCCGGTGGACCTTATTTTACCACGGAAAATGCAATTATCTATAGTTTGGAGAATGGAGCAAAGGATGGTATTGTACAGTGTTTGGAGAGCAGAGGTGTAAAGAACACCGGTGTATCCGTTCAGGCATCTGAGTCAGAAGGCGTTACCAAGATGTGGGATGAGGCATTCATGGATTGTGTGGAAGTAGGTTCCATTGATTTGTCCGCTTCCAAAATCGAAAGAATTCCTGCCAATGCATTTAATAATACGGAAAGCTTGTATTCCGCAATTTTACCTGTTGGTTGTAAGTCCATTACTAAGGATGCATTTTATGACAGTAATGTACGTTATGTGGATATTCCAAGCAGTGTAACCTTTATTGATCCGCAGGCGTTTAATACAGAGGATTATCTGAATTCAGAAGGTAAGTATAAGACCATTGAATTTTATTGTGAAGAGGGAAGTGCGGCAGAAACTTATGCAAATGAGTATGAAAGTGTTATGATTACGGACAAGCCCATTTCCACAACCTTTAAGGTTATTTTCTGGGGTAAGGATATGTCCAGCATCCTTGACGAGCAGGATGTTTTGATTGGAACGGACGCAAAGGCTCCTGATGCACCGGAAATAGAGGGATATCGATTTACCGGATGGTTGCCTAATTATACTGCAATCAGCAAGGATATGGATATTATTGCACAGTATGAAAAGATTGACTCTACTGAAAATCAGGTAACTGTTACCTTCCTTGATTGGGATGATACCGTATTGAAGGAAGATAAGGTTACTCCCGGTAAGGATGCACAGCCTCCTTTACCTCCCAGCAGAGAGGGATATCAGTTTACCGGATGGAGACCTGCATTTACAGCTGTCACACAGGATACCACTGTTTATGCACAGTATGAGAAGATTGATTCTGCCAACAAGCAGTATATTGTAAACTTTATTGATTGGGATGACAAAATTCTTTATACCCAGAGAGTAGACCCCGGTGCAGGTGCAATTTTACCTCAGGCACCTTCCAGAGAAGGCTATGTATTCAAGGGATGGAGACCTGATGTATCTGTAGTTAATAAAGATACAGATACCTATGCACAGTATGTGCCTGTTGGTTTCGAGGATGGAACCGGTTCAGGCGGAACCGGTAACGGAAATGGAACCGGCAATGGAGATGGAAGTGGTTCCGGTTCCGGATCAGGAGATGGAAGTGGCTCCGGTTCAGGTTCCGGTGGTTCTTCTGCAAAGTACTATACATTGACCGTTAAAAACGGTAGTGGTTCCGGTAGCTATATTGCAGGTTCACAGCCTATTATTATCGCAAACGACCCTGCAGCAGGAATGCAGTTCAGCCATTGGACGATTTCACCTGAGGATACCAAGCTTGCAAGTAAGGTGTTATCTGCCAGCGTGGTTACCATGCCTGAGAAGGATGTAACTGTTACGGCAAATTATAAGAAGGCTACAGGAAATTCAACAGTAAGTAGTAACCGTCCGAATGGTTCAAGTATTAAGAATGGTGGAACTACTGTTGTAATTGATAAGAACGGATTGTCCAATACCGGTGTGGTATCGGCTACCGTAAATGGTTCTTCCGATGATTTTGTAATTAAGATTACAGATAGCAACAGTGCTACAGAGGAAATCATTAAGGCATTGGTTGCAGAATATGGTGATATCAGTAATATTAAGTATTTCCCTATGGATATTACTTTGTATGATTCCACCGGAAAGAAGAAGATTACAGATACCACAGGATTATCCATCAGTATTACATTACCATTACCTGATTCCTTAATTACCTATGCCGGTAACAATAAGGTGGCAGGTGTGGTGAATGGCAGATTGGATAAGCTGACACCTAAGTTTACGACGATTTCAGGAGTATCCTGTGTAACCTTTACAGCAGAGCATTTTTCACCCTATGTGATTTATGTGGATACTCAGAATTTAACAGCGGGTACAATTACAGACTCTACACCGAAGACCGGAGATGGTATTCATCCGAAATGGTTCTTATCCATCGGTTTGGCTTGTCTGTCAGCAGTTCTCTTTATGAAGAAGGACAGACGTGTACCTGTAAAGGCTCGTGCAAGAGCGTAAACAAAAAAACACAAAAGTAAGAGAAAGTATGGAAGGCATATGAAGAGAAAGATAAGGCTGTTCGGTATATTACTGATTGTGACCGCACTAATCATTATGCAGCTTCCAGTATCGGAAGCGGATGCGGCAACGTCTGCTTCCGATTTTAAAATGGAAGGAACTACATTAGTTAAATATCGAGGCACAGAAGAAACTGTGTCTGTTCCTAATACCGTAGAGGTAATCGGTGAGGGTGCATTTGAAGAAAATGAAACGGTTGAATCGGTGGTTTTACCCGCATCTGTAACTCATATTGAGCCCTATGCATTTTGGGATTGTGAGAATCTGG
Organism: Lachnospiraceae bacterium; assembly: GCA_017624835.1. GTDB lineage: Bacteria > Bacillota > Clostridia > Lachnospirales > Lachnospiraceae > Acetatifactor. The sequence goes on from JAGAMG010000050.1 coordinate 145,826, forward strand.
AGTCCGTGGTATTAAATAGCGGAATGACGGAAATTGGTGATTATGCATTTGCCAATTGTAAGGGTTTGAAAAAAATGACAGTACCGGACAATATAAGAAGTATTGGTGTACAAGCGTTTTTGGATTGCGTGAATCTGACGGATATTACCATACCACCGGAGGTTTTGTATATTCATGAAACTTCCTTTGATGGCTGTTATCGTCTTACCATTCATTGTGAAAAGGGCAGTATAGCTGATAAGTATGCAGAAGAGTTTTATGAGCGTCAGGTGGAAATGCCCGAATATGAAGATGTGGACAATTATGGTTCTGAAGAAGAGGAAGCCGAGCCCACTCCTACACCCGAGCCTGTGGAAACAGACCCCGGAATTGCCATAGGAGATACCAGAGTTGTGGGCAATCAGGCAGTGGTGTTTATAAACAATACCAGTCTTGAGGTAATGAGTGGTAATGTGTCAAGCGGTTTACCGGCGGAGGATAATTATGTAAGTGAGAATGCCGGGGAAGTAGGCGGTTTGGCTAAGTATGCTATTGTGGATGGTAAGGTTGTGGCAGATCAGGCTTACTATAAAAATGCTACCTTGCAGGAGGTTGTTTTACCGGAAGGAATAGAAGAGGTGGGACAGTTTGCTTTTGCAAGAAGCTCTGTTGCTAAGATAAAGCTTCCGGAGGGTGTAAATACCATCGGATATGGGGCATTTTATCATTGTGATAAGCTTGCTGAGGTTACGTTGTCGGATACCATAGAAAATGTGGAGCCTAAGGCTTTTGCCCATACCTTGTGGGTGGAGAAGTTTTTGGAAGAGGGAACAGAGGATTTTCTGATTAATAATGGCGTTTTGGTGGCTTATAAGGGCAAACAGGAAAAAGTTACTATTCCTGATGGCGTCAGGGTGATTGCTGCAGGAGTATTCCAAAATCATGCAGAGATAAAAGAACTTGTATTGCCGGATAGTCTTGTGACCGTGGGGGAAGCTGCTTTTGAAGGATGCTCTAAGCTGTCAACAGTTCTTACCGGAAAAAGCTTAAAGCAAATAAAAGACCGCGCTTTTGCTGCTTGTAATATCAGTAAGGTTACCTTGCCCAAGACTATGAAGGAAATGGGAGTGGGAGCTTTTGAAGGTACCGTTCAGATTACATACGAGGGAGATATCCCTGCAATAACACATGAATTGTCGGCGGAAAGATTATCAAATGAAGCATATCGTGGTGTTGTGCATACGGATAATGCATCCGGAGAAGTAAGGCTTGTAGGAATGTCCGGTGTGATTGCAAGACTGGAGGGTGCAAGCAGGAGTTATACTTTGTCTATTTCAGAGGCAGAGGATGACGCTAAAATGAAAAAAGCATATGAAAGGTGCTTTGAGGAAAAACTTTCGGATACTTATCGAGTATATAATTTGTTGTTTACGGATGAGAGTAATATTCCCATTACTAAGCTTGGTAAGCAGGAGTTGGAGCTTAATATTCCTTTGTCAGAAAATCAATTAACAAAGAATCTTTTGGTTTATTCTCTGGATAGAAATGGACAGCTGGAGCAGGTGAAAGCCAAGAGAGTTCGTATTGATGGAGTTGAGTATTTAAGAGTGGGTATAAACTTTGTGTCCCAGATTGCAGTAGTGGAAACTAGTGAGCCTTACAGCGGAGCGGTTGTTTTGGAAGAGAATACTTCTATTGAAAAGCTCTCTCGGGCGCCCGGACAGGAAGAGGGAAACATGAAATTTCCATATCATTGGGCATTAGCCGGTGCATTGGCAAGTGCAGGTGTGATTTGTTTATTATGGAAAAAGAAAAAAGTGTAGTAACGTTTTTGACGCCCCGGCATAGGTTAATAAAAACCAATGCCGGGGTTTTTTATGGAACGAGTGCGTAGGCAGCTTGAAGTACCGGATGATACCATAGATGGAAATGGGGTAACGATTGCTGTTTTAGACAGTGGAATCAGCAGGCATCCGGATTTGCGGGGAAAAATTTTATGTTTTCAAGATTTTGTTGGAAAGCGAAATCTTATGTATGATGATAATGGTCATGGAACTCATGTATGCGGAATATTATGTGGGAGCGGGGAATTATCAAATAGAAGGTATCAGGGGATGGCACCGGCATCCATGCTGGTGGTAGGGAAGATTCTTGACGCAAAAGGGGATGGATGTTTGGAACATCTATTGGAGGCGTTAGAGTGGATAGAGAAAAATCGTGAAATGTATCATATCAGAATTATAAATATATCCGTAGGAATCGGGAATTCTCTTTCACAGGATAGGGAATGTTTATTGCAGAAAAAACTGGAAGAATTATGGGATTGCGGAGTACTTGTTGTATGTGCTGCCGGAAATAAAGGACCGGCAAATAATTCTATATCTTCCGTAGGAGGCTGCGGAAAAATACTTACAGTTGGGTGCCATGACGGAAGCTATTGCAGGGACAATCCTAACAGATGTGAAACTTATTCCGGAAGAGGGGATGCAGGGGCATATTTAAGAAAGCCGGATTTGGTTGCACCGGGAACGGATATTATATCCTGCAATGCAGAGTATGCAAATGCACAGTCTGTATTGAAAAAGAAAAGACCTTATATAGCCAAAAGCGGAACCTCCATGGCAACACCTATTGTAACAGGTGCCGCGGCTCTTGCATTACAAAAATATCCTGATATGACCAATGAGGAATTAAAACAAAAAATTACCATAACCGCGATGGATTTGAATGAGCCATGGAATAAACAGGGCTGGGGAATGGTGAATGTAAGGAGACTTCTCAGTTAAGAGAATAATAATAATGGAAAAAATGAGAAATTTTGGGAAAGATATTGACACGTCTCGTATGATTGTATACAATTATACGAGACATACGAAAAGCAAAGGGAAGAGAGGTAGTTGTGAATGAGAGGTAATGATACATTTCAGAATCGCCCGGTAACAATGAATGATAAAAACAATCTATTGCAGATTGAGGAGCATATGTACATATTGGATGACGTGGAAAAGCCCAACGTTTTCCGTAATATGTTCCCTTATTCGGAAATTCCGAAGATTCCGTTTAATGATAGAATAGTACCCCATAATATGCCCAAGGATATCTGGATTACGGATACTACATTCCGTGACGGTCAGCAGTCTCGTGCGCCTTATTCCACGGAGCAGATTGTGAAAATTTTCGATTACCTTCATGAATTAGGCGGTCCCAATGGTATGATTCGTGCCAGCGAATTTTTCCTTTATAGTAAGAAGGACAGGGATGCTGTTTATAAATGTATGGAGAGAGGCTATCAGTTTCCTGAGGTAACCAGCTGGATTCGTGCCAGCAAGGAGGATTTCAAGCTTGTAAAGGAAATCGGTATGAAGGAAACCGGTATTTTGGTAAGCTGTTCCGATTATCATATTTTTATGAAGCTGAAAATGACCAGACGTCAGGCAATGGATCATTATTTAAGTGTTATCCGTGATTGTTTAGAGGAGGGCATTAGTCCCAGATGTCATTTGGAGGATATTACCAGAGCGGATATTTATGGTTATGTGGTTCCTTTCTGTCTGGAATTGATGAAGCTGATGAACGAGTACAAGATTCCCATTAAGGTACGTGCCTGTGATACCATGGGATATGGCGTTAATTTCCCCGGTGCGGTTATTCCCAGAAGTGTACAGGGTATTATTTATGCAATTCATGTACATGCGGGTGTGCCCAGCGAATTAATCGAATGGCATGGACATAATGATTTTTACAAGGCTGTATCCAATTCCACCACAGCTTGGTTGTATGGATGTTCCGGTATCAATACTTCCCTCTTTGGTATTGGTGAGAGAACAGGTAATACACCTTTGGAAGCAATGGTATTTGAGTATGCACAGCTTAAGGGACATTTAAATGGAATGGATACCACTGTGATTACGGAGCTTGCAGAATATTATGAGAAGGAAATCGGTTATCAGATTCCTCCCCGTACTCCTTTTGTAGGAAAGAACTTTAATGTAACCAGAGCTGGAATTCATGCAGACGGCTTGTTGAAGAATGAAGAAATTTACAATATATTTGATACAGAGAAATTCCTGAACAGACCTGTATTATGTGCAATCTCCAATACTTCCGGTCTTGCAGGTATTGCTCATTGGATTAATACATATTACAAGCTGAAGGGAGAACAGCAGGTTGACAAGACCTCTGAGCTTGTAAGAGAGATTAAGAAATGGGTGGATGAGGAATATGCAGGAGGACGTGTAACCGTACTTACGGATGACGAAATCGTAGCATGTTTAAATCGAGTTTGTTTAGAAAAAAACATTAAACTTGATGAATAATGGTAGCCTGTTAATTGGGCAGATGGGAGAGCATCATGAGTGGTTATGATGTAAAGCAGGAAGTAACTGATAAGTATTCCCTGCGTGGAAGAGTGTTTCATAAGCTTCGTGAGGATATTTTAAACGGTAAATATGAAGAGCATGAAGAATTAAAGGAAGTTGCAATCGGTGAGGAGATGGGAGTCAGCAGAACTCCGGTTCGTGAAGCCTTCAGACAGTTGGAGCTGGAGGGGCTGATTCAGATTATTCCCAACAAAGGTGCTTATGTTACCGGCATTACGGAAAAGGACGTAAAAGATATTTATATGATTCGTTCTTTGTTGGAGGGACTGTGTGCTCGCTGGGCAACAGAACATATTACCAAGGAACAGATGGAAGAAATGGAAGAAAACGTGTATCTTGCCAAGTTTCATGCCCAAAAGGGACATTTGGAGCAGCTTGCAGAGCTGGATAATCGTTTTCATGACATCATGTATGAAGCCTGTGATAGTAAGATGCTGGAGCATCAGTTAAAGGATTTTCATCAATATGTGCTTCGTGTGCGTAAAAGAACCTTATCCAGTGCTAACAGAGGACCAAAATCCAATGAAGAGCATGAGCAGATTATGGAAGCAATCAAGTCGGGCAATGCAGATTTGGCAGAGCAGCTTGCAAACCGCCATATGATAAATGCTTATGAGAATATGGTAAAGAGCGGACTTCATGAGATTTATACAAAGAAAGGATAAAAGATATGGAAAAGATTAAAATGACAACTCCTCTGGTAGAGATGGACGGAGATGAAATGACCAGAATTCTCTGGCAAATGATTAAGGATGAACTGCTTCTTCCTTATATTGATTTGAAAACTGAGTATTACGACTTAGGACTTGAGCATCGAAATGAAACCAATGACCAGGTAACAGTGGATTCTGCCAATGCAACCTTGAAGTATGGAGTGGCAGTAAAATGTGCAACTATTACTCCCAATGCTGCAAGAATGACAGAGTATAATCTGAAGGAAATGTGGAAGAGCCCTAACGGAACTATTCGTGCAATTTTGGATGGTACCGTGTTCCGTGCCCCCATCCTTGTAAAAGGTATTGTTCCCTATGTAAAGAATTGGACAAAGCCCATTACCATTGCTCGTCATGCCTATGGTGATGTTTATAAAAATACAGAAATTAAGGTTCCCGGAGTCGGTAAGGCAGAGCTTGTATATACCGCAGAAGATGGAACTGAGGTAAGAGAAGTAATACATAATTTTAAGGGTGCCGGTATTTTGCAGGGTATTCATAATACAGAGGAATCCATTTCCAGCTTTGCAAGAGCATGCTTTGGTTATGCAGTGGATACCAAGCAGGATTTGTGGTTCTCTTCCAAGGATACTATTTCCAAGAAATATGATCATACCTTTAAGGATATTTTCCAGGAGATTTATGAGAAGGAATTTAAGGCAAAATTTGAAGAGCTTGGCATTGAGTATTTCTATACCTTGATTGATGATGCGGTAGCTCGTGTAATCCGTTCCGAGGGTGGATTTATTTGGGCATGTAAGAATTATGACGGTGATGTAATGTCCGATATGGTGGCAACCGCTTATGGAGACCTTTCCATGATGACTTCCGTATTGGTATCTCCCAACGGTGTGTATGAGTATGAGGCTGCCCATGGAACCGTACAGCGTCATTACTATAAGCACTTAAAGGGTGAGGAAACCTCCACCAACTCCATTGCAACTATCTTTGCATGGACGGGCGCACTGCGTAAGCGTGGTGAATTGGATGGTATTAATGAACTTTGCCAGTTTGCGGATAAATTGGAGAGAGCATGTATCAAGACTATCGAGGATGGCAAGATGACAAAGAGTCTTTCCATGATTTCTACCTGTGAGAATCCTGTGATTTTGAATAGCTTAGAATTTATTCAGGCGATTCGGGAGACTTTGGATAGTTTGATGTAAGATAATCAGAAAAAAAACGGAGTAGTCAATATGACTACTCCGCCAGTAATTCCCATTCTTCATATAATTTTTCTAACTGTTCATTCAACTTAATCTGTTCCTTGGACAAATCTTGTAATTTTGCAACCTGCGTGCCGATGGAAGGGTCGGACATTTCAGTGTCGATTTCCTGTAAGCGAGCTTCTATAGTGGCAATCTTTTCTTCGCATTTTTTCAGGTCGTTTTCCTTTTTACGTAGCCTTGCCTGTTCCTCCTTTTGTGCTTTCCAATCCAGCTTGTTTTCTGAGTCTGCAGCTTTTGCTTGCGAGGAAGAGGAAACACCAAATGGATTTGCGGCACTAGTGGAAGCTATGGGAGGATTTACGCCGTTTAACGCAGCCATCATGGTATCATGCTTTTCCAAATAGTAATCATAGTTGCCGATATAATTTACAAACTGTTTTGCTGTTAAATCCAAAATACGGTGAGCTGTCTTATTGATAAAATAACGGTCGTGGGACACATAGAGGACGGTTCCTTCGTACTGGTTTATGGCATCCTCCAGAATCTCCTTGGACATAATGTCTAAATGGTTGGTAGGCTCATCCAAAATTAAGAAATTGGCGTTGGAAAGCATTAATTTTGCCAGGGATACTCGTCCTCGTTCGCCACCGCTTAATTCCTGAATGCGCTTGAATACATCTTCACCGGTAAAAAGGAAGGCTGCCAATACATTTCGAATTTCCGTGTTGGTAAGGTAGGGATAATCGTCGGAGATTTCTTCAAATAAGGTTTTCTCACTATGTAACACATGATGGTCCTGGTCATAATAACCGATTTCCACATTGGTTCCCAAACGGAATTTTCCGGCATCTGCGGCAAGAATTCCGTTAATTATCTTTAGAAGAGTGGTTTTTCCGGTGCCATTGTCTCCGATAATGGCAACATGCTCTCCACGCTTCAGTTCAAAGCCCACATTTTCAAAAAGCTTTTGGGAGCCAAATGCCTTGCTTAAGCCTTCCACAGTCAGGACATCGTTTCCGCTTTGAATGTGGGGAGTGAGAGTAAGCTTCATGTCAGCTTTCACTTCTGTAGGCTTTTCTATGATGTCTATTTTGTCCAGCATTTTCTCGCGGCTTTCGGCACGTTTTATGGACTTTTCACGGTTAAAGGAGCGAAGCTTTTCAATGACCTCCTCCTGATGTTTGATTTCCCGTTGTTGATTTACATAAGCGTTCCATGCAGCAATGCGAAGCTGTTCCTTTTTGACTGCATAGTCGGAATAATTTCCTTGGAAGGTGGTTGCCTTAGTCTGGTCGATTTCAATTACCTTGGTGGCTATTTTGTCCAGAAAATATCGGTCATGGGAAACGATAATAACGGCCCCCTTATAATTTAAAAGGTAGGTTTCCAGCCATGTGATAGAATTCATGTCCAAATGGTTGGTGGGCTCATCCAAAATAATTAAATCCGGCTTTTGCAGTAGCAGTTTACCTAATGCCACACGGGTTTTCTGACCACCGGAGAGAGTGGCGATGGATTTGGAAAATTCAGCTTCTGTAAATCCCAAGCCTTTTAGTACCCCCACGATTTCGCTTTTGTAGCTATAACCACCGTCACGTTCAAAGGCGTGGGTGTAATCCGTATATTGCTTCATCAGATTATCCAATGCAGAACCGGATGCGTGCTTCATATCCTCTTCGCATTTTCGCATAAGAGTTTCCAAAGTAATAAGATTTTGTTTTACGGACAACAATTCATCATAGATGGTATTGGCGGTATCCACAGCACTATTTTGGGCAAGATACCCTAAGGTTTTATCCTTGGCAAGGGTAACAAGTCCCTCGTCCGGCTGCATTTCCCCTACAATAATGCGGAGTAATGTGGTTTTACCGGCGCCGTTAACACCTACAATGGCTGCTTTTTCATAGTCCTCAATATGAAAACTGATATTTGCAAGTACTTTATGTTCTACAAATTCTTTGGATATATTTTGACAGGAGAGAATCATGTGTCCTACCTTTCCTATAAATTATGCATAGTATAAAAGAAATTTCTAACTAAATTATTATACATGCAAGAATTATTCTAGTCAATTCATTGACAAGTTTTTAACATTTAGGTACAATGTAATATATGTATATAATTTGGAGGTACCATTGTGGAAGAAAAAGAAATATCACAAGCTGTCATAGGTCGTTTACCCAGATATTTTCGTTACCTTGGCGAGTTGAAGGATGTGGGAGTGGAGAGAATATCTTCTCAGGAATTGAGTGAACTGATGAAGGTAACAGCATCTCAGATACGTCAGGACTTTAATAATTTTGGTGGATTCGGACAGCAGGGTTACGGATATAATGTAGAATATTTATATAAGGAAATAGGCAAGATTTTGGGACTTGACCAAACCCATAATTTTGTAATTATCGGTGCCGGTAACTTGGGAAGGGCGTTAGGTAACTACATGAATTTTGAACGTCGTGGTTTTATTTTCCGTGGAATGTTTGACCAGAATCCTGCATTGGTAGGACAGGATGTAAGAGGGGTTAAGGTCAGACCCATGGAGGAATTGGAGCAGTTTGTCAGAGAAAATGATATTGACATAGCGGTTCTTACGATTCCTAAGACCAGTGCAGTGGAAGTGGCGGATAAGCTGGTACACAATGGAATTAAAGCTATTTGGAATTTTGCACATGTGGATTTAAATGTACCGGAGGGAATACAGGTTGAAAATGTGCATTTGTCAGACAGTCTGATGAAGCTATCCTATAATATTAATCGTTATATGAAGGAAAACAGCTAAGTTTTAAGTACAGAAGGTGAAAATATGGGGCGTAAGGGTAATAAACAAAAGCAGGCAGCATTTCAGCAGGCTTTACAGGGTAAAAATATTCCAATTCTTACATTGGATAATAAATGGTATAAGCTTTTAGATGAGGTGGGAAAGGCTTCCGTAAAGAATCTGGAGGAGGAATTAAATAAGCTTCTTCAGCGGCAGGGAAAGTTAAATACCGAATCCAAAAGTATCCATAAGCTTAAGAAAAAGCTGATGAATGAAATTGTTCCTATGGTGGATGAAATGGAACAAAGCGGCGATAAAAAGCTGGAAAAGAAAATTGACGAAAACAGGCGACTGATAGAGGATTGTAACCAAAAGCTTTCCGCTTATCAGGATGAATTGTTGGAGATTCCCAAGGAAATCGATAGAATCAATATGCAGCTTATGCTGATAACCATGGAGCATTGCTACAATGTGATGCAGGCAAATACTGCGGATATTGATAAGATTTCTGATTGGGTTACAGAGGTCAGAATTGAATTGAAAAAAAATCTCATTCGAAAACAGGAAATGGAAAAGCAGAATCAGGATATTTATTCCTATATGCATGATATTTTCGGAGCGGATATTGTAAATCTCTTTGATTTGAAATATAATTCGGAAGAGAAGTAAATCTCTTTGGAATTAAAAAATGAAAGAGGAAGATGCAATGGAGTATTTAGTAACTGCTTTAGAGATGCGACAATATGATTCCAATACCATAGAAAAAATTGGGATTCCCGGCATGGTTCTTATGGAGCGTGCAGCTTTGGAGGCGTTTGGGGTAATTCAGGAACGATTTGGAAATCTGCCGCCGGAAAACAAGAGTGTTTTCATAATGGTGGGAGTTGGAAATAACGGTGGTGATGGACTTGCACTTGCCAGAATGCTTTGTGAAGCAGATTATAAAGTATATGTGCAATGTGTGGGGAATCAGGACAAGGCATCAGAGCAGTGGAAAATGCAAAGAAGTATTTTAGAGCATTTTCCGGTTTTTATTAGTAGAAAAAATAATGGGGCAGAATATACTATTATGGTAGATGCACTTTTCGGAGTAGGTCTGTCCCGCAATATAGAGGGCGAATACGCACAGGCAATAGAAAGCTTTAACCAATCAAAAGGGTTTAAGCTTTCTTTGGATATACCCAGCGGTATCCATGCGGATACAGGAGAGGTTTTAGGATGTGCTGTTTCGGCTGACGTAACGGTGACATTTGGCTTCTTAAAAAGAGGCCTTATGTTTTTTCCAGGGGCAGAATATGCAGGAGAAGTAATTAAGGCAGATATTGGGATTACAGAAAGAAGCTTTTTGGGCAACCCACCGGAAATGTATTTTTACAAGGAAGAACCGGAGAAGCTTTTGCCTGTCAGGGACAAAAACGGAAATAAGGGAACCTTCGGAAAAGTACTTTTGGTAGCAGGAAATCTAAAAATGGCAGGTGCGGCAATTCTGGCGGCAAGAGCTGCGTATCGTATCGGGGCCGGCATGGTAAAGGTGATCAGTCCGGAAGAAAATCGGATTATTATTCAGGAAGCCATACCGGAGGCATTATATGGCACCATGGAAGATTTGCAGGAAAGCATGAAATGGGCTGATGTGATTATCTTTGGTCCGGGAATGGGAACGGGGGATTATGCTCTTAAGTGTTTGGAAACCGTGATTTATGAAAGCAATCTTCCCCTGCTGATAGATGCGGATGGATTGAATTTGCTGGCACAAAACCCTAAATTACAGGAGGAATTGGCAAAGCAGGGTAAGGGAGAACGGAAGGTAATTCTGACCCCTCATGTGGGAGAATTGTCCCGGTTAATGCAATTATCCATTTCAGAACTGAAAAGGAAGCTGCCGGAGTATGGAATGGCACTGGCTGCAAGGTTAAATGCCATCGTAGTGGCAAAGGATGCCCGAACCTTTACCTGTAAAGATGGTTTCCCAATATGTGTGAATGTACATGGAAACAGTGGCATGGCAACTGCCGGAAGCGGAGATGTACTGGCAGGAATGATTGGGGGGCTGCTTGCACAGGGGATGGAAGGCTTTGAGGCTGCGTCTGTAGGAGTATACTGTCATGCGAAAGCGGGGGATAGAGTAGCGGCACTTTATGGAGAGCATGCTTGTATGGCAGGGGATATGACAAGAGTATAAAGGTAAGGGTACGAATTATGATAGAAGAAAATCTGACAGTAAAAATGGCATCCTATATGAGAACTTATGCAGAGGTGGATTTGGATGCCATTGTAGAAAATGTCTGTAATATGAAAGAGAACATTGCAGAGCATACAAAGATAATGGGAGTGATAAAAACCGATGGATATGGGCATGGAGCAGTTTCTCTTGCCCATGCATTAGAGCCATTGGATTTTATGTATGGTTTTGCAGTGGCAACTCCCGAGGAGGCACATATCCTGCGGATGGCAGGTGTGAAGAAGCCTATCTTAATTTTGGGATATTCCTTTCCCTACAGTTATGAAATGTTGGCAGAGGAAGAAATCCGACCGGCGGTATTTCGAGAGGATTCAATTTTACTATTAAATGAGGCTGCCGGAAAAATAGGAAAGAAAATAAAAGTACATATTAAAGTGGATACCGGAATGGGAAGAATCGGTATTGCGCCGGATGAAACCGGTTTGGAGTTTGTAAGAAAGCTGATGACTTGTCCTCAATTGGAGATTGAGGGAATATTTACACATTTTGCAAGGGCTGATGAGGCGGATAAGGTGCATGCCGAGAATCAGCTTGCGGGTTTTTCACAGTTCATTATTGATATAGAAGAAAAGCTGGGACTGCACATTCCCATAAAGCATTGTTCCAATAGTGCAGGGATAATGGAATTACCCGATGCCAATATGGATGTGGTACGGGCAGGAATTATTTTATATGGTTTATATCCGTCTGATGAGGTGGATATAAATACGGTTGCGTTAAAGCCGGCATTATCCTGGTACAGCCGGATTGTTTATAAAAAGACATTACATAAGGGGCAGAGTGTCAGCTATGGCGGAACCTTTACTGCTCCTAAGGATATGGAGATTGCTACCATACCTGTGGGTTATGGGGATGGTTATCCCAGAGGTCTTTCAGGAAAGGGCTATGTGCTGATTAAGGGAAAGAAAGCACCCATTCTGGGAAGAGTTTGTATGGATCAGTTTATGGTGGATGTGACAGAAATTACGGAAGCGAAAGAAGGAGACAGAGTTACGCTTCTTGGTATGGATGGAGCGGAGCAGATAAGTGCGGAACTGCTTGGGGATTTGTCCGGCCGTTTTAATTATGAACTGGCATGTGATATCGGAAAAAGAGTTCCCAGAGTATATAAAAGAAACGGACAGATTGTAGCTGTTAAGGATTACAATGAGGATTATAAATAGTTAATTGAATACCTCCGGATAAATCGGCAATACTATTTTTTGCAAGAGCTGATTAGACCACCAAAGTGTGGCGGAATGGAGGAAAAATGAGAAGAGGAGATGTGTACTACGCAGATTTGCGTCCGGTAATTGGTTCCGAACAGGGAGGCATAAGACCGGTGCTGATTGTACAGAATGATGTGGGAAATAAGCACAGCCCCACTGTAATCTGCGCAGCAATTACCTCTAAGATGAATAAGGCGAAGCTGCCTACCCATATAGAATTAAATGCAAGGCTGTATGATATGGATAAGGATTCCGTAGTATTGTTGGAACAGCTTAGAACCATAGATAAAAAAAGACTGAAGGATAAGGTATGTCATTTAGACGGTGAAATTATGAAAAGAGTGAATAGGGCTCTGATGATTAGTCTGGAACTGGATACATAGACAGCGGTTCTTGACGAATAACAGCGAAAATGATATATTTATCTGTAATTATGTTATTTTACGCTGAAAGAGAGGTTATTTATTCATGGATGACAGTGGGCCTACTGCCAGTATTATCTTTTTTGTGTTACTATTAATCGTTGATGCGTTCTTTTATGGTTTTGGTGCTGCTATCAGGAGTCTGAATCATAAAGAAATTCAAACTCGTGCGGAAGAGGAGAATGACAGAAAATCCCAAAGGCTGGATAAGTTTATTGATGAACCGGCAGTGTATATCAATACAGTACAGTTGGTGGTTACTTTTAGTAATTTAATTGTGGGTGCTTTTATGCTACGGAATTGCCAACTGGCAATCTTTCGCTTATTAGAAGGACTGCTTTGTGAGCGGATGGATTTTTCAGGCATACCTGAAAGTGTTATTTCTCTGACTGCCATAATCCTTACTTTTTTTGTGTTGATGTACATAATCCTGACCTTTGGCGTGTTGCTTCCAAAGAGAATTGCGGCAAGAATGTCGGAAAAATGGGCATATGCATGTATTAATCCGGTATATACGGTAACCAGGATTCTCTTGCCACTGACAGGGCTTGTAGCGGTCACTACAAAGGGAATTTTGTTTTTGTTGGGAGTTAGACATCACGAGGATGAAAATGATGTAACAGAAGAAGAAATCATAAATATGGTTCACGAGGGTCATGAGCAGGGTGTCATTCAGGCAAGCGAGGCGGAGTTGATTTCCAATATCTTTGAGTATGGTGATAAGGAAGCTCAGGATATTATGACTCACCGCAAGCATATTATTGGTATTGAAGCATCCACTTTGTTGCAGGATGCCATATCCTTTATGCTGGAAGAAAAGAATAGCCGTTATCCTGTTTATGAGGAAAATATAGATCATATTATCGGTATTTTACATTTGAAGGATGCCCTTCGTTTCCGTGCCAAGCATAGTGACCAAAATGTACCTTTATCTGAACTGGAAGGATTACTCAGGGAGCCCAGCTTCGTTCCACAGACCAAAAATATTGATGAATTGTTTAAGGAAATGCAGTCCAATAAAATGCAGATGGTTATTGTAGTGGATGAGTACGGACAGACAGATGGTTTGCTTGCCATGGAAGATATTCTGGAAGAAATCGTGGGCAACATCATGGATGAGTATGATGAGGAACAGGAATATATTGAGGATAAGGGAAATGATGAATATATAATGGAAGGAAAGACACCACTGGAAGAAGTGGAGGAGCTTTTTGACATCAGCTTTGAAGAGGAGGAGTTTGAAACCTTAAATGGCTTTTTGATTTCAAGGCTGGACAAGATTCCTGAGCCTGATGAACAGTTTAATGTGGACTATCAGGGATATAATTTCAAAATATTATCTGTAGAAAACAAAATGATACAGAGTGTGTTGGTAACCAAGTTGCCCCCTGTGGAGGAAGAGGAATCGGTACTTGCTGAAAAGAAAAAATGATGCTATGATAAAAGATAGCTTATTTTATAGAAATAGTTGAATTCAAAGGAGTAAAATTATGTCAGGACATTCAAAATTTGCAAACATTAAGCATAAAAAGGAAAAAAACGATGCTGCAAAGGGTAAAATTTTTACCATTATCGGAAGAGAAATTGCAGTAGCAGTTAAGGAAGGCGGTCCCGATCCCAATAATAACTTTAAGCTTGCAGCGGTAATTGCAAAGGCAAAGTCTAATAATATGCCCAATGATACCATTGAGCGTGGTATTAAGAAGGCTGCCGGTGATGTGGGTAATGTAAACTATGAGTATGTTACCTATGAAGGCTATGGTCCTAACGGTATTGCTATTATTGTAGATGCTTTGACGGACAATAAGAATCGTACCGCAGCAAATGTGAGAAGTGCATTTACAAAGGGACAGGGGAATATCGGAACTCCCGGTTGCGTTTCCTTTATGTTTGACAAGAGAGGTCAGATTATCATCGATAAAGAGGAATGTGATTTAGAAGCTGATGACCTGATGATGGTAGCATTGGATGCCGGAGCAGAGGATTTTGCAGAGGAAGAGGATAGCTATGAAATTCTTACTGACCCGGACAGCTTTGAAGAGGTTCGCAAGGCTTTGGAGGAAGCAGGCATTCCTATGTTAAGTGCTGAGGTAACCATGATTCCTCAGAATTATGTGGAGCTTACTGATGAAACCGCAATCAAGAATCTTCAGAAGACCTTGGATTTGCTGGATGATGATGATGATGTTCAGGCTGTATATCACAATTGGGATGAGTAAAACAGAAGGGTTTGGTTATTCTTATGGATAAGCTTGCAATTGTTGTACCCTGTTATAATGAAGAGGAAGTATTGAAAATTGCTTCTGAAGCATTACGTGGGGTATTGGATGATTTGATAAAAAAAGAAAAGATTGCTGATGACAGTTTTATTCTGTTTGTCAATGACGGCAGTAAGGATCGCACATGGGCACTGATTGAGGAGGAGCATAGGGCTCATCCTGTTCAGGTCTGCGGCGTGAATCTGGCAGGGAATGTGGGACATCAGTTTGCTTTGACGGCAGGTCTTCTTACTGCAAAGGACATGAGTGATGTTACGGTTTCCATTGATGCGGATTTGCAGGATGATGTGGCAGTTATCGAGGAAATGATTGATAAGTTCCATGCCGGCAATGATATTGTCTATGGTGTCAGAAAGGAACGTAAGACGGATACTTTCTTTAAACGTACCACCGCTCAGGGGTTTTATAAGCTGATGGATATGATGGGCGTAAAAACCGTATACAACCATGCGGATTTCCGCTTGATGTCCAAGCGTGCAGTGGAGCAGTTTTCACAATATAAGGAAACTAATCTGTTTTTACGTGGAATGATGCCTTTGATTGGCTATCAGACAGATTGTGTATATTATGACCGTAAGGAGCGTGTGGCAGGAGAGTCCAAGTATCCCTTAAAGAAAATGCTGGCGCTTGCTTTTAACGGTATTTCGTCCTTTAGCGTGAAGCCCATTACCATGATTTTAGGTGTGGGGATGTTTATTATATTCTGTTGTGTTTTAGCTGCGGTGTATGCGTTGTTTTCCTATTTTACAGGACATGTTGTTCCCGGTTGGACTTCTACCATTTTGTCCATCTGGTTTTTGGGAGGCTTGCAGCTGTTGGCAATCGGTCTGGTGGGACAGTATATTGGAAAGATTTATATTGAGGTAAAACAGCGTCCACGTTACAATATTGAAAAGGTGTTAACGGATAAGGACGAATAGAGAAACAAAAGGAAACGGTAAACGGCATATGAACTGGAAAAAGAATGCATTCAGTTATATATTGTGGTTAGTCTATACAGTGGCAGTAGCAGTTTGTGTGCTTGGAGTTGCCGTGTCTGTTTGTTATACCTTAAAATTCCCTTTGGAATATGGTCTTGCAATAGCTCCGGCATATCTCCTCGTAATAGGACTTTTGGTTTTGGGGACTCGAAAGCTTTGGAAAAAGCTGGCATGGTATGACAGGATGTCAGATTCTGTGGTATGCGGAGTCGTAGAAGCATTGGCTGTTGTGGGACTTTTGGCATTAGGAATCTATCTGCGAGTGGACAAGCTCATGACAATAACAGATTCTGTAGAGGGAATGGTTTATTTTGATGCTGCTCATGTGGCAGCGGACTATAACATTCCCCAGGTGGTACATGGTGCGACTTACATTTATTTGTATCTTTTGCACAGCATTTTTCTGTTACTTGGAAATAAGCTGGTAGCGGCAGTGAGTGTTCAGATTTTTTTGCAGATTTTGGCTGCAATTCTTTTATATTGTGCCATTAGAAAATTATCCGGTTCCTGTGCCGGCGTGGTTGTAACTGCATTTATGATGCTGTCTCCTTATCTGATAAAGGAGTCATTAACCTTGTCTCCTGTTTATTTATTCTTGACCATGTATGCTGTGGGACTGTTGGCAGTAAGTGGCTGTCTCAAGAAAAACACAGGTCTGCCAATAGGCTGTTTGCTAACCGGTATATTGATAGGAATTGTGACCTATATGGATTTGTTTGGTATCACACTGCTTTGTGTCATGGCAGGTGTGAGTACCGTGGAGAGAGAGGCTCACAGCAGTTTTAAAAACAGTAGAGTAGCTGTATTTTTATTTGCTGTTTTAGGAACCTTGGCAGGATTTTTTGGAGCTATTTTGGCGGATGCTCTTATCAGTGGGAAAGCATTTGTAAGAGTGCTTGCTGCCTGGGGCGGAATCTATGCACCGGGAGAATTTACACTATTACATATTACGTCCACCAGCGAATTGGGGCTGGACGCCATGATTTTAATAGGTATTCTTGCAGTAGGAATTTTCAGCTTTTGGTGTTGCAGACATTATGAAAGGCAGGGAATTTGGATTGCTGTAATGATTGCCTTGATTGGGTTTTTGCATTTTCAGATGCTGGAGCAAAATGTTGGTTGCATTGCTTATGTTTATATTTTTGCAGCAATACTTGCAGGAATTGCCGTGGAAGCTATATTTGTAGTGGATGTATTAGTGGGAGACTCCCCTTTTGAAAAAATCCAAGATTTGGAAGCCTTGGAGGCTGAGAAGACTGAAGCGGAGGAGATAAAGCCTATGGAAACAAAGCCTGAGGAAACAAAGCCCGAGGAGCCCAAAAAGGTTAAGCTTCTTGATAACCCTCTCCCCTTACCTAAAAAGCATGAACCGAAGGTGATGGATTTTAAGCTGACCGAGGTGGAAGGCGAAAAAGACAAGGAATTTGATTTCGACATTGATAATGATGACGATTTTGATATTTTGTAGCTATTCAGAGCCATGCGAATGTGTGCTCTGAATAGTTATCATAAAAAATACATAATGGGAAATACTTATTATATGAGTTAAAGACTATATCAGTGATAAATGCTGCTATAGTCTTTTTTTGTATGAGAAAGGAATATTTTTTATGTCTGAAAATCAAAATAATACCCCTACTAAGCAGGAAGCAGAACAGCATCAGGATGAGAGAATTGAAAAAACAGGTCAGTTAACCTTGGATGAAAATCCTCAAAAGCAAAGTATTCACCTTTTATCCATTATCGGTGAGGTGGAAGGGCATGATAATCTGGCAGCAAATGCCAAAACCACGAAGTATGAGCATATATTGCCCCAGCTTGCAGCAATTGAGGATAGCAGTGAGATACAGGGAGTGTTGGTTTTATTGAATACCATGGGTGGTGATGTGGAGGCAGGATTGGCAATCGCAGAAATGATAGCTTCTCTTAGTAAGCCCACGGTGTCTCTGGTATTGGGGGGGAGCCATTCCATCGGAGTGCCCATTGCAGTCAGCACGGATTATTCCTATATTGTATCTACAGGAACCATGGTAATTCATCCGGTACGAATGAATGGAATGGTTATCGGAGTGCCCCAGACCTTTGATTATTTTAAACTGATTCAGGACAGGATTACAGGATTTGTATGTAATCATTGTAAAATCAGCCAGAAACGGTTGGAGGAATTGATGATGGAAACGGGAGTGCTTACCAAAGATGTGGGAACAATTTTGGTGGGAGAAGAAGCTGTGAAATGTGGCATTATTGACGAAGTGGGAGGAATCGCACAGGCAATCTTCAAGCTACATGAATTGATAGAAGAAGGGAAAAATTCGTCAAAATGACCAAAGAAAGAAAAAGATTGTATACATGATGACAAGTGAGAAGAAAAATGATATAATTTTATGAATGTATTTTTAAGAACAGAGAGGTATGATGAAATGGCATCTTCATCAGGTAAAAAGACATCATCTTCCAGAAAAACCGGCACTAAGACAAAGACAAGCAGTAGAAGCAGAAGTACAAAGGCACGACAGGATGCGCAGGACAGCGCATTGTTCCATGAAATAGGACTTATTATCCTTTTTGTTGTTATGGTTCTGCTATTTTGTTGTAATTTTGGTATTATCGGTCCGGTGGGCGATGCTATCAGCAAAGTCCTTTTTGGTTTATTTGGTTTTACGGCATATATAGCACCGATTCTTTTGTTTGTGGCAATCGCCTTTTGGTTTGCCAATGAGGGGAATCCTACGGCAGTACGCAAGATGGTTGCAGGAGTGGTTCTTTTTGTAATGCTGGGAGTGCTTTGCGATTTGATTGCAGGGAATACAGCAGGTTTGGAAGCTTATGATATAAAAGCCATATATACGGCATCCAGTGAAGGTAAGAAGGGTGGCGGTATCATTGCCGGCAGTCTTAGTTTTTTGCTACTTCAATATTTGGAAATGATAGGAACCATTCTGGTAGTGGCTTTATGTGCTATTATCAGTTTGATTCTTCTGACAGAAAAGTCCCTGCTGGGACAGATGAAAAATGGTGGAAGTCGTCTCAAAGAACGAAGCAGAGAGGATGCTGAGCGTAGAA
>JAGAMG010000051.1 GCA_017624835.1 Lachnospiraceae bacterium
GTAAAGCTTTTTGGAAATTTGTCAAAGCTCAGATGCACCACTTGGATGATGATATACCAGCTTAATGCCAGAAAAAAGCACCGGAAAAACCGGTGCTAATAATCCAAAATTTTTGTGACATTTTCAAAAATGCTTGACAGTGCTTTACCTTAATTTTTCAGTTGTTTACGCTTTTTTCCACAAAACTTTCGCTGTACCAATTTGACAAAAAAGAGTATATTAGACATGACAAAATTGTCCCCAACCAAAATGAAAAACAGGATCAAGCAATATGCGGAGGCAAAGAAGCTTATGGGTTCAAAAAAGAAAATTGATATGACAAAAGGCTCTATCATGAAGCTGGTAATTTTATTTGCACTGCCCATCTGCGCAGGAAATATTTTACAGCAGCTCTATACCACTGTGGATACTTTGATAGTTGGAAACTTCTGCGGCTCCATTTCTCTTGCCGCTATCGGAACCAGCTCCCAGCCTGTAGAAATGCTTCTTTGCATCTTTATCGGAATCGGTGCAGGTGTGTCCATTCTGGTGTCACAATATACCGGAAGCGGGGAAAGCGAAAAACTAAAAAGGCTGATTGCTACCGCAACCTCCTTCTTATATATTTGCGCCATCCCTTTATCCATAATCGGTTTATTTGTAGGCCCCTTGGTACTTAAGTTTATGCAGGTGCCGGAGGATACCTTTGTCTCCGCGGTTTCTTACCTTCGTATTATCTTTTTGGGAACCCTTGGTAATATGGGCTATAACTTAAATGCAGGTATTCTGCGAGGCGTGGGAGACAGCCGCTCCACCCTGTTTTTCCTACTGATTTCCTGCATTGTTAATATTGTGTTGGATTTGGTTTTTATTGCTATCTTTCATATGGACGTGGCTGGTGCTGCTTTAGCAACTATTATTGCCATGTTTGCTTCCTGGTTTTGCAGTATTATCTATATCAAACAAAAATATCCCGAGCTGGCATTTAGCTTCCTGCCAAAATACTTAGACAAGCGAATGCTTCGGGATATCATTGAAGTGGGCTTGCCCCTTGGATTGAATAATTCTATTTATTCCATTGGACATATTTTGATGCAGTCTTTGGTAAACCTGCAAGGCTCTACTTTTATTGCAGCCTGCTCCGTAGCCGGCAAAATTACCGGTATTGCCAATGTGGCAATTAACTCTTTTTCCTCTGCGGCAACCACCTTCTCCGGTCAGAACCTTGGTGCTGGAAATTATGACCGCCTGAAAAAAGGAAGTCTCCATATTCCTTTATTCTCCGGTTTGGTTACCTGTACCGCAGGACTCATTATGACTGCTTTTTCCCCGATTCTCCTTGGTTTCTTTACTCCCGATCCGGCAGTATTGGAATTGGCAGTATTATATGTGCGGGTAGTCCTTCCCTTTACATGGTGCTTTGGGGTATTTAACGGCATTATCTCCTTTGTAAACGGTTTGGGTGAAGTAAAATACCCTACTATAGTAAATATGCTGATGCTTTGGGCTGTGCGTATTCCCGTAGCTTATTTCATTAACTATTTCATTGATGGTAAGTATATTATGGCTTGCTTCCCCATCAGCTTTGCCTTTGGTATGACCTGTATGCTGTTTTACTATCGCACCAAGCGGTGGAAGAAAATTATGGCACCACTCTATGATTCTAAATAAAATAAAAGCTCGGTGTAGCTTTTACACTGCACCGAGCATACAATAAATTATAGTTCCTACAACACCGCTTCCTAAAATCACGGAAACCGCACTGGCTTTATATTTTCTGAGAATAAACAGGGATATCCCAAATATTAGCAATTCTACCACTCTGGTATCCTCTATCCGGGCAGAAAACATATCTGTCCCGAAAATCCCCAGCATCAAAATAGATAACCCCGCAGAAGCAATTAATGCAACCACTGCCGGACGCATGGCAGCCAGAACCTTTTGTACCCCACTCATGGTACGATATTTGTAATAAAAATATGCAAGCACAAGACAAATACAAAAAGACGGCAAGGTGCATCCCAAGGTACAAAGAATTGCTCCGCCCACTCCTGCTACCCGCATGCCTACAAAGGTAGCGGAATTAATGGCAATAGGACCGGGAGTCATTTCTGCAACCGTTATCAGGTCTGAAAATTCCTCCAGTGTCATCAGACCATGGACATTTACAATCTGCTCCTGAATCAAGGGAATTGCCGCATAGCCTCCCCCCACACTAAATAGTCCTACCTGAAGAAAAGCAAAAAATAATTGCAAAAGTAACATAACTATACCCCCTTACCCTTATTTTTTCGCAAACTGACTATTAAATCAAGAAGTCCGATTCCCAAACATACAAAAATAATAATCATGGCACTAACCTTTAGAAAACAGGTACATATGAAGGCAACAATCATCATTGCAATATATAAAAACCGTCTGGTTTTGCAAACATTTTGGGCTAGATTGATTACCACATCCAAAATCACTGCTGCAACACCGGCTCTCATGACCTGAAGGGCAATGGCTACTATTTTATTAGTTCTAAACTGCTCGTAAAACAGGGAAATAACCGAAAGAATAATCATTGGGGGAAGAATGGATCCCAAAACCGCTGCAAGGGAACCGGGAATCCCTGCAACCCTGAAGCCAACCATTACGGAGGCATTTACCACCAAAGGTCCCGGTGAGGACTGGGTAATTGCCGTTACATCCAGCATCTCATCCTCCTCCAGCCAATTCAGTTCTTCCACAAATTTTTTCTTCATCAAAGACACAATTACAAATCCTCCCCCAAAGGTACAGGAACTAAGTATAAACATGGTCTTGAAGAGAATCCACAGCTTTTGTCTTTTCTCGTTCATAATAGATACCACCTTTTCTGTTTTCCCTTCCACTATAACATAAAAAGACTACCCGTCAAGGTAGCCTTTTATTTTTTATAAATATGCTCTTAAATCTTTACACAACTGTTCTTCAATGGAAACCAATTCTCCACAAATCTTTTTGGACTCCTTGTCCGCCATTTTGTATTGGTTCAAATAACGGTTCAGGGATTTTACGCCCATATTGCAGCCGTCTGTAATCAAATCCGCCACTGTGGCATCACTGTTATCCATGCTCATTTTCATGTTGGTTTTCATCCAGGACATGCTCTTTGCCATGGGATTGGGGTCTTTTTCTTCGGAGCCATAGTTATTTAGCAGGGTATGAATCTCGTTTCCCAGCTTCTCATGATGTTCCTTACTTTCCTGTAACAATGCTTTCATTTCACAATTACAAACCTTCTCCAACACTTCATCAATTGAAGACACTGCCATTTTACTACCGGCATCACATTCCTTTAATAATTTTACGGTATCTAAGCTTTCCATAATTATTCCCTCACTTTTGATTTACTTCTATATTAACTTCTGACGATACTACAGATTGCTCCGCATTGCATGCTCCCTCAATCCTAAAACCATTCGAAATTCATCCTAATCGGACTTTCCTTTCATATTTATTATGCCCGGTATCATATAAATTATAGTAACTTTAGAAATATCTATTGGAGGATTCTTTTGAAAATAAATAAAAAAGCTCTTATTATCGCCATTGCTATTCCCTTACTTGTAGGAGCAGTCTCCGCTTTTATCAGCAGCAACAGTATGGAACAATTTGGACAATTGAACAAACCGCCTTTGGCACCGCCGGGATTTTTGTTCCCTATCGTCTGGACGATACTTTATACACTCATGGGTATTGCTTCTTATCTGGTGTTTTCTTCCAATCAGAAGCAGGAGGATATCAATGACGCCCTCACTGTTTATGCCTTGCAGCTTGCTGTGAATTTTTTCTGGTCCATTTTTTTCTTTAATTTGGAATGGTATCTTTTTTCCTTTTTCTGGCTGATACTTTTATGGGTATTGATTCTATATACCATACTTTTGTTTTATCAAATATCAAAGCCTGCTGCTTATTTAATGGTGCCTTATTTACTTTGGGTTACTTTTGCAGGGTATTTGAATTTGGGGATTTATGTTTTGAACTAAAAATCCCCATCCAGGTCATTTACCGGTGGCTTACAGCTATGCCCCTTGCATACATAAAAGGTAGTCTTATCATCCTTCAAGGGATATTCCTTTGTGGGGCTCTTGAGAATATGCACAATGGTATCCAAGGGAATCCGACAGGGTAATGGCAAGGGGCTCGCCATATCTTCATTTTCCTTTAACACAATAGTTATTTTATCCGGCGGGTCAAGGTAATCCCACAACGCCACAAGGAACATGGCATAGCCGGTAGGATAGTGCTCTGCCTCTGTGCTCATGAAGCTTAATTGCTGCTCTGCCATCTCTTTGTACCTTTCTTCATCCGTAAGATAATATAACTGCACCAGATTATAAGCCATGGCTGAATTACCGCTGAACACCGCCCCGTCATAGGTTTCCTTGGGGCGTAAAATCAGCTGCTCATTATCTTTTCCATACAGAAAGAAGCCACCCTGCTCCCTATCACAAAAATCACGAATGGTCTTTTCACCAAAAAAGCATGCCCTTTCCAGATAAGCCTTATCCAAGGTAGCTCCATACAATCCTAGCAATGCAAAAATCATATTGGCATAGTCATCCAAAAAGCCCTTACCACCACATTGTCCTTCCCTAAAACTGACATGTAATGTGCCTTTTACCTCAAGCTTTTCTTCTATAAACTCCTTCGCTCTTTTGGCAGCATTCAAGTAGCTTTCATTACCTGTTACACGATATAAGCTACACAAAGCAGCAATCATTAAACCGTTCCAGCTAGTCAGTATCTTGTCATCCAGATGCAGGGCATAACGTTTTTTGCGGTATTCATAAACAGTAGGGAGATGTTCCTCAAAGAGGTTCACATCCGATATGGCTTCTACCCGTGGAAATGTAGCACTTTCTCCTGTGGCTTTATGCTGCAAAAGGTTGGGAATATTCTTTCCCTCGAAGTTTCCTTTTTCTGTAATGTCAAAATACCGATTAAATTCCTCTCCTACTTTGTCTCCCAATACTTTAAGAATTTCTGTGGGCTCAAATAAATAATACTTTCCCTCCACTCCTTCACTGTCTGCATCCTGGGCACAGTAGAATCCACCCTCCGGGGAAGTCATTTCCCGCAGTACATACTCTGCAGTTTTTTCAGCAATGTCACAGTAAATTTGATTTCCGGTAATCTGATATGCCTTGCAATACGCCAAAATCAACAGGGCATTGTCATAAAGCATTTTTTCAAAATGGGGCACCAGAAAATAGCGGTCTGTGGAATATCGGCTGAAACCGCCACCGATATGGTCGAACATTCCGCCACGATACATTTGCAGCAGGGTCTTCTCCACCATTTTCAAGGCATGCGCATCCTTGCTTTTTTCATAATACCGCATTAAAAACAGGAGGTTATGGGGCGTGGGGAATTTGGGTGCGTTTCCGAAACCACCATATTCCTCATCAAAGGAACGCTTGTAGAGGGAAAAGGCGGTGTCAATTAAATGAGAAGCTGATTTGTATTGAGGAGCAGCAGCTTTTCCTTCTACCATGTCTCCCTCAGCTACCTTTCGCCCATTCAAAAAACTGATAATCTCTTCCGCCGACTCCAGCAACGTCCCTCTATTATTTTCCCACTTTTTATGAACTGCCAATAACAGTTCCTCCAACCCCGGCCGTCCATAACTTGACGTTTTCGGAAAATAGGTTCCTGCAAAAAAGGGCTTCTGATCCGGAGTCAGAAAAATAGTTGTGGGCCAGCCACCACTGCCTGTAAATGCCTGACACACAGCCATGTAAATGCTGTCAATATCGGGACGTTCCTCTTTGTCCACCTTAATAGAAATAAAGTATCGGTTCAGTATCTCTGCAATCCGGTCATCCTCAAAGCTCTCATGAGCCATCACATGACACCAATGACAGGTACTGTAACCGATACTTAAAAATATGGGCTTGTCCTCTGCTTTCGCACGCTCAAATGCCTCATTGCACCAGGGATACCAATTTACAGGGTTGTCTGCATGCTGTAGCAGGTAGGGGCTTGTTTGATTTTTTAGATGATTTTGCATACTTCCTCACATTCTGCCTTTTTGGGCGGGATAAATACTTTTTATGATTTAGTATGGGTATTCAACTCCAAAATGATTCAAATTGTTTTGGGGGTGTTTAGATAAAGTAGCCGTTTTGCACGAATTGCATTTATCTGCTATACTGTATCCGTAAAAAAATCAAGTGGCACTTGTTTTTTTTACGAATCAGAAGAATCCGAGGTATTACATATGTATCAGAATAAAGATGTTTTTCAAGGACTTTCCGTACCAAAAGCAGTTGCCAAATTTGCAATCCCCACTATTTTAAGCCAATTGGTTACTTTGTTGTACAATCTGGCTGACACCTTCTTTGTAGGACATACCAACGACCCTTCCCAGGTTGCTGCATTAACCTTAAGTTTTCCTCTATTTATGACCCTGACTATGGTAGGAAATCTTTTTGGTATCGGTGCTAACAGCTTTATCTCCCGCTCTTTGGGACAGGGCGAACGGGAACGGGCATCCAAAGCCTCTACCTTTGCTTTTTATGGTGCTTTAGTGGGTGTACTTGTGATTATTGCTGTTTTGTGTATCTTTATGACACCAATCTTAACTGTCATTGGTGCTATCACACCTGAAACCTTTCAGGCTACCAAAGCCTATCTTAGCTGGACGGTGCTCTACGGCGGAATCCCTACCGTTGCAGCGTTGATGCTGGGACATTTAATCCGCTCCGAGGGAAATACCAAACAGGCAAGTATCGGTATGGCATTGGGCGGCATCTTGAATATTGGGTTAGACTATGTATTTGTACCTGTTTTGGGTCTTGGCGCAAAGGGCGCCGGCATTGCTACCTGTATTTCTAATGTGATTGCCTTTTTATATCTGCTTTGGGTTGTTTTGCGTACCAAGAGCACTGTAATTATCCTTAATCCTAAAAAGCTGCGCATCGAAGCACAAATTGTAAAACAGGTTATTCTGGTTGGTATTCCTGCTGCCGCCATTATTGTTTTGGGAAGTACTGCAAATATCGTGCTGACCCACTTTATGTCTGCATATGGTGATGTGTCCATTGCAGCTTTCGGTATCGTGCAAAAGATTGGCTCCATCGCCATTCAGATAACTGTAGGTCTTACTCAGGGTATCATGCCTCTTTTAGGATACTGTTATGGTGCAAATGATATCAAGCGCATGAAGGCAATCAATAGTTTCTCCTTTTTCCTATTAGGATGTTATGCAGCACTTTGTGTGATTGTTGTGGAAATCTTCGCCAAGCCTTTGATTATGCTATTTATATCGGAAACAGCCACTGTCGAAAAGGGTGTTCAATTCCTGCGGATTTGGTTTTTCTGTGCTCCCGGAATGTGCTTTACTAACCTTTTCAGCAGTATTTTCCAAGCTATGGGAAAGTGGGTGCAGTCCCTCTTGCTGTCCGTTATCCGTCAGGCAGGACTGTTGTTCCCTCTGTTGGTTATTATGAATGCTTTTGTTGGGGAGATTGGGCTGGTATGCGCACAGCCGATTGCGGATACGGTGACTTTGATTTTAGGAATAGTATTTTATGTGGTATTAATGAAAAAGTTTGTGGTTTCGGATTAAAAGAATGGGAGTGTCGCAAAATGACTAAATCTTCGACACTCCCATCTTTAAACCTTAAACTCCTAAACTCTCCACCCAAGCAGCCAATTCTTCTTTGGTCTGTCTGCCATTCAAAACCTTTCCTTCCTTGATAATAGTTGAATCATCCACACTGCCCTTTAATTCTAATACTGTATTTCCAAATCCGCTTCCACCGGAGGTTGCAAAAATGACAATTGTTTTTCCCGAAAAATCATATGCCTCAAGGAATGTATTGATAATAGTCGGAGCCACATACCACCAGATTGGAAATCCCACAAAAATAACATCGTATTCTTCTATTTTTGCATCCTTATCTGCAATGGCAGGACGGCTGCTCTTGTCCTGCATTTCCACGGAACTACGGGATTTTTTATCCATCCAATTCAAATCTTCCTTTGTGTAGGGTACCTCCGGTTTAATTTCATACAGGTCTGCTCCTGCGACTTCTGCCAAGGTTTGCCCTACCTTTGCAGTTACTCCGCTTGCGCTAAAAAATGCTACTAACTTCTTACTCATTTGTTTCATCCTCCTTTAGTATTTTTTATAATCAGGAATCCCCAGGACTCCTGCTGCCTGCTCAAAATACTGCTCCTCAATCAGCGGCCATTTCACATCCATGCCAGTTGCCTTTTTTTGCAACTCGATTGCCATTCCTACCATTTCCGCGGAACGGTCAATACCTGTCAAAAAAACATGAATATTGCTGTTTATAAACCAAGGTGCCATATCATACAAGCCAGAAGTAAACATATCCTTTACAACCAAATCCTTATCGTATGGAACCTTAACAAACTGTGGAATCCATTTCTTAACTCCGGCTTCCTCCCTGCCATGTAAAATCAAACATTGGGCATTCCCCACATCTGCAATGGCAATCCCCACACTTCCGGTATTAAAATAGTGCTTCCCATCTAATTCCAGTTCTCCGGGATAATGGGTATGTGCCGCTATCAAATAATCCGTATCTATCTTTGCAAGCCACTCCTTGGTATTTTCACCATTTAGACGCAGCAGCTCTCTGGAACTTCCGGGGGAACCATGACAGCAGGTTATGGAAGGAAAATCCTCATATTCAAAACAAAAGGTTATGGGCAGACCTTCAAAAAATTCCCAATCCCTCCGGGATAATCTTTCATAAGTAAAAAGCAAATTGCCGCTGGCAGAATTGGCAGGCCATTTGATTCCCTCCACTAAGCCCTGCTGCACTGCCCGTTGCTCCAGCATATAATCTTCACGGTTTCCCCTAAGGATATGTACCTTATAGTTATCCATTAATTTATAAAGGAATTCCATGGTTTTTTCCGGGAAGGAAGTATCTGAAACATAATCTCCCAACAGCAAAAACTCTGTAATTCCCTCTTTCAGCATATATTCCACACATGCCTTAAGGGCGTAATAGTTGCTGTGAATATCCGATAGTACGCCGATTTTCATAAATTTTTCCTCTTGTATTTTATTCTTTCTACCTATCATACTACAGAGATACAAAAATGCCAAAGAAAAAGTAATTGTTTGCTACCTTTTCCTTGGCATTTTATCATTTCAATTTTTAACCCTATCTTTCCCTAGCTCTCACAGCTAATGGTATCTCCCTTCCGGATACTATCGGGTTCCACATCTTTGAACAACAATCCTGCGGGAGTATTGCTGGCAGACTTAGGCTGCTGGCGGTTTACTTCTATGGCGTTAAGGGTGGTCTTTATCTGTTTTCCATCCTGACATGTAATAGTAACCTTTTTGCCTACCACAAAAGTGCCTTGTATGGTTCCTACCACCACACACCCCTTAGAATTAATTTCGAATATATCCTCAATCACATAAGTACTTGTCTGAGATTCTTTCTTACCAAAAGGCCATTTCATTTTTGTTTGTCCCCATCCTATTAATTATTTACTCCAAAATTAGTTATTCACTAAAGTTATGGCTTATGTATTCCTTAATGACTTCACTATCTCTGGGCATTCTACATCCCACTACATATTCGCCGTCATTATTGGAGCTTCTGATGATACAGCCTTCCAACGCTCTACCATTCAAAACAGCAAAATCGTTTACATCAACAACAATGTTCTGTCCTATTGCATTTGCAAATAATTCTTCTCTACACACAAAAGCAAATCCGTTTGCACTGATATTTGCCATTCTGCCACGGTAGGTTTTGTCCTCACCCTTTATTTTGATGGAACAGGTATTGGAAAGAGGCATTCTGGGGTATTTTCTTCTGTTAAATACCTGCGGATTGGTTTCCACAGTAAGCTTATATTTACCCTGTTCTCCATTCTTTGTAAGAGCAATTTCCACCTTTTCCCAGTTGTACAATACATTGTCAACTACAATACGAAGCTGGCATTCGGTATGTTTTTCTCTCTTGCCAAGAATATTCTGTCCATTGTCTTCCAGAACTACAAATACTTCCTTGTCAACACAGTCTACTACTTCACCGATGCATTCCTTCTTTCCAGTTTCAGAATCCTTCAGTACCACTGCAATCTTCATGCCGGGTTTTACATCCTGAACACCCATGAAGCCGCCTACACCAAGCTCTTCCATCAAGTGCCCTACTACGGTTTCAATATTGCCGGCACTCTTTGCACTCTCCTCGTACTTGCTGAGCATTTCCTTGGTGGTGTATTCTGCACGGTCAATTCTCTCCGTCATAACCTCCATGATACTGCAAACCTGCTGCATATTGTCTGTAAGGGTTTTATTGGAGGTTTCCACTTCCTTTACCGCACTGTCCACAATCTTGATATTCTTACCAAGGGTTGTAGCATCATTAGTAATATCTGTTACACTTCGGTCTACACTGGACACCTTATCAATATTAACCTGAATGAGCTTAATGGTCTCTGTAATGGCATCCAGCATCTTTTCAGAGGTTTCCTCCAAATGGGACAATGCATCCATAATTCTGGTAGAAGAATTCTGTGTACCACTACTGAGCTCACGAATCTCATTTGCTACTACTGCAAATCCTTTTCCCGCTTCCCCGGCTCTGGCTGCTTCGATGGAAGCGTTCAAAGCAAGTAAATTAGTCTTATTGGTAATACCTTCGATAGTACCTGTTTCTGTCTTAACATTTTCAAATTCTGCTTTAAAATCACTTAGAATCTGTTCCACCTCAGAGGATAAGGCAGCCATCTTATTAGTGGTTTCTACTACCTCAACTAATTCGCTAGAACTGATATTGGCATGCTCTACAGAAGCTTCAATCAATGTAATTACCTGATCCATAAGCTCTGCTACATTCGTTACCTGAGTATCAATAACATTAGTCATTTCCATGGAAGACATGGTTCTGTCATTTAACGTACCATTATCATTGGAGAGCTCCTGCATGTCTGTTACAACATTCTCCGCACCCATTCTGTTCTCGTCTGCAAGCTCTCTTACTACAGTTACACCATCTACAACGGAATTACTTGCTACTTTTACCTTTTCAACCGTCTGTACTACACGCTTTAAATTACCTTCAATAGAGCCTGTCAGTGCACCGTCTGATTCTACCAGATGTTTAATTGCCATGTTGGTACAAGCATAACAACAGAGGATAATGGCAAACTGCAATGCACAATCAATGCTGGAAACAAATTCCATCATTCCCTTTACACGACCTTTATACAAGTTACTGGTAATCAAAACAAACATGGTAGCCCACATCATAATTCTAATCAGTTTCGGATTTTTATAAAGGATGAGAATAGAAATCAATGGCAAAATAAATACATAATTTATAGTATCCATGGATGTCCATGCAATTACTGCAAAAAATGTGAGATAGCCCAAGCCAAGTATCCACTTATAGCCGGCGTAATCCATTCCCTTTATCTTCAGCATAATACCTGCAAAAAGATATTCAGCCCATCCTACAGCAGAAAACATAATAAACCAATTCAGACCTACTGCACCCTCTGCTACTTTAACACCATAATATATGGTAACAATAAACATCAATGTAATCCATGTAGTACCTGCTCTTCGATTTGCTTTGGCATTAAAATACTTTTCATCGTAACTCTGCATATACCTTATCCTCCGCATGTAATATTTCTATTATTTTATCACATTTAACTACCTAATGGCTATATCATTTTTAAATCATTCCATAGCCTCTTCCATAACAATATATGCTCCTTCTTTTGTAACCATAATACTGTAAGTTTCCTCTTCCAAAGTCTTTGCACCCTCTAAGGTAAAGCTTTGATATAAGGTAACAGAATTCTCTGTTTCTTCCTGTAAGATAAATCCCTGTTTCTCCAAATAACTGCAATACTGTTTCATAATAGTGTCTGCATCCTCAGTTTCATATTCAAATCTCCGTTCAATCAAGTAGTCTTCACCGGATAACAGGGTAACTCCTTCGTATAATTCGTCAGGATGTTTTACATTTGTATAAATTTCTTCCAATTGCTCCGCTTGTCTGGAAAATATATGGTATATCTGAAATATATTTTCTTTTCCAATACCTGTGGGAAATAAAAGGTTTAACCCAAATACTGCTATAAAAATAGCAATCATACCATACTTAATGGATTGATATAAGCTATATTTTTTTCTAATGCTTTGGTAGCTTTCAATTACCCAGCCAAACTCAGCGTAATCAAATACATTACCACAATGAGTACAGTTTCCTCCTTCCAGCACATTCAAGCTGCTGCCACAGCCGGGGCACTTATATTCCCGTAGCGTGGTTACAGATTTTCCGATTACTTCCGGTCTGGCAAACAAAGTTAAATTTACCTTTTCATAATTTGTAGAGATATGTTCTCCTTTGCACTCCGTTAAACGTAGCTCTGCCTCTACATTTACTCTGTATCCCTCATTATCCCTGTGAAAATGCAGAAATTTTAGTCTTGTCATATCGCATTCCACCACGTTGTGATAATTCTCAACCACATCCTTCAAATCGCAACGGGCAAACACGCTTATCTCCTCCACATTATCCGTTAAATGTATATTGCGAAGTTTGTACTCCAAATTTTGATAAAAATCTCTGGCAGAAAAATCCGGTATCTCTTGTTTTACAATTGCTTCTAATAAAATCGGATTTTTATAAATTTTGAGCAAATGAGAAGCTCCTGCTGCAAATATAATCAGTAAGACAATCAATACCTTAAAGACTACAGGAATCATGGTAAATGACATATAGGTTCCAATAATGGAACCTACGATATCAATTTCCGTCATTCCTGCAAGCAGCCTCATTCCACATAATATTAGTACTGCAATCGCCATCAACACAAAAACAGCTAATAGAATACCTAAAAATTTCACATTTCCCCACACAGTATCCTTAATCTTGGCACCGGTATTCTCTTCCAGGGAAAAAGCAGAGACCTTAGTTTCAAAGTCCTGTACTGTAAACTTGGAATCACAGGCATTACAACCATCAATGAAGGAAGTAATCGTGTTTACATATCCACAGTTTGGGCATGCCGCCTGATTTCCATTTACTTCTGTTTTTAATAAATGCAAATTGCAGATTTCTCTATTTTTTACAGTGGAAATCTTCTTACCATCCTTATAGAATTTCCGCTGCACTAACACATTCAATGCTTTATTGCCGGCGAAATGATATCCATCCTTTCGCATATGTAAAGTCTCATCCTTAGCTGTCAGGCTTTTGGAATCATGGGAAATTTCCACATCCATAGTAAGTCCCTTTGATGCCAAACGGCGTTTGCTCAGGCGAAGACTCTGCCAAAAGGGCTGGGTTGTCCGCTCCATCAGAGCAAGGTCATCTGCTTGGTTTATATAGTATTCTCTCTGGAATTTTAAAAATTGGTATGCTTTTTGGTCCATTTCTTGGGAAATGTGATGGGAATTTGTGGACATTGGGTTCCTCCATTTTAGAAAAAGCAGGTATAAACCTGCCTTTTCTAAATCAATTATTCTTTCTCTGCTTTTCTTTTTACTGTTAGAAGAATTCCTGCTCCTGAAAGAAGCATACAAGCAAACAAACTACCAAGAGGTGTGATATCCCCTGTTTTGGGCACATTATCCTTTACCTTTACGGCAACTTCTTCCACATCTTCGTTCTCATCGGCATCATCTTCATCACTCTTCTCCACAGTACCACCAGCTACGGCACCGCCATCAGCCTTTCCGTCCTCCGGGGCAAGTATGGAGAAGGTTGTAAAAATAGAAGCATCCGTCCAAATCATTTCAAGGGTATGAGTCCCGACTGACAGGGTATCCATGTAGGATTTTTTCAAAATCACGATAGTAGAACCGGATTTCACAGTATAATTGCTCGGATCAACCGAATTGCCATCCACCTTTATACCAAGGAATTTCGCACAATCCCCGCTACCCGTGATAATATATCCTTCTTCGTCTCCCTGAGTCCAATTACCTTCACCACCGGATAAGATTTTATACGCAGGAATATCCTCATAGGTTGCAGTCACTACCACTTCCCCTGCGGGCATTGTAAATGTTGTCTCGCTACTGGTAGCATTATCCAAAGTTACTTCTCCGCTTTCTACAATCCATTCCTTAAACTGCTTGCCGGCTTCCGCTTCCTTTGCCACTATGGTTACTTTATTTCCTTCAATATATTCTCCGGTTCCGCTACCATTATTTACTGTTACCGCACGATAAGGTAGCACTGAAACATATTTATAATTTAACACTTTAGAAGGAATTGTTTCCAACAAAGAAGCGTCCTCTGCAGAATTACCTGCATACAACACATGGTTCTCAAAAGTACAACCCAGTACCGTTCCAATTGCTGTACCTAAACTGTTGGCCTCTATTTTAGTTTTAGCATCTACGAAGAGACTTCCCTGTGTACCTACGGCAAAACCATACGGAGCAGTACCCGACGCAGCATTCACACTACTATTCTTGATAGTAATACCCTGGTCAGAACCTACACCATAGGATGCCTGTCCTGCATTACCACCCTTTGCTGTCAGTTCGCTGTCTGTAATGGTAACCTTTCCGTTGGAACCAATACCAAAGCTATTTCCGTTTGCTGATGCTCCACCGGAAGCTGTAACCTTTCCGTTTGCAATAGCCAGATTTCCTATTGCTCCAATACCATAACTGCTGCCATCTGCAACAGTACCACCCGTAGCAATTATGGTTCCCCCATTAATAGTAACATCCTTACTACAACCAATACCATAGTTAGGTCTCGTATCTTCAGAACCACCGCCAACTGCTGTGATAGTACCAGCATTAATTACGATATTTCCCTCTGCGCCAATTCCGTGAGTCGCACCGGATGCATCTCCACCATAAGCATAGATTGTACCACCATCTATGGTAATATTACCCTTTCCGTCAGCTAAAGAGGAATTATAAATTCCTACACTGAAACCATGGGGAACTTGTCCGTCTTTTGTTACAATTTTTCCATCTTCCAAAGCACAATTGGCATACAGCGTACCGCCCTTTATAGAAAGATTACCACCTTCCATGTAGATACCACAGCTTGCTGCTTCTGCCGTATTACCTAAAGCAGTAATGGTTCCGCCTGTGATAGTCAAATCACCATTAACTGCAATGGCATTACTATATCGCGAACCATAGCCCTCCGCTGCCAAAGCAACCAGTTCTCCGGCTCCCCCAATAATCAGGGAACAGCCACCGCCCGTATAAATAGCAGCAGGAGACCCACTATAGCTATTCGTAATAATATTTCTTCCCTGTAATTCAATCTCCAGATGGGACGCATAACTCTCCAACTGTCCATTAATCTGAGCATTATTCAGAATCAGCTTGCTCTTACCCTCTTCCTGAGAAAAGTATACATTGTAGTCGCTTTCACTCGCTCCTTCCGTACTAATGCCATCTCCATCACTGACAGTTTTGTAATAGGTATCCGCTACCAATTCTTCAGACAACAAACTGACTCTTTCCGTTTCCGCCTGTACCCTCATAGGCATCTGCACTACCATAAGACAAAGTGCCAACATCAAGTACCAAAATCTCTTTTTTCCTCTCATTTACCATTCTCCTCATGATGTATTTTGTTGCCATAAAAGACAATTTCAATACAAGCTAATCACTGGAAGTTATGTATTGTCTTTTAGCATTTTTATAATACAAAAAAAACATTTAATTAGTCTAGTATAATAGGATAAAAATTTTAGCATTTCTTAATTATATGTAATAGGCTCTTTTCATTCCACCCCAAACTCCATCCACCGCCTGGTTTCCTTAAAACCAACTGCCTCATAAAACTCCCTTGCCGATTCATTAAATTCCCAAACATCCAACTCAATTTGGGGGAGTTTTCTTTGTTGTGCATCTTTTTTCATAAATTCAAACAATTCCCTTGCTACACCTTGGCGCCTAAATGCTTCATCCACTGCAATTTCCTGCACATGGTAGAAACTTCTGGGATTCCCGTATGCCGTTTCCGGTCTATTCACATAATCCACACACGCCATACCGCAAATAATACCGTCACGCTCCACCACTATGATATCACTGTTTTCCCCATTTAATATTACCTTGGCAAAGTCTCTTATTTCCTCACCAAATCCGGCTTTAAAAATATCCGGGCGTCCCTCCACATGGATATCATTTACCTGCTTTCTCAATTCATTTACTCTGTCCAAATCTTTCTCTTCTGCAAATCGTACCATAATAATCTCCTTTCCACCATATATACAGAAATTTTGCTACGCAAAAAATGCACCAAACATATGATATGTCCGGTGCATAAATTCAAATACGGTTATTCAGTAAGATTATATAAATATCAAAACTTACATTATCCGAACTTTCTGCACAGACATATCAGACCTATCTGCTGTAACTGTGCTTCCTTTTTCGGATTCTTTACAGTTACAAACGAGTACGTCCGTAATACATGTACATATAGTTCATTATGCAATGTAAGTTCTGCATTCTATGGCTCTCCTTAAATTTTTTCTGTATTGTAATACTGATAAGGGGGATTTGTCAATCCTATTTCATGCTTGAGTTTCCGCAGTTTTATCCACAGAACCCTTTTTTTATGAACTTCACTATAAACAACTTTCAAAAAACACCCAAAATATAAGGAATCTCATTCCTTTTTGATGTAAAATAAAGTCA
>JAGAMG010000052.1 GCA_017624835.1 Lachnospiraceae bacterium
GAAGTAGTATTATGCCTCAGAAAAAGAATCCTGATATTGCAGAATTGGTAAGAGGAAAGACAGGGCGTGTATATGGAGCTTTGGTTTCCCTTTTGACTACTATGAAGGGCTTGCCTTTAGCATATAATAAGGATATGCAGGAGGATAAGGAAGTGGCATTTGATGCCATGGATACCGTGAAGGATTGTTTATTATTATTTACCGGTATGGTTCGCACCATGAAATTTAGAAAAGAGCGTATGGCAAAAAGTGCAATGAATGGCTTTACCAATGCTACCGATGCGGCAGATTATTTGGTAAATAAGGGTGTGCCTTTCCGTGATGCACACAGCATTATCGGAAGATTAGTATTGTACTGTATTGAGAAGGATACTTCTATTGACGCTTTAAGTCTGGAAGAATTGCAGGCTATCAGCGATAAATTTGAAACAGATATTTATGAGGCAGTTTCTTTGAAAACCTGTGTGGAGAAGCGTTTGACTATCGGCGCTCCGGGACCGGATGCCATGAAAGAGGTTATTCGTATTAACCGTGAGTACCTGGCACAGGAAGCAATACAGGTAAAAGAACATTAAGCAAAAGTGAGGAGAAAATTATGAGTGACAAGTTAAAGGTTGGTATTTTAGGTGGAACAGGTATGGTTGGACAGAGATTCATTTCTCTGCTTGAGAATCATCCCTGGTTCGAAGTAACTACAATTGCAGCAAGTCCCCGTTCCGCAGGAAAGACTTATGCAGAGGCAGTAGGTGACAGATGGAAAATGACCACTCCCATGCCTGAAGCTGTAAAGAATATTGTAGTTATGAATGTAAATGAAGTGGAAAAAGTAGCTGCAGAGGTGGATTTTGTATTCAGTGCAGTTGACATGACTAAGGAAGAAATTCAGAAAATCGAAGAAGATTATGCAAAAACTGAGACTCCTGTAGTTTCCAATAACAGTGCTCACAGATGGACACCTGATGTGCCCATGGTAGTGCCTGAGATTAATCCTGAGCATATGAAGGTAATTGATTTCCAGAAGAAGCGTCTGGGAACCACCAGAGGCTTTGTGGCTGTTAAGCCTAACTGTTCCATTCAGAGCTATGCACCTGTATTGACTGCATGGAAGGAATTTGAGCCTTACGAGGTTGTTGCAACTACTTATCAGGCAATTTCCGGTGCAGGAAAGACCTTCAAGGATTGGCCTGAAATGGTGGAAAATATTATCCCTTACATTGGCGGAGAGGAAGAGAAGAGTGAGAAAGAGCCTCTTCGTATTTGGGGTGAGATTAAGGACGGTGTTATCGTTCCTGCAACCAGTCCTGTAATTACCTGTCAGTGTATCCGTGTACCTGTTTTGAACGGTCACACCGCAGCTGTATTTGTTAAGTTTAAGAAGAAACCTACCAAAGAGCAGTTAATCCAGAAATTAAAAGAGTTTTCCGGTGAGCCTCAAAGACTTGAGCTTCCCAGTGCTCCCAAGCAGTTCATTCAGTATCTGGAAGAGGATAACAGACCTCAGGTACACATGGATGTTGACTATGAAAGAGGAATGGGTGTCAGCGTAGGACGTATCCGCGAGGATTCCGTATATGACTTTAAGTTTGTAGGCTTGTCCCACAATACAGTACGTGGTGCAGCCGGTGGTGCTGTACTTTGCGCAGAATTATTAAAGGCACAGGGATATATTACAAAGAAATAAGTTTAAATTTTTAGTAATGGAGAGACATTATGAATGAAATGCGCTATCAATTAGATTTGTTGAAAGCGATGAATCAGAAATTAAGTGAAAAGGAACGGATGTATCGCCTGCTTTGTGAGACTTCTGATGCTGCATATCTGTATTATTCCTTTGCGAAGAATGAATTCACGACTCTTGGAAAATGGAGTGATTTTTTTGAATTTAATATTACGGATGTGAGAGAGCTTGCAAACCTTTTTGAAATGGTTGATGAAGCGTATGTTATGCCTCTCCGTGATGTATTATTCTTAGAGAAGAATGGAAAAGACCAAGCTTCTGTAGAATGTATGCAAAAAAACAAAAAAATATGGTTACAGTTTAATTGTCATGTAATATACGAGAATGGACAGCCGACGGATAAGTTGATTTCCGTCAAAAATATTACAAAGCGTAAAGCGCAAAATGAAGAACTGTTATATATGGCGTATTATGACAGTATGACAGGACTTTACAATCGTAATTATTTTGTCAGCCAATTGGGTGAATTTGTCAGAAGGGCAAAGGAGAACAATAATATTGTCAGTCTGATTATGATTGATATTGATGATTTTAAGAATGTCCGTGATGGTATGGGCATGGTAGTGGGTGATGAATTGATACAGCTCTTTGGTAATTTCTTAAAGGAATTTACCAAAGAGAATGTGATTGTCAGCCACATGAACAGTGATGTTTTCGGTATCGCTATTTATGATCCCGCCGGAGAGAGTACGGTGGACAACATTATAAAGGTAATTCAAAAGCGAAATAAGGAGCCTTATTATCTGGTTGATGGTCAGTCCTTAAGTATAACAGTAAGTATCGGTGTTGCTGAATTTCCTGAAGCAGCAACCTCTACCTTGGATTTAATCAACTGTGCGGAAATTGTTATGATTAAGGCGAAGGATAAGGCTAGGAACAGTGTTCATTATTTTGATGCGCCTGTATTAAATGAATTTCTTCATGCAGTAGAAATTGAAAATAAATTGAAGGAAGCTGTTCATGAGCAGAATTTTATCCTTTATTTTCAGCCCCAGTATTATTCAGGGAGCAAGGATCTTCGAGGTGTAGAAGTGTTGCTTCGTTGGCGTGACAATGATGGCAGAATTATCAGTCCGGCTACCTTTATTCCCATTGCAGAAAGGAATGGCACCATTATACCAATCGGTCAATGGGTTGTGGAAGAAAGTATTAAAACCTATGCCAGATGGAAAGCACAATATGGAGTTCGTTTTGTGTTGTCCATTAATATTTCAGCTTTGCAGTATAATGAAGCGGATTTTGTAGATACTTTGATCAGTACCATTAAAAAGTATAATGTAGAACCTGCAGAAATTGAATTGGAGATTACGGAAAGTGTATTAATAGACGATTTTGAGTCGGTAATAGAAAAGCTTAAATCTTTAAGGGATTACGGTATTAAGATTTCCTTGGATGATTTTGGTACAGGTTTCTCATCCCTGTCTTATTTAAAACAGCTTCCTATTAATACCTTAAAGATTGATAAGTCCTTTATCGATACTGTTATGCAGGATTCTGCTACCAGAGTAATTACAGAGTCATTGATTAATATGGTTAAGGCCTTGGGGTTGGAATCCATAGCGGAAGGTGTGGAGGAGGAACAGCAGTATAAATATCTTCATGCAATCGGTTGTGATATGATACAGGGATATTTAATGGGCAAACCTATGCCTCCTGAAGATTTGGAGTGTATTATTGCGGGACTGTAGGTACAATTAAGAGAGGTGTCGGTAAGACAGCTCTCTTGTTTTGTTAACTGCTTTTTAGTATGAAGAAGGTGGTAATTTGTGGAAAAAAGTTTGTTTATAGCAGAAAAACCCAGTGTGGCAAGAGAGTTTGCCAATGCTTTAAAATATAATATGAAATCCAGGGATGGCTATTTAGAGTCCGAGCAGGCCATTGTAACCTGGTGTGTGGGACATCTGGTAACTATGAGTTATCCGGAAGTATATGATGAAAAATATAAAAGATGGAGCTTTGACACCATTCCGTTTTTACCGGAAACCTTTAAATATGAGGTGATTGATAGTGCCAAAAAGCAGTTTAAGATTGTAAGCTCCCTTTTAAACAGAGCGGATGTAACTACAATTTATGTGTGTACTGACTCGGGACGGGAAGGAGAATATATCTACCGATTGGTGGAGCAGATGTCCGGTGTAAAGGGAAAGGTCAGGAAGCGTGTTTGGATTGATTCCCAGACAGAGGAAGAGATTTTGCGTGGAATCCGTGAGGCAAAAGACCTTTCAGCCTATGATAATCTCAGCAATGCAGCTTACCTGCGTGCCAAAGAGGATTATCTTATGGGTATCAACTTCTCCCGTGTATTGACTTTAAAATATGGAAGAACCGTAAAGGATTATTTAAAGCGAGACAGAGCAGTGATTTCCGTAGGTCGAGTTATGACCTGTCTGCTGGGGATGATTGTGAATAGAGAACGTGAAATTCGTTCCTTTGTAAAAACCCCCTTTTACCGTGTCATGGGGAAATTCAATTTGCAGGATAAAAGCTTTTCGGGAGAATGGAAGGCAGTAGAGGGTTCTCATTATTATGCTTCCCCTAAGTTGTATAAGGAAAATGGTTTTAAAGCAGAAGAAGATGCAAAACAATTGATTGACTATTTGAGTCAGGAACCTGTGGGGGAAGTGGTTGTAGAAAGTATTGAGCGGAAAAAAGAAAATAAAAATCCCCCCTTGCTTTACAATTTGGCAGAGCTTCAAAATGATTGCTCCAAATATTTTAAAATCAGTCCTGATGAGACCCTGCGTATAGTGCAGGAATTATATGAAAAGAAGATGGTAACCTATCCCAGAACCGATGCCCGTGTGCTTTCCACGGCGGTGGCTAAGGAGATACATAAAAATATAGCAGGTCTTCGGAATTATTCCTATGTGGGGAATTTCGCAGGGGAAATATTGGAGAAGGGCAGTTATAAAAATCTGGCGAAAACCCGTTATGTAAATGATAAGCAGATTACCGACCATTATGCCATTATTCCTACCGGTCAGGGCTTAAATAATTTGTCGGGATTGCCCCCTACGGCAGCAAAGGTGTATGAGATTATTGCAAGACGCTTTTTGAGTGTTTTTTATCCACCGGCGGTATATCAGAAATTTGCTCTTTGTGTGGGAGTGAAGGAAGAGAAATTTTTTGCTAATTTTAAGGTGTTGGCGGAAGAAGGCTATTTAAAGGTTACGGAGTTTTCTTTTAAGAAGGATGCCCCGGCAAAGAAGGATGCTGGTGGAACGGCAAAAAATGAAAATGATGCTGCCGAAAAGGAAGTGGAAGAAAAAGAGGGAGATGAAAGGGAAAGCGAGGAAAGATGTGATGCAGAATTTGTAAAGCTTTTGATGGAGCTTAAGAAAGGAACTGTCATTGCTGTGGATTCCTATGAAATCAAAGAGGGAGAGACCTCACCGCCTAAGCGTTATACCTCGGGAAGCATTATTCTTACCATGGAAAATGCTGGTCAGTTTATTGAGGATGAGGAACTTCGTGCCCAGATAAAGGGTAGTGGTATCGGCACCAGTGCAACCCGCGCTGAAATTCTCAAAAAGCTTGTAAATATTGAGTATCTGGCGTTAAATAAAAAGACCCAGGTATTAACCCCTACACTGATGGGAGAAATGATTTATGATGTGGTAAACAGTTCTATTAAGCCACTTCTTGACCCGGCGCTTACGGCAAGCTGGGAAAAGGGGTTAACCCTTGTGGCGGACGGAAATATTACCTCCGAAGAATATATGAAAAAGCTGACAGATTTTGTGGGAAGAAGAACCAATATTGTGAAGCAACTGAATAATCAGGGAATGCTTTACAATCAGTTCAGAGCTGCAGAAGTAAATTATGTTTCAAACAAAAAAGGTGCAAAAGGCTAAGAAAATTACTTAGTTTTTATAAAATTCTACGGAATAGAAGGAGTATGAAAAATGAAAAATGTTACTGTTTCTGAGCTTTATGATTTAAAAGAAACCATTGCAACCGGACTTTTTGAGGGTGTTTCCTATCCCTGGGAGGTATTGCCTAAGATTCATGATTTTATTATTGCTTTGGGTGAAACCTTACCTGAGGATGTATATGAGAAACGTGGCGAAAATATTTGGGTGGCAAAAAACGCCAAGGTGGCACCTACCGCATGCTTAAACGGCCCTTTGATTATCGATGAGGAAGCAGAGGTTCGTCATTGTGCTTTTGTAAGAGGAAATGCTATTGTAGGTAAGGGTGCTGTAGTTGGTAATTCCACAGAATTAAAAAATGTGGTGCTGTTTAACAAGGTTCAGGTACCTCATTATAATTATGTTGGGGACAGTGTCCTTGGCTTTAAATCCCATATGGGTGCCGGTTCCATTACCTCCAATGTAAAAAGTGATAAGACTCTTGTAGTAGTAAAAGGTCAGGATGGTCAGATAGAAACCGGTTTGAAAAAAATGGGTGCCATGCTGGGTGATAATGTAGAGGTCGGCTGTAACAGTGTGCTGAATCCCGGAACGGTAATCGGCAGAAATTCCAATGTTTACCCTACCTCCTGTGTAAGAGGTGTGATTCCTGAAAATAGTATTTTTAAGGCACAGGATAAAATTGTGGCGAAGGTGTAATGTGGAGGTGTAGCTAAGTTCTGCTGTATCTGGCAGAACAG
Organism: Lachnospiraceae bacterium; assembly: GCA_017624835.1. Taxonomy (GTDB): domain Bacteria; phylum Bacillota; class Clostridia; order Lachnospirales; family Lachnospiraceae; genus Acetatifactor. The sequence goes on from JAGAMG010000052.1 coordinate 6,351, forward strand.
TTACATAAAAATACAAAAAAACACAAAAAAGTCTAGATTTTTTATAGTAAATATGAGAGAATGTAGACGATGATTATGATATTATTTTATCAATAGTATTGTAAGTTATATATTGAAAGGAGATTTCACATGATTTATTCAAAGGAAGTTGAAGAAATGTGTCCAGTAGCGCAGGGCGTGTCTCACGGCTGTGCTCCTATCCCAGAAGAAGCAAAATGGGTTAAAGCAAAAGATGTAAAAGATATTTCCGGTTTAACACACGGTGTAGGCTGGTGTGCTCCTCAGCAGGGTGCATGTAAGCTGACTCTGAATGTTAAGGAAGGTATCATTCAGGAAGCATTGGTTGAGACTATCGGATGCTCCGGTATGACTCACTCCGCAGCTATGGCATCTGAAATTTTGCCCGGCAGAACCGTTATGGAGGCATTAAATACTGACCTTGTATGTGATGCTATTAATACTGCAATGAGAGAGCTGTTCTTACAGATTGTTTACGGACGTACCCAGAGTGCATTCTCTGAGGATGGTCTGCCTGTAGGTGCAGGTCTGGAAGACCTTGGTAAGGGATTAAGAAGCCAGGTTGGTACTATGTATGGTACTTTGGCAAAGGGTCCTCGTTATCTTGAAATGGCTGAAGGCTATGTTACCGGTATCGCTCTGGATGCAGAGGATCAGATTATCGGATACCAGTTTGTAAGTCTTGGAAAGATGACAGACTTCATCAAGAAGGGTGATGATCCCAATACTGCATGGGAGAAGGCTAAGGGACAGTATGGTCGTGTAGCTGATGCGGTTAAGATTATCGACCCTAGACATGAATAATATAGGAGGACAATTAAGATGGCATTATTTGAATCATATGAAAGACGAATTGACAAAATCAATTCCGTATTAAACAGCTATGGTATTGCTTCTATCGAAGAAGCTGAAAAGATTACCAAGGATGCTGGACTTGATGTATACAACCAGATTAAAGGCATCCAGCCTATCTGTTTTGAAAATGCATGCTGGGCTTATATTGTAGGTGCAGCTATCGCAATTAAGAAAGACTGCAGAAGAGCAGCAGATGCAGCTGCAGCAATCGGTGAAGGTCTTCAGGCATTCTGTATCCCCGGTTCCGTTGCAGATACCCGTAAGGTAGGTCTTGGTCATGGTAACCTTGGAAAGATGCTTCTTGAGGAAGATACCGAATGCTTCGCATTCCTTGCAGGTCATGAGTCCTTCGCAGCAGCAGAAGGTGCTATCGGTATTGCAGAGAAGGCTAATAAGGTTCGTCAGAAGCCTCTTCGTGTTATTCTGAACGGTCTTGGAAAGGATGCAGCTCAGATTATCGCACGTATTAACGGATTTACTTTTGTTGAGACCGAGTATGATCCTTACACCAACACTGTTAAGGAAGTATTCCGTAAGTCTTATTCTGAAGGACTTCGTGCAAAGGTTAACTGCTATGGTGCAAACGATGTTTGTGAAGGTGTAGCAATCATGCACAAGGAAGGTGTAGACGTATCCATTACCGGTAACTCTACCAATCCTACCAGATTCCAGCATCCTGTTGCAGGTACTTACAAGAAAGAGTGTCTTGAGCAGGGTAAGAAGTACTTCTCCGTAGCATCCGGTGGTGGTACAGGACGTACTCTTCATCCCGATAACATGGCTGCAGGTCCTGCTTCCTACGGTATGACCGATACCATGGGACGTATGCATTCTGATGCACAGTTTGCAGGTTCTTCTTCCGTACCCGCTCACGTAGAAATGATGGGTCTTATCGGTGCAGGTAACAACCCTATGGTTGGTATGACTGTTGCAGTTGCTGTTTCTATTCAGGAAGCAGCTGAACAAGGCAAATTCTAACGAATTTACCTGGTAAGTTCTAAAAAAGTATTAAAAAACCTTGATTTTTGGGGACAAACCAAGTCGTAGTATGGCGTGGTTTGTCCTCGTTTTTTATGCCTACCTACCCTCTACCTACCCCGACTTTTTTAGTGTAGGTAGGTAAATAAATAGCTGATATACATCGAAAGAGAAATGAAAGGATGGTATAAGCTATGGCTAGAAAGAAAGCAGTCAGAAGAGAGAATGGACGAGGTACGGTAGAGAAAACAAATAGTAAGAAGAATCCGTTTAAGGCAAAGGTACCTGTGGGAACCAAGATAGATAAGAACGGAAAAACACAGGCAGTTTATAAAACTCTTGGAACTTTCCCTACGAGAGAGGAAGCGGAGAATGCCTTGGCTGATTTTTCAAGAACTCCTTATGATATAACAAATTCCGTTAAGACATTTGCAGATTTATATGAAGCTTGGTCAAAATATTATTTCTCCACGTTAAAAGGGGATAGTTCCATGCGTACAGTGACCAGTGCCTATGCATATTGTAGTGGACTATACGATATGCCGGTTCGTAAGATTGGTCCGGGGCATATCAGGGATGCAATGGAGCAGGGCTATGTTATTCTTACGACTGGAAAAGATAAAGGGCAGAAAAGATATGCTTCAATAAATACGCAGGAAAGAATTAAGTCTATGTGTAATCTGATGTTTGATTATGCATTGGAGAGAAGAATAGTTCTTACTAATCCGGCAAGGGCGTTTAAGATTGGTAATCTGTTGAATGAAATCCAGAAGAAGTCAAAGGGCAAGATACCATTTACGCAGGAGCAGGTAAATGAGCTGTGGAAATATGTGGATGATATACCTTGGGTGGATATGGTGCTGATTGCTATGTATACCGGATTCCGTCCGCAGGAAGTGGCGATTTTGGAAACAAAGAATATCTTCTTGGATGAAAACAAGATTATCGGTGGTATTAAGACGGATAACGGCAGAGACAGAGTTGTACCTATTCATCCGGCTATTAAGTCCTTGGTAGAGAAGAGATTCATACAGGCAACGGAGCGTTATCATAGTGACCGACTTTTCAATGATCCGAAAGGTCAGCAAAGTACCAAGATGACTTACGATATGTACAGGGGAAGATTTATGAATGTGATGAAAGAGATGGGCTTTAAGGGGCTTACGCCTCACTGTACAAGACATACATTTTCTACACAGGCAAAGCGTTGTGGTATGGATGCCGGAATTAGAAAGCGAATTATGGGACACAGTTTAGATAAGGATGTGACAGAGTGAGTATATACACATCCTACCTTTAGAGATTTGGTGCATGAGATGAATAAATTGGATTTCTCGGTTATGGAATATGTATAAGTGAATATGGTTTAGTGCTTTGGAGAGTAGTGAAATATCTACTCTCTATTTTTTGCCTAAAAGCTGTAAGCGGTGCAATTTACAGAGTGAAGCACAAAGAAAGCGAGGAGCGTTATCTATGAAACAAAGTACAAAAACAACTAATCGTGCATTTATGCACAACAATATTCCTTACAGATATTGCTATGAAGAGGGTGGGATGATTGAGATTGAAAAGGACATTTATACAGGTTCTTATGAAATTATGCCGCCTAATAAGGAAATGAAGGGAAGCTATAATTGCAAAATGACAAAGATGATTATGGAGGATATTTTACAGAAGCTTGCCGAAAAGTTTTCCTTTCAGTTTACCATTCGTAACCGTTACAGGGATAAGGATGAATACCTTGCAAGTGTGATGATTGATGAAAAGGGAACAGGGGATGCCTATAGTCACTTGAAAGACCTTTATAATAACGTGCTTCAGGAGAATTGTGATATTGGGCATATTGAGCCAAGGATTATTGAGTCTGCCAGACGTAAGGCAAAGGAGCAGGAAAAGAAGCGTAAGGCTAAAGAGGCTATGGAGGCGGCCAAGGCTTTGGAGGAAATGACGGTTAAGCCGGGAGATGAGACGAAGACCAAGGAGCAGTTGCAAAAGGATTTGGAAAGCAGAGAGAAGCTTCCGAAGGAAGAGTCGTCAGAGGTGCTTGCAAAGTATAAAATTAGCCAGATGCAGATATTGGATTCCTATTCGCCAATGTATGAGTTTGAGGAATAAAGGATATAATAAAAATATTAATCTAACAAAAATATTGAATACTAACAAAATATATGTTAGGATGAAATAAAAATGTTAAAAGGTGCTTTTATGAAAAAATATTTGGCTGAGATCTTCGGGTTAAACGTTAAAATTGAAAACTGGGATGGTAAGAGTAAATTGCCACTGTATTTGAGAAATAAAAGGGAATATTTTGTGCTTTCTATTGGAAATGTACAGAGTGTTTTAATGAAGAATAACTCTGACAATTTTAATGTTTCCGGTTTTGAAAAAGAAATGCAGGAAATTGAAAAATACGCTGAAATGTCAGTTATACTGTGGCTGGATGCTGTTTCCACTTATCAGAGGAATGCATTAGTTAAAAGTAGAATTCCATTCATTGTACCAAATTCGCAGATTTTTGTACCGGAATTAGGAATGAGCCTGAAAGAATTTTGTGTAGGCAAGAGAGAAAAAGTTGAAAAAATATCTGCTGCAACACAATTTTTGCTTCTATATTTTATTTATCAAAAGAAGCATGAAGAAAAGAGCCAGTCAGAGATAGCAGAATACCTTAATATGTCAGCCATGAATGTTAGTAGGGCTGTACAGGAGTTACAGGAACTTGGTTTGTTGGAAAGTCGAAAGGAAGGAACAAGTAAGGTAATCAAATCTGTAGCAACAGGAAAGGAACTGTATCAGCTTTCGAGTGGATATTTACAGTCACCGGTTCAGAAGAAAATTTATGTGAGTCTTAAGTATTTTGACATGGATTTACCATTTGCAGGAGAGACTGCATTGGCAAAAAGAAGTATGTTGAATTACCCGAAATGTACAGTTTTTGCTATGGATAAGAAGCTGTTAAAGGACATTCCGAAGGATGCCATAGTGGAACCAAAGCTTATGACAGATAATGATTATGTGGAAATTGAATTATGGAAATATAATCCGTCAGTATACACATCTGATGAAATGGTAGATATCGTGTCATTGGTGCAAAGCCTTAAGGATGTGGAAGATGAACGTGTGGAAATGCAGATTGAAGAGATTATGGAGGAATACAAATGGTAATAGGATTGGAAGCTTTTAGAGAAGCATTTAAGGGGTATGAGGATTGCTATACAATTATCGGTGGCACGGCTTGTGATATTCTGATGAACAAAGCAAACCTTGATTTTAGGGCAACCAGAGATATTGATATGATTTTGTTGATTGAAAACAGATTTGAAGAGTTTGGGGAAGTATTATGGAAATTCATTAAGGATGGTGCATATAGATGTGGTTGGAAAAGTTCTGAGAAGCTGCATTTCTATCGTTTTACTGAGCCACAGAATCCGAATTATCCAATAATGATAGAACTGTTTTCAAAAGATCCGGGGTATCAGTTACATGAGAGTGATATGGTAATCACTCCATTACATATTTCAGATGAAGTATCCAGTCTTTCGGCAATTATGTTGAATGATAACTACTATGAGTTTATGATGAGTGGAAGAAAAGTAGTGAATGGTGTGGGTGTTCTAGGAGCAGAGCATCTGATTCCGTTTAAGATGAGAGCGTGGTTAGACCTTTGCAGACGAAAAAGTGAAGGTGAGCATGTGAATTCAGCTGACATCAAGAAACATAAAAATGATGTATTCCGTTTGATGAATGTAATAAATCCTGATGAAGTAATTAGCGCTCCAGAAATGGTTAAGGATGATGTCAGACAGTTTATAGCAAGAATGCCGGAAGAACGTATCAATATGAAGAATATTGGGCTTGATATGGAATTGGATGTAGCATTACATACATTGGAAAATATGTATTTGGCATAGATTATATGCTTTGAGTTAAAAGTTAGGTGATTTTGCACTGAAGATTTAAATGGAAAACATAAAAGTTTACATTCTCGCTTAAAATAACAAAAATTTAAGCGAGAACGTAAAGCGTAATTAAAGAAATTGTACTGATTGCGGCAGGTGCTGCATCTCTGATTCGAACCATTGTGTTAATGGCATATTGATACCACGGTTAAGGAATTACCATTGAATGAAAATGATGCTGAAAGAATTATATCGGAAATATGTTCAATTCCTCTTGAAGATGGCGTGACTTTCAGTATTACATCAGTAACCAATATTATGACGGATTTTGAATATCCGGGAATCAGAATGATATTAGAAGCAAAACTGGACCGGATGCGACAGAGTATAAAACTTGATATTTCTACAGATGATGTTATTACACCGTCTGCTGTGGAATATGAATATAAGCTGATGTTTGAGGATAGAACAATTTCACTTCTTACATATAATACTGAAACGTTGCTTGCGGAAAAGGTACAGACAATTTTTACAAGGGGTATTGCCAATACCAGAATGAGAGATTTTTATGATGTATATGGCATTGTGAAGATGAACGCAGAGAAAATTGACAAGGATGTTCTGAAAGAAGAACTTTTTCGTTGGTGATTTACAGTGGGACGAAGTAATATGTGATGTGTTGAAGACAATAGATGAATATAGATTAATGTATTTTTAGTGTTTTCTTGCAGTTTTGGCAAAAATGATAAAAATTGCCGAAACTGCAATTTATATGTTTTCATTTAAAAGTTTGGTGATTTTGCACCGAAGTTTAAAATGAAAACAATAAAAACTTTACATTCTCGCTTAAATAATTGCGTCTTTAAGCGAGAGGGTAAAGGATAATCTTTATTCCATACTTTGTATCTGCTGCATCCGATAATAAATGCCCTCTTGGGCGATTAATTCCCCGTGGGTTCCCTGTTCTACAATTTCCCCTTCATGAATAACCAATATCAAGTCTGCATCACGAATTGTGGAAAGTCTGTGGGCTATGGCTACAATGGTTCGCTTGCCTGCCAGATTTTGAATGGCATGCTGAATCTGGCGTTCGGTTTCCACATCCACGGAGGCGGTTGCTTCATCCAAAATAATAATGGGTGATTTGCGAAGAATTGCCCTTGCAATAGCCACTCGTTGTTTTTGTCCACCGGAAAGTCGCAAACCTCGTTCACCTACAGGTGTTTCATACTGTTGGGGCATATGTAATATGTCCTCATGTATGTTGGCAGCTTTTGCCGCTGCCTGAATCTCTTCTAAGCTCGCATCAGGCTGGGCATAACCGATGTTTTCAGCGATAGTTCCATTGAAAAGAAAGGTATCCTGAAGTACCGGAGAAATATTCTGCCTTAGGCTTTCCAGTGTAACCTTTTTGATATCCTTTCCATCAATTAAAATCCTTCCGGTTATGGGGTCATAAAAGCGGGAGATTAATTGTGTAATCGTTGTTTTTCCTACTCCGGTAGGGCCTACCAGGGCAATCATCATTCCCGGCTTGCAGGAGAAGGAAAGATTTTTTAGTACGGGGATTTCATTACTGTAATGGAAGTTTACATTTTCGAAGGTAATTGCACCTTCCACCTTACCAATATCAGTTGCATCTTCAGCATTTACAATGGCGGAAGGTGTATCCAAAATCAAAGTAACTCGTTCCGCACCGGCAAGGGATTGTTGCAGGTTTTCCAACAACGTGGCAAGTCCGGAGACCGGAGCATAAAACAAGGATAAGTATAATACGAAGGCAACAATGTCTTCTACGGAAAGCTGATTCTGATAAGCCAGATACCCACCAAAAAATACCACTAAAATTGTTCCCGCAGAAGAGAGAAATTCCACACAGGGATGGAAGAGTGCGCTGGCGCGAAGGGCGCGGAGCATGGCTCTTACCTGTTCGAAATTCTTTTCCTTGATACGCTGATTCTCATAGGATTCCTGGCCGAATGATTGGATTTCATGGAGACCGGATAAATTGTCCTGAAGCTGTGCATTCAGTTCTCCCATACATTTCTGGGAAGCCTTAAAGAATGGTCGAACTTTTTTGGAAAAAATCACTCCGGAAAATAAAATCAGAGGAATGGGACAGCAGGTAATCAATGCCAGCTTCCAATTGATGGAAAGCAGAATGGCAAGGACGCCCCCAAAGGTTACCAGGTTTGTAATAATATCCGGTATCATATGAGCGTAGAGAAGCTCAAAATCCCTGGTATCATTCACAATACGGCTCATTAAATCACCGGTTTGTTTATCGTGAAAAAAGCCCAAATCTAAACTTTGTAATTTATGATACATACGGCTTCGTAAATCGCCTACAAGATACCAGGCTGCTTTATGGGCAAGGTAATTGCTTAAAAAACGAAAAACGATACGGAACAAATATAGAATTAATAATATTACAGCCAGCTGCATAATGGTTGTTAATGCAGCGTTCTCCATTTCGGCGCTTACTATGCCTGTCATAGTGGAAAGCACCTTGGGGGCTGCAAGATTAATTCCTGTTAGGCATAGTGTGGACAGAATTGCCAATACATAGAGCCCCTTATATCTGGTCGCTTCTTTTGTAAGTTTCCATAACATTTTCATTTGCTTTATCTCCCTATATATTTTTGAACTTTTAAGAAAAAAGCTCTAATCCATTCCAAATTAATATGGAGATTAGAGCTTTTTTATTCCGTATTATGCAGTATGACTGTCGGCATGTCCGGAGCAGGTAGAAGAGAAATCCTGATTGGTAAGTAAATCGGTAATGGTAACATTTAAGGTTTTCTGGAGATTAATAATATTACCGTTTTCCAATCTTACAATAGGCCTGTTCAGGAATTCCTCGTTATTTTTAATAACCTGTGCTGTGTGACCGGTAGAGAGCACTACTGAAGTACCTACAGGATAGGGGGCTACATGTTTAATGAAGGCTTCCAAAACAGCTTTATCAAACATGGTTCCGACATGTGCCATAAGATATTCCAAAGCATCACCGGGATTCAAGGGTTCCTTATAGATTCGTCTTGCAGTTAAGGCATCATATACATCGGCAATATGAATGATTTTTGCAAATAAATGGATTTTATCGGAGGTTAATCCCCGAGGATATCCGGTTCCATCTTCGTTTTCATGGTGTGAATATACGGCATTTCTTACAGTAGAAGAGACATTTTCATTATTCTTTAGGATATCATAGCCATAACGGGGATGCTTTTGAATCTCTTCAAATTCATCCAAGGTAAGGATATCAGGCTTGTTTAATATTTCCTTAGGAACACAGGTCTTTCCAATATCATGCAACAGGGCAGCTTTGGATAGATTGCGAAGCTGTTCATCGCTTAGTCCCAATGCGATTCCTGTAATAACGGAAAGGATGTCCACATTTACACTATGTAAATAGGTATAATTATCATAGGTACTTAAATTTACAGTTTCCATCAGCATGGATTCACTGCAACGAATTTCATCAACGATTTCATTGGCAAGATATATGCACTTGTCAATGTTAAGACGTTTTAACGCATTAAGCGCAGTACGTCTGGTATGTTCGGAAATCAGTTCATTGTGAATGGCAACTTCATTATCCTCATAGATGTAAAGTCCATGATAATCTAATTGTTGGATTCTTTTCACATTATGCAGAGTTAATTTGTGATTGGCACGCAACAGAATATTATCATTATCATCATAGAGGGTTGTTGCAAGTACCATATCAGGTATTAGTTCATTTTTCTTTATATATCTCATTACTTTGTTTGGGTGAATCCCAAAGCTCTCTCCTTAAAGTGGTCAACCGGTTGCACACCTAACTGCCATGATAAGTATATCAAAGACAAAAAAACTTTTGAATAGGAAATATGACATATTTTTACTTACTTCCCAATCGATATTTGAAATCCTGATAAACAAATCGTGCCAGTAATTCTAAGGAACCGTTTTCATGTATTACCCAAATATCCGGTAGAGGCATACCATTAAAGGTATTGTTTTTGCAGGTGGAGTAGATTGCCATATCTTCAAAAAGAAGCGTATCCCCCTCTTGTAATGGAGTGTCAAAGCTAAAGTCTCCGATAATGTCTCCTGCCAGACAGGTAGGCCCACCAAGACGATAGGTATATGGTTTTTCAGAAGGCTTACCGGCATTGTATAAAGGAGGCGTATAAGGCATTTCTATTACATCCGGTGTATGGCAGGCAGCGGACATATCAAGGATGGCAATTTGGGTATCCTTATTCTGTATCGTATCTAAGACACGAGTATACAAATAGCCTGCATTTAAAGCAACCGCTTCGCCGGGCTCTAAATAAATTTCTAAATTATACTTTTCTTTTATAGTTAAAATACATTTTTTTAGTAAATTCAAATCATAGTCGGGACGGGTAATGTGATGCCCGCCCCCCATGTTTAACCATTTTATTTGATGAAGATAGGTACCAAATTTTTCTTCCACGGCAGATAGAGTTACTGCAAGGGCATCAGAATCCTGTTCACAAAGAGTGTGAAAATGAATACCATCAAGAATCCCAATTAAATCAGGTGTCATAGAAGCCTGCCATTGTGCCAGGGTAGTGCCCAGACGACTGCCGGGAGCACAGGGGTCATAGATTTCATGACCTTCCTGAGTGGAGCATTCCGGATTAATACGAATACCAATTTCTTTCCCGGCATCTTTGGCTCTAAAGCCATATTTTTTTAATTGGGAAGGACTGTTAAATACAATATGGTCTGCGTATTTTAACAGCTCTACAAATTCCTGTTCCTTGTAAGCAGCACAAAAAACATGGCATTCCTTGCCCGGCATCTGCTCAGCTCCCAGACGCGCCTCATAAAGTCCGCTTGCTTCCGTACCGGCAAGATAGGGAGCAATAGCGGGATAGAGGTCGTAATTGGAGAAGGCTTTTTGTGCAAGTAGTACCTTACAGCCTGTGTCATCCTGTAGCTTTTTTAGGATTCGGCAGTTGTTTAATAGAGCTGCTTCGTCCAGAATATAACAGGGGCTGGGGAGGCGGGTATTTAAAATTTTGTCCTGTGCTTTCGTTTTTTCCAAGGTAGGATACTCCTTTTCTTTTTAGGTTCTGATACTGGAAGAAGAATTAATCCACTAATATGGGATTATAGCTTTCTCTGTGAGGAAGTCCATATTTTCCTAATGCTTCCAGATAGGGATCCGGATCAAATTCTTCTACGGTATAGACTCCGGGCTTATTCCATTTGCCGGTAAGCAGCATTAATGCGCCACACATTGCAGGAACGCCGGTGGTATAGGAGATTGCCTGAGATTCCACTTCCTTGTAGCATTCCTGATGGTCGCAGATATTGTAAATATAATAGGTCTTAGGCTTGCCGTCCTTGGTTCCGGTAAAGATACAGCCAATATTGGTTTTACCCTTGGTACGGGGACCCAAGGTTGCCGGGTCGGGCAGTAATGCCTTCAAAAACTGAATGGGTACAATTTCCTTACCTTCATAATTAATAGGAGTGGTAGAAAGCATTCCTACGTTTTCCAGACAACGCATATGGTCTAAATAGCTTTGGCCGAAGGTCATAAAGAAGCGGATGCGCTTTACGCCGGGGATGGTCTGTGCTAAGGATTCAATTTCTTCATGGTGAAGGAGATACATATCCTTCTGACCTACTTCTTCAAAATTATATTCCCTCTTAATGCTCATAGCAGGAATCTCTACCCAATGACCGTTTTCCCAATAGCTTCCCGGTGCGGATACCTCACGGAGATTGATTTCGGGATTGAAATTGGTAGCAAAGGGATAACCATGGTCACCTCCGTTGCAGTCTAAAATATCAATGGTATCAATTTGGTCAAACTCATGCTTCAACGCATAGGCACAATATGCCTGAGTAACGCCCGGGTCAAAGCCGGAGCCAAGGAGAGCAGTAAGGCCGGCTTCCTCAAATTTCTTACGGTATGCCCACTGCCAGGAATAGTCAAAGTAGGCAGAGAAGCATTCTTCCTTACAGCGTTTGTCATAAATAGCACGCCACTGTGGGTCTTCGATATTTTCCGGTTCATAGTTGGCAGTATCCATATAATTTACACCGCAGGCAAGGCAGGCATCCATAATGGTAAGATCCTGATAGGGCAGTGCAATATTCATTACCAATTCCGGCTTGTAGGAATTGATTAAAGCAATGACTTCCTCTGTATTATCTGCATCCACCTGTGCAGTGGTAATTTTGGTTGTGGTTTTATCCTTTAATTTTGCTGCTAATGCGTCACATTTGGATTTGGTTCTGCTGGCAATACAAATTTCGGTAAAAACCTCGCTAACCTGACAACATTTCTGAATTGCTACGGAAGCAACACCGCCGCAGCCGATAATTAAAACTCTGCTCATTTTGTTTTCTCCATTCTCTAGGTATTGTTATATTTTGATTTTATGTACGAATCATTCCACGCTAAATTACTTATTTTTTAGGAGAGCAAGCATAAGCTCCCTTACCACCTTACAGGCAAGAGCAGTACTTGCACCACTGGTATCCAGCATGGGACTTAATTCATTTATATCTGCGCCTACTACATTACATTTGCTGACCATTTGTAAGGCACCTAATAATTCCATAAAGGTTACACCTCCGGCTTCGGGAGTGCCTGTTCCCGGGAAAGCGGAAGGATCCAGACAATCTAAATCAATGGTAAAGTAAATGGGGGCATCGCTAATCTGTATTAGAGCTTCCTCCAGACCATCAAAATTAAATTTATGCAGATTGGTATGTTCCTTTGCAAAACGAAATTCTTCCCGCTCCCCGCTTCGGATGCAAAATTGGTGGATTCTGCCGTCGCCAATTAAATCATGGCATCTGCGAATAACGCAGGCATGACTTAATTTTGCACCCAGGTAGTCATCCCGCAGGTCTGTATGGGCATCAAAGTGAATGATATGTACATCAGGATATTTTTCATGGATTGCCCGGAAGGAACCTAAGGTAACCAAGTGTTCTCCGCCTATTAAAAGAGGGAATTTGTTATCCTGTAAAATTTGTTTTGTGAGACTTTCGATATCAGCAAGAGCTGCCTCAGAGGAACCAAAGCACAGTTCTAAATCTCCAAAATCAAACACCTGATAATCGGTTAAATCCTCATCCTGATAGGGGCTGTAGGTTTCTAATCCAAAGCTCTCATGCCGGATGGCAGAAGAGCCGTAGCGGGTGCCGGGACGATAGCTTGTGGTGCTGTCAAAGGGAGCCCCGAAGAGTACTAAGGAAGCATCCTGATATTCTGCATCACAGCCGATAAAGGTTTCTATATTGGGATGAAACATTGTATTCATTAATCCTTTCTTTCGTTAATAGGGTTAAAAGTGTTAGGCTTCTACTTCCTCCAGCATTTCTTCCAAAAAGGCGGGAAGATAGAAGGCACCCTTATGAAGTCTGGTGGTGTAATATTTGGTGCGTAAATGGAGCTTGTTCCAGCTTTCCGCATCCAAATCATCAATGGGATGATATTTCTTGCTGGCAAAGCCGAAGAGCCAATAGCCTGCAGCATAGGTGGGAATATGTGCCTGATAAACCCGGCTGATGGGGAAGGTATTTACAATACGCTTATGACTGCGCTGCATGGCTTCTGCATCCTGCTTGTAAAAAGGGCTTCCCTGCTGATTTACCATAATACCGTCTTCCTTAAGTGCCTTATAGCAGTTACCGTAGAATTCCTTGGTAAACAAGCCCTCGGAGGGACCGTAGGGATCATTGGAGTCTACAATAATTAAATCATATTCATTTTCGCAGTACCGGATATGCTTTAAGGCATTTTCATAATGAATTTTTACTCGTTCATCATCAAGCTGGCAGGCATTACCGGGGAGATATTGTTTGCAGGCTTCCACTACCATGGGATCCATTTCAACTAAATCAATATGTTTAATTCGGCTGTAGCGTGTTAATTCCTTTACAACACCGCCATCGCCGGCACCGATAACCAAAACCTTTTCAATATTCTGGTGCACTGCCATGGGTACATGGACAATCATTTCATTATAAATAAATTCATCCCGCTCCGTCAGCATAATATTTCCGTCTAGGGAGAGGATTCGACCGAATTCCCGGCTTTCCAGAATATCGATTCGCTGGTAATCGCTTTCCTTAGAAAAAAGCTGTTTTTCAATGCGGATGCTGAGCTTTACATCGGGAGTATGTTTTTCACTAAACCATAAATTCATGTGGATTCTCCTTAATTGTGGGGTACTTTTAACATTTCTATTTTAATACATTCAAATGCTCAATTTCCGGGTCTTCCGGACCTGTCATGCTACAGCCTTTTTCCTTGGCATATTGAATATATTGTAAAATGTCTGCCGTAATTTTTTCTCCCGGAGCTAAGATGGGAATTCCGGGTGGATAACACATTACAAATTCACTGCAGACACGATTTTCAGTTTCCATAATGGGAAGGCTGATTTTATCTGCGTAAAAGGCTTCCTGGGGACTGGCAATTACCTGAGGTGGAATATATTCCTGGGATAGGAGACCGGATTTATCGCGCTGATAACGTCTGCGAATTTCTGCCAGGGCACTTACCAGACGTTCCACCTCCTGAATACGGTCGCCTATGGAGAGGTAAGCCAATATATTTCCAATATCACCAAACTCTATCTGAATATCATAATCGTCCCGAAGCAAATCATAGACTTCGATACCTGCCAGACCGATATCCAGCGTATGAATACTGAGCTTAATGGGGTCAAAGTCATAGATGGAATCCCCGTTAATCAGCTCCTGACCGAAGGCATAATAACCGCCGATGGAATTGATTTCATTTCTTGCATATTCCGCGATATGGCGTACCTGTTCAAATATTTTTTCCCCACGAAGGGCAAGATTTCTGCGGGAAATATCCAGACTACTCATTAATAAATAGCTTCCTGAGGTGGTCTGAGTAAGATTGATAATCTGGCGTACATAGCCCTCGTTTATATTGGGACCTGCAAGAAGGAAGCTGGACTGAGTCAGGCTTCCACCGCTTTTATGCATGGATACGGATGCCATATCTGCACCTGCTGCCATAGCGGAAATAGGTAAATCCTTGCCAAAGTAAAAATGGGTGCCATGAGCTTCGTCCGCCAGACAAAGCATATTGTGCTCATGGGCAAGCTTTACGATTCCCTTCAAATCAGAGCAGATACCATAGTAGGTAGGATTGTTTACCAATACAGCCACTGCCTTGGGGTGCTCTTTAATGGCACGTTCCACCTGTTCTAATTTCATACCCAACGAAATACCCAGTCTGTGGTCTACTTCGGGATTCACATAAACAGGGATGGCACCGCATAGGACAAGGGCATTGATAACACTTCTATGTACATTTCTTGGCAGGATGATTTCGTCCCCCCGTTTACAGGCTGTAAGTACCATGCTTTGTACGGCACTGGTAGTACCGCCGACCATGAGGAAAGCATGAGCTGCACCAAAGGCATCCGCTGCCAGTTGTTCTGCTTCACGAATCACAGAGACAGGGTGGCAGAGATTATCCAGAGGCTTCAAGCTGTTAACGTCCACGGAAACACATTGCTGTCCTAAAAATTCTGTCAGCTCAGGATTGCCCCTGCCGCGTTTGTGTCCGGGTACATCAAAAGGAACCACTCGTTTTTGGCGAAAACCTTCCAAGGCTTCGTGGATGGGAGCTTTATTTTGGTTAAGGGCGTAAGAATGCATTGTCTGATTCATGACAGTTCTCCTTATGGTAATGGATTTTGATGATATATTTTGCGACCTGCAAAAGGAGAATAGAAAGAAGCATAAAAAAGCAGGTCCACGTATGTACGCAGCCTGCATTATCGCTTTACCGTGATAGAGTATTTGGAATACAAAATTACAGAAAAAAATCAAAATATCAACAGAAGAGAAGTTGACATAAAATTTACTGTAATATCAGGTATAGGATTCGGGATTATCAGAGTCTATATAGCAATCACTTTTACTACTCTTATTGACCGTTTCACAAGTCTGCGCTTATTGCACAATTCGGTTATGAAGTAACCAACTTATAAAATTTGAGCTTTTAACTCAATCAATAAGGCAACCTTAAGTTGCCAATCGGCAGTGGACCCGGCTGTCCGTATGGCCTTAACTCCTATGGAGTGGTCCCAATAATTGCTTGGAAAGACTCCGAAATCAATCCTTCCAAAGTGGTGTTATAATAGCATTAATTTATTGTTATGTCAATGAAAAAATGGAAATCATATAAAAAATGTAAAACATATAAAAATTACATAAATGTAAATATGAACAAACAATTGTCGAAAAATAATGTCAAGATTTTTTAAAAAAGTTGAAAAAATATATCAAAAATAGTATAATATAGTGATTATTTACTATGTTAGAATTATAATTACATAATAAGTATTTGGGAGGAAAGAAATGGTATTTACAAATGAGAAATGTGTAGGCTGTAACAAATGTATCAGAACCTGTCCTGTTTTAACGGCAAACGTTGCCCGGAACGGCAAAATTGATGTGGATGAAAGTGTATGTATACAATGTGGTGCCTGTTTTGATAATTGTAGACATGGTGCAAGAGATTTTGATGATGATACAGCTAAATTTCTGGCAGATTTAAAAGTAGGAAAAAAGTTTTCCATTATTGTAGCACCTGCTTTTATTGCTAATTATCCAAAGACCTACAAAAAGATTTATGGCTATTTGAAATCTTTAGGTGTAGAGCATATATATAGTGTAAGCTTTGGTGCAGATATTACGACATGGACCTATATTAGTTATTTAAAAGAAACCGGTAAGCAGGGACTTATCAGTCAACCCTGTCCGGCAATTGTAAATTATATTGAGAAATATCAGCCGGAGCTGATTCCTATGCTGATTCCTCTGCATAGTCCCATGATGCAGGAGGCAATTTATTTAAAGAAATATAAGAATACCAAAGAAGATTTGGTTTTCTTAAGCCCATGCATTGCAAAGCGTTTGGAAATTAATGACCCTAATACCGGTGGGTATGTAAAATATAATGTTACCTTTAAAAAGTTATTAGAAGCAATTGGTGATAAATATATGTCAGCACCGGAAGCGGAGGAAGAGTCCAGCTATGGTTTGGGTGCAAGATATCCCAAGCCCGGTGGATTAAAGGAGTGTGTACATTTCTTCCTGGGCAATAAAACGGCAGTATTGCAGGTGGAAGGCGAGGAAGAGGCCTATAAGTTTTTGAAAGAATATGCAAAGCGTAAGAGTAATTTACCTTTTATGGTAGATATTTTGAATTGTCAAAAGGGATGTATCCGCGGAACCGCAACGGATGAGAATATTGATGACATTGATGTGGAATTGGCAATTAATGAAATGAATAAATTGGTTGTCAATGAAACCAAAAGGAATGAAAAAAGTAATCCATGGAACAGTGCTTTATCCATGGAAAAGAGATGGGAGAATTTCTGTGCCCAATTTAAGGATTTGGATAGAAATGATTTTGTGCGTGCCTATACTAATAAAAAGGTGGATATCAAGATTCCTTCCGAACGGGATTTGGATTTGATTTATAAGGATATGAAGAAATATACTTCCGAATCCAGATGTATTGATTGCTCCTGTTGCGGTTATGCTACCTGTAAGGATATGGCGTCTGCCATTTATAACGGTGTGAATGTAAAGGAAAATTGTATTCATTATATTAAGGCGTTGGCTGAAGATGAGAGAAACGAAATTGAAAAGCTTCATAATGAAACCATGGAAGCTCAGAGAAATCATAATGAAATGCTGAATGATATTATCGCACAGTTTGACCAATTAAACAGTGGAGTGATGGAATTGGCGGAAGCAAATGCCATTACTGCGGATGATACCAATAATGTTACCAATATTGCGGCAGAGGTTATGGAGCAGTGCGAGACTATTACAGAATCCCTGAAGCTTTTTGCTGAATTTATAGAGGTATATAAGGAGGGCAACAGTAATATTGCCGGAATTGCGGGAAAAACCAATCTCTTAAGCTTAAACGCAAGTATTGAGGCTGCAAGAGCGGGAGAAGCCGGAAGAGGTTTTGCGGTTGTAGCAGGAGAAATCAGAAATTTAGCAAATTCTACTCAGGAATTAATCGAGAAGAATGATAAGCAGGCTGCGGATACAATTCCCCAAATTAATGAGAGTATAGAATTAATTAAGGGACTGATTTCCAGTATTTCTTCCATGAATGACCGTATTTCCAATATTGCGGCAACTACGGAGGAAATCTCAGCCCAGAGTGATAATATTCGCAATCTGTCCAATGATATTCAGGATGCAGTAAGGGAAATATAGATTCAAAAAATCAAGAAAACCTCCGTTTCATTTGTTATAGTATATTCAGAAGTACTTCTTAACAACAAAATGAAAGGGATGGAGCCATGAACAATCTTGATATATTGGCTAATGCTTTTGAGTATATTGAACAGCATCTTCGAGAGGATATCAAAACAGAAGATGTTGCGGCAGCCTGCTATTGTTCCAAGTCCAAATTGGAAAAGATATTTCGGTATATTAATCATAATGGCGTACATCATTATATTGTCCGACGTAGAATGATGGTGGCGGCAAAAATGATTGTAGCCAATCCAGAAACCGGCCTTTTGGAGGTGGCATTAAGCTGCGGTTACAGCACGAATGAATCCTTTACCCGTGCGTTTCGAAGTGTATGGAATTGTAATCCTTCGGATTTCAGAAGCAATGACCATTTTACGGAATTGTATCCCAGGCGCTATCCACCCAGACAGGATGGAGGTATTTTCAATATGAGAGTAAATTTGGATATCAGTGAGCTTTATGAAACATTCAGACAGAGAAAAGACTGTTATTTTGTATGCTGCGACATTAAACGCTTAGTTCCCATCAATGAGATATCACACAAGGCAGGAGATTTGGCGATTTTAGAATCCTTAAAGCGTATGCAGGAGGCTGCCGGCGACGAGGACATTGTTTTTCGTATCGGTGGGGATGAATTTGTTATGCTGACCAATAGTGAGGATATTAAATATGCGGAAGATGTAATGGAACGAATCAGAAGCTATAATGGTCAGCCCATAGTTTTTGAGGATAAGGAAATTCCCTTGAGTCTGCATATAGCAGTTGTGAAATTTGAAGGTGACAAAAATATTAAGTATCGTGATTTGTTTGAGCAGTTACATACAGCTATTTTGGAAAGCAGAAAATAAGTGGAATAAATGCAAAATGAACAAAAATAGGAAAAGCATAGGAAATTAGGCTTTTCCTATTTTTTTTGTAATAGGACTAGAAAATATAAATATTATTTTGTATAATAACTTAATGGTATACATATAAGGGTATATTTATAAAATACAAGAGGGAGGATAAATAATGTATTTTTGTAAAAATTGCGGTGAAGCATATATGACGGATGAAGCAGTTATGTGTGTAAAGTGCGGTGTTGCAAAAGGACAGGGAAGCAGCTATTGCCATAATTGCGGAAAGCCTGTTGCAGCAGATACTGCGGTTTGCATGAATTGTGGAGTACCCAACAAGAAGCCCGTGCCTGCCAATGCAAAATCAAAGGTTGCAGCCGGACTTTTAGCGATTTTCCTTGGTAATTTTGGTGTACATAATTTTTATCTGGGATATGTGGGTAAGGCTGTTACACAGCTTGTGCTTACCATTTTAGGAATTCCGTTATGCTGTATTGTAATCGGTGCGTTAATGATTTTAGCTGCCTGGGTGTGGGCTCTGATTGAAGGAATTATGATTTTAACCGGAAGTATCAATACGGATGCGGATGGAAATCCTTTGACGGATTAATAAGGACTCAGGTCATAAAAGAAATAAGTGAATTTTAGAAAGAAGGAAAAACATGGACGGACAGAATTTTCAGAATGAGCAGAATACTGACAATCAGCAGAATAACGGAGTAGAAGAAACCGGGTTCAGTAATAATTATTATCAGGATTATACGGCAAATGTACAGCCGGCACCTGTAGAACAGCCTAAGGAGAAAAAAAGCAGTGGCTTGGCAATTGCCAGTCTGGTGCTTGGTATTATTTCCATCGTTATGGGTTGTTGTGGAGGTGGTTTCCCTTTCAGTATCGGTGGTATTATCTGTGGAGCCATTGCGAACAAGCAGGAAAAGGATGGTATGGCAAAGGGCGGTTTGATTTGCTCCATCATTGGTTTGGTTCTCTCTATTGCAATTACAATTTTTGCTGTAGTTATCTATGTTATGATTTTAGGAGAAACCATGGCATACGGATATTACTAGGATGAAGAAATTAAAAAGAGGAAGAACCCTGGAGGAGGAATTATATTATCTGGGGCTTATTTTTCTGGTACTTGGATGCATTGAATTATTTTTATATTTTAAGGTACTTTTACCCCAAATCCCAACATTTCCCTGTGTTATGTATAAGCTGTGGGGAATTTATTGTCCCGGCTGTGGCGGCACCCGCGCGGTTCTTGCATTGTTTCACGGGAGGATTTTAGAATCCCTGTGGTATCATCCCTTTGTATTGTACGGAGTGATGATATATGGAGGATTTATGCTGAGTCATACCCTGGAGCGTCTGCGTGTGCCACGGATAAAAGGTTGGAAATTCCATAATTGGTATTTGATTATGGCAGTTGTGATTTTGGTATTAAATTTCCTGATAAAAAATATTTTACTTCGATGCTTTCACATTACACTTGACTGTATTTGGTAAAATTTACATATACAGAATTTTTAAGCACAAAAGAGTGCGGATAGGAGAAAAAGAATGGATAAGAAAACAACAGGTATTGTAGCGTACATCACATGGGTTGGTTTGTTGGTTGCATTTCTTGCAGGTGACAAGGAAGGTGCTAAGTTCCATTTGAATCAGGCATTGGTTCTTTGGGTTGGCTGTGTTATTGCAAATCTTGCTTCCGGTGTAATTGGTGCAATCATCCCAGCAGTTGGTGGATTACTTAGTTTGGCAGTCAGCGTTTTTTCCATCGTATGTATGGTATTAGGTATTCTTGCTGCAAGCAAAGAAGAAGAGAAGGAGCTGCCTATTATCGGTCAGATTAAGATTTTAAAATAATTTCATACAAGAGAAGGAATGCTTAATGCATAAAAATAGGATGTTCTGAACGGTAAGCGTTAGAACATCCTATTTTCTATTCACTGATTGTTAAGTCCACATCATCGGGTTCTTCCCCATGAAGGAAGGAAATGATAATTTGAATTCGTTTATAAGCACGAATATAGTTTTCTTTGGCATATTCGGCGGTTACTTCATTGTAGGAATCTCCTTCATAGGCTTCCTGATAGCTATTGACTGCAGTAGTCATATATTCGCTTGCTTCGTCTGCAAGCACTTCCAGATAGTCAAATTCTTCGGGAAAATCCAATTCTGCAAAAACTTCAAATTCCGCATCCAAATCCTTTAAATAGATAAGTAACTCCGCTATTGCATAATCAGAATCTGCATCTACATTGTTAATGGAGGTGTCTATTTCAGAAATCGCAGTACAAAATGCATCTACTTCGTTTCGAAATTGTGTAAGCTCAGGGTTTGCACCGCAACCTGTCAAAAAGCAGAATATAATCAGTGCTGTCACAATTGCCTTAAATCTGTTTTTCAAGTGTGTCTCCTTTGAATGAAAATTAATTACAATATAAAGAATTTATCATATTCTTTCTTTTTTAGCAACTTAATTATAGAAATGAATAAATTTACCACAAAAATATATTAAATCGTCCCCTTTACGAGTAAAACCGCCTTATGGTATGATAGATAGAATGACAGAAAGAGGAGTATGAAAATGACAAGAGAAGAGTTTTCAACTTTAATAAACGAAAAGATACTATATCTTGATGGTGCAACCGGCTCCAATCTGGTGAAAGCAGGGATGCCCTCCGGTGTTTGCCCGGAGCAATGGATACTGGAGCACCCTGATGTGATGCTGGCATTACAGAAGGAATATGTAAAAGCCGGTACGGATATTCTATATGCCCCCACCTTTACTGCCAATCGTGTGAAATTAAAGGAGTATGGGTTAGAAGCTGATATGCAGAATATGATAGGGAAGCTGGTTTCCATATCGAAAGAAGCTGCTGGAAGTGTTTCGGAGCGCAGGGTATATGTTGCCGGAGATATTACCATGACCGGGGAACAGTTAAAGCCCGTGGGTAATATGGAATTAGAAGAGTTGATAACCATATATAAAGAACAGATATCCTACCTTGCGGAAGCAGGTGTGGATTTATTGGTTGTGGAAACCATGATGAGTCTCGCTGAGGTAAGAGCGGCATTAATTGCAGCAAGAGAGGTTTGTGAGTTACCTGTTATGGTAACCTTTAGCTTTGAAGAAAATGGACGTACCTTATTTGGTACGGATGCAAAGACTGCTGCCATTGTAGTGGAAAGTCTGGGTGCCTGTGCTGTAGGAGCTAACTGCTCCACCGGTCCTGCTCATATGAAGCAAGTGATTGCGGATATGGCTTCTGTTACCCGGATTCCCATTATAGCAAAACCCAATGCAGGCCTTCCCTTTTTGGATGCAGAGGGAAATACCTGTTATGACATGTCTGCACAGGATTTTGTAGAGGAAATGAAGGTATTGGTAGAGACGGGAGCTACAATACTGGGTGGGTGCTGTGGTACTACACCGGAGTATATTGGCGGCATCAGGAATGCTTTTGGAGTTACTAATACATTAATTGATAATGTATCCAGACGTCCGGAGGGGATTCGTTATCTAACCTCGGAGAGACAGACCGTAGCTTTTGGTTTGGATGATAATTTCATGATTGTGGGAGAGCGGATTAATCCTACCGGAAAGAAGTTACTTCAGGCAGAGTTACGAGAAGGAAAAATGGACAGAGTACTGCAATTTGCAGAAGAACAGGAGAAATGTGGAGCCTGTATCTTAGATGTCAATATGGGTATGAGCGGTATCGATGAGAAGGAAATGATGCTTCGTGCGCTGGAGGAAATCAGCGGCGTAACCAATTTGCCCCTATCCTTGGACTCCAGTTATGTGGAGGTAATGGAGGCGGCGCTTCGTCATTATCCCGGCAGGGCATTGATTAATTCCATTTCTTTGGAAACGGAGAAATTTGAAAAATTACTTCCCATTGCGGCAAAATATGGTGCTATGTTTATCCTGCTTCCATTGTCGGACAAGGGCTTACCTGAAAATTTGGAGGAAAAGAAACAGATTATTCAGCAGATTTATGAGAGAGCCCTTTCCTTGGGAATGAACAAGGAGGATATTGTGGTAGATGGTCTGGTTACTACGGTTGGTGCCAATAAAAAGGCAGCGTTAGAGACCCTGGAAACCATTCGTTATTGTAAGGAGCTTGGTTTTGCAACCATCTGCGGACTTTCCAATATTTCCTTTGGTATGCCGGAAAGAAGCTTTGTTAATACAGCATTTTTAACCCTTGCCATTCAGAACGGACTTACCATGGCAATTGCCAATCCCTCCCAGGAATTATTGGTAAGCTGTGCTTTGGCTACGGATTTATTGTTGGCAAAGGATGAGGCTGATATCAGATATATAGAATATGCCAATGTGGTGAAGGAGAACCGGGAAATTAAGGAAGCTGAGTTAAACGCAAAATTAGCGTTGGTTCAAAGTCATGGTGCACCTGTCGGGATGGAGAATGCTGCTTTGCAAAAAAGTGCACAGGCAGAGTCGAAGTCTCTTCACAACAGTTGCCAAAATAGCAGTCAGGAGGCACTCTACAATGCT
The DNA here is from genome assembly GCA_017624835.1 of Lachnospiraceae bacterium. Taxonomy (GTDB): domain Bacteria; phylum Bacillota; class Clostridia; order Lachnospirales; family Lachnospiraceae; genus Acetatifactor. Next base: position 29,777 of record JAGAMG010000052.1, read on the forward strand.
GTTATGAAAGGAAATCGCAACGGAATTGTAGACATTACCAACAAAGCTCTGGAAGCTGGCGAGGATGCTTCCGTATTGTTAAATGAAGTATTATTACCTGCCATTAATGCAGTTGGCGATTTGTTTGATAAAGGAAAATATTTCCTGCCACAGCTGATAGCCAGTGCGGAGGCAATGAAGCTTTCCATTGAGAGGCTTGAGCCTCTTTTGAAAAAAGATTCTGAAGCAGGGGAGATGCCCGTAGTAGTGATTGCTACAGTGGAAGGGGATATCCATGATATTGGCAAGAATCTGGTAGCTTTAATGTTAAAAAACCATGGTTTTCAGGTGATTGATTTGGGAAAGGATGTAACCAAGGAGACCATTGTTGCCACAGCCAAGGAGCATCATGCTAGTTTTATTGCGCTTTCGGCTCTTATGACTACTACCATGCAGCGGATGCGTGAGGTAGTGGAATATGCCAAGGCAGAGGGTGTGGATGCTAAAATTATTATTGGAGGTGCCGTCATTACTCAGGAGTATGCGGATGAAATCGGTGCGGATGGTTATTCCAGTGATGCAGCAGATGCAGTTAAGTTGGCAAAGCGCTTATATGATGAAAATGCAAGATAAAAAAGTCCTAAAAGTAGTATGGTTAGTGAGAAATATTTGTGAAAAATAAAAGAAGAGTGATATGTCAGGAGGATTACATATGAATGGTGCAGATGCCATAATTAAATGTTTGGAAGCGGAAGGCGTAGAAACAGTCTTTGGTTATCCGGGAGTTGCAATCTGTCCTTTTTACAATAGTATTTTAGAGTCAGATATCAGAACCATTTTAATTCGTACCGAGCAGAATGCTGCCCACGCAGCAAGCGGTGTGGCAAGAATTACAGGTAAGCCCGGTGTTTGTGCTGTAACATCCGGTCCCGGTGCTACCAATGTGATTACCGGAATTGCAACTGCCTTTGCAGACAGCATTCCTTTGATTTGTATTACCGGACAGGTAAACAGCGAGCTTTTGGGAAGTGATGTATTTCAGGAGGCGGATATTACCGGTGCGGTGGAGTCCTTTGTAAAGTACAGCTATCTGATTAAGGATGTAAATGAGATTCCCCGGGTGTTTAAAGAGGCTTTTTATATTGCAAACACCGGTAGAAAGGGTCCTGTATTAATTGATATTCCCATTGATATTCAGAATGCAACCATTAATAAATTCAAATATCCCGAGGAAGTAAAGCTGCGTACCTATAAGCCCACAGTAAAAGGAAATGCAGTACAGATTAAAAAGGTTATCAAGGAATTGGAAAAAGCCAAAAGACCTATTATCTGTGCCGGCGGTGGTGTGCTTTTAAGTGATGCCCAGGAGGAACTGCGCAGATTTTCTGAGGAGCATCAGATTCCTGTGGTTTCTACCATGATGGGTATTGGTGTAATGCCTACCAGACATCCCATGTATTTTGGTATGGTGGGAAATAATGGTAAGGCCTATGCAAACCGTGCCATGAATGAGTCCGATTTGCTGATTATGGTAGGCGCCAGAGTGGCAGATCGTGCAGTAAGTCAGCCGGATTTGATTACCAAGGGCAAGATTTTGGTACATATTGATGTGGATCCTGCGGAAATCGGTAAGAATGCCGGAGCAACCATACCTTTGGTTGGAGACGCAAAGCATATTTTCCAAGACTTTTTGAATGAAGAAGTGACAGGTAATTATGAAGACTGGTTAAATACTCTTTGTGAGTATCGTTCCACTATGGAAAAGAAGAGAACTCCCAATCCTGACTATGTAGACCCGGCTGCTTTTATTACCAGACTTTCTGAAAAAATGCAGGATGACGGTGTTTATGTGGCGGATGTAGGACAGAATCAGATTTGGTCCTGCGGTTATCATATTGTGAAAGAAGGGCAATTTTTGACCTCCGGCGGTATGGGTACCATGGGGTATTCCATTCCTGCCGCATTGGGAGCAAAGGTTGCGGCACCCCACAGACAGGTGATTGCGGTGTGTGGTGACGGTTCCTTCCAGATGTCCATGATGGAGCTTGCAACCATGAAGCAGCATAATGTGCCTGTGAAAATTATCGTTTTGAAAAATAATTATCTTGGAATGGTTCGTCAGTATCAGCATTTTACCTACAAGGATCATTATTCCGTAGTGGATTTGTCCGGTAGTCCCGATTTGGAAAAGCTGGCTGCTGCATACGATATTCCTTTCTTACGCCTTATGAATATGGAAAAGGTGGAAGAAACCATTGATGCCTTTCTGCAGAAGGATGAAAGTATGCTGTTGGAATGTATCATTGACCCCATGGATTTGGTATAAGAAAGGAGGAGCGGAAGATGAAAAAGAGAATTTATTCCGTATTGGTTGAAAACCGTTCCGGTGTCCTCTGTAAGGTGGCGGGACTTTTCTCCAGAAGATGCTTTAATATTGACAGTCTGGTAGTAGGAGAGACGGATAATCCGGATGTATCCTGTATGACCATTGTCAGCAGCGGTGACGAGCGTACCATTGAGCAGATCGAAAAGCAACTGAATAAAAAACTGGATGTTATTAAGGTTAAGACCTTTTCAGAACGCCAGTGTATTACCAGAGAGCTTATGCTGATTAAGGTAAAGTACAATAAAAATAATCGTCGGGATATTATGGAGCTTTGTGATATCATGAAGGCTCAGATTGTAGATATGTCCAAGCATTTTATGATGATTCAGATTTGCGATACCCCGGATAAGATTGAACTGATGATACATATGCTGCAGGGTATCAGTGTGGTGGAGGTTGCCCGTACCGGAACCCTGGCATTGTCCAAATGTATGGAAAATGATGACTAAATGCAATAGTAATTTAAAGTTTTAGAGAACTAAAGCGTTTTCTGTTGACATTTTCATTTGAACTTGCTATATTAGTAGGAAAGCGCAGCTTTTGAGAAGGATGAGAAGCTGTAGGTTACAGAAAGGCATGGATTTTTATGCAAAAGAAAGTATTTCAATTATTAGTAGACAATACTTCCGGTGTTTTAAGTCGTATATCCGGTTTGTTTTCCAGACGAGGCTATAATATCGAGAGTATTACCGCAGGGGTTACCGCAGATCCCAGATTTACCCGAATTACCATTGTAGCTTCCGGTGATGATGAGATATTGGAACAGATTGAAAAGCAGGTAGCTAAGCTTGTAGATGTAAGGGATATCAAGGAACTGAAGCCTTCAGAGAGTGTTTACAGAGAATTGGTATTAATTAAAGTAAGAGCATCAGCAGATACCCGTCAGAGTATTATTTCCATAGCGGATATATTCCGTGCAAAAATCGTGGATGTGGCACCGGAAAGTTTGATTGTAGAGCTTACCGGAGATCAGAGTAAGATTGATGCCTTTATCAGTCTGTTGGAAGGACATGAGATATTGGAGCTTGCAAGAACCGGTATTGCAGGTCTTGGACGTGGTATCGAAAATGTTACTTACATAGAAGCTTAATGCCGGTAAAGGCATTACAGCTATTACGAAATGTTATAATATGTTAGCTCTAGGGTGTTGCCCTATCAGTTATAAATTAAAAGGAACAATATGGAGGAATTTCAAAATGGCAAAAATTTTTTATCAGGAAGACTGTAATCTTTCTTTATTAGAGGGTAAGACCATTGCTATTATCGGTTACGGCAGCCAGGGTCATGCTCACGCACTGAATCTGAAGGATTCCGGTTGTCACGTTATTATCGGTCTGTATGAGGGCTCTAAGTCTTGGAATAAGGCTGTGGCACAGGGCTTTGAAGTATATACCGCAGCAGAGGCTGCAAAGAAGGCTGACATCATTATGATTCTGATTAATGATGAGAAGCAGGCTGACCTTTACAAGAATGACATTGAGCCCAACCTTGAGGAAGGTAATATGCTGATGTTTGCTCATGGTTTCAATGTTCACTTTGGATGTATTGTACCTCCTAAGTACGTTGACGTTACCATGATTGCACCTAAGGGACCCGGACACACCGTTCGTAGCGAGTATCAGGCAGGTAAGGGTGTTCCTTGTCTTATCGCTGTTGAACAGGATGCAACCGGTAAGGCTCAGGATATGGCATTGGCTTATGCACTTGGTATCGGTGGTGCAAGAGCAGGTGTTCTTGAGACTGATTTCCGTACAGAGACAGAAACCGACCTTTTCGGTGAGCAGGCTGTTCTTTGTGGTGGTGTTTGTGCATTAATGCAGGCTGGTTTTGAAACTCTTGTTGAAGCTGGTTATGATCCCAGAAATGCATACTTTGAGTGTATCCATGAGATGAAGCTGATTGTAGATTTGATCTACCAGAGTGGTTTTGCAGGCATGAGATATTCCATCTCCAATACTGCAGAGTACGGTGATTACATTACCGGACCTAAGATTATCACTGAGGATACCAAGAAGGCTATGAAGAAAGTTCTTTCCGATATTCAGGATGGTACCTTTGCTAAGGACTTCTTATTGGATATGTCCAATGCAGGTAAGCAGGTTCACTTCAAGGCTATGAGAAAGCTGGCTTCCGAGCATCCCGCTGAGCAGGTTGGTGAGGATATCCGTAAGCTTTACAGCTGGAACAACGAGGAAGATAAGCTGATTAATAACTAATTTAGGCTGAAGCAAAGAAGATTATCATAATTGATAGGTAAAGGGATGCGTTAGCATCCCTTTATTTTTACATATTGAAAACTCTTTGGAAAAAGGAGAGCATTGTCATGGAAGATTTTCGTTTTAAAGTAAATTTGCGAGGGATGATAGAAATTTTATCCGACCATCTTTATAGCAGTCCGGATGTGTACATCAGGGAGCTTCTGCAGAATGCAGTTGATGCCGTAACCGGATTAAAAAAGTGGAATGAGCAGACCGGTAAGGAATCGATATATGAGGGGAACGTTACTTTGGAAATTGAAGAAAATAAATCCCTGATTTTTTCGGATAATGGACAAGGTCTGACGGAGGATGAAATACATCAGTTTCTGGCTATTATAGGAGAGTCTTCAAAGCGTGACATAGCACATGGTATGGTGGAGGAAGATTATATCGGGCGTTTTGGTATTGGATTGCTTTCCTGCTTTATGGTAGCAGATGGTATTACTATGCTTACAAAATCCTGTAAACAGCCGAATGCACCGGTATTGCAATGGTGTGGAAAGCCGGATGGTACTTATACCATAGAGCATGTGGAAGAGGAACAATTTTTAGAGGAATCGGGAACCAAAGTAATTCTTCATGCCAAGGCGGGAATGGAGCAATATTTTACCAGAGAGTGTCTTGAAAAGCTGGTTATTCATTATGGTATGCTGTTACATATTCCTATTACAATACGTCAGGACGGAGAAAGCAAACAAATTAATCCTACTTATCTGCCATGGGAGGAGCATACTGCTAACGGGCAGGAATTGATGATATTCGGACAGATGATGTTTGGAGAACAGTTTTTTGATTGCATACCCTTTCAGTTTGAAGAGGGAGGGATATCCGGTGTAATATATATCGTAAATTATAGCAGATTACCTTCAGCGAAAACGGAACACAAAATTTATCTGAAGAATATGCTTCTGACAGAGAAAGGCGACAATCTAATACCCGATTGGGCAGTTTTTACAAGATGCCTTGTAAATGTTATGAGTTTGCGCCCCACAGCCTCCAGAGAAGGCTTTTATGTGGATGAGGACTTAGCAAAGGCAAGGGAGCGTATAGAAGATGTAATATGTAATTATATTATAGAGCTTGCACAAAAGGAGCCTAATCGATTTCATCAGTTTTTCTCCATACATAATTTAACCCTGCGTTCCATTGCACTTCGTTCCGAAAAATTATTTGAAACCTTAATAGATTATTTGGAGTTTGAAACAACCAGAGGGATATTGACGGGCTATGATTTGAAAAATGGTGGAGAAGATTTGATTTATGCGCCTACCGAAGAAAAATATAAGCAGTTATCCCAATTGTTTTTTGCCCGGGACAAACTGTTAATTAATGTGACTTATGTGTACTCCCTGGAGTTGTTAGAGTGTTTGGGAGAACTGTATGAAATAAATGTTTGTGCGGTGGAGGAATGGGAAATAGAAGATTTGATGCGGGATTTGTCGCCGGAGGATGCTGATACCGGATTTGAGTTTCTGGAGAATGCAAATCAAATTCTGAAAAAATACGATTGTCAGGCAGAGTTAAAATATTTTGCGCCATACCATCAGCCCACTTTTTATTTGATTGATGAGAATACGCTTTTTCAACGTCAGATTGCTGCCTCCAGAGAACAGGCAAGCTCTATGTTTTTTAATATGCTGGATGCTTTTGCAACGGAGTATTCCAACAAAATGGCAGCCACCTTATTCTTTAATTATAATAGCCCGGTTGTGAAAAAAATCGTGCAACTGGAGGAAACAGAATTGCAGAAAATTATTGTTGAAATTCTTTATGTTCAGGCGTTACAGGTAGGAGGTTTTGCCTTACATAATAATGAAATGAGTTTGTTGAATCGCAATATATTAGCCTTAATAGAGAGGGGGATTTCATAATGTACGATGCACAACAACTATTGAAGGATTTTGAGAAGATTGAGCATGGGAAGAGTAGAATTGCAGCAATTCGTTCTGCAATCCGTCTGGCAGATGAAAATCATGATTTACCCTATCAGTTGGGATTTCGTATGGATTTATGTTATGAATCCAATTTCTATCATGACAGTATGGATATGATGGTTGTCTTTCCGGAAGCCTTGGCATTAGTGGACAAATTTCCTGATATCCCCGCTACACCGGATGCGGATTGGTACAAGAATGGTCTGGCACGTGTGTTAGATGTTTATAAATGGGTTATTAATACTTGTGATGCATTTTATCAAATTCCCTATGAGGATTGCATGAAGTTTTTTGAGGACTTCAAGCGACGCAGTATTGCCTTTGGATATAATTTAAAGCCATATTATAAAACCTTATATAATTTTTTTGAGGTTATTGATGAAGCACAGGCAGAACAATATTTTAAGGAATTTCAAAAATTACCCAAGGATGATAATGGAGATTGTAAAGCCTGTGATAGAAATTTTGAAATTAGTTATTATTTGTTTAGAAAAAAAAGAGTAGACATTGCAGATAAGCTGGCAAAGGATATAGAGAATATGCAGCTGCGCTGCGGAACAAATACCAATTATGCATGGCTGCGTCTTAAGGGTCACTATTTAGAGTATTACCTTGAACAGAAGGACTATGAAAAGGCCGGGGAATATGTAAGGCTTCTGGAACAATATAGCAGAAATGAAAAAATGTCGGAATATGATTATGATGATGCGTTCTTTCTGTTTTATACCCACATGGATATGGGTAAGGCATTAAAAATTTATAAGAAGGATTGGAAGGAATGGTTTGAGGAAAGATGCCCCTATGAAAGATTTTATTTAGATTCCCGTATTGCGTTGTTTTTCCGGGAATTGGGGAAACAAAGAAAGGGGAATACCATAAAGCTGAAGCTGAATCCCACCTTCCCGTTGTATTCTGAGGACGGTATTTATAGCATTCAGGAATTGGAAAAATTCTATTATAATAATGCGAAGGATATCGCGGTTAAATTTGATCAAAGAAATGGTTCAAAGTATTATCAGAAGGAATTAGAAGCGCTGATACAATAATGGTTAGAAACAATTGTTGTAGTAATATAAGTGAATTTTTTAGAAAGGCATGGTTTTACAATGTCAGATTTTGAAGCAAAAATGAAATCTCCCAAGGGCATAGAGCCTGAGCGCTGGTTTACGGAAATGTATCGTAAGCATCAGGGACATCCCCTCCGTACGCTGATTGCGTTATACAAGGGCAATTATCATAAGTTTTTATTGGCAGTAGTGTTTTTTACTTTGAAGCATTGCTGTGTATGGGTGTTGCCCATTGTAACGGCAAATATTATTAATGATATTTCGGTTAAAAATCCGAATACAGTGCGAAATATTGTATTTTATACCCTATTGATGATTTTCCTGATAGGTTTAAATATTCCTATGAATTATCGTTATGTGGATTATAAGAGTCAGGCCACCAGATATGCGGAAACCGGCCTTCGCAAGGCGTTGATTCGGAAATTACAGCAGCTGTCCATACGTTTCCATGTGGAAACACAGTCAGGACGTCTGCAGTCCAAAATTATGCGAGATGTAGAAGCGGTGGAGGGCTTATCAACCCAATTGTTTTTAAGCACCTTAAATATTGTTTTGAATATTTCCATTGCTTTGGCGGTAACAATAACAAAGAGCTGGGTGGTTTTTCTGTTTTTTTTGGTAACAACACCCATTGCAGCTATTACCATGGTATCCTTCCGAACAAAAATGAAGAGGCGAAACTATGAGTTCAGAAAGGAAATGGAAGAGACTTCTGCAAGGGTTATGGAGATGGTAGAACTGATTCCTGTAACGAGAGCTCATGCGCTGGAGGAGGAAGAGGTGGAGAAGATGAGTCGCCAGCTTTTTACTGCTGCGGAAAAGGGATACCGACTGGATTTGATTCAGGCACTTTTTGGTTCGGTAGGATGGGCTGCTTTTCAGGTATTCCAAATAATCTGTCTTGCTTTTACCGGATATTTGGCTTTTAAGGGAGATATTCTGGCAGGTGATATCACCTTATACCAAAGCTATTTTGCAAGCATTGTGAATCAGGTATCCGCTATCATTACACTGGTTCCCACTATCACTAAGGGTATCGAATCCGTGAATTCCATCGGTGAGGTGCTTTTATCCGAGGATGTGGAGGAAAATGAAGGGAAGCGCCCCATTGAGACTGTGGAAGGTCATTTTGAATTCAAGGATGTGTATTTTTCCTATCATGATGGAGAGAAGGATATTTTGCAGGGCTTAAATCTTGAGGTAAAACAGGGGGAGACCATTGCACTGGTAGGGGAGTCGGGAGCAGGCAAATCTACTATTTTGAACATGATTATCGGATTTTATCTGGCGGATCGGGGAAAAGTATTGCTGGATGGTCAGGATTTGAGGGAAATAGACCTTCGTACCTATCGGAAATACCTTGCGGTGGTGCCTCAGACTTCTATATTGTTTTCGGGGACAATCCGCGATAATATTATTTATGGATGTGAAAATGTAACGGAGGAGCAGCTGCAGGAGGTTCTCAGGGCTGCCAATTTAAAGGAGTTTGTAGATTCGCTCCCCAAGGGCTTAGATACCTTGGTGGGAGAGCATGGAGGCAGGCTTTCCGGCGGACAGAGACAGCGAATCTCCATTGCCAGAGCGCTTATTCGTGATCCTCGTATTATTGTGCTGGATGAAGCCACCTCTGCACTGGACAGTATTTCCGAGAAGCTGATTCAGAGTGCGGTAAATAATCTGACTGCCGGTCGTACCACATTTATTGTTGCCCATAGACTGTCCACCATAAGGGATGCCGATAAAATTGCGGTAATTGGGGATGGAAGATGTGTGGAATATGGTACCTATGAAGAATTGATGGAGCGTAAGGGTGCATTTTATAAATTAAAGAAAATGCAAACCTAATATCGCAAAAAAACTTATAATAAGCGGGCGAATGGTAAAAAAGTACTATTCATCCGTTTCTTTTTATGTTAAAATATTAAAAAATACTTTGAATATAAAAGTATTGCAATATAAAATTATTGTAATGAAAAAGGAATCACAAAAGCTGTGGAGGTATCTATGGAGTATAACGAGAAAGCGTTTGCCAAAAGTGCAAATAAAAAGGCAATGGGAATGTGGCTTGTAATGTCCATTGTGTTATCGGCGGCATATGCCATTGAAATTGTGAAAGGATTGAAAACAGTTCAATATTTTGTAATTATGGAATTAATCTGTTGGATTCCTTTTATATTTGGATTGATTGTTTTAAAGGTAAAAGGCTGGCATACCAAGCTGTATCAGGATATTGTGGGATTTGGTTATGGTGCTTTTTATCTTTATATAATGATGACTTCACCGGGAACCTTGGCATTTACTTACATTTTACCTTTGATGAGTATGCTGATTATTTACAAAAATAAGAATTTTATTTTGCGCTGTGGTGTTGCCAGTGTTACTGTTTTGGTTATTACAATTGTGCGAAATTATTTGAAGGGTATGAATACTCCAAATGATATTTCCAATTATGAAATTCAGTTTGGTATTATTCTCTTTTGTTATATCGGATATATTGTGGCAATTAATCATATGATAAAGTCCGATGGCGCATTGCTGGACTCTGTAAAGGATAATCTGGCTAAGGTGGTTACTACGGTTGAAAAGGTAAAGGTGGCAAGTAATTCGGTTGTAGATGGTGTAACCGTGGTAAGAGAATTGGCTGAGGAAAATAAAGAAGGTGCTAATATTGTTGTTGGCAGTATGGATGAATTGGCTGAAAAAAACATGGTATTAAGCCAGAAAATCGATTCTTCCATGGAAATGACGGAGGACATTGACAATCAGGTTGGAAATGTAGCTGAGTTGGTAGCACATATTGTAGAAATTAGTGAAAAATCAGCTAATCATGCTAATATCAGTGCGAAGGATTTGAAAAATGCGGTGGATGCCACTAATGCAATGGCAAGATTGTCTTCGGAAGTGGAAGATATTTTAAATGAATTTAAGAATCAGTTTGATAAAGTAAAAAGTGAAACAGGAACCATCGAAAATATTACCTCCCAGACCAATCTTTTGGCATTAAATGCTTCTATTGAAGCTGCCAGAGCAGGAGAAGCAGGAAAAGGCTTTGCTGTGGTTGCGGATGAAATTAGAAATTTGAGTATGGGGACTCAGAATTCTTCTAACAGTATTATGGATGCTTTAAAGCTTTTGGAGGAAACCTCAGGTAAAATGACGGAATCCATTACAACCATTCTGAATCTGATTTCCGAAATCTTAGAAACCATGCAGACTGTCAATGCCAGTGTTGATATGATAGCAAAGGATTCCAAACAGCTTGGTGAGGAAATTCAGGTAGTGGACTCTGCTATGAATCAGGTGGAATGCTCTAACAAAAACATGGTAGATAATATGAAGCAGGTGCAGGATATTATGGTTACCATGACGCAGAGTGTATCTGAATCTGCCACAACCACATCAACCATGCTAAGTAAATATGAGGAGACTGCCCGCAATGTAATTAACATTGAATCTGTTGTTGGTAAATTGGTAGAAGAATTAGGTGCCGGCGGATTTATGAGTTTGGAAGATGTTACTGCCGGAATGAAAGTGATTTTGGTTGAGCAGGGCAGTAAGACGGATTATCATACAGAGGTCGTAGATGTACAAAAAGAAAAGGTAATGATACCTGTTTCAGACGCTTTGGAAAATTATCTGACAGGGAATACGGGCAAGAAGAAATATGAAGTTCGTATTATTGTAAATAATACGGTTTATGTTTGGTATGATGTGGAGATTGGCAAGCGAACAAAGAATGCCAATGGACAATATGCTCTTGTACTGGATGACAATCCCAAGGTGTTAAATCGTAGAAAGCATCCCCGATTGCCGTTGGCAAATTCCTGTGAAATTTTGTTGAAAGCTACAGGAAAAGCTTATTCGGGAAAGGTAGTAAATATCAGTGCCGGTGGTTTTGCTTTTGCCTGTAAAGCACAGGAATTTGCAAGGGTTAATGGAGAGATAGTGGAATTAACCATTCAGGATTTTGAATTATTAAAAGGAAAGGCGCTTACAGGTATTGTTATTCGTTCCACTGATGATCATGGAACCTATATTGTAGGTTGTAGAATGCCTGAGGATAATGCAGTAATTCAAAAATATGTCAATGAAAAAACGATGAAATAAATGTATTTCTGATGGTATTAAAATGATGATTTACAACTGGAATAGAAAAAATTAAGCTAATTGGGGAAAGAGTATAAAACTATACCAATTGATAATAGGAAAATATAATCTGATTGGGATAAAATTATAACACTATACCAATTAAAATTGAGAAAATATGATTTGATTGGTAGAAAATTCAAGTGCGTTACCAACTAAAATATGAAATGCATAATTCTGTTGGTGTATAAGTCAGGTGAAATGCCAATTGTGATATGAAATTCTCAATTATGTTGGTATAGGAAAGGAAGAATATACCAACTAAATCTAAAAGATATATTTTGAGTTGGTATAATGACAAGAAATGCTCCCAATCAAAGTGCGAAAAAACTAAATAAATTGGTATTTGTACCATATAAATTTTCTAAAGATATCGGACATGCTTCCGGTATCTTTTTAAATGATTAAAATAAAGGAATAATATTCAAAATCTTTAGAAAATCTTTGGATTTTTATGACGGTTCTGTTTATTTTTTTCTTTTATACTCCGGTTATCATAATCATTTATAACAAGAGGAGGAATGTTGTATGGATTTTCTATTATTGCGATGACCGCATAGGGGCAGTATAATAGACTTGCTGTATAAAAAAGCAGCTTGGTTGTCAAAAAAATAATACATAGGATGATAAAAACATGGATAACAGTAAATTTCATATTTTAATAGTGGAAGATGATAAGGAAATTCGTGAGGGTGTAGAAATTTATTTGAAAAATCAGGGATATGTGGTTTTTCAAGCTGCTAATGGACAGGAAGCGCTAAAGATAATCGAGGAACAGGAGATACATTTGGCAATTGTGGATATTATGATGCCGGTTATGGATGGTGTGACCATGCTTATGAAACTGCGTATGCTTGAATATGAATTTCCTGTAATTATGCTTTCTGCCAAGTCTGAGGAAGTGGATAAGATTATGGGGTTAAATATGGGGGCGGACGATTATGTGACAAAGCCCTTTACACCGCTGGAGCTTTTGGCAAGAGTAAATTCTCATTTGAGAAGGTATTCCAAATATTTATCAGCAGTCAATGAATACAGCAATAAGGAGCAGATTTATACCATTGGCGGACTGGAGCTGAATGAGGACAGAGTGGAGGTCAGTGTGGATGGAGAACCTGTAAAGCTGACTCCCATGGAATTTAAGATAGTACAGCTTCTCATAAAAAATCCCGGAAGGGTTTTTCCGGCGGATGAAATTTACGAGCGTGTTTGGAATGAAAAAGCAGTAAATACCGATACCATTATGGTTCATGTAAGAAATATAAGAGAAAAAATTGAAATAGATCCTAAGAATCCCAAGTATTTGAAGGTGGTTTGGGGTGTTGGATACAAGATCGATAAGCAGTAGCATAACCAGCTGCTGCGGAAAGGTGGCAGACATGTCTGAAAATCAAGAAATAAAGCAGCAAATAATGGAAAAACAACAGAATGATAAACCAAATGAGATAGAAAAAGCAGCGAAAAAAACGAAAAGAGAGAAGCATAAATGGATTGTGGCAGGTATCTGTGTGTCCATGGTTATGGCAATTGTGTTTACCTCCTTTTACGGGGTGTTTGAGAATGCAGCCAGAAAAAATCTAAATAGTCCCTTGGAGTCGGAGGAGCAGCTTGCCTATTTGTTTAACAATACCTATGTGCTTTATCGGGATTTATATAATAAAAAGAATCAAACAAACGCAGATTATGCAGATATCTATTTAAAGCCCAAAGAAGGGTATGAGTGGCTTTTGGAGGATGCCACTCTGGAATTGCCGGAGGATGAATTTTTTGCTAAATTTTCCGATAGGGATTTTTCTGTTAATTCGGAGGACGTCGAAATAACAGAGGATATGTGGGAATTTTATGAGGGCTACCATGCCACTATGGAATATGTAAACCATCGGTTTCTGGCATTGGAAAGTGAATTTACAAATTTAAATTCCATTTATGATTATTTGATAGAGGATACAAGCACTCTGGAGATTGTTACCAATTTGACAATACCCAATGTGAATTTTGAAGAACAGTTTCTTTATATTTCTTTTGTTTTTGATGAGAATGGGAATGTATCCCTTGACAGCAATATTAAGGGAAATGATATCACAAAGCTTCGAAAAAACGCAAATGAAGTCATGAGAAATCTCGCTTTACAAAATATGATGGAAAGCAGGGAAATTATTTCCGGGGGCTATCTGGAAATTGTGATGCCAAAAGACTGTAAGGTAACCTTTTGTATCAGCAATACGGATTGGAAAAAAATGGAGTCCGATGGTATCTATGTAATTGACAGTGCCTTCATGATTATGAACCGATTTGATGCTTATTCTAATAGCCCTTGTATCTATGTGTATATGCTGATAGCATTATTGGTGCTTTCGTTCGCATTGTTTTTTTCGGGATTAGAGGAAGAAAAACCCTGGAATGAGGTGGGATTATGCAACTGTATGCCCGCAGAAGGATTGCTTGTCCTTGCTTTTATATCATTGGGGCTGATGGCGGCTGTCATATATCTTGTAATGTGGGTAAATAGTGGGAGTAGTGTAGATAGCTTTGCAGTATTTCTACCAAGACATTTTGCTAAGTGGATTGTTTATGGCATCAACATTCTTGCCATTACAGCGATTCTTTTTATACCATGGTATATGGGGATCTGTTTAAGAGCCTTGAGAGAATGGGGGGGGAAGAAATACTTTCGGGAACGAAGCTTACTTTATCAGATATTCCCTTATGTAAAAAGGAAATATCAGGAGCTTTATGAGGAGGCAAGTCACTTTGATGTGACAAAAAATGCCAAAAAGCTGATTTTGAAAATCGTAATTTTAAACGGTATTATTCTTTTTGTAATTTGCTGTTTCCCTCTTGGCGGTTTTGCTGTTGCCCTTGTGTATTCGGTATTATTGTATTTTGTTTTAAAGAAATATATCAGTAATTTGCAGCAAAAATACAGTATTTTATTGGGAGCCACCAATGAAATCGCAGAAGGAAATCTGAATGTCAGCATGAAAGAGGATTTGGGTGTTTTTGAACCCTTTAAACCTCAGATAATCAGGATTCAGAGCGGTTTTAAGAAAGCGGTGGAAGAGGAGACGAAGAGCCAGCGGATGAAGTCCGAGTTGATTACGAATGTTTCCCATGACTTAAAGACTCCCTTAACTGCGATTATTACTTACATTAACCTTTTAAAAGAGGAGGATATTACGGAAAAACAACGGAAAGAATATCTTGATACCTTGGAGAGAAAATCCATGCGACTTAAAGTGCTGATTGAGGATTTGTTTGAAGTCAGTAAGGCAAATTCCCAAAATCTGACACTTAATATAATGGATGTGGATATAGTCAATCTATTGAAGCAGGTTTCCTTTGAAATGAATGATAAATTAAAGGAAAAGCAATTAGAGGTACGTATGGATTTGCCCGAAGAAAAGGTGATTTTGCCATTGGACAGTCAGAAAACCTATCGTATTTTTGAGAATCTGTTGGGAAATGTGGCAAAATATGCCATGACGAGTACCAGAGTATATATTCAGTGCCTAAACAAAGATGAAGAAATATCAATTATTATCAAGAATATTTCTTCCCAGGAAATTTTAGTGAGTGCTGAGGAATTAACAGAGCGTTTTGTCCGTGGAGATGTCTCCAGAAATACGGAGGGAAGCGGATTGGGACTTGCGATTGCCAAAAGTTTTACTGAATTGCAGGGTGGAAAATTCAATATTAATCTGGATGGAGATTTGTTTAAGGTAACCGTCTTTTTTGAGAAGAAAACGCAAAAAGAAACTGTAGAAGGATAAAATAAATCAAGTAATAAGTTATAAAAAGTCTATTTAAAAACGCCGCTGATTGTGTTATGATAGCAAAAGACATATATTTCGTTGGTTTGGAGGTTCAAAACATGGGAATGACAATGACACAAAAGATTCTGGCTGCGGCGGCTGGCCTTGAAAAGGTAGAGGCAGGACAGTTAATCGAAGCGAAGCTGGATTTGGTGCTTGGGAACGATATTACAAGCCCTGTAGCAATTAAGGAAATGGAAAAAATGAAGGTGGACGGCGTATTTGACAAGGATAAAATCGCTTTGGTTCCCGATCATTTTGTACCCAATAAAGACATTAAATCTGCTGAGCATTGCAAATGCGTAAGAGAGTTTGCAAGACGTAATGAGATTACCAATTATTTTGAAGTGGGAGAGATGGGTATTGAGCATGCACTGCTGCCTGAAAAAGGTCTTACCGTAGCAGGTGATGTGATTATCGGCGCGGATTCCCATACCTGTACCTATGGTGCCCTTGGTGCCTTCTCCACAGGTGTTGGAAGTACCGATATGGCTGCGGGAATGGCTACCGGAAAGGCATGGTTTAAGGTGCCTTCCGCAATCCGCTTTAATCTGGTAGGTAAGCCTAGTGAATGGGTTAGCGGTAAGGATGTGATTTTACATATTATCGGTATGATTGGTGTGGATGGTGCGCTCTATAAATCCATGGAATTTGTAGGAGAGGGTATTGCGAACCTTACCATGGATGACCGTTTTACCATTGCCAATATGGCAATTGAGGCGGGCGGTAAGAATGGTATCTTCCCCGTGGATGAGCTGGCAGAAAGTTATATGAAGGAGCATTCCACCCGTTCCTATACTGTATATGAAGCGGATGAGGATGCCGTTTATGATGAGGAGTATACCATTGATTTAAGTACCCTTCGTCCTACCATTGCATTCCCCCATCTGCCTGAAAATACTCATACCATTGATGAGATTAATGCAATGGAGGATATTGTAATAGATCAGGTAGTAATCGGCTCCTGTACCAATGGTCGTTTGGATGACTTAAGAATTGCTGCCAAGGTTCTTGCAGGCAAGCACATCAAAAAAGGAATGCGTTGTATTGTAATTCCAGCAACTCAGGCAATTTATATGCAGGCAATGGAAGAGGGACTTATCAAGACCTTTATTGAGGCAGGTGCAGTTGTCAGCACTCCTACCTGTGGTCCTTGTCTTGGAGGATATATGGGTATTCTTGCAGAGGGCGAGAGATGTGTATCCACTACTAACCGTAATTTTGTGGGACGTATGGGACATGTAAATTCTGAAATTTATCTGGCAAGTCCTGCTGTTGCGGCAGCCAGTGCCATTACAGGTAAGATTTCCAGCCCAGCATAGCGTAAAAAGTAAATCTAAGTCTGCAAAAGACGCAGACTAAGATTTACTAAGTTTTACGCAGAAGAACGCTAAAGCGTTCTTCGATAAATAAGTCAGCACAAAAAGTGCAGAATGGAGTTAGTATGAATAACGCAAAAGGTATAGTTTTTAAATATGGTGATAATGTAGATACGGATGTAATCATCCCTGCAAGATATCTGAATTCCTCAGATCCTGCAGAGTTGGCTACTCATTGTATGGAAGATATTGATAAGGAATTTGTAAATAAAGTAAAAAAAGGGGATATTATCGTAGCTGAGAAAAACTTTGGCTGCGGCTCCTCCAGAGAGCATGCCCCCATTGCAATTAAGGCTGCAGGTGTCAGCTGTGTAATCGCAGAAACCTTTGCCCGTATTTTCTACCGTAATGCCATTAATATCGGACTTCCCATTATTGAATGTCCCGAGGCTTCTAAAGGGATTGATGCAGGGGATGAGGTAGAGATTGATTTTAACACCGGTGTAATCACCAATGTAACCAAGGGAACTACCTTTAAAGGACAGGCATTTCCGGAATTTATGCAAAAAATTATTGCAGCAGAAGGACTTATCAATTATATTAACAGTAATCAATAATTTATATTGTAAAAAAGAATCCATGGCTCACAGCGCAGAAAACTTTGCGCGGTGGGTCATGTTTTGTGTGTGACGGAAAGGAACTATTATGGAACAGGTAAAAGAAAAACGTCAATCAAAGGATAAAAAATATGAAATTGATATGTGTAACGGCCCTTTGCTTGGAAAGATAATGATTTTTTATATTCCCCTAATGCTTTCAGGAGTGTTGCAGTTATTGTTTAATGCGGCAGATATCATTGTGGTAGGACGTTTTGCGGGAAGTGAGGCTTTGGCGGCAGTAGGGTCTACCAGCTCTTTAATTAATTTCCTGGTCAATCTGTTTATTGGCTTATCCGTAGGCGCCAATGTTCTTGTAGCACGTTTTTATGGTGCCGGTCAGAAAAAAGAATTATCAGAAATGGTACATACTGCCATTTTGACTTCTGTAGTCAGTGGAGTGATTTTAGTATTAGTAGGAGTTTTGGTAGCAGCACCGGCTTTACAGTTGATGGGGACTCCGGAGGATGTAATTGAGCATTCCGTCCTGTATATGAGAATTTATTTCTGTGGTATGCCTGCCATGATGGCATATAATTTTGGCAGTGCAGTACTACGCGCTGTGGGCGATACCAAGCGTCCCTTATATTATCTGTTGTTTGCCGGTGTGGTAAATGTGGTGTTAAATTTAATTTTTGTAATCTGTTTTTCCATGGGTGTGGCAGGAGTTGCTTTGGCAACTGTGATTTCACAAGTGATTTCAGCTGTGCTGGTGCTTCGATGCTTGGTAATGTCAGATGCGGATTATCGTCTGGTATTAAAGGAGTTAAAAATAGTACCGGATAAGCTGATTAAGATGGTACAGATAGGTGTTCCGGCAGGCTTGCAGGGAGCTTTGTTTTCCATATCCAATGTGCTGATTCAGTCCTCTGTAAATTCCTTTGGTTCCATTGCCATGGCTGGAAATACAGCAGCTTCTAACATTGAGGGGTTTGTGTATACCTCCATGAATGCTTTTTATCAGACGGCAATCAGCTTTACCGGACAAAATTACGGTGCTCAGAAGTTTAAACGAATCGGTAAGATTGCCCTCATTTGTCAGGGGATGGTAATTCTGGTAGGTTTACTGTTGGGAAATGCTGCTTATTTCTGTTCGGGAACCTTATTAAAGCTGTATTCCACAGAGGCAGAGGTAATTCGATATGGTATGCTTCGCATGAGCTATATCTGTGTCACTTATTGTCTCTGCGGCATGATGGATGTAATGGTGGGACTGCTGCGTGGAATGGGATATTCCATTATGCCCATGCTGGTATCATTAACAGGTGCCTGCCTTTTCAGAGTGGTATGGATATATACTATATTTCAGCAGTACAGAACCTTGGATTGCCTGTATATTTCTTATCCTATTAGCTGGACACTGACTTTTATAGTACATCTGATTTGTTTTTGTGTGGTATATTTTAAACTTTTGAAAAAAGCAGAGACGACATAAGTACAAAATGATGAAAAAATCTCTTGAAACATATGTTCGGGTATGGTAAACTGTTTGCAGATAGAAAGACGGAAGGGACAAATGACGGAAGAAAAGGATACCACCGTGACAGGAGTTTGAGATTATGATTGCTTATGTAAATGGAATTATAGAAGATATTGCAGAGGATAATGTGGTGCTTGATGTGGGCGGAATCGGATACAATGTACGAATCTCCGCAGATACGGCAGCAAGACTTCCGGGAGTGGGCGAGCAGATTAGACTCTATACCTATACCTGTGTGAAGGAGGATGCCTTTTTACTCTATGGTTTCCTATCAAGGAATGATTTGGCTATGTTTAAGCAGTGCATTACCGTCAACGGAATTGGTCCTAAGGGCGCTTTGGCAATCTTGTCTGTGATGGATGCGGATTCCTTGCGGTTTGCCATTATGTCCGGTGATACGAAGGCTATATCCAAGGCTCCGGGTATCGGCGCCAGAACGGCACAGCGTCTGATTTTGGAATTAAAGGACAAGATTTCCATTGATGATACATTAATTAGTAAAGAAATTGCTGCAACTGCGTCCGGTAGAGTCAGTGCAGACAGCATACAAAAGAAGGAAGCGGTGGAAGCCTTGGTTTCTTTGGGCTATGGTCAGGCGGAAAGCTTGAAGGCTGTCAATGCAATTAAGGGCATTGAGGAGATGGATTCCGGTGCTATTCTTAAGGCAGCATTAAAGAAAATGTTTTAAGATATAAGGATATTCTTATGGCGAAAAGAATGATAGAAACAAATATAACAGAAGAAGATGTAAAAATCGAAGGTTCTCTTAGACCTCAAACGTTGAATGACTATATTGGTCAATCAAAGGTAAAGGAGACTCTTAAGGTATATATTGAAGCTGCGAAGCTTCGTGGGGATGCCTTGGATCATGTGCTCTTTTATGGTCCTCCCGGTCTTGGCAAGACCACCCTTGCAGGAATTATTGCCAATGAAATGGGAGTACATCTGAAGGTAACAAGTGGTCCGGCTATTGAGAAGCCCGGTGAAATGGCAGCAATCTTAAATAATCTGGAAGAGGGAGATTTGCTTTTTGTGGACGAGATTCATCGTCTCAACCGTCAGGTGGAAGAGGTGCTATATCCCGCCATGGAGGATTATTGTATTGATATTATGATTGGAAAAGGCTCCAGTGCCCGTTCTGTGCGTTTGGATTTACCCAAGTTTACACTGGTTGGTGCTACCACAAGAGCCGGACTTTTGACAGCACCACTCAGAGACCGTTTTGGTATGATTCATCATTTGGAATTTTATACTGTTGAGGAATTGCAGCAGATTATTATGCATTCCGCCAGGATCCTGAATGTGGATATTGAGCCCGGTGGTGCCAGAGAGATGGCAAAGAGAAGTCGGGGAACCCCCAGACTTGCCAATCGTATTTTAAAGAGAGTTCGGGATTTTGCCCAGGTAAAATATGATGGCATTATTACGGAAGAGGTTGCCCGAACCGCTCTTGATTTAATGGATGTAGACAAAATGGGATTGGATCATATAGATCGGAATATCCTGTTGACTATGATTCAGAAATTCAGTGGTGGTCCCGTAGGCTTGGATACCCTTGCAGCTGCCATAGGTGAAGATCCAGGAACCATAGAAGATGTTTATGAGCCATATCTGATCAAAAATGGTTTCATTAACCGTACCCCTAGGGGAAGAGTGGTTACTGAATATGCTTATCAGCATCTTAATATAGAAAAATTATCTTGAAATTAAGACGAAACCATTAAAAATACTTGCCTGTACCTGTAATCTGATATATAATAGATGTTGTGTTGATTTTTGTAAACATAGCATATTTTGTATTTATCACAGAAATAAACAAAAGAGGTGCAGCTATGTCTTCTTCCAAAACAGATACAGAGGTTATCATAGGTGGCAAGGTATTTACATTAAGTGGTTATGAAAGTGAAGAATATCTGCAAAAGGTAGCTTCTTATATCAACAATAAAGTAAATGAATATGGTAAAATTGATAGCTTCAGAAGACAGCCTCTTGATACACAGGCTGTGCTTTTGCAGCTTAATATTGCGGATGATTATTTTAAAGCAAAGAAACAGATTTCTGAATTGGAAGAGGAATTACAAACCAAGGAAAAGGAATTGTATGATTTAAAGCATGAGTTGATATCTACCCAGATGAAACTTGAAAGTGCTGAAAAACGTTCCAGAGAATTTCAAGTTGAATTATCTGAAGCATCCAAAAAGATTGTTCGATTAGAGACACAGTTAAAAGAGAAATAAATGATAGCTGTCCGTATTCGGGCAGCTATTTGTTATCTATAGTTCTATAGTCATTAAGCATGCAGTTAATGGGAAAGGCATGGTTTGAGAATGCAAAAAAAGAAAGTGGAGCTGCTTGCACCTGCCGGAAATGCGGAAGCCTTTTATGGAGCTATTCATGCCGGTGCAGATGCCATATATTTGGGTGGAAATCGTTTCGGTGCCAGAGCATACGCAGATAACTTTTCAGAAGAGGAATTAATTTCCTGTATTAGATATGCACATTTGTTTAACAGAAAGGTTTATCTGACAGTAAATACCTTAGTGAAGGAAAATGAATTTTCGGAGTTGTACTCCTATTTATGTCCTTTTTATGAAGCCGGACTGGATGGTGTTATTATACAGGATATTGGTGTTTTTACTTATATCAGGGATATGTTCCCGGGAATGGAGCTTCATGTCAGTACTCAAATGACTGTTACCGGAAAATATAGTGCAGCACTTTTGCAGGAGATGGGAGCTTGTCGAGTGGTTCCGGCAAGGGAGTTGAGTCTTGCAGAAATTAAAGATATAAAGACTGCTACCGGTATGGAGATAGAATGCTTTATTCATGGAGCTATGTGCTATTGTTATTCCGGTCAATGTTTGTTTAGTAGTATTTTAGGTGGCAGAAGCGGTAATCGGGGCAGGTGTGCCCAACCCTGCAGATTGCCCTATTCTGTAAAGGGACAAGGGCATACGTCAGAGGAGTGTTTCCCTCTTAGCCTAAAGGATATGTGTACCATAGAGCGAATTCCCGAATTGATTGAAGCGGGAATTGATTCCTTTAAAATAGAAGGGCGCATGAAAAAGCCTGAATATGCAGCCGGAGTTACTGCCATATATCGCAAGTATATTGATAAGTATTATAAAAATCCTCATCAACCTTTCCGTGTATCCCGGGAGGATTTAGACAAGCTTTCCAAACTATATATCAGAAGTGAACGTCAGGATGGTTATTATGATAAACATAATGGCAGAGATATGGTTACTTTAAAAAGTCCTGCTTACAGTGGCAGTGATGAAGGGTTACTGTATGAAATACGTAAACGGTATTTGGAGAATTCGCCAAAGCTTCCGGTTATGGTATTTGGATATTTTCAGCCCGGTGAAAAAGCAATGGTAACTTATACTTGTAAGGACTTATCTGTTACGGTAGAAGGAGAAATTGTTCAGCCGGCTTCCAAACAACCTTTATCTCAGGAGAATGTGGTAAAGCAATTGGGGAAATTAGGGGATACGGTTTTTGATATAGAAGATATGGTGGTTTCTTTGGGAGAACAGGCTTTTTATTCTCTGAAAGCATTGAATGAGCTTCGAAGAGAAGCTGTGAGCCAATTGGAAGCTGCCCTGATAAGCGCCAATGGTTTCCCTGTTAAAAGAGAAAAACAAAGCAAAGCAAATTCCATAGGACAAGAAGAATCCGGTGGCCGAAGAGAAGCAAAACTTCATTTATCCGTACAAACATTGGCGCAGCTTGTGGCTGTCAAAAAATCGGACTATAGGAATAGAATTACCAGAGTATATATCAATGGTGATTTGTTTGTTGAAAAGGATAGCCCGGAGCTTTGGAAGATGTTGGAGGGATGGAAAGCCGAGCTTATTATTTCCATGCCCTATATTCTTAGAATGAGGGATGCCTCTTATCTGGAAGAATTATTAAGGATTGCCCGGGAAAACAAGGACAAAATACAAGGTTTTCGTGTAAGTTCCCTTGAAGCATTTGGATATTTGAAAAGCAAAGCATATCATGGGAAGATATATGGTGATGCAGGATTTTATGTATGGAATCATGAAACTATGAAAAGCTGGGAAGGAAAGTTGGCAGGTTTTTGTATGCCTCTGGAGTTAAAAAGCGGGGAGCAAAAACTACTGATGCAGGGAGATTCTGCAAAAGAAACGCTTCCTTGTGAAAAGATTTTTTATGGAAGAATTCCAATGATGCTAACGGCAAACTGTGTGGCAAAAACCACGGATGCTTGTAAGAAAAATACCAATGAAGAACAGATGCTTTTGATTGACCGATATCAGAAGGCGTTTCCGGTGGTTTTGAATTGTGTGCATTGTATGAATATTATATACAATACTGTTCCGCTTTCCCTTCATAATGAATGGGGAAAGTGGAAGGAAAATTGTGATATGCGACTTGATTTTACAATAGAAAAGGAAAAAGAAGTCTTGGAAGTCCTGGATTTCTTTGGTGGACTTCTGGCGGGAGAGTTTAATTCAAAGGGGTCTTTGCCGCCATATAAAGAATATACCACCGGTCACGAAAAACGTGGTGTGGAATAAATGGGCAAAAGGATTGTATTATGCAGGAATATGTAATTGAACTATCAAAATATTTTATCAATATATTGATGATTGTTTATACACTGACTTGTTTTTATGCGTTTCGATATCGCATGGAAAAGGAAAGAAAAGGAGTGTATATCGTTCAGACAATATTAATGTTTTTGATTCAGATTTTAAGTTTCGTAAATCTTACTATGGTGGGCAAGGATATACAATATTTATTTTTCTTCTTGTTTATTTTGTTATTCCTTTTTGCGTCCGTGACCTTAGTACCTATGATTTATGAAAATATTAATCGATTTTTACTAAATAATATGTGTATGCTTTTGGGTGTGGGATTGTGTATTGTATCCAGATTATCCTTTCAAAAGGCAATTCGGCAATATATTATTGTTTTAGCGTCCTTGACCATTTCGCTTTTTATTCCTTTTTTGATGGGAAGAATTCATTTTTTTAAAAAGCTTACCTGGTTATATGCGGCAGTGGGAATTTCTTTATTGAGTACTGTACTTATTTTGGGAGAAGTAACTCACGGCTCCAAAATATCCTTTTCATTAGGAGGAATTACCTTTCAACCCTCTGAATTTGTAAAAATTTTATATGTGTTTTTCCTGGCGGGAGCCTTGTGGGAAAAGACCTCCTTTGGAAGGGTAGTGCTTACTGCAATTTTAGCCGGAATGCATGTAATTGTATTGGTGGTATCAAAGGATTTAGGTAGTGCCTTAATCTTTTTTATCGGTTTTGTATTTGTTGTTTTTGTTGCTACCAGAAATTATCTTTATCTGTTGCTTGGTGCATTGGGCGGAAGTGCCGCCGCACTTGTTGCCTTTCAACTATTTTCCCATATTCGTACCCGAGTGCTTGCATGGCAGGATCCCTGGAGCTATATTGACAATCAGGGGTATCAGATTACACAATCCCTTTTTGCCGTGGGAAGCGGTAGTTGGTTTGGCATGGGATTGTTAAAGGGAAATCCTACTGCGATTCCTTATGTGGAAGCGGATTTTATTTTTTCATCCATTTGTGAAGAGTTGGGTGTGATTTTTGGAATTTGTCTGATATTAATATGTGTCAGTTGTTTTATTATGATGATGTATATTTCCACCAAAATATTTGATCGTTTTTATCAGTTAATCGTATATGGAATTGGTATTATGTATATATTCCAGATATTTTTAACTGTGGGAGGCGGTATCAAATTCATTCCTTTGACAGGAGTAACCCTGCCTTTTATCAGTTATGGCGGAAGCTCGGTTATGACTACCATGATAATGTTCTTTATTATTCAAGGTATTTATATCCGCTTGCATCAAGAAAGGGAAAAGTATGAATATAGAAAAAAACGAGCGGAACAATCAGAAGGTTGAAGAAAAACAAAAACGTTCTGAGGGAAAGAAACGCCGAATGGGAAATCAGCGTGAAATATGGATTACAACAGCCTTTTTTTCTTTGGTATTTATTGGGATGCTTGGATATCTGGTACATTTTGTAGCAACCAGTGAACAGGATATGATTAACAACAGTTATAATTCCAGGCAGGAAATTTTACTGTCCAGAAATTATAGGGGCAGTATTCTTTCCAGAGACGGAGAGGTACTTGCTCAGACGAAATTGGATGAGGAACAAAATGAAACCAGAGAGTATCCCTTTAGCAATCTTTTTTCCCATATTGTAGGTTTTTCTACTCAGGGCAGAATGGGAGTGGAAGCATCTGCTAACTATTATTTGATTAATACCAATACTTCTATTTCTAATAAGGTTGCAAATGATATGGCGGAGATAAAAAATCCCGGAGATGATGTTTATACCACTTTGGATGTTCAGATTCAGCAAATTGCAAACGAACAGTTGAATATTTATAGGGGAGCAATTGTGGTTACAGAGGTGCAGACAGGAAAGGTGCTGGCATTGGTATCCCATCCGGATTTCGACCCCAATGAGATTCCTGAGATTTGGGAACAATTGGTGGAAAGCGATTCCAGCTCTGTGCTGGTGAATCGTGCCACACAGGGTCTATATCCCCCCGGTTCTACCTTTAAAATTATTACTGCATTGGAGTATCTTAGAGAAAATGATAATTCTTTCAATCAATACAGTTATAACTGCAATGGTTCCCATAGAGAAGGGGACAGCAAAATAAACTGCTATCACGGTTCCAATCATGGAAGTATCGGATTTGAGCGTTCCTTTGCCAAATCCTGTAATTCCTCTTTTGCCAATATTGGTATGGATCTTGACAGAGCTGCTTTTGCTGAAACCCTGGAGGATTTATTGTTTAACCAGGAATTACCTTTAACTTTGAATTATTCCAAGAGTACTGCGGCGGTATCCGATGAATTGTCCACGGATGAAATGATGCAGACCTCCATCGGTCAGGGAAAAACACAAATAACTCCCATGCATTTAAATATGATTACAAGTGCCATTGCCAATGGGGGAATTTTGATGAAACCCTATGTTGTGGAACGGGTGGAAAATGATGCCGGAAATATTGTGAAAAGTTTTAAACCCAATAGCTATGGTCGCTTGATTACAGAAGAGGAAGCAACAATTCTAACGGAACTGATGACTGCGGTAGTAGAAGAGGGAACAGCTTCTAAGCTGAAAGGCTTAAGCTATACTGCGGCAGGAAAAACCGGTTCGGCAGAATACAATAATGTAAAGGGAGATAGTCATGCATGGTTTACCGGTTTTGCACCGGTAGAAAACCCTGAGGTAGCTGTGACTATTATTGTAGAAGGTGCAGGCTCAGGCGGTGATTACGCTGTCCCTATGGCAAGACGTATATTTGATGCCTATTTTGCAGAAAAATAAGAATTAGAGTTGCACCGGGAGGTTTTTTATGATAGAAGCAACAAGCTGTGGAGGAGTGG
The DNA here is from genome assembly GCA_017624835.1 of Lachnospiraceae bacterium. GTDB lineage: Bacteria > Bacillota > Clostridia > Lachnospirales > Lachnospiraceae > Acetatifactor. The sequence goes on from JAGAMG010000052.1 coordinate 56,237, forward strand.
TTATTTTTCGTGGAAAGATATTGCTTCTTTACAAGAATTATAAAAACAAATATGAGGGCTGGGTTTTGCCCAAGGGAACGGTAGAGGAAGGCGAGGAGTACAAGGATACTGCATTACGTGAGGTACTGGAGGAATCCGGTGCCAAGGCTACCATAATCAAATATATCGGAAAAAGTGAATATTCCTTTGCGGTGCCGGAGGATACAGTGGAGAAAGAGGTTCATTGGTATCTGATGATGGCGGATAGTTATTATAGTAAGCCGCAAAGAGAAGAATTCTTTATGGATTCCGGATTTTATAAATATCATGAAGCATACCATTTGCTTAAGTTTGCCAATGAAAAGCAGATTTTGGAAAAGGCTTATAATGAATATTTAGAATTGAAAAAGAATAATTTATGGGGTAGTCGGAAGTATTTTTAATATTCCGACTACCCCAATTTTAATTGGTTTATAGGTTTTTGGAGATTTCCAAATCTTTTCTGGATAATAAATCCAAGAATTCATTTTTTTCATTACGAAGAATGGGACGGGACAAGTGGTTGGGATTTATCAATTGAACTTCCCATACGGAATTGTCACTGAGCTGAACCGTACTGCCAATCTGTGCATCCGCCATTCGTTTCATCAGAGGCATCAGCAATTCTACATCGTATTTGTGGAGACTTGCCTCAAAGTTTCCTAAAATTTGAAGGGGTGTGAGAGCGCTTCTGTGAGCACGGGGGGATGCCATAGCAATATAAGCATCTGCAATTGCAATATAACGTGCAAATATATCAATATTATCTCCGGTAACATGATAGGGATAACCGCTTCCGTCAAGACGTTCATGATGCATGATGACGGAATTTTTTACATGCTCATTCATATCAAGTCCACGTACCATCATGTAACCGATAACGGTGTGATGCTTTACCAAATCATATTCGTAAGGTGTCAGCTTGCCGGGCTTCCACAAAATATCATAGGGAATACGTAATTTACCAATATCATAATAGAAACCACATAATACCAGGGTTTTTTTGTCTTCCTCACTCATGGAAACCCAATCCGCAATGGCTCCTGCCAAGAGTGCTACGTTTAAGCAGTGGGTATAAGTAAGCTCGTCCTCATCAGGCGTCATATTATAGAGGTAATCCAATAAAATTCCACCGGTAGGAATATAGGTAAACAACTCATCGTAAATACCCAGCAGAACTTCGTCAGAAGGCTTTACACCGGTATGAAGAAAAAGCTTCATCTCTGCCTTATACTGACTTAACAACACGGTATAAGTCTTTTCAAAGGCTTTAAAATTCTCATTAAAGCGAATTTTCTCAAAGTGTGTAGTTGCCAAATCAATATCTTCCAATATGGTAACGCACATAACCTCGTGACGATTTAATTTTGCAATAATCTTATCATCAACCTTTGTTCCGGCATCATATAAAAGCTTATCCTTATCAACAACAGGTTCACCGATAATCATGCCGGGCTTTAATTCCATTCTAGTAATTGTTTTCAAAGTTTTTATCCTCCAATCGTAACCCATCTCCCTATATTTAAGTATAAAATATTCTTTAAAAAAGTCAATAATAATCTCACCCTGATAAATTGTTTTTAGGAATAATATATGCTATACTAATCATGTTCACCCGGTAGGCGTGCCAAAACTGCAGGCATAAAGGAAGATGGAAATGACTAGAAATTTGAAATTTCACAAGAAAATATATCTTGGTGAAAGCATTGAACCCAAAAAAGTGGATAAGCTAAAAAGAAAACTGCGTGTTAAACCCTTTCTTGCCCCTGTATTTCTGATTGTACCGGCCAGAAATCCCAATGATATGCTTGATATTTTTGATGCCAGGCAGTTGGTACAAAAATATTATGAAAAGGAATCTTTTGTGGTTTTGGGAATTGCGGGAGATTATTCAGAAGCATTAAGACTTGTGGAGCGCATGGTGCAGGATTGCCTGAAAGAACGGGGAGATTGTCGGTTGAGGGAGTATTTACTATGTTAGATATTGTCCTGAAAATAATAACGGTAATAGGCATTATACTATTGGCTTTATTGGGGCTCGTTGTGTTTTTGCTACTGCTGGTATTGTTTTTCCCCATTTCCTATCGGGTAAAAGGGGAGAAGGAGGCAGAGACACTTAGCCTGGCAGTAAAACTGGACTGGCTATTTGGATTTCTGAGAGGAAGATATTTTTATCCTACCCCGGGTAAAGTGGTAGTAAAGCTTTTATGGTTTACCCTGTATGATTCTTCTGTACCGGAAAAGCAGAAGGAAGGAAAAACAAATGATGCAGGCAGTGAGCCCGGTCAGAAAACAAGCACTTCTTCAGAAACAGCAGAGGTTCGAGCACCTCAACAGGAGCAGGGACTTCAGCAAGACAAGGGTTCTTCGGAAAAGATAGAATCCGGGAAAGATGCAGAAGCAATGACGGATTCTGCGCCGGACACAGGCAAAGAGCCGGGGAAAGGTCTGTTTGGCTTTATTACTGCAAAATATGAGAAGATAAAGTACACAATTTCTAAAATCTATGATAAAATAAAACATATTTGGGATAATATTACATTTTATCGGGATTTGTTTCAGGAAGAGGAAACCCAGGGATTGCTGAAGCATGGAATGGAACGTCTCAAGAAAATTTTTAAAAATATACGTCCCAGAAAACTAAGAGGAAATGTTCTGTTTGGTACCGGTTCCCCGGATACTACCGGATACATTTTAGCAGTATGTGGAATTTTTTCTCCCCTATACGGAGGAGCCATCAATATTACACCGGATTTTGAGCAGACAGTTTTGCTTGGAGATTTTTATATAGCAGGTCATATTACCATTTTTCAGGTATTGTTTCATAGTCTGATGTTGATATTTGATAAACGTTTAAAACGCTTAAATACTAAATTAAAGAAGCATAGAATGCAAAATAGTTAAGATGCACACAGTATTGTGCAGGAATGGAGAAAATTATGGCAGAAAAAGATAACCAGTTTCAAGGAGTTGTTGATTCTCTCTTAAAGGGAATGGATACCGTTTTATCAACCAAAACAGTGGTTGGAGAGCCTACCAAAATAGGGGATACCATTATTTTACCTTTGGTGGATGTTTCCTTTGGTGTTGGTGCCGGTGCCGGCAATTCTGCAAATAATTCTGCAAAAGGTGGCGGTGGCTTAGGCGGAAAGATGACCCCCAGTGCAGTTTTGGTAATTCAAAATGGAACCACCAAGCTGGTAAACATCAAGAATCAGGATGCAGTTACCAAGATTTTGGATATGATACCTGAGCTTGTGGATCGTTTTACTAAGCCCAAGGATGGGGAAATGACGGATGCTGAGGTAGTGGATATTGCCTTCCCGGAGGATGGAACGACAAAATAATCCCAGTCACAATACGCTGACTTTTGCATAAGATATAGGGAGAAAATGCATATGGAGTGGTATGAGAAAGCTGTTTGGAATGATTGTTTTTTTCATAGCGATAGGTATGCTTTTAATGCTTTTTATTCATAATCGTTTTATTGGTCTGGTTATAATAGCCCTCCTGTTATTTGCAGGGTATAATTGTTTTTGTGATAATTAAGAGGTTGTGTGATGATTGATTGGGAAGAAATTCTTCATGCTGAGGATTTGGATGAACTGAAGCAGGCAAAATTATGGCTGTTTCAGGAAAATATGCGCTTAAAAGACGAAAGAGAAGAGTTTGAGCGTTATCGGGACAAGTTCTTGGGAGAACGTGCAAAGCTACGTGAAGAGATAGCTTCTTTAAATAAAAAAACAGTTCTGGAGCGGAAACGGCTAAAACAGGAATCCCTCTTTTTCGATAAAAAAATGGAGATTTTAAAGGATGGATTTCGTCAGCTTGAGGAGGATAGAAAGGCTCTGGAAGCTGAAAAAAGGAAATTCCTGATAGAAAAAAACGAACTGCGGGAAACAGAAACGGCCTGCGGTGAAACAGCGAATGTTGCTGAGGTTTTGTTTAGAAATGCTTTAAATCCATTGGCTCTGAGAAAACGTTACAAGGATTTGATAAAGATTTTTCATCCGGACAATCTGTTTGGAGATGCGGATCTGGCACAACAGATTAACAAAGAATTTACAAAGCGTAGGAAGCAGGAGTAATTTTTTGAATAAATGGAACACTAAAAAGGGTAGGAACTTATCATTCCTACCCTTGCTTTTTAAAATCTAATATTTATCAAGTTAATTAAGCTCTTTCAACTTTACCAGATTTTAAGCAGCTGGTGCAAACATGCATTCTTTTAGAGCCGCCGTTCACCTTACATTTTACACTCTTAACATTAGAGTTCCAAATTGCGTTGCTTCTTCTATGAGAATGGCTTACGTTATTACCGAAATGAACGCCTTTACCACAAACATCACACTTAGCCATTTTGACACCTCCTCAACTCTGCGTTGGTACGCTTAATTTACTATTTTACAAATGTAATCTGTTTACAACATTGTTATATTAACAGAAAAAGCAAATAAAAGCAAGCAAAAAATATTTATTTTTTTAATTTTTATGTTTCTTTTTTATTAGAAAGCTGTTAAAATACATTATATATGTCTGAAAGTCACAAAAGGAGGTTCTATATGAAAGGTTCGTCTATGAATACCCACATGGGTAACATTGTCATTGACAATGAAGTTATTGCTCAGTATGCAGGCAGTGTTGCAGTAGAATGTTTTGGTATTGTAGGTATGGCAGGTGTTAGCGTAAAGGATGGTCTGGTACGTCTGCTGAAAATGGACAGTATTACAAGAGGCATTAATGTATCTCTTAATAATAATAAACTGATTCTTGATTTTCATGTAATTGTATCTTACGGAGTAAGTATTCTTGCAGTAACCGATAATTTAATCAGCAATGTGAAATACAAGGTAGAAGAATTTACCGGAATGGAAATCGAAAAAATCAACATCTTTGTTGAAGGTGTAAGAGTGATTGATTAAGGAGGATTTACTGTGAGTTTACAAACAATCGACGCTAAGATGCTTTCAAAGATGTTCTTAGCCGGCGCAAAGAATTTGGAAAATAAAAAAGAATGGATTAATGAATTGAATGTTTTCCCCGTTCCCGATGGTGATACCGGTACCAATATGACCATGACCATTATGTCCGCTGCAAGAGAGGTTGCCGCATTAGGTGATGATGGAACGATGGAAACAATTTGTAAGGCTATTTCCAGTGGTTCCCTGCGTGGTGCAAGAGGTAATTCCGGTGTTATTTTATCCCAGCTTTTCCGTGGATTAACCAAGGGAATTAAGGAAGAAACCGAGATTTCCATACCTGTTTTTGCAGCTGCCTTTGAGAAAGCGGTGGAAACTGCATATAAGGCAGTTATGAAGCCCAAGGAGGGTACCATTTTAACAGTTGCCAAGGGGGCGGCTGATAAGGCTCGTGAATTGGCTGATGATGGTGTGGAAGATTTGGAAACCTTTTTTGGCGGAGTTTTGGAGCATGCAAAATATGTGCTCAGCCAGACTCCGGAGATGCTTCCTGTTTTAAAACAGGCAGGTGTGGTGGATTCCGGCGGTCAGGGACTTGTGGAGGTAATGATCGGAGCATATGATGCATTCCTTGGCAAGGAAATCGATTTGACTGTTGAGCCATCTGCACAGTCTACAGTAGGCATGAGCGCAAAGAGTTCTTACGACGTGCAGGCAGAGGCTGATATTAAATTCGGTTACTGTACAGAATTTATTATTTTATTAAATAAAACCTTTAATATTAAGATGGAGATGGATTTTAAGGCATTTTTGGAATCCATCGGTGATTCAATTGTATGTGTGGCAGACGATGATGTTGTTAAGGTACATGTACATACCAATGACCCCGGTCTGGCTATCCAGAAGGCGTTAAAGTATGGTGCATTATCTAATATGAAGATTGACAATATGCGTCTGGAGCATCAGGAAAAACTTTTTAAGATGTCCGAAAAAGGCGCGGCTGAAGCTATTGATTTGGAAGAAACAGCTTCCCCACAGGCGAAGGATGCTGAGGTCAAGCAGGCGCAGACAAATGAGCCGGCTAAGGAAGTTGGTTTCATAGCTGTTTCCGTAGGTGAGGGTATCAATGAAATTTTTAAAAGTCTTGGTGTAGATTATATAATTGAAGGGGGACAGACCATGAACCCCAGCACTGCTGACATTTTGGATGCGGTGGATAAGGTTAATGCTAAGACAATTTTCATTCTTCCCAACAATAAGAATATTATTTTGGCAGCAAATCAGGCGGCTGAATTAATGACGGAAAAAGATTTGCTGGTTATCCCTACCAAAACGATTCCTCAGGGAATTACAGCAGTTATCAATTATGTTCCTGAGTTGTCGGTGGATGAAAATGAAGAAACCATGCTTCAGGAAATTGGTAATGTAAAGACCGGTCAGGTTACCTACGCAGTGCGTGATACCATGATTGATGATAAGGAAATTACCAAGGGAGACTACATGGGCATCGGTGATAAGGGAATTCTTGCTGTGGGACGTAATATGGTGGATGTTACAGAGCAGATGATTTCTGAATTGGTTGATGATAGTTCTGAATTAATCAGCATTTACTATGGCTGCGATGTGGAAGAAGAAGAGGCGGAAGCACTCCGCGAGGATGTGGCAAATGCTTATCCTTCCTGTGATGTTGAATTACAATATGGCGGTCAGCCCATTTATTATTATGTGATTTCTGTGGAGTAAAGTGAGGAGGCGTTTTGCCTCCTCTTTTTCACACAAATAATGTATGCGGTGAGAGGATGCAAAATTATGAATCGTGATACTTCCATTACAAGCATAAAGGGTGTTGGAGAAAAAACTGCAAAGCTGTTTCAAAAATTGGATATTACCTCCGTCGGAGAGCTGATTTCCCATTATCCCAGAGATTATGAAACCTTTCGGGAGCCTGTTAGTATTGCAGAGGCAAAGCCCGGTGAGGTATGTGCTGTTTACGCGGTGGTTACGGCAATTCCCAATCAAAAGAGAGTTAGAAACTTAACAATTCTGAATGTGAATATTCGGGATAATACCGGAAATATGCAATTAACTTTTTTTAATATGCCCTTTTTAAAGAATGTTTTGAAGCCCGGAGGCTTCTATACTTTTCGGGGGATTGTACAAACCAGAGGTGGAAGAACGTCGGTACCATCCTTGAAAATTATGGAACAGCCAAAGATTTATTCCTTGGAAGAGTATCGTAAACAGATAAGCCAATTACAGCCGAAATATGCACTGACTAAGGGGCTTACCAATCAGACTATACAAAAGGCAATGAAACAGGCATTGACCTATTATGAGTATGAGGAAGAATTTTATCCGGCAAAAATCAAGGAAAAATATCGACTTGTCTCAGAGAAAGAGGCTTTGGCAGGCATTCATTTCCCTATAGATTTTGAACACATGGCAGAAGCCAGAAAACGAATTGTTTTTGATGAATTTTTTTCCTTTTTATTTTATTTACGCAAAAACAAAGAGCTGGCGGCAAAGCTGGAAAATCAATATCCCATGTATGAAACTGCAGATACGGTGCGTTTTTTAGAGCAGATGCCTTTTGCATTAACCAAGGCTCAAAAAAAGGTTTGGCAGGAAATCAGAAATGACCTGGGCAGTCATTTTTGTATGAATCGTTTGATTCAGGGTGATGTGGGAAGCGGAAAAACCATTGTAGCGGTACTGGCTTTACTGATGTGTGCTGCAAATGGTTTTCAGGGAGCCATGATGGCGCCTACGGAAGTACTTGCTGTGCAGCATTATGAAAATATTGTGGAATATACCGAAAAGTATCAATTGATTTTCAAGCCCGTACTTTTAGTGGGCTCCATGACGCAAAAGGAAAAAAGACAAGCTTATGAGAAAATAGCTTCCGGGGAAGCAAATCTGATTGTCGGAACCCATGCCCTGATACAGGAGAAGGTGGTCTATCACTCCTTGGCTCTTGTAATAACGGACGAACAGCATCGTTTTGGGGTAAGACAAAGAGAAACACTTGCAGAAAAAGGATTAAATCCCCATGTATTGGTAATGAGTGCCACCCCTATTCCAAGAACCCTAGCAATTATATTATATGGAGATTTACACATATCCGTGATTGATGAATTACCTGCCAATCGTCTGCCTATCAAAAACTGTGTGGTAAATACGGCATATCGTCCTAAGGCTTATGAATTTATTGCAAAAGAGGTGGCAGCCGGAAGACAGGCCTATGTGATTTGCCCCCAGGTGTCCGAAGGAGAAATGGATGATTTGGAGAATGTTGTGGAGTATGCGGATAAACTAAGGGCTGCTTTGCCCCAAACGGTTCAGGTGGCATATCTTCACGGAAAAATGCGTCCGGCGGATAAAAACAAAATTATGGAGGAATATGCTGCCCATAATATAGATGTTTTGGTATCCACCACGGTTATTGAGGTAGGAATTAATGTACCCAATGCTACCGTAATGATGGTGGAAAATGCAGAGCGCTTTGGTCTTGCCCAATTACATCAGCTTAGGGGACGAGTGGGACGAGGGGAATTCCAAAGCTATTGCATTTTTATCAGCACCAAGGAAAATAAAGAAACCATGGAACGTCTGCAAATTTTAAATAAATCCAATGACGGCTTCTTTATTGCTTCCGAGGATTTAAAGCTTCGCGGACCGGGAGATTTGTTCGGGATTCGTCAAAGTGGTGAGTTTGCCTTTCGGACAGCGGATATTTATACGGATGCAGGAATCCTACAGCAGGCATCTGAGGCGGTGGAACAACTGCTTACAGAGGATCCGCTATTGGAAAATAATGATAACCAAAAATTGTATGCTCATTTTTCGAGTGGCACCGTAAATGCGGTTGACTTTCGGACAATATAACAGTACAATAATGTGGCATATAGAAATGGTATGCAGGAAACTTAGTAAAAGATAACATAAGAAAGGTATGGTTTGCAAATGGCTAATATTGCAATTGTAACAGATTCAAACAGTGGCATTACACAGTCCCAGGCAAAAGAGCTTGGTGTTTTTGTGATTCCCATGCCCTTTATGATTAACGAAAAAACTTATTTTGAAGATATTGATTTGTCCCAGGAGCAGTTTTATGAGATGCTTACCTCCGGTGCGGAAATCGGAACCAGTCAGCCCACCCCTGAGGCAGTTATGAAACTGTGGGACGAACTCTTGAAGGAATATGATGAAATTGTTCATATTCCCATGAGCAGTGGCTTGTCCGGCTCCTGTCAGAGCGCCATGGTTTTTGCCCGGGACTATGATGGAAAGGTGCAGGTAGTTAATAATCAGCGTATTTCCGTAACCCAGCGTCAGTCCGTATTGGATGCAAAGTTATTAATAGAAAGAGGCATGTCTGCAAAGGAAATTAAAGAGTTTCTTGAGGCTGATAAATTTAACAGCAGTATTTATATTATGTTGGATACCCTGTTCTATTTGAAAAAGGGAGGGCGTATTACCCCCGCGGCTGCGGCAATCGGTACCATGCTTCGTTTAAAGCCCGTGCTTACCATTCAAGGGGAAAAGCTGGATGCCTTCGCAAAAGCACGAACCACCAATCAGGGAAAGAGCATGATGATTAATGCTATCCGCAATGATATTAATAATCGTTTTGGCGGATTAGGTGGAAATGGCGAAAATATTTGGATGCAAATCGCTTATACCCATGACAAAGTGGCGGCGGAAGCCTTTAAAGCAGAGGTTCAGGAAGCTTTCCCCAATGCAGAGATTCACATGGATCCTCTTTCCTTAAGTGTGGCGTGCCATATCGGACCGGGAGCACTTGCAGTAGCCTGCTGTAAGAAAATCAAATAAAATTCATGAAGCAAAGGATAAGTGTACCAACAATGTTTTAATGGATGTTGTGGTACACTTTTTATATAACTTTTTCTTTTATCAATTACAAAATTATGGTATAATATTAAAATATATTTTCAGTTTTTTAATCCTAAAAGGAGTTGTACATATTATGGCAAAAGCAAACAATTATGATGCCTCCAGCATTACCGTCCTGGAAGGTCTTGAAGCGGTCAGAAAGCGTCCGGGAATGTATATCGGAAGTGTGTCCACCAAGGGCTTAAATCATTTGATTTATGAAATTGTGGACAACTCTGTAGACGAACATCTGGCAGGCTTCTGTGATACCATAAGGGTGACTCTCGAGGCGGACGGTTCCGCTACGATATCCGATAACGGACGAGGTATCCCTGTTGGTATGCATGAAAAGGGTATCAGTGCAGAGAGACTGGTATTTACGACACTGCATGCAGGTGGTAAATTTGACAATTCTGCTTACAAGACCAGTGGTGGTCTTCATGGTGTAGGTTCCTCCGTTGTAAATGCATTATCCACACATTTGACTGTTAGAGTCAAAAGCGGTGGCTGTATTTATGAGGATAAATATGAACGTGGCAATCCGGTGATTGATTTGATAGACGGTTTATTACCGATTGTGGGAAAGACAAGAGAAACCGGTACTACCATTAATTTCCTGCCGGATGATACTATCTTTGATAAGACTCGATTTAAAGAGGATGAGGTTAAGAGTCGTCTTCACGAAACTGCTTATCTGAATCCCAACCTTACCATTATTTTTGAAGACAAACGGAAAGAAGAGGTGGAAAGTGTTACCTTCCATGAGCCGGAAGGAATTATTGGTTTTATCAAGGATATGAATAAATCCAAGGAAGCCATCCATGACGTAATCTTTTTCAGCGGAGAAAGTGACGGTATTTCTGTGGAAGTGGCTTTCCAATATGTAAATGAATTTCATGAAAATGTTTTAGGCTTCTGTAACAATATTTATAATTCAGAGGGCGGTACCCATTTAACCGGTTTTAAAACGGTTTTCACCAATGTGATTAACACCTATGCAAGAGAATTAAATATTTTAAAGGAGAAGGATGCCAATTTTACCGGTGCGGATGTCCGTAATGGTATGACTGCGGTGGTGTCCTTAAAGCATCCCGACCCCAGATTTGAGGGACAGACCAAGACAAAATTGGATAATCAGGATGCCGCAAAGGTAGTGGCAAAGGTGGCAGGAGAAGAAGTGGTTCGTTTCTTTGACCGTAATCTGGAAACCTTAAAAAATATTATCGGATGTGCGGAAAAAGCTGCCAAAATCCGTAAGAGTGAGGAAAAGGCAAAGACCAATATGCTGACCAAGCAGAAGTTTTCCTTTGATTCCAACGGAAAGCTGGCAAACTGCGAATCCCGTGACCCTTCCAAATGTGAGATTTTTATTGTAGAGGGTGATTCTGCGGGAGGCAGTGCAAAGACTGCAAGAAACAGAATGTATCAGGCAATTTTGCCCATCCGCGGTAAAATTTTGAATGTGGAAAAAGCAAGTATTGATAAGGTCTTGGCAAATGCCGAGATTAAAACCATGATTAACGCTTTTGGCTGCGGATTTTCCGAAGGCTATGGCAATGACTTTGATATCTCCAAGCTGCGCTATGACAAGATTATTATTATGACCGATGCGGATGTGGATGGTTCCCATATTTCCAATTTATTGTTAACCTTGTTTTATCGCTTTATGCCTGAGCTTATTTTTGAAGGACATGTATACCTGGCAATGCCTCCCCTTTATAAGGCAATGCCTTCTAAGGGAGAAGAGAAATATTTATACGATGATAAAGCATTGGAAAAATATCGTAAGACTCACAAGGGTCCCTTTACTCTGCAGCGTTATAAAGGTCTGGGTGAAATGGATGCCGAACAGCTTTGGGAAACCACCTTGGACCCCGATACCCGCTATTTAAAAAAGGTGGAAATTGAGGATGCCCGTATGGCTTCTGAAGTGACGGAGCTTCTGATGGGTACGGATGTACCGCCTCGTAGAGCGTTTATCTACGAGCATGCCCAGGATGCAGAATTAGATGTTTAAAAATTGGGCAGGCATGCTCTGCTGCCCGGGATGCAGAGCTGGATGTATAAAGAGAAGTAGACGAGGAAAAAAATGAACGAAGATAGAATTATACGAACAGAATATTCCGAGGAAATGCAAAAATCCTTCATTGATTATGCCATGAGTGTGATTGTGGCAAGAGCACTTCCTGATGTAAGAGACGGTTTAAAGCCGGTTCAGAGACGTACTCTTTATGATATGCATGAGTTGGGAATCCGTTATGACAGACCTTACCGAAAAAGTGCCCGTATTGTAGGTGATACCATGGGTAAATATCATCCCCATGGTGACAGTTCCATTTATGAAGCCCTGGTAGTGATGACTCAGGATTTCAAGAAGGGGCTTCCTTTAGTGGATGGACATGGTAATTTCGGTAATATTGAAGGTGACGGGGCTGCGGCAATGCGTTATACCGAAGCTCGCTTACAAAAAATCACTCAGGAAGCCTTTTTATCGGATTTGGACAAGGATGTAGTTGATTTTATTCCCAACTTTGATGAAACCGAAAAAGAGCCTGCTGTATTGCCGGTAAAGATTCCCAACCTCCTTGTGAATGGTTCGGAGGGAATTGCAGTAGGTATGACCACCAGCATTCCCCCCCATAATCTTTCTGAGGTAATTGATGCCACCAAGGCATATATGATGGATGAAAATATTTCCAACAGAGAGTTAATGCGATACCTGAAGGGACCCGATTTCCCTACAGGAGGCATTGTTATCAATAAGGATGAGCTGCTTGATATCTATGAAACAGGAACCGGAAAAATCAAAATCCGAGGTAAGGTGGAATTCGAAAAGGCAAAGGGTGGTAAGACCAATGTAGTTATTACCGAGATTCCCTATACCATGATTGGTGCCAATATTTCCAAATTTCTGATGGATGTGGCAGCCCTTGCAGAGACCAAAAAGACTCAGGATATTGTGGATATTACCAATCAGTCCTCCAAGGAAGGCATCCGTATTGTGATTGAACTGCGCAAGGATGCGGATCCGGAGAATTTTGTGAATTTACTTTACAAAAAAACCCGTCTGGAGGACACATTCGGTGTCAATATGCTGGCAATTGCGGATGGCAGACCTGAAACCATGAGCTTAAAGCAGATTCTGAAGGCAAATGTGGATTTCCAATTTCAGGTGGCCACCAGAAAATACACCAACTTATTGGCAAAAGAGTTGGAGCGTAAGGAGATTCAGGAGGGCTTAATTAAAGCATGTAATGTAATTGACCTGATTATTGAAATCCTCCGTGGTTCAAAAGACCGTAACATGGCAAAGGCCTGTCTGGTGGAAGGAAAAATTGACGGTATTAAATTTAAATCCAAGGAATCCAAAATTATGGCAACCCAGCTTGCCTTTACGGAAAAACAGGCAAATGCCATCTTGGAAATGCGCTTATATAAGTTAATCGGTTTGGAAATCGAAGCCCTGATTAATGACCATGAGGAAACCATGGCAAATATTTATCGCTATGAGGACATATTGGAGCGCAGGGACTCCATGGCTCAGGTGATTATGAATGAGCTGGATGTGTTCAAAAAAGAATACGGCAAGCCCAGAAAGACCATAATCGAAAATGGTCAGGAGGCTGTTTATAAAGAAAAAGAATTGGAAGAAATGGACGTAGTCTTCTTAATGGATCGCTTTGGCTATGCCAAAACAGTGGACATGGCTACCTATGAAAGGAATAAGGAAGCGGCAGATGCAGAGAATAAATACATCTTTACCTGCAAGAATACAGGTCGTATCTGTCTCTTTACCAATACCGGACAGCTGCATACCATTAAAGTGTTGGATTTGCCCTTCGGCAAATTCCGTGATAAGGGCATTCCCATAGACAATGTCAGCAATTTCAGTCAGGAAAAGGAAGAATTGGTTTACATTACCAGCCAAAGCGAATTGAACTTGTGTCAAGTGCTTTTTGTAACCGCCCAGTCCATGATGAAAATTGTAGACGGTGGCGAATTTGATGTGGCAAAGCGTACCGTAGCGGCCACCAAACTGACAGAAGGTGATTCCGTAGTCAGTGTAACCACCCTCAGGGAACAACGCAACATTGTTCTCCAATCCAAGGACGGCTATTTCCTCCGTTTCCCCATCGAGGAAATTCCCGAAAAGAAAAAAGGCGCCGTAGGTGTCCGAGGCATGAAACTTTCCGACAAGGACTATATTGAGCATGTTTACTATACGCGAAACACCGTAGAAACCACCATCGAGTATAAGGGCAAGAATATTGTATTAAACAACCTAAAGCCCGCCAAACGTGACGGCAAAGGAACAAAGATACGTGTATAAAGAAATTCGCATATCGTATTACGAAATGCTTTATTCGCATTATTCGTTTCAGACTTTATTTTCAAGCTTTGAATAAAGCAGGGAAGCAGTATGATAACCAAAATAAGGGCGAACTAGCCACCGCTTCGGAGCCCGTTTTTGGTTATCATGCTGATTCCCGGAACGTTCTGATTCCCGGAACGTTCTGATTCCCGGAACGTTCTGATTCCCGGAACATTCGAAAAAAAGAAAGGAAGAATTTCACATGAGAGTAATTGCAGGAACAGCCCGCAGCCTCCCCTTAAAGACTCCTGAGGGCTTGGACACCCGCCCCACCACAGACCGCATCAAGGAAACACTTTTTAATATGCTCCAGATTTACATTCCCGGCTGTGTATTTGTAGACCTGTTTAGCGGCAGTGGCGGAATCGGCATTGAAGCCATCAGCCGTGGCGCAAAGAAAGCCTACTTTATTGAAAATGCACCTAAGGCCATTTCCTGTATTGAACAAAATCTGGCATTTACGAAATTCCAAGACCGTGCTATAGTAATAAAGCAGGATGCATGCGCAGGACTTAACAGTATCTATGAAAAGCAGGTGGATGTAATTTTTATGGATCCCCCTTACAATCAGGAGCATGAGAAACGCGCCCTTGAGATGTTACAGCATATGAAATACGTGACGGAGGATACCCTGATTGTTATAGAGGCAGCTTTGGAAACTGATTTTGATTATGTGGAGGAATTTGGTTTTCAGGTGCAAAAGGAAAAGCGGTATAAGACCAATAAGCATGTATATATTGAAAAAAGAACTTGAGGAAATAAAATTATGAAAAAAGCAGTCTATCCGGGAAGCTTTGACCCCATGACTTATGGACATCTTGATATTATTAAGCGAGCTTCCGAAATGTTTGATGAATTGGTAGTAAGTGTTCTGAATAATCAGGGAAAGACACCATTGTTTTCTGTTGAGGAACGTGTTAAGATACTAAAAGAAGCAACAAAAGATATTCCCAATGTGAGAATTGACAGCTTTAGCGGTCTTTTAGTGCAATATGCGGAAAAGAACGATATTCATGTGGCAGTTCGAGGCTTACGTGCAATTACGGATTTTGAATATGAATTACAAATAGCTCAGACAAACAGAAAACTTTCCGACGGAAAATTGGACACGGTGTTTTTGACTACCAGTTTGGAATATTCCTATTTAAGTTCCTCCGTTGTGAAGGAAATTGCCTATTTTGATGGGGATATCAGTCAATGCGTGCCTGATTTTGTTGCAAAACAGATTATTGAAAAATATGATAAGAAACGTTCATAAATAAGGAGAGATATATGAGCAGCAGAATAGAACAGTTAATAGACGAAATCGAAGAATATATCGAGGGCTGTAAGCCTAAGTTTATGTCCAGCACCGAAATTGTCGTGAATAAAGACGAAATTGACGAACTGCTTAGAGAACTTCGTATGAAAACGCCGGATGAAATCAAGCGCTATCAGAAAATCATCAGCAATAAGGAAGCAATCCTTAATGATGCAAGAGAGAAAGCAGAAGCATTAATCAATGAAGCAACTGTTCATACCAATGAATTGATTAACGAACATGAAATTATGCAACAGGCATATGCCCAGGCAAACGAAGTGGTTACCATGGCAAGCAAGCAGGCTCAGGAAATTTTGGATAACGCCACCATTGAGGCAAATAATGTACGTGCGGCGGCAATGCAGTACATGGATGATATGCTGGCACATCTTGAGAATATTATTGTATCCTCTACCCAGACGGCAACCGCCAATTATGACAGGCTGATTGGTTCACTGAATCAGTATAAAGATGTAATTCAGTCAAACAGAAGTGAATTGCATCCGGTGGATGATGACTTAGATGCTTATGCAACTGCGGAGGCAGAGGATTCCGGAAATCTTGATATGATGTAAACAAAACAGATTTTAAGAACCAGCTTTGCTTGAAGGCTGGTTCTTATTAGTAGAAATGGATTTTATATGAAGATATTTAAGAAAATTACCTTTATATTATGTTTAACTCTTTTTTTGAGTGGAATCAATACTTCCTTTATATCCCAAGCGGAACCCTTGGTGCAAAATTTCGGGGATGAGCTGGTTATTGTAATCGATCCCGGTCATGGCGGGGAAAATTTAGGTACTATAGAAAATGGATTTGAAGAGAAGACCATGACCCTTGTAACAGCCAAGGCGATGTATGAGGAGTTAATACAATATGATAATGTGATGGTCTTTATGACACGAACTGATGATAAGGACTTATCCTTAAAGGAACGGGCTGAATTTGCAGCAAGTGTGGAGGCGGATTTTTTGTTTAGTCTGCATTATAATGCCTCGGAAAATCACACCCATTTTGGTTCTGAAATCTGGATTCCCTATGGACCTCCCTTTAATGCTTATGGTTATCAATTTGGCTATCGTTTTATGGAAGAAATGGAGGATATGGGACTTTTCCTGAGAGGTATCAAAACCAGATTGGGAGATAAGGGGGATTACTATGGTGTTATCCGGGAATCCGTTGCATTATCCATACCGGCTGTTATATTGGAGCATTGCCATGTGGACGAAGCAAGAGATATTCCCTATTGTGAAACAGAGGAGGAATGGAAGGAATTTGGAAAAAGGGATGCCTTGGCAGTAGCTAAATATTTTGGCTTATCCAGTCAGGCTCTTGGGGTGGATTATTCTGCCGAAAGTCTTACTCTGCCTTCGGCAAATGCAGCTACGGTAGTGCAAAGTACCATCAGGGATGAAACATCTCCGGATGTTTGTATGATAGAGCTTTTGGATACAAATTATGAAACCGGTGAGGCACTTCTTACGGTAACGGCCACGGATTATGATAGTCCCATCATTTATTATGATTATAGTCTGGATGGGGGAGAAACTTATTGTGCCCCCATTGCCTGGCCGGGAGTGGATTTGCTTAAGGAACAGTATTCCGATACCTTTACTTGTTCCATACAGCTTCCTGAGGGCGTACAGCCTGAGATTATTCTAAGGGCATATAATCTTGCTGATTTATATATAGAGAGTAATTCCATTTCTATTTTGCAGGAATTTTGGAGCAAGGATACTTATGGTGTTACCAACAAGGAAGCTGATAATTCTGTTATAGAAACTGAAGCAGATATGACAAATGTTGTCACGGACTCCTCAAATCAGCCCAAACGACATTCTGCCGGAACCCTTACCTTTACACCGGCCATGTCAGAGACTACGGAAACAGAGGAAGAAGTAAGCTTCTTTGCTTTTTTAAAGCTTTGCCTTATCATTGCAGTACTGGTATTTTTTGTGGTACTGGTTTCACAAAGTATTAATTATCGACGTCGAAGAAAACGTCGTCGTCAACGCATAAAGGAATTGGAAAACAGCAGAAACCATAGAAGATAGTAGCCCAATGTAAAGGCTGTTAATATCAGCTTATGTAAGGTATAATTTGCAAGGGATAAGGGTGTATTTTTAATACAGCTATAGGTTTGGGCAATACAGGATAGTCCGCCAAAGGGCAGTAAGAGCAGCACATAGAGGGGGCAACTGTCCTGCAGCAGACGCAAGCCACCGCTGATTTCCAATAAGGGAGCCAAATATACGGGGGATTTATGAAATAAGATATGAGGAATCAGATTCAGCATATTAAAGAAAATCATATATCCTCCAAGACTTAAGATGCTTTGCAGTGTTTGAGTAATGGTATTGTCCAACTCTAAAAAAAGCCCATGTTCTTGCTTAGGTTTACCGGAATTCGGACTTTGGGTAGGTAAGGCATTTAACAGAGGGATATCTTTATAATAAGTATATCTTAAGAACAGCCCATATAGCAGGGGAAGTCCATACATCCCCAAAAGATAGGGCAGTAAAAGTTTTCTTTGTAATAGCGGAAGCACAAAGCCGATAAAATATACCGGACCGATATTATTACAAAAGGCAAGCAGATATTCTGCTTCCCGTTTACTTATCAGTCCCTGAGAATATAAGTCGGAAATTGTTTTTGCTCCCATGGGGAAGCCGCATAAAAAGCCCATAATCATTGCATAACAGACATTGGCTGAAACCTGAAAAAGGGGCTTGATAAAGGGATATACAAAGAGTGTAAAGCCTTCTGTCAGTTCCATGCGAACCATGATTCCTGAGAGAATCATAAAAGGTACCAATGTAGGAATCATTTTGTGAAACCAGAGTTCCAATCCCATAAAGGCATATTGCAGACTAAGCTCGGAATGGGTCAGAATACAACCTGTAATCAGAAAAAAGCCAATGGTTAAAATGCGTTTCATAAAGGGAATCCTTTTGTCTGTCTTCCTAAGTTTATATGTAAAAAAGATTGAAAATATGATTGAGAGAAAAATATGCGTCTGGATAAGTTTTTGTGTGAAATGAATGTGGGAACCCGTAGTCAGGTAAAGGACTATATTCGTAAGGGAATGGTTACTGTAAATGAACAAATAGTGAAAAAGCCGGAAGAAAAGATAGAACCATCCACTGATGTAATAGCCTTTCAGGGAGAAAGAATTGCCTATCAGCAGTATTATTATTATATGTTGAATAAACCTGCCGGTGTTGTTTCCGCTACAAAGGACAATATGGATAAAACGGTATTGGAGCTGATTGCAACAAAGCGAAATGATATTTTTCCGGTAGGACGATTGGATAAAGATACGGAAGGCTTACTGCTACTTACCAATGACGGAGCATTGGCGCATAATATGCTATCTCCTAAAAAGCATGTGGACAAAACTTATTTAGTTACCATAAAGAAAGAATTAAACGCTGATGAAATTGCCGCATTAGAGCAGGGTGTGGATATCGGAGATGATAAGCTCACTGCACCTGCCAAGGTAGAAATATTGGATGAAGCCCATATGTATCTAACCATTCACGAGGGACGTTTTCATCAGGTGAAACGTATGCTGAAAGCAGTAAATAATGAGGTTCTTGGTTTAAAAAGAATACGCTTTGGGGCACTTTTTCTGGATGAGAGGCTTGCTCCCGGAGAATATCGGGAATTAACTTCTCAGGAGGTAGATAAATTACATGAAACAAAGAATGATGGCTGAAAAAAAGGCGGTTATTTTTGATTTAGATGGTTCATTGGTTGATTCCATGTGGATATGGCGGGATATTGACATTGCATATTTAGGCAGGTTTGGTATTTCTCTTCCTGAAAATCTGCAGGCAGAAATAGAAGGTATGAGCTTTAGTGAAACCGCCGTTTATTTTAAAAACCGCTTTCATTTACCGGATTCTCTGGAGCAAATCAAAAGTGATTGGAATGCCATGGCATGGGATAAATATATGCATGAGGTGCCCTTAAAGCCGGGAGTCAGAGAATTTTTGGAAGGCTGTAGAGCAAGAGGAATTCTACTTGGCATTGCTACCAGTAATTCCCGGGAATTGGTGGAAAATATCGCGAAAGCTCAGGGCTTTCAACATTATTTCTCCTGTATTATGACTGCCTGTGATGTAAACAAAGGAAAGCCGGCACCGGATATTTATCTTGCAGTGGCAAAGGAGCTTGGCGTAGAACCGGAGCACTGTCTTGTATTTGAAGATATTATACCGGGAATACAGGCAGGGAAGAATGCCGGTATGGAAGTATGTGCCGTGGAGGATGCCTATTCCAGAGCTTGTAAGGAAGAAAAGGCCGCCTTGGCAGATTATTATATTGAAGATTTTTACGATATTTTTTAATTATTCATTAAGAAAGGTTTGGTTTAGCATTTGAATAATCAATTTTTACCCATATCCCGGGAGGATATGAAGGAAAGAGGAATTGAACAGCTGGATTTCGTATATGTAACAGGGGATGCCTATGTGGACCATCCCTCTTTTGGGCATGCCATTATCAGTCGTGTGCTGGAGGCCAATGGTTACAGTGTGGGTATCATTGCCCAACCGGATTGGAAGGATGATAAAAGTGTAACCATTCTGGGACGCCCCCGTCTGGGATTTCTTATCTCGGCCGGAAATATGGACAGCTGTGTAAATCATTATTCCGTATCAAAAAAGAGAAGAAGCACGGATGCCTATACCCCCGGTGGAGAAATGGGGAAACGTCCTGACCATGCTACTGTAGTCTATGGAAATCTGATTCGTAAGAATTATAAGGATGTGCCCATTATTATCGGCGGTATTGAAGCCAGCTTACGCCGTATGGCTCATTATGATTATTGGTCTGACAGCTTTAAGCGTTCTATATTATTAGATAGTCAGGCAGATTTGATTTCCTATGGTATGGGAGAAAAATCCATCGTAGAAATTGCAGATGCATTAGCCGGCGGAATTGCGGTAAAGGATATTTCTTTTATTAAGGGAACGGTTTATAAGACAAAGGATATCTCCGGGGTATATGAAGGGATTCAATTACCTTCCTATGAGGCCATGAAAGCAGAAAAGTCGGAATATGCAAAAAGCTTTGGTATTCAGTATCAGAATACGGACTTTATCACAGGAAAGCCTCTCATAGAGCCCTATCCCAATGGCATATTTGTGGTACAGAATCCACCCCAGCCGCCTTTAACCACGGAGGAAATGGATAGGGTCTATGATTTGCCCTATGCTCGTACCTATCATCCCTCCTATGAAAAAAAGGGTGGTGTCCCTGCTATTTCCGAGATTAAGTTTTCCTTGATTAGCAATCGCGGATGCTTTGGTGGCTGTAGCTTCTGTGCCTTAACCTTCCATCAGGGCAGAACCATTCAGGTGCGAAGTCATGATTCCATTATTAAGGAGGCTGAGCTTCTTACCAAGGATCCGGATTTTAAGGGGTATATTCATGATGTGGGGGGACCTACCGCAAACTTTAGACAGCCCTCCTGTGAAAAGCAAATGACAAAGGGTGTCTGCAAGCACAGACAATGTCTTTTCCCCAAGCCCTGTCCCAATCTGAAAGCGGATCATTCGGACTATTTAAAGCTGTTACGGAGTCTTCGGGCATTGCCAAAGGTAAAAAAAGTGTTTATCCGCTCCGGTATACGCTTTGATTATTTGTTAGCAGACCCGGATGATACTTTCTTTCATGAATTGGTGGAGCATCATATCAGCGGACAGCTCAAGGTTGCACCGGAGCATATTTCCGATGTGGTATTAAAGCGACTGGGAAAGCCTGAGAATGCTGTTTATGAGCGTTTTGTAGAAAAATATAAGAAATTAAATAAAAAGCTTGGTAAAAATCAGTTTTTAGTGCCTTATCTGATGTCTTCCCATCCCGGTTCCACCTTGAAGGAAGCCATTGAACTGGCAGAATATTTGCGAGATTTGGGATATATGCCGGAACAGGTGCAGGATTTTTATCCTACTCCCTCAACCCTTTCCACGGTAATGTATTATACGGGACTTGATCCAAGGGATATGAAGCCTGTATATGTATGTCGCAATCCCCATGAAAAGGCAATGCAGCGCGCCTTGATTCAATATCGTAATCCCAAGAACTATGACTTGGTCTATGAAGCATTAACCGCTGCAGGCAGAACGGATTTAATCGGCTTTGACAAAAAATGTCTCATTCGACCAAGAAAGCTTGCAGGAGAGAAGGGACAGTATTTCTCACAAAAGCAGGGAAAAAAGGAAACGAAAAGTGTTCAATCCGGCAAGCACAAAAGCAACAACACTAAAAATGGTTCAGTAAGTAACAATAAAGTTACAAAGAAAAAGACCATACGTAATGTTCATAAAAAGAAATAGGAAAGGAAATGTGTCCATGAATATTATCATTATTACAGGTGCATCCTCAGGAATCGGCATGGAATTTGCCCGTCAGATGGATGAACATTTTTCCAATATTGATGAGTTTTGGCTGATTGCCAGAAGACGGGAAAAGCTGGTGGAGCTGGCAGATTCCCTAAAGCATCCTGCCCGCATTCTTTCCATGGATATTACAAAGGATGCTCAATTGGATCGACTGGAGGATACCATCCGAGAGAAAAATGCAGTAGTGCGTATGCTGATTAATGCCGCCGGTTATGGTCTGATGGGAGAATTTGCAGGGCAGAATCGGGAAGAGATGTTGGGTATGATTCGATTAAATTGTGAAGCATTAACCAGTATTACCCATCGCATGATTCCCTATATGAAGAGGGGAAGCCGAATTATCCAACTGGCATCTAGTGCCGCCTTTCTGCCTCAGACGGATTTTGCAGTATATGCGGCTACCAAATCCTATGTCTTAAGCTTTTCCAGAGCTTTGGGAATGGAATTGGAAGAGAAGGGCATCTATGTAACAAGTGTATGTCCCGGCCCTGTGGACACGCCCTTTTTTGATATTGCAGAGCGCACGGGCACAACCCTCGCCATTAAAAAATATACCATGGTACAGGCGGACAGAGTGGTTGCTTTGGCATTAAAGGATTCCTATTATAAGCGTACCATGTCCGTATGCAGTATGCCAATACAGACCTTTTTAGTTGGAACCAAGCTGTTACCCCACGATTTTTATTTAAAATGTATGAAATTTCTAAAGAAGAGAGAGAACTAAATGAAACTATCCAGATTGTTTATTTATGATGATTATAAAGGCACCAAAGATTATTTAAACACGCAAAAAAAGTATGAAATCGCAAGGACTGTTCTGTATTTTGCCATTTCTCTTACTCTGTTTGCTGCCGGTTGGATTGCCACCGGCAAACGGGAAAATTTATTGACCATTGTAGCTGTGTTAGGTTGTCTTCCTGCCTGTAAAAGTGCAGTTGATATGATTATGTTTTTGCGTTACAAGGGCTGTACTTTGGAAAATGCATCCCAAATTGAGGTACATACCGTAGGCCTTCAGTGTGGATATGATTTTGTCTTTACTTCCTATGATAAAACATACCCAATAGCACATATTGCAGTAAAGGGAAATACCATCTGTGGTTTTTCTCAGGAAAAGTCTTTTGACGAACAGGCATTTTATAAGCATATAGATACCATTTTAAAAAAGGATAATTATAAGGAAACTACCATTAAAATTTTTACAGATTTGAATAAGTATCTGAATCGTCTGGAGCAGCTAAAGGTATTGGATACGGATGAAACCAATACTGCCGGAATTATAAAAACCTTGAAAAGCGTATCCCTGTAAAGGAGTCATACATGCAGTCCGTAACGATTGAAAAGAATCAGGCGGGTCAACGTCTGGATAAATTTTTGAAAAAATATCTGCCGGAAGCAGGAAGCAGCTTTCTCTATAAAATGCTGCGAAAGAAAAATATTACCTTAAACGGAAAAAAAGCAGAAGGAAAAGAAATGCTGAATCTGGGAGATACAGTGTGTTTTTTCTTTTCCGATGAAACCTTTGCCAAGTTTACCGGCAGAACCGGTACAGAGTCAACTGTTATGGATGACTCCTATGATAAGGCATATAAAACCTTAAAGGGGATTTCCGTTCTTTATGAGGATGAAAATATATTGGTGGTAAATAAGCCTGAGGGTATTTTGACCCAGAAGGCTTCTCCTACGGATATTTCTTTAAATGAATGGCTGATTGGTTATCTATTAGCTACAAAGGTTACAAATGCCTCAGAACTACAGACCTTTCATCCTTCTGTTTGTAATCGGCTGGATCGCAACACCAGCGGCATTGTATTATGCGGCAAATCCCTGGAGGGTTCCCAGCTTCTCAGTAAATTAATCAAGGAGCGAAGGATAGGAAAATTTTATCATACCATATGTATCGGAAAATTAAAGGATGATTTAATCTTAGAAGGTTATCTTACAAAGGATGAAAGTGCCAATAAAGTTACCATTTCACAAAAACTTCCCGAAAAGGATGGGGAAAAAGATGCCTCCTATATTCAAACAGGATATCATCCCATAAACACTTACGATAATTATACCTTATTAGAGGTGGAACTGATTACAGGAAAAACCCATCAAATCCGTGCCCATCTTGCCAGCATCGGGCACCCCATTATCGGCGATTCTAAGTATGGTAAGGCAAAAGTTAACCAAAAGCTACAGCAGGAGACAGGGTTAAAAGCCCAACTGCTTCATGCCTATCGGGTAGAATTTCCCATGGAGGATGAGGAATTGCCAAAGAGCTTGCTGGGAAAAGTGATAACAGCTCCCTATCCGATTCAGTTCGAAAAAATTAAAGCTAAACTTAATTTGTGAAAGAAGTGAAAAAACATGGCTACCTGGAATTCAAGGGGCTTACGAGGCTCCACTCTGGAGGACATGATTAACAGAACAAATGAAAAATATGCGTAGAATGGTTTGGCATTGATTCAAAAGATTCCCACTCCCATTACTCCCATTAAAATGGATAAAGAGCACAGGCAGATAACCCTTGCTTATTTTGAACAGAAGAGTACCGTTGACTACATTGGTGCCGTTCAGGGAATTCCTGTCTGCTTTGATGCCAAGGAATGTGCAGTGGACACATTTTCCCTGCAAAACATCCATGCCCATCAGGTGGATTTTATGGAGCGATTTGAAAAACAGGGTGGTATTGCTTTTTTTCTGATATTTTACAGTCATAAGGATGTTTTATATTATCTTCCCTATGAAATGCTCAGGTTTTTTTGGGACAGAGCACAGGAGGGTGGAAGAAAAAGTTTTCGATATGAAGAATTAAATCCTGATTATATTTTACCCAAAAAACATGGTGTTTTGGTTCCATATTTGGATGTCTTACAAAAAGACCTTGAGGATAGGGATATTTAGTCGTAAATTTACTTGACATCAAAAGAATCTTTGGGTATACTAACAACTAGTTTAATATGCTACCTAATTAGCGCGTTAATTCATTAAAGTGAACGAGGTGTTTTCTATGAATAAAAAATTGTTACATACACCGGAAGGTGTCCGTGATATTTACGGAAAAGAATATGCAAGAAAGCTGGCTGTGGAAGGCAGATTACAGGAAGTAATCAGAAGCTATGGATATGAAGATATTCAGACCCCTACCTTTGAATTTTTTGATGTGTTTTCCAGCAATATCGGAACCACTCCCAGCAATGAATTATATAAGTTCTATGATAAGGAAGGAAATACGCTGGTACTTCGTCCGGATTTTACACCCTCCATTGCCAGATGCGCAGCAAAATATTTTTCGGAGGAACGTGTTCCTATTCGTTTTAGCTATAATGGCAATACCTTTAGTAATACCTCTAATTTGCAGGGTAAATTAAAGGAAGTAACTCAGCTTGGAGCAGAACTGATTAATGCGCCTTCTGTGGAAGCTGATGCTGAGATGATTAGTC
>JAGAMG010000053.1 GCA_017624835.1 Lachnospiraceae bacterium
ATTGGCTGGAGAGTGCGCGAGAACGGCTAAGACAATTTGAGAAAAAGTCAATATCCATTGAAGATAAAATGGCTGAGATTCGATTAGTTAACAAAGCCAAATGGCTACTAATCAGCGAACTTAAAATGAGCGAACCAGATGCTCATCGCTATGTAGAAAAACAGGCAATGGACCGCTGTGTTTCCAAAAGATGCATCGCGGAAGAAATTATCAAGACTTACACTTAATCCCCTACATAAGCAGGGCAGTAATGATTTCCTCATTACTGCCCAAATCTGCTTAAAACGATAAAATTATTATTTCAACTCCTTTAACGGTGTCAAATACTGTGCCCTACGATTTTCCTGCTCAGCCAGATAGGACTGATCCGTGGAAGCATGAAGCTCCTGCATGTACAGATGGTGATTCTGTGAAATCTCATCATTATTCTTACCAAGCAAAAGCATGGCAATGCTGGAGCATTGATCTGCCGTACGTTCCAAATAGGTCAAAACATCCATAAAGATAAGTCCGCCATTAATGGAACAGATACCATCGCACAAACGGTCTGTATGTCGATTCTTAAGGAGCAGTACCATATCATCAATAACCTCTTCCAAAGGCTCAATACGTCTGGCTATGTAGTCATTCTCATCTGTCATTGCCTCAATGGTAAGTCGCAAAATCTCATTCACAGCATCAGAAATAATTGCAAACTCCTTCTTGGCAATCTCGGAGAACTGAACATCTGTAACAGCCTTTTTCTTGGCAAGTTCATCAAAATTAGTAGCATAGTCACCAATTCGCTCTATATCCCTGATACACTGCATCAGCATACTGTGCAGACGCTTATCATTAACACTCTTAATATGGCTTGAAAGCTCAATCAAATAATTATCGGTCTTATCCGTAAAGCAATCCAGCTTATCCTCTGAAGTATTAATTTTCTCCGTTATTTCTGCTTCATACGCCTCAAACTGCTTTAAGCTGCGCTCTATATTTTTCTGGGCAAGCTGTGCCATATTCACTGCTATCTTATTAGCTTCAGCAAGAGCAAGAGGAGGTGTCATCATCAGCTTAGAATCCAACGCTGCAAGCTCCTGATATTTCTCCCCTTCTTCCTCCTTGTCATCCTTAACAATGGCACAGGCAATCTTTACAAGAAGTCCGGTAAAAGGTAAAAGTACAATTGCCGTAACTAAATTAAATATAGTCTGGAAATCCGCAATTCCACCGCTGTCTACAATTCCCTCCCACAAATCCGGCATAAATCCAACCTTACGCAACAGAGACATCACTATCATGAAAAGTATGGTTCCAATGGTATTAAATACAATATGTACAATACCCGTACGCTTTGCATCTTTAGAAGAACCAATAGAGCAAACAAGGGCTGTGGTTACACAGGTACCCAAATTAATACCCATAATAATCGGATACACCAATTCAAATGTCATAACTCCCGTAGAGGACAGTGCCTGCAAAATACCTACCATAGCAGAGGAGCTCTGTACAATAACGGTAAACACAAGACCTGTCACTATGCCCAGCAAAGGCATATTGGAAAAATAACCAAGCATATTTGCAAATTCCGGAGAATCAGAAAGGGGCTCAACCGCATCCGTCATTCCCAAGAGTCCCATAAAGAGAATACCAAAGCCCAAGGCTATCATTCCCACATTTTTACTGCTCTCTTTCTTTATAAACATTACACAGATAATTCCAATGATAAGAGCTACCGGCGCAAGAGTATCCGGTTTAAAAAATACAAGAATAGAGCCTCCTGAAGAATCAATATCCATCAGACGAATAATCTGTGCTGTCACAGTAGTTCCGATATTAGCACCAAGAACGATGCTTACCGCCTGACGAAGATTCAGAATACCTGCACCAATCAAACCAACCGTCAGTACTATGGTAGCTGTAGAACTCTGAATTACCGCTGTTACAAGTGTACCTGTCAAAAGTCCCAGAAATACATTCTGTGTTAATTTTCCCAACACCTTCTTAAGGGTATTACCGGAGCCCTGCTTCAGTCCGTCTCCCATAATTTCCATACCATATAAAAACATGGCAAGACCACCGAGGAGTTTAATCATCATTAAAACCGTATCCATACACTTTACCTCTTTAGTTAAAAAGTAGTGGGAAGTTTTTACCTCCCACTACTTCATCATACTTTATTTTACACAAAGCAACAAGTGCTTTTTTAAAGATTGTTAAGATTTTGTTAAGATTTAGAAGCTCTTCACCCAATTCACCAAAGAACCGTGGTGGGTATTTTCTCTGACTGTCCCCAGCATATAGTCTGTTACAGGACCATTTTTCCTCATTTTTTCCAAAATTGCTTCCTGAAGCTCTTCCACAGACATCTCTTCATATGCTTTATTCCAATCTACGACTATCTTGTCAGGCTTCTTTTCTTCCTGTACCTTTGCAGGCTCTGTTTTTGGTTCCTCAACCGTCCCCGCAATTTCTACCTTTTCCACAGGCTCTGCACTTTCCACGTTTTCCACGACCTCTACCACAGCCAAACTCTCTACCGTCTCCAGCGTCTCCACCGCTTCCGAACGCTCTACCATCTCCGGCTTTTCTACCACTTCCACAGCTTTTACTGTCTCCGCCTCTTCCGCACAAACCGGTGCAACGCTTTCCCCTAAAGTCTCTGCCGAAATCCAGATTTCACCTGAATTTGCGGATACCTTCACCCTAATACGTCCACCGTTTACCGATACTCGTTCACCCGATAACGCACCTACATACTCTGCTGAATTTCCACAGGCAAGCTCCATGGTAACCTCATTATCCCCATTATTAACGGTAGTGATTACTGACTTACCATCCAGATTTCTTGCATATGCAAAATGGGTGGTCTGCAGCTCCAATTCCTGATAATCACCATAGCAAAGCGCCGGTGTGTTCTGACGTAGCTTACCCAGTGCTGCAATCAGTTTGGTATAAGGATTGGTTGTAATCGCAGTCCTGTAATCCTCATAATTCAATGCCGGTCTTAAGGAGTCATCTGAAAACTGCTCTTTTCTTCCCTCAATACCAAATTCCGAACCATAATAAATAGAAGGAACCCCCGGTAATGTATAAAGCATCACATGTACCGGCTGGAAATGCGCTTTATTTTTTAGCTTTGTATAAATACGTTCTACGTCATGGTTATCCACAAAGCTGTAAAGCTTCAGATTATTTCCTACCATCCCGCTTACGTATTTGATGGTATGTGCTATCTCAAAATAGTTATGGTCATTGTGACCGGAGTACAATGCTTTATGAAGCATATAGTTTGTCACAGAATGAAGAGTTCCATCATTGGCCCAACGGGAATAATTTCCGTGAATCACTTCTCCCATAAGCCAGAAATCCGGCTTTACCTCATTCGCCACATGGCGAAGTGCTTTCATATAATCAAAATCCAATACATCCGCAGCATCCAAACGGATTCCGTCAATATCAAACTCGCTTACCCAAAAACGGATTACGTTGCAAATGTAATCCTTCACTGCAGGATTATGCTGATTTAATTTTACAAGCAGGTCATAGCCACCCCAATTTTCATAGGAAAAACCATCATTATAGGAATTGTTTCCCCCAAAATTCACATTGCAGTACCAGTCCTTATACTGTGAATTTTCTCTACTATTTTTAATATCCTGAAAGGCAAAGAAATCACGCCCTGTGTGATTAAACACACCATCCAAAATCACTCTGATTCCCTGCTTATGGCATTCCGCCACAAAATGCTTCAAATCCTCATTGGTTCCCAACCGGCTGTCTAATTTTTTATAATCCGTGGTTTCATAGCCATGTCCCACGGACTCAAAAAGTGGTCCGATATAAATTGCATTACATCCGATTTCTTTAATATGAGGAATCCATGGAAGTAAGGTATTTAACCGATGCACCGGTTCTCCATAAGGATTCTGCTTTGGTGCTCCTGTCAGCCCCAAAGGATAAATATGATAAAATATGGCTTCATCATACCATGCCATGTTTTCTTCCTCCAATTTTCAAAACTTTTCCTTATACATTATATTCATTGCGCAAATCCTGAGCCAATGCATAGATATCATTCAAGGTTGCCTTTACCTGATTCATATCATCCACAGCCTTAGTCATCACACGGGTTCCCTCCTGAGATGCCGCAGCTACCTCCTGACTATTTGCAGACAGCTCTGTAATGCCATCCGCTATAATGGTGGACGCCTGAGTAATCCCTTCGATGCCACCCTTGAAAGCATTAATAATGCCCATCAGTTCACTGACACCACTGTTAATGGTATCGAATTTGCCCTTGGTTTCTGAAATCAGGCTATTTTGTTCCTCCACCGTTTGTACAGAATGCTCAATACTTTCGGTTACACGCTCTACCTCTGCGTTCAACTGTGTTAAAATCTCTGTAATATCTTCCGTTGCACCTCTGGTCTGCTCAGACAGGATACGGATTTCTTCTGCCACTACCTCAAAGCCCTTACCTACTTCTCCTGCCCTTGCGGCCTCAATGGAAGCATTCAGTGCAAGCAAATGAGTCTGGGTGGAAATTCCTGCAATCGTTCCCAAAATATTTTTTACAGCCTTTGTTTTCTCATTTAAGGTTGTCACATATTCCACTGTCATTTGATTATCCTGCTCCACAGCCTTGGCATGGGTTTGCAATTTATCCATGGCTTCTGCTACCAGATGCACCTCTGCCAAAGCCTTATCGGAGGCCTGCACCATGGTTTCAGTTTGGGACTTTGCATTCCGGGTATTGCTTTCAATATCCAGACATCTTTGGGACTGATTTTGGATTTCCTGAGCAGTGCTTTCAATATTGGAAGCAATATCCTGCATGGACAAATTACTTGTATTCAATGCTTCGTCCAAGGTTCTTACATGACCATAGGAGGCATCAAAATGATTGACCAGCTCTTGCGATACCCGTCTTACCGTATCCATATTTTCTGTATTAAAAGCAATCC
This sequence comes from Lachnospiraceae bacterium, assembly GCA_017624835.1. GTDB lineage: Bacteria > Bacillota > Clostridia > Lachnospirales > Lachnospiraceae > Acetatifactor. Next base: position 4,950 of record JAGAMG010000053.1, read on the forward strand.
ATATCTTAGTGATATTAAACACTGCAAAAATAATCAATGCCAAAAGGACTATGGAGGTACCGCCTTCTGTTGAGGATACCGCTCCCTTCCCTACCAGCAGCAGGCTCTTTACTGCAAAAACAGGGAACATCACAACAGTACAAATTAAAATTCTATTCTTTTCCAAATATGCCATCTGCGCAATAAACAGGGGGGCTGCAAGCATATAAAAATACTGTGCATCCACTAAAATTACCATCAATGCCCACACAACAACAGCCACTATGGACATATAAATACCGCAGTTTTTACTTCCCTTAAGCTTTACATAAATAGCTGCTATCAACGCAACACCGATAAGGCTTACACCGGTCACAATCTGCACGCCCTGATTTGCGCCGCCTGTAGTAAGCATGCCCAGCATATTCAGGAAAATACCTATTACCACCACCAATAAAGTTGAAAGTACCATGGAATCCGCTTTTCTGTACTGTTTTTCTGTCATAGTTTCTCTTGTCCTTTCCTATAGCTTATTCTTTTGTCCATTGCATATAAACCCAATATATTTTTGTGAAATTTCATCACTTATGTACAATTTTACAGACAAATCACCAAAAAAGCAATAGGTTACCTTGCCAACTCATAATACAATCCCTTCTTACTCATCAGCTCCTCATGGGTACCTTCCTCGGCGATTCCCTTATTACTGATATACAAAATCCGGTCAGAATTTCGAATGGTTGACAATCTGTGTGCAACAATAAATGCGGTCTTATTCTCTATCAGCACATCCAAAGCCTCTTTTATTAAAATTTCCGTCTCCGTATCAATGGCACTGGTTGCCTCATCCAACACGATAACGGATGGATTCTTTAACACGATTCTGGCAAAGCTGATAAGCTGCTTTTCACCGGCAGACAGACCGGCTCCACGCTCTTCCAGCACATGCTGATATCCACCATTTAATCTCTGAATAAATTTATCCGCAAAGATGGTTTTGGCTGCAGCAATACATTCTTCATCCGTGGCATCCCATTTTCCATAACGAATATTATCTATTACAGTACCCTTAAAGATAAAAGGATCCTGCATCAGAACACCCACCTCTTTTCGCAGAGACTGAAGGCTTGCATCTCGCACATCGACACCATCAATGGTAACCTGACCATCTTTCACATCATAAAATCTGGTCAGCATATTGATGACAGTAGTTTTTCCGGCACCGGTAGGACCAACCAAAGCAATGGTTTCTCCGGGTTTTACATGGAGATTAAAATGCTCCAAAATATTAATATCCTCTTCATAGGCAAAGGTTACATCATTGAAATCCACATTTCCCTTGATATCCTTAAGCGCCACTGCATTTTCTTTGTCCTTGATATCTAAGGGGTAATCAATGGTATCAAATACCTGCTCTAAATTGGAGCTTACCTGAGCCAGTTCCTGAATAATGGTAGAAATCTGGGACAGGGGATCCTGGAAGGAGCTCATATAAGTGGTAAAGGTAACCACCATACCTGCAGTAATCAAATCATTTCCACCCAAAATCAAGGCTAGTGCCACACCATAAATACACAGAGTACCTGCATGCCAGAAAGCCATAACAACGGGATGATTTAAACGTGCGCGCTTGGTAATATTCCACCACATGTCCACACTTTCCTGATGAATTTGGCGATAAGTATCCTTGTTAACCTCAATACGGTTATAATTCTTTACAATCTGCTCTCCCATAATGGATTCTACCAAAAAGGCAGTACGATTGGAGTTTTTCGCACGCTGCGCAGTATACATTTTACGCAGTGCGGAACGTAGCAAAAATACAATGGTCATCATGGGGATTACCGTAGCAAATACAATCAAAGTCAGCATGGGACTTAAGGATAGCATAAATACGGTAACAACCACAATTTTTACAATATAGATGGCAAACATCATGACATAATTGGAAAAGAAATCTGCCAAACCATTGATATACTCCGTTACTCTGACTACGATTTTTCCGTCAGGCCGGTTATCAAAATAGTCAAAGGACAATTGCTGCAAACGTTCAAAAATATCCGTTCTGATTCGGGAAATAATGTTCAGTCCCATTTTTCCCATACTTCTTGCCTGCACAAAGGTAGAAAGGATTTCCACTGCTGCTAAAAGCACCAGACCTGCTCCTACCAGAGCAAGCTGCTGATAGTCCTTATTCACTACCACCTCATCCACTATCAATTTAAGGAGTCTTGGCGGTAATAGGGAAACCACTGCTGCCGTCAGCATCATACAGGTAACTAAAAAGAGAATCTTTTTATAGGGAAGAATATACTTTAAGGTTCTTCCTAATTGCTTAATGTCTATCTTTTTTTCTATTTTTTCATCTTCGAAAAAGGTATTTCGTTTTGCCATGTTTAGTTTCCTCCCTCTTTCGTAAGTCTGTCCGCATTTATGGTTTCAGCCTGCTGCTCCTGCTGTACGTTATAAACTCTGGCAAAGCTGCCGCCCAGCTCCATAAGCTCCTTGAAGGTACCACGCTCTGTAATCATGCCATCCTTCATATACAAAATTTCATCACAATCCACCACGGATGAGAATCTGTGTGCGGTAATAATTACTGTTTTTTCTGCAAAATTCTCACGAATGTTTTGCAGCAAAATGCGCTCCGTATTCACATCCAATGCACTGGTAGAATCATCCAAAATAAAAATAGGTGCATTCTTGTGGAATGCTCGTGCAATGGATACACGCTGCTTCTGTCCGCCGGAAATACCCAGACCTCTTTCACCTACAATCGTTTTGTAACGGTCAGCCAAAGCATCAATAAATTTGTCCGCCTGGGCATGGGTTGCCGCCTTGGTTACCATGCGCTGGTCAATATCCGGTCTGCTAAAGGCAATGTTGGAGGCAATGGTATTGGAAAAGAGGAATACATCCTGAAATACATAGGAATACATATTTCTCAAATTTTCCAAACTAAAATCCTTAATATCATGTCCGTCAATGGTAATACTACCACCGGTAATGTCACGGATACGCACCAAAGTTTTCAGCAGAATACTCTTACCGGAGCCGGTTTCTCCCACGATACCCACTTTTTTACCATAGGGAATACTTAAATTAATATCCTGTAGTATCTTCTGTCCGTCAATCTCCATAGACACACCCTTAAGCTCAATACCGGGTGTATCACAGTGCAGATTGGGCTCCTTATTATCCGGCACCTGACTTTCTGTTTCCAAAAATTTCTTTAATTCCAAACCGGCAATGGTCTGCTGCTGCATATTAAAGATATGGTTGTTAATACCGGTGATGTTATTCATAATACGCATAACATAAGTAGAGGAAGCCAAAATATAACCCACCGTCATATGACCATTCATTACCAAAATTGCTCCGATAATAATGGTTCCGATATAAGCAATCTGCTTAATAGAGTTGAAGGTCAGGTCAAACTTAGAGGATAACCAAACCTGTTTCATTCTGGAATCCTGAAACTCCGTATTAGAGGTAGCAAATTTCTCCTTTTCCAATGCTTCATTGGTAAAAGAACGAACAATACGCACTGCCGCAATATTTTCCTGTGTGGTCAGATTCATGGCAGAGCTCTTTTCACGAATCTCCTTAAAGTTAATTCGCGCCTTTTTCTTAAAATCCAGTACCGTCACTACCAAAAATGGCATCAATATCAAGGGAATAACAATAAAAGAAATATTGATACCGGAAATCAAAATCAGGGTAGTCACCAGCATAAAAATTGCATCCCCCAAATAAGGGATTCTATGAGCAAAAAGCTCCTTAAACATAATGGTATCACTATTCAGAATCTGTAACATTTCACCGGAATTATGCTCTGCAATGGTTTCCGAATCCAATTCCATCAGCTTTCCATAGGTTTCATAACGAAGCTCTGTCTCCAGCTTTAATCCTACCCACTCCTGCATCAAATCTCGAAAATATATCAGTATAATACGAAGCAAAATCAATATCGCATATACCACTGCAATGGCACCAAAAAGCTGCATTGTATGTACGGCACCATATTTTCCTGTCAGCAGGAAATGAAACATACCTCCGCTTTCCTCTGTAACCTCACCACTCTGAATTACAAAGTCAATCAGCATTCCTGATAACAATGGCAACAAAAGCTCTGCATAAATTCCCAAAAAGCTGAATATTTCTGCTAAAATTGCTATCGGCATGCTTTTTCTAAAAAATTTGTAGCCAAACTTTAGTGTTTCCATAATCTCCTCCAAAAACGTAACTACGCTTTATTATAATAATCCTTCGCCGCAGCCTCCATCAATAAATAGAAAGCCTGCCCTTCCGGCGCGACTCCGGGCTTGTCAAAATGTGGGGCTCCGCATACATCCTGTACCAAGCCATAGGCATCCACCTTTTCCATTGCTGCCTTTCTTAAGGTTGTGGCATAGGAAAGATAATCCTCTGCAAGCCATCCGCCCTTCATTCCTCGGAAAAGTGTATATGCAAGCATTTGGGATAGATTTACCTCCAAAAAGGTATTTTCATCGTCAATCACATCATGGAACAGCCCATTCTCCGTCATATAGGACAAAATATTGCGGATAATTGGCGTTAACAAATCAATCAGCTTTTGCTTCTCCGCCAATTCTGCCGGGAGCGCTTCAATTACTCTTGTAATCCCGGCCAATGCCCAGCCGTTTCCTACACCCCAGGCTGCTTCCCTGACATATTCCTTCTTTTCATCATCCCACATATGGCTAAACAGCTTCTTTTCCGGATGAAACAATGCTTCATAATAACCATATATTTGTTGTAAGGCTTCTTTATAGTACCCGGCTGCTGCCAAAAAGGGTGGTAGCATATACATGGAATCTATCCAAAATTCTGTACGATTGGTAAAATGATACACAATTCCGCAATCATTTCTGGGTGCTTTCCAAAGTGCCCATTCCAAAAGTTTTTCATAAGCACGCTGCAGTTGTCCATCCTCAGTTACCTTTGCAGCCTCACCTATTGCTTCTCCCGCAGAGCAAGGGTCCGTGGCTGCCGAAGACGCTCCCAAAACTGCCACTCTTCCATCCGGCAGCCTGCGATAGGCGGCTTCTTTTGCCATGGCGATAACGATATCCATATCTCCCTGCTCCAGAAAGCCCTGCATGGCAACGCCCTGTTCCCAGGAATGACGCTGCATGGCAAGAAGTGCCCGCTTTACACATTCCAGTTTATTTGCGCAATCCATCAAACTCACGCCTCCTTTTTCGGTCTTCCAAACTCCTACTCTATCTCTAATCTGGACATAGTTGCCGGAAGTTCATGTGCTGTATTCACTTTTCCCTCATCCGTTACCAAATCAAAACAGGAAGCAATCAGTGCACCATTCCAAATGATGGGTTCACCCGGCTGGTCAAGTCCTCCGTCCAATCCATCGCAGTCAGGACTCTTGGCAATACACTTCACTGTTCTGTCAGGGGACACCTTTACGATAGCATTGGCGCTAAAGTCTGCCACATAAAGATTTTGCTGTTCATCCATAAACAGTCCGTCCGTGCTTACCAATTCCTCCGGATTCTTAGCATAGGAATCTTGTTTTAAAACCTTAGTTCCTGATTCATCCAATTCCACACAGAAAATCTCTCCATCACCAAAGTTACCCACATATAATCTTCCATCCGGGTCAAACTCAATTCCGTCCGCACCGTATTGGCACTCCGGATTCTGTGTAATGAAGGTGGTAAGAATATTAGCATCCTCTAAGGTATTACTTATCTCAATGTCCTTATCATCCAGCCCAAAACGATACACACAGCTTACCAGCTTTCCTGATGGATCCTCCACCTTACTTAAGCAGCTCTGGGTTACATACATGGAATTTCCTCTGATTTTGATTCCATTGGGATGCTCCATTCCCTTTGCTACCACAGTACATTCCTGAATGGTTCCGTCATAATCCGCCTTGATTTTCAAAACGCGACCTTGAAAAATCATGTCCTCTCGTCCGCTCCAGCCCTGATTATCACAAACATAGAGATTCCAATCACTGTCAAATGCTATTCCCATGTTGCGGGCAAGCTTTGTTTCCGGATGCACAGGAACATCAAACCACTTCTCCACTGTCATATCCTTATGAATCCGCACAATGCACCCGGACATATTATCGTCTGCAAAATTGGGGCAGGACAGAATCAGATTTCCATCCCTGTCAATAGCCATCCCATCCGGTGTACAAACATAGTCCGGCAATGCCAAAAATAATGTTGGGGTTATCATTTTGTTTGTCTCCTTTGCCAAAATACCGATTCTGTTTTTAGCATACCACTTCAAGTGCACTTGAAGGCAAGTGTTTTCTTAATCTTTTTTGATACCAAAAAGCACCTGCCATTTCTGACAGATGCTTAAAAAAAACCCCTTGTTTACGCTCTCTCAAACACATAATAATCCGTAGGAAATCCACCCCAACGGTAATCTCCGCTTTTCCATTCTATAATTAGAAAGTCCTTATCCTCCACAGTCCGGATTTCATAGGCACAGGCACAACTGTTCCATTTCCGTAGCACATATCCCTTTGTCCAAGTCTGTTTTTCATTTCCTGCAATCACTTCTTCACCATAGATGCTGGTACAGCTTCCGCCCGGGAAAAATTCTATTTCTTTAAAAAAGATAGGCGGCTCACCACTTCCTTCACAGGAAAACTCTTCCTTAGAACAGATAAAATCAAATACCTTCCACTTGCCAAGCACTCTTTCATCATTTACAAAGGGTAAATCGATATCATCCTTTTTTGCAAGACTCTTTGCAGAATAATGAATGCTGTCAACCTGTCTTAGCACCAAAATCCTTGGTTTTCCACCTCTACGGTAATCATAGGTCTTAAAAGCCACAAACATATAGTTTTCTTCTCCAACCTGTTCCACCTCATAATCATTCACATATGAAGAATCCCCTGTTTCAATAATAAGTTTACCATTCGTCCAACCATAGCACCAGTACCGTTCTCCTTCCGGCAGGAAATAAAGGGTTCTGGGAAATTCATAGTACCAGTTTTTTCGACACTCCTTATTCTCAAAAAACTCTTCCTTTACCGCATATTCTCCAACTGCCTCCCACTTACCGATGACACGCTCATCATTTACAAAGGGCAGCTCCGTGTCTTCCATGAGCTTATTTACTTCACCTTGCAGCTTTACTACATGACAGGTAATCTCCTGTCCATTCAAGGAAAAGCCGGATATTCGCTGATAATCCTCTGCTGAAATTGCTTCATCCATCTGCATACACACTGTCTGATAATCTTCTGCCTTAGCATTCACATATTTTGCATAGCTTTCTCTTCCCTCTGTTTGAAAAAATACTTTCATACGATTGACCTCTCCTATCATCATCTCTTTTGCTTGGTCGAGATTATGAAGAGTTTCCAACAGTACCGTCCTTTTCTTTTCAAAAATTGCAAGAATTCCTTCATCACTATCAATACTTGATATCAACTCTGAAATTTCCTGTAACGAAAATCCTGCCTGCTTCAATGCTGTGATGCGAAAGAAAATGCTTATCTGTTCCTGTGAATAATACCGATATCCGGAAAACTTATCGATAAATATCGGCTTTAGCAAATTCTGTTTATCATAATGTCGCAGGACGGATATTCTGGTATTGCATATTTTTGCAAACTCTCCTATTTTCATAATCTCACACTCCTATCTTGTTTCTGACTGATAAGGTACCTTATGAACATAGACTAAACCTAAACATAGGTTGAGAGTCAATAGTGAAATGCAAAATTATTATTTCATAAACGCATCAATTAATCGAATCCCTGCCGCCATCTTTTTTAAGTTAGTCAATTCCCTTTTCATATAATCCTCCAGCTTGCTTACCTCTTCCTCTGTAAAACCATAGCTGGAGAGAATTTTACAATCGGGAATCCGCCCCTCCGCCGAGCGGGCTCCATCTGCAAAGGATACAAAGGCGTACTGCTTTCCATCCTTAACACATACCGGGGATACCAGCATATTCATTTCATTTTCCATATATATCACCCTTTCCCTATCACTTCATATAAGTCCCTGCCCATCTTTTTCTCAAAATAAGACCGCAGTTCCATATTTTTATCCCACTTTTCCTGAGGATAATTTCCATAACGTCTTTTCACATCCCCCATACGTTCTTCCATAGGAACAGGTCCATCCGCCGTTCCGATGGCATCACACATCTGGATAAGTCTATCATAATCATCATATTCCGTATTTGCAAGAGCATCTTCCACAATCTTACGTTCCTTTAAAGTAACATCAAAATTGCCAATGTAATCCTCTATTCTCTTTATATTAAAGGAATGAGTAAGGCATATTTTTGCAGCCTCAGGATAGTTCAAATCCAACATATAGGTATACCCATCATACACATGTCCTAAATGCCTTCCTCCAAACTTCCTCCCAATATCATGAAGCAGCCCCAATATATAGGCTTTTTCTCCATCCATATCATCACATGCCGCTGCAATTTTCTCTGCACACATAGCAACCACCCTGCTATGATTCCCCCATGGTCCGGGATTACAATGTTCTGCTTCTTCCAAAATTTCTTCTGCCAGTGCTTTATTGGGATATAAATTACTCATTATTATTGTCTCCTTTTCTTCTCGTAAATATTAATTTAGCGATACAACTACGATTTTTACATTATAACGGCTAATTTTTGGAATAGCTTGTAGATTTCTTTAAAAATATATTAAGGTTGGAACTGCAATTTTGAATATCTTCTTAAAAATTTTATCGGAAATTCTCACATATTTTTCTAAAATAGTAGATTTTTTTAGTACAATATACTATAATAAAAAGAAAAAAACAGGAGAGAAGCGTATGTTTAGTCAATTATTCGGAAAATATCTTGTAGAAAAAGAAATAATCAAAAATGAAGATTACAGAGCTGCCATTGAACAGCAGATGTCTGTCAGAGTAAAATTAGGCACCATTGCTATCGCAGACGGCTTACTGACAGAGGATGAAGTAGAATCCATCAACAAAATGCAGATGCAGTTTGATAAGCGTTTTGGTGATATCGCTGTGGAAAAGGGCTTCCTCACCGATGAACAGGTAGACGCTCTGTTAAAGAAGCAGGGCAATCCCTACATGCAATTCATTCAGGTACTGATGGAATCCAGCAAATTAACTGCTACTGTTTTAGACAAGACCCTCTCTGCCTTCCAGAAAGAGCATGGCTTCTCCGACTCCGATATGGTTGCATTAAAGAAGGATGATATTGATTCTTTGATTCCTATTTTTGCTTTTTCTGCCAAACCCTATGTAACGGATTTAGCCGGTCTGGTAGCCAGAAATATCAATCGTTTCATTTCCAGAGATTTTTACATTGGCAAAATGCAGCATGTAAAGTCTCTGAATTATACCAATCTGGCAGGACAGAAAACAGCGGGCAAGGATACCATTTATCTTGCATTGGCAGAGGAATCCGAGGATGGTGCTTTTACCTTAATCGCATCCAATTTCTCCGGCGAAGCTCTGAACACTGCTGATAGTGATGCCTTCGATGCTGTCTGTGAATTTATAAATGTAAACAGTGGTTTATTTGCCGCAGAACTCAGTCTGAAGGAAATCGAGATGGATATGGAGCCCACCTTCGCCTATAAGGATCAGACTGTTACAGGCGATTTCTATGTGCTTCCCATCTACATTGATGACCGCAAAATTAACCTTGTAATCTCTGTAAACAGCGAAGTGGAAATGGGACAGACTCCTTATGTATATACCACCAAGGATGACACCGTATATGACGTAAATCCCGACTCCAAGGGAACGGTTATTTTGGTTGACGATTCCAAGATGTCCCGCAAGATGCTGAAAGCAATTTTGGAGGAAGCTGGTTATAGTGTAATTGCAGAAGCTATTAACGGCGAAGAAGCTGTAGAAGCATACAAAGAGCACAAATCCGATTTAATTACCTTAGACATTACCATGCCTAAGATGGACGGTATCGAGGCATTAAGGGAACTGATTGCTTACGATCCTACTGTAAAAGCAATTATGATTACCGCAGCCGGTCAGCAGAATAAATTAATTGAAGCATTAAAGATTGGTGCAAAGAAATTCATTACCAAGCCTTTTGAAAAAGAAGAAATTATTACTAACATTGAAGAAGTAATTAATGCATAATGGAAAATCAGGAGGTTGTCTCGTGTTCGAGGCAACCTCCTTTTACCGCTACTCAATAATAATTGTCTCTATATTCTTTCGATAATTTCTGGGAGACACTCCCGTTGCCTTTTTAAACACATTGCTGAAATATAATGGATCCTGATATCCCAATTTTTCACTTATCTCGGATATAGAATCCTGTGTAGTGCTTAAAAGTCTTTCTGCTTCCTGAATCCTGATGGCTGTATGATACTGCTGAATGGTCAAGCCCACCTTCTTTTTAAAGGATTCCTCCATATATTTATAGCTGAGTCCCATGTGCTGTTCAATTTCCTGCGAACGGAACGGTTCCTCCCGGTGCGCTTGCAAATAGGAAATAATCTCCTGTATACGAAGCTCTGCAGTGGTAATATCCGACTTAAATTTTAACTGAATGCAGTCCGCCAATATATCACTGAACATCCCATTAATCCGAAGCATCCGAAAGGCATCTCCGGAATTATAAAAGGCTGCCAGCTGCAAAAGCTTATGCTCCAAATCACTTCCCTGAAGATTATCAATACGTTTGGGTAAAGTAACAATAGTTTCCCTAAAATTCCTTCGTTTAATCCTGTTTTTATGAAAGGTAATATAGGGCATAAATTCATTTTGAGGTATTTCCTCCTCCCCCACTTCCTCCATAGACACATCCTCCAGAAAAAAATGCATGAAAATAAAGGTGGTTCCTGCCGGAATATAATGTCCACCCCAATGCTCCACTCCTGCCTTTAGAAAAAAGAGTGTTCCTTCATTTAAAATATACTCCTCCCCATCCTCAATGATAGGAAATTGTCCCTCCAAAATATAAAACAGCACATGAAAAGGCGCCGTTCTTTGCTTATGCTTATAGCTTTCGGTAACAATTCGTTTGTCCGCCACACTAACCAAAGGTGCTCGGGACAGTCTATAAGTAATCGCATGCTTCATAGCCATTCTCCTTATCGGAAGATTTTACATGTTTTACAGAAGAAATCTGATTTATCTCCCCTTATATGCGGATTATAATATATATATCCAAAGATGACAATATCCAATATACAAGGGGGCATGTATTATGTATCAGCTAAAATGGTTGTGGAAAAATTTGAAGGGCTATCACGCAATTTACATTCTCGCCATTGCTCTATCCATAACCTGCAATTTACTGCAATTGGCAATCCCAATTTTTTCCCAACACATTGTAGATTTATTCCTTGGAAAGGACTTAAGTGTAAATCTGGCAAATTTAGAAACCAAACGCGACTTATTGATTGCTTTGGTGGCAGGTATGATTGGCTCCACAATGCTACGTGCACTGCTTACCTACGTCTCCCACATGACCTATGAATACACCTCACAAAAAATGATATATTCCATCAGAACCCACCTGTTTCGCAAGGTTTTATATCAGGATATGGCATTCTATGACAAATACCGTACTGGTGATATCATGACCAGACTGACAGGGGACTTGGAGGATATCCGTCATATGGCATCCTCCATTGTACGAATGGTGGTGGAAAGCATTACCATGATTCTCATAGGTATGGCATATTTTCTATATTTGGATCCCATTGTTGCTTTTTACCTGTTCCTCATGGCTCCCATTATTTTTATCGTTACCAGAAGCTTTCGCAAGAAAATGAAGCAAATGCACAAAGAGCTTCGTGAAACCAAAGCTGCCCTAAATACTGCTGCCCAGGAAAACATCTCCGGCAACAAGGTGGTAAAAGCCTTTGCCCGAGAACAATATGAGATGGAACGCTTTGATGAAAAAAACAAGGCTTTCCGCCAAAAGCATATAGAAACCACTCTGGTACATGTAAAATATGTGCCCTATATTGATACCTGCGCCAATCTGCTCCCCGTAATCTTGTTGGTAGCAGGCGGTATTTCCCTGATTAACGGACGTATTACCATGGGCGAATACGTTGCTTTTAACGGCATGACCTGGACCATCTCCAATCCCATGAAAAAGCTGGCAGATATTATCAACCAATACCAACGTTTTCAGGCTTCTGCCAAAAAAGTGTTGGAAATTTACGATATGGAACCGGAAATTTGTGACGCTCCCGATGCCATTGAGCATCCGGAGGTTTTCAAGGGCAATATTACCTTCGACCAGGTTAGTTTTTCCTATGGCAATGTAGAAGTACTTAAGGATATCAGTTTTTCCGTAAAAGCCGGTGAAACCGTGGCTATCATGGGAGAAACCGGAAGCGGTAAAACTACCTTAATTAATATGCTTCCCAGATTTTATGACCCTACCAAGGGTCGGGTGCTGATAGACGGCATGAATGTAAAAGACCTGAAAATCCGGCAACTGCGAAAGAATATCGGTATGGCAATGCAGGATGTATTACTTTTCTCTGACTCCGTAGACGGCAATATTTCTTATGGGGATTCGGATATGCCCGAGGCAGACGTACACACCTACGCCGAATATGCTGCTGCCTCTGAATTTATAGAAAAGATGCCTGAGCAGTATAAAACCATTATCGGGGAGCGTGGTGTGGGCATTTCCGGCGGTCAGAAGCAGCGAATTTCTCTGGCAAGAGCTCTGGCAATCAAGCCTTCCATCCTAATTTTGGATGATACCACTTCTGCCGTTGATATGGAAACGGAAAGCTATATTCAGAATAAGCTTTCCGGCTTAGACTTTGAATGTACTAAATTTATCATTGCCCAACGCATTTCCTCCACCAAGGACGCGGACAAAATTATTATTCTGGATGACGGAAAAATTGCAGAAATGGGAACCCATCAGGAATTATTAGCCAATAAGGGCTACTATTATCAGGTCTATATGCTACAGAACGGAGGTGAAGCAAGTCATGGCTAGAAATACATATGGTATTGATGAACGTTTAGAAACTCCCTTTAGCTTTGCACATTTCAAAAGAGCCTCTGTGTATGTAATAAAATATCGCAAAAAGATGCTTCTTGCTCTGCTACTCAGTGCTTTAGCTTCCGCCACCGGCTTACTTGCACCCCTGATTACCCAGAGAGCCTTGGATTACTCCATCCCTAATAAAAATGTGACAGAACTAATTACTTTGGCAGTTTTCCTATTAGCAACCTATATTATCAGCGTCTGCTTTGGAGCACTCCGTTCCCGGATTATGACTGTGGTAGGTCAGGATATTATTTACGATATCCGAAAAGACCTATTTGCCCACCTGCAAAAGCTGCCCTTTCAATATTATGATGACAGACCCCACGGCAAAATCATGATTCGCGTGGTAAACTATGTAAACTCCGTTTCTAAGATGCTTTCCAACGGAATCATCAATATTATTTTAGAGTTTTTAAACATGTTTTTCATACTGATATTTATGCTCTTTGTCAGTGTGGAGCTGACTCTAGTGGTGCTGTCCGGTATGATACCCTTTGTAGCAGTGGTTATGCTGATAAAAAAGCATCAGCGCAAGGCATGGCAGGCACAGTCCAACAAAAGTTCTAATCTAAATGCTTATTTGCAGGAAAATATCGTAGGCGCTAAGGTCACCCAGATTTTTGTCCGTGAAGAAGAAAATGCCGGCATTTTTGAAAATCTGGCAGAACAGCTTCGCAAGGCATGGATGAAGGCAGTAAGCTACAATACCATGTTAGGTCCTTGCGTGGACAGCATTTCCGTCTGTGTACGGGGTGCCATCTACCTGATTGGTCTGTTGCTTTTAGGTCCTACCGCCATCTCCGTTGGCACCATCGTAGCTATGACCTCCTATACCGCCAGATTCTGGAATCCTATTACGAAGCTGGCAAGCCTGTTCAATGATTTCATCAATAACATAGCCTATTTAGAGCGTATTTTTGAAACCATGGATGAGCCTGTTGGAATTGAGGATTGTGAGGATGCGGTAGCCTTAGAGGAAATCAAAGGAAGTGTGGAATTTAAGAATGTAACCTTCGCCTATGAAAAGGGAAAGAATGTTTTACAAAATCTATCCTTCAAAGTAGAGCCGGGAGAAAGAATTGCTTTGGTGGGTCCTACAGGAGCCGGAAAATCCACCATCGTAAGCCTGATTTCCCGATTTTATGATGTAACGGAAGGGATTGTTTTAGTGGACGGTCAGGATATTTCCAAAGTAACCCTCCATTCCCTTCGCTCCCAGATGGGAATTATGCTTCAGGACAGCTTCATTTTCAGCGGTACCATCGAAGACAATATCCGCTATGGTAAGCTGGATGCCACCACGGAGGAAATACACAAAGCCAGCTGTACCGTGTGTGCCGACCGTTTTATCCGTAAAACAGCTAATGGTTACGACACGGAGGTAAAGGAAAGAGGGGCACTTCTCTCACAAGGACAAAAGCAGCTTATCTCCTTTGCAAGAACCCTGTTATCCGACCCGAAAATCCTGATTTTGGATGAAGCCACCTCCAGCATTGACGTACAGACGGAGCGGGATTTGCAGCAGGGCTTAAATGAACTGTTAAAGGGACGAACCTCCTTTATCATCGCCCACAGACTTTCCACCATCCGCAACTGTGACCGTATCCTCTACATTGACAAGGGCGGTATCACCGAAGCCGGAAGTCATGATGAGCTGATGGCAAAGAAAGGGGATTATTACCGTTTGTATACCTCCCAGATGTTGGAAATGGAAGCGTAACAGCTAAAATTTTAAGCTCACCTTCTACCGCGGTAAGGTAAAAGGTGAGCTTATTTATTTACGCTTATTAAAATAATTTTTCCGGATATACACCCTCTGCAATCAATTTCCGAATAGACTCTACCACCACGGGCTTATCTTCCTTATAGGTTACTCCAAACCATTTGTCCTTGGTTTCCAATACCGCTACAGACGCCTTCTGCTGTTGAATCATATCATCCACAATCATGGGCAAAAGGTATTCACTCTTTATATCGCCCTCTTTCAAATTGGACAGAAATTCCTTGAATCCATCCTCCAACTCATCCAGAAAATCAGGGGTAAAGCCCCACATATTCATGGAAACATGGCTGTTGATATCACAGGGAATCTGATTACCCTTGCCGTCATCACAGGCAGCTCCTTCTTCTGTTCTTACAATACCACCTGTTTCCTTTACGCCGATTAAGTTTTCTTCTTCATCCACCACACAAATACCTCTAGTTACACCACCGTTCTCGCTTAAGGTATTGCCCAAAATGAAGCCTGCCATGCAGAAATTGTATTTCTCAGTGTCATTATGCTCTTCTACCAAATAATCATGAATCAGTTTAAAGGCTTCCTTACCATAATAATCATCCGCATTGATTACTACAAAAGGATTGTTCACAATCCCCTTACAGGAAAGAATTGCCTGTCCCGTACCCCAGGGCTTGGTACGTCCTTCGGGAACTGTAAAGCCTTCCGGTAAATTATCCAGCTCCTGCAAGGCATATTCCACGGGAATGACCTTGGCAATTCTGTCACCGATTACTTCCTTAAAGGTTTCCAGCAAATCCTTTCTGGTTACAAATACTACCTTGTTAAAGCCCGCTTCCATGGCATCATAAATGGAATAATCCATAATAATTTCTCCATTGGGTCCCATGGGCTCAAGCTGCTTGATTCCACCCCCAAAGCGGCTTCCCATACCTGCTGCCATAATAACTAAAGTTGTTTCCTTCATACTAATAACCTCCCATTTTTGCTATGTATTTTCCCCAATACCTTACCACTTATCTTGCATGCTTAAATATCCATACTACTTCTCAGCTTGTCCATCCTGTTATCCAAATCCTTACTGAGCGCTGCACATTCATATAATTCCTGCTGCATAGCATCTGTAAATTCATAATCCTTCTTGTAACGTAGCTGATGCTCCAAACTTGCCCAACAGTCCATGGCAATGGTACGCAGCTGAATTTCCACCTTCATGCTCCTCTTTTCTTTTTCCAAAAAGATGGGCACGGAAACTATCAAATGAAGGCTCCTGTAACCATTTGGCTTAGGATTGGCAATATAATCCTTTCTTTCAATCAAAGTCACATCATCCTGTGCCAGCAGCGCATTTGCTAAGGTATATACATCATCCTGAAATGCACAAATCACACGGATTCCCGCCACATCATTTAAGTTCTCCTCTATCGCCTCCAAGGACAGCTCCAAGCCCTTACGCTCCAGCTTTTCTGCAATACTTGGCAGTTGCTTTATTCTGGTTTTAATACTGTTAATGGGATTTCTGTCATGCTGCAGGGAATATTCCTCATTCAACACCCTGAATTTGGTTTCAATTTCCATCATGGCACAACGGTAATAAGACATCAGTCTCTGAATTTCCTCTCCGCGCTTTTGAAAATACTTCATAATCCCTTTGTCCACAGTGGACATTAACAGTCTTTTATTTTTTTCATATTCTTTTGTAAATTCTGACATATCTTTTTTCTTAAAAATTTCCATGTAAAAAAGCTCCCTATGAATTGATACCCTTGTATCATACCACATAGAAGCTTTTTTCGCTAGTATGGTCATACTTTCTTTAGAAATATAAAATTTTACGGAATTATAAATTCTGCACCCACATAATATTGGGTATAATCTCCGGTTCCACGGAAATCACTTATATCTTTTACAATGCGGTAATGCCCCGGTTCCAATTCTCCATGAAAAACATCCCACTTCACCGCTAAACTTCTGATACTTTCCGGTGGCATTTCATAACCAATAGCTGTAAAAGCCCAATTATCAATCAGATAGTCCAACTCATACCATTTACCGTCCTGATAATTTTGCAGGGAATAACTATCCCCCATCATAATATTCTTATCCGTCTGATTGGTAAACTGCAAACTGACACCTCTACAGGTTGCATAGGTTACATTCATGGAAAAGCCTTCTATTACATCTAATTCCTGCCTCTTAGTTTCCACCAAATCCCCCATGGGCAAATCCTCTTTCCAACAAGCATCCACAGCCAGCATCAGTTCTACCGTTGTGGTTTTCTCAAAATCCTCATAGCGGATATTGTTTATCTCTATGTATTGCCCTTTCGGGTACACAGAATACAATTCCTTTCCCTCTTCATCCAAAAGCTGTAATCGATAGGAATACCCCGTCCACGGAGTTTGATTCTCTGATTCCTTAACATCCAGACTCTCATATTTCTGCATAATCTCCCAGAAAGCCTCCGGCTGAATCTCCCTGGAAAGCTCCAAAACCTCTCCAATGGTTCCGTTGGTGATTTGAATGCTATGGACGTCAGTATTTATGGGAATTTCCTGAAAAATATGCCACTCTCCATCTATATTAACATCCAATCTTCCTTTTCCACTGTATTGATAACCATACCCGGCGCCAAAGTTGGATTGATTTTCTTCCATCGGTATTTCATCCGCATCCACCGCTTTTGTTATTTCTCCATCCATCACACCACAGCGCAGGACAGTGCTTATTTTTCCGGTATCCCTGTAGTATTTGTCTTTGACCTTGACCAAGAAATCTACTGTCTTTTTCTGTGGTTCCACACTCTGATTTTCCTTGGGTTGATTCTCTGGATTTGACTTTTCTGATTTTTGTATTTCTGCACTTCCACTCTCTATTCCTTGCTTGGTTCCAAAATCAATCTCTTCTTGCAAATCAGACATATTAATAATTCTGTCATCCGGCTTTATATCCTTTTCCGATATCCCACAGCCACAGAAGCATAATACACATCCCAACACCAAAGCACCGGCTAACCTTCTCTGCATTTGTTTCTTTCCCATTACCTATCTCCTCCCATATCCGAATTCATTGTCAGCCAAGACAATTTTTTTGCTTTCTATTATATATAACGAAGAAAAAAGGTAATTGTTTCATTACACTTCCTAGAAAAGTCCCTTCAACGCTCCTGCAATATCAGACACTTTGTCCACTGTCAATTTTGCCTTAACACCATCAATAATCTTCTCAACCACATCATCGGGAAGGTCAACACCCAAAAGTTTTTCAATTACCTTTACAGGCTCCTTTTCAAAATCCTTCATAATGGAAGGATCCTTTTTGATTTCCTCTACAATATTTTCAATCTTTTCTTTAATGTCCATACATGATTCCTCCATAATCTTATTCTGTAATTTTATTAGGTTCAATTTTACAATACCCGACATACCTTTTCAAGCACGCTGAATCCTTATATCTTACTTTGATAATTTTCCAATTGATGAAAAACACCAACAACATTTACAACTTCTTCTCTTACATCAAAAATAACAACATAGTCCATCTGTGGAACAACTGCTTCGTGATATCCCTTATTTGCCAGATAAGCATCCCTACTAACAGGAAATTGAAAAGGATTAGTTTCCAACCTATCATAGACACTGTCAATACCATCTAATAAATGTTTTGCCGCTTGCTCGTTCTTCAAACGATAAATCAAGTAATATATCAGATTATTTAGCAATTCATCCGCATATTCTGAAATAACCAATTTATAATCCATACTTTGCCCTCATTTCTCTGAGTGCTGTTCTGGCATCTTTTACCTGACCTGCTTCAATCTGCTTTTCAGAAATTTCAATATCTCTATACATAGAGAGTTGTTTCATGGTAGACTCATAAATTTCCATACTCATAATGACCATATCTCCATAACCATTTTTAGTAATGTAGATAGGCTCTTCTGCTTTGTGACACATCTCAGAAATCTCTGACGTATTTTTTAAGTCTTTTATTGGAATAATTTGTGGCATAAATAGCACCTCCTAACTATGGATTAATTATACCATAATTATACCCTTTTTCCAACATTTATATTACGCACCCTTCCATCCGTAATCGTAATGTGAATTTTTAAATTCCAGTTTTTTACCCCCAAAATATTCAAATCCGGAATTTACTCTTGCACATAGTTTTTGGTACAATCTCTTTTGGTTATCTGTCTGTTGGAAAGGATTACCATATGAATGAA
>JAGAMG010000054.1 GCA_017624835.1 Lachnospiraceae bacterium
TCTCGCTGACTTCTTTCTACATCCCGGTGGTAATTGCTGTTTACATCTCTATTCACAATTTCATCCGTATGTAAGCTACTGCGATTAAATACATTCAACTCTGACTGAACCATTTCATTTACATTTGATTCCGTCAAATATTCCAAATGTACTCCGGAATTTTGCTGCACTTTTATCTGTTCATAGTACATCCCAAGATTTCCAATACCATTGGGCTTGGCCATGGTAAGCATCTGTTCCTGTCGCTGAATAAAAGCCATCGTTTTTTCCAGAATGGTTTCTTTTAGTGTTTCCGCATCCACACTTCCAACACTTGTAAACCCGATATGGTTGCTAATGGCGTTATGAACATTTGTATTGTATGCTTGTTCATTTATATTCAGTGTATTTATATTCGTATTTTGAACATTGCTATTTTGAACATCCGCACCTTGGACATTTATGTTTTGAACATCTCCGTTTTGAACATTTGTGTTTTGAACATTTGTGTTTTGGACATTCCTGTCTTGGACATTCGTATTTTGAACATTCGTGTTTTGGACATTCGTATTTTGGACATTCCTGTCTTGGACATTCGTATTTTGAACATTCCTGTCTTGAACATTCGTGCTTCGGACATTCGTATTTTGGACATTTATCTTTTGAACATTTCCATTTTGAACATTCGTGCTTTGTTCATTTATGTTTTGGACATTTCCATTTTGAACATTCGTGTTTTGGACATTCGTGTTTTGGACATTTCCATTTTGAACATTCGTGTTTTGAACATTCGTGTTTTGGACATTCGTGTTTTGGACATTTCCATTTTGAACATTCGTGCTTTGTGCATACATATTATGTACATTTAGGTCTTGCACATTTATATGTTGCATATTTATATTTTGCACACTCCTATTTTGCACTCTGGTATCTACTACCTTAGTTGCATATGCACTACTGCTCCATATATTTTCAATCTTCCGAAACAAAACTTCCTGTTCCCTTGATACTACCGGAAGACGTTCTTTTAAAATCTCAAATTGCTCTACACCGCCCCGTTGAACCAATCGGTACATCTGCTGACTAAAATTCTTTACAATCTGCGCTTCTGCCTGAGGCATTTCTTCCCTTACCAGTTTTTCAATCTGTTTTTCCACAGATGGATACAAATTCTGATATAATCTTTTTTCCAGCATCTGGGTAAGAAAAGTTAAATTCTGTCTATACAGATAATTTTCTTCTTTAATATTTTGAATATTATAGAGATTTGTAATAATATTTTGTGATGAGGGAACTGTTTCCTGCTCTGTTCCTTGCTCATCCTCCAGATATATCATGGCGATGGGCTCATAGTCGTAACCAAACCCACTGTGTCTGGCTATTACTTTTTCTGCAAAATCTAAAAAATGATTTTGTGTCTGCATTCTCTCATCTCCATGCTTCCGTCATCAAATGACTTATTTTATCTCTTTCATATAACTGTACACAATTTCCAAACGGTTCACAATCACTTCCCCGTTTCCTGCGTTCAAATCTCCAAAGTCAATTTTTTTGATATAACACCCATCAAAACTATACGTGACCACAGGTTTTGAAGCATCATCTCCTAAAATCATAACTGTAACTCCCTTAAAAAGCATCCTTCCGGGAGTCAGTTGACTAAGTGCCTCATTCGATTTGGACATGCCATATTCCAATACCAATGTGCGTTCTCCGGTTACTCCACCATTCATATAATGAACATGTTGATTTAAACCTCCTTCTCGTAAAGCCTCCATATTAACGCTCCGTTCAAAGCCGGACACTTTTGAAAAGGATAACAGCACACCGTTTACTTCCACTCGGAAATTAAAATTTTTATATAGCAGATATCTATCCTCCGCCATCCTAAGCACCTCCGCATAGTTCATTACACTTCAAAAATATTCTTGGGTTTGTTTGTCACTTTTTTGTGAATTTCCGAGATTTCTGCGCAGAATCTTCGTCTCGTCTGATGATCCATCTGCATCACCGATTCATAACTCCAATGGAAATAGTACGCCACAAACGCAACTTCCTTATAGAGTTCATCCTCCGGATAGACGACTATTCCGCTCTCATAAAATTTATCGGTTTCTCAAACTTCTCTCCACAATGAGGACATACACAGTTTTCCGTCAACACATCCATTGAATTAATGGTCTGGTACATATTCTGTAAAAATGCCAAATCTGCTGAAAAAAGTTTTTCAATGGTTGCAGGACGAATATTCTGTACTGTTCCAAGCTGTGTAATAACTCGGGATAATAAAATAATTGTTAAATATCCGGGATTACTTACCACGCGAGGATCACGAAGGGGTAAAATTTCATCTGCAGCCGTTGCAAGACGCATGATACCTTTTTTATGTATTTCCCCATCATTATCCACATATCCTCTGGGAAGCTCAAATTCAAATTCTGTAATTAATTCCATGTTATTGCTCCTCCGATATTGTATCTAAAAGTAGATTCCAGACTTCCCGTAATCCGGGAAGTCTGGTATTCTCCTTATAGCTCTTAGCTTTCTCTTATCATAGATTCATATACAAGTTCTACACTCTCAAATGCAATTTCACTGGAGCTTGCATTGAAGTCAGGCGCTGTATATTTGCTGGGCCAAGCATTGGTTAATGTCCATACTGCAAGAGCAGTGGATCCGTCATCGTCAAACAATGTAATGGTTACACTCTTATTATGATCTTCACCAAGAGATGTTCCGGTGGAAATGGATGTTACCCAATCATAGAAGCTCATAGAGCTTGTCATGCCCCATTTCAATGTTACATTACCAAATTTTGTTAAACCATTCATCTTACGTGACCAGTTTACACCCTCGTCACCTGTACGATATTCAATTACATCAATACTTGCATCAAAGCCACTTACTTCTGAAAAGCTAGCCTCTGTAATTCCGTCAATTTCAACCTTATAGTTATATTTTTTAAATGGATATGCCACGATTAGTTCCTCCTTTAGCTTTCTTTCGTGTTATCTTATGATTCTTCCATAAACTGAGTAATTCTAAAGATTACAAATTCTGCAGGTCTGCTGGGTGCTACACCAATTTCACAAATAAGACGTCCGTTCAGAATATCACTCTGAGACATTGTGTCACGACCAATATTTACAAAGAACGCCTGATCTTCTGTTGAACCAACCAAAGCACCATTTCTCCACATATCGCGAAGGAACGCACGAATGGTTCTGCCAACTCTTGCCCACAGCATCTCATCGTTGGGCTCGAATACTGCCCAGTTCGTCTGAGACTTAATGCTCTCCTCAAGATAGATAAAGAGACGACGAACGTTGACATATTTCCACAGGCTGTTGCTGGAACAGGTTCTTGCACCCCATACACGAATTCCCTGTCCGGGAAGTGTACGAATCAGGTTTACACCTGCAGGATTCAAAATATCCTGCTCTGCCTTATTGTACAGACAGGAAAGTCCGATACAATTATAAACCACTTCGTTAGCAGGTGCTTTGTGAACACCACGTTCAACATCACTTCTTGCATAAATACCGCAGACTGCTCCTGAAGGTGGAATATATGCAGGCTTCTTATTTAATGCATCATAAACCTGAATCCAAGGATGATACATTGCAGCATAGTCAGAGTCAATTTTTTCTCTGTGACTTAATACATCATTGGGCTTTGTCAAATCTCTGGGTACATCCAGCACTGCAAAGCTTGCACCGGTATTTGCACAATGTGCAACCAATGCCAACTGCACTGCAGGACTTGTAACACCGGGAATTGCCATAATGCTTACATTGTTGATTTCCTTAAATGCTGCCAAACCGGTTCTCTTACCGGGGCCACCATCAACACCCATAAATACATCGTCTGTAACAGCCTTTGTACCGCTGGTACCGCCTGCAAGGAATACAACAGCCTTGTCTGCATTAGCCGCACCAAATACTGTCAAAGGATTAACTCCATCTGCCACATTGTCAGCTGCTACATTTACCAGCTCAGACTTTGCCATGCTCTTTGCAATATAAGATGCTGCACTGATATTTAAGGATACTCCTTCATAAATTTCAACCTGATCTCTGTAGGATACTTCAATATTCATTTCGCATACAGATAAGGTCTTCTTGGGAACTGCTCCCTTATCAACCAAATCCTCTTTCACAGGAGTAGCAAGTGTAATAGTATTACCCTGTGCCATGGCGATTTTGTTATATCCAATTACTTTATCGTTGTTACGAATTACAATGGTGTCACCTTCAGCAAAAAGGGAACCATTTGCCACAGTATAAACTTTACCTGTAGCATCTTCTCCAGTTGCTTCCAGAACAGCTGTCTTACCTTTATTTGCTGCAACTGCTGTAATTTTAATTTCATTACCCCACTTACCGGGATTTTTTGCTGCAATGGTTACACCATTTGCAGAAACTGCTGCTGCAGCTGCATCTGCTGCTACTGTACGCATTACATAACAACGAGTACCGCCGTTTGCAAAAAACTGCTCAACTGCATATGCAAGATAACGATATTCGCCATATCCTGCTTCGGGTAAATAACCACCGAATTTACGGGTAAAATCTGCAAAACTGCTTACAAATTCAGGGGTACCAATCACATTACCCTTTTCAGCCATACCAATAAATCCTGCGGTACTGGTACTTACACCCTCCATGGGTCTCATACCGGACTCAAATTCCTCTACATATACTCCTGGTGATAAATATTCTGCCATAGTTTTCTCTTAGGTTCCAAGCTTACGCTAAACCTTTCCTCCTTTTCTTTGTATTTTTCACTATGTCAAGGTACCATAACGGTTGTTGCCGGACCGGGTGACACAACCTGTATCACTCCTGCCCAGTTACACATGCATTTACATGTGTTATTAACTGCCGGTTTTCCTCCTACAAGCACAGTTGGAGAACCTGGCGCCCATGGTGCCGTAATGACCGGCACACATGGCATGGGAGTTAAAACTCCCGCTGCTGCAGATGTTGCAGCTGCCACTTGCGGATTTGCCATGGAGCTACACATTCCAAATGGCATAATGTTTGTCATCGGAATATTATCCATAATGCAGGCCGCTGGCATATTTTTACATAAAGTTTTGCTTGTCGGTAAGACATTCAGGACAGAAGGCGTCATTCCAAAACTGCACATCAGCTGTGCCCCCGACGTTACAATAATTGACACATTCAACCTCCTCTCCCTTTTGATAATAATCTATGATGAAATATCATCACATTCTGAATTAAATCTTCTTCCCCGTAATCAACGGGAATTGCATAGGCACCTTTTTCGTCTGTCACGGATCTGTAAATCCGCTCCAAGGGTATTCCTGCCTTCAGCTTTTTAGGTGGTTCTCCCAGAAATTCTACCCGGTATTCATTTATCCCGCGTCTTTCTGCAAGAATAAAAGCAACTGTTTCTTTACCATCCTCTAATATATATGGCTTACCAAGTAATTTTTCCTGAGTAAAGCCTTGCAATATCAACCAATCACCTGCTGCTTTTCTGTATTCCTTCAAAGTCAGACCGGTAGGCTTACTTCTCTTTGCATATACTTCAGCCGGTAATTGCGTCCCCTTACTTTTTAAAACTCCTCCCAATACTCCATAAGTGTATGGTAAATTTTTACCTACTTTTCCATACATACGAATTTCTGCAATGGGTTCATCCGGGTTCAAAAGTTTTTTTTGTATCAAGGCGCTACAGGGATAATAATCTGTTCCCTCTATACAAACTCGCGTTTCCTCCTCCTGGGGTTCCAAAAAAACAAATAGTCCCTCTTCCTTTTCAATTGGGTGTACCACCCGTTCTCCAATGGAAAATACAAATTTCTTTCTCCGTATATCCATTCCGGAAAAATCATCCACCAGCCGAAGGACAAATGCAATCTTCATTTTAATCATAGCATTCCTCCCATTTAACCACTGCCTTTTTGAAATGTATCAAATTCAGCTGATACCACACGCTTAAACGTACGAACTCTTCTGGATGATAAAAGTACAGGTGACACACTAAAGTAAACTGCTAATTGGTAGGGCATAGAAAGCACCGACCATACTTTAGTTTTCTCTTCAAAACTGAGTGGCAACAAGGTAATGGAACCTCTGCTCTCCTCCTCATCCTCTGCCGGAAAAAGGATGGCATTATCCATCAATACCTGTATTGCTCTACCCAAAATTCTCTGCTCATTTTCTGCATTGGCCATTAATTGGGATTTTGAATTGATATACAATGCAAAAAACAGATTTAATGGCTTGGGCGGATACTGTGCCTGATTACCTCTCATACGAATCAAATCCATCTGCTGATACTCCCTTAATTCCTGAATATCATAGAGATATAATCCTAATTGAAAATCTGCATTTTTATCAGTAGGTGCTGCCAGCGCAATGGATTCCGGGGATTGAATCAGCTCCGGACAAATATTATCACGCAAAACCTTCAGCACCTCATTGCTGACATCCGAGATTATTGAAAAATCTGCCATATTTCGCCTCCTCTCTAATAGTTTTCGTATGTTACAAACATTAACTCATTGGGATTATACATTTCATAACATAAGCGATACCTTACACCATCAAGTTCATATACCTCTTCATAGATGGCCTCTGCCAAATTAATTCCGCTTACCGCAATATGGGTGCGATTCATGGAAGTTAATTCATAATTAATATTGCTGAAGGCTGTGGGATTCATAAGACGTATTCTGTCAATCGCCACACATTCCTGAAGTGCTGCGGCTCCATTTTCAGGAGTCATGCTTTCCTCCTCCAGGAATCCTGTAGTTACAGCTTCACGGTAACTGGAAACACCGGTTACATTTATGGCACTAAAGTCTGCCTTGCTTTCCTCCTGCCATTCATCCGTTGGCAGATATATGTAAACATTATAGTCATTTACTACCGGAAGATTTGCCATTTCTGAGGTTGCAACCTCTTCCTCTAAGCGACTTGCATCTGTTTCAGGAAGTGTTTCTCCATCTTCCCCGGAAAGATACCAATTATCAACATTAACTTTATCCTGGGTTGCTGCCTGTACTTCTAACAAGCAATCCGCTTTTAGAATTACCTGTGCCCGTTCATACAAAAAACTAACTTCTCCATCCGTATAATAGATGATGGGCTTCTCATCAAACATCTCCGTGGTTTCCTTGATATTACAACCCAATAATGCTTCATAATGAATATCATCTCGTGCAAAATTCCCTTTAAACACCAGTTTCCCGGTAGAAGAATATAAACTTCCTACCCCTTGTGCTCTTCCCATGTAATATTCCCCTTCATACTTTTTAATTCCACTGCTGTAAAAGCTGGTTCCCTGTCCATGGTAAGTACCACTTTGAAATTCCCCTTCGTATATCATAACGCCTTTTTCGTTATAACAAATGCCCTTACCATTGAAAGCACCATTCTCGAATTCTCCGTCATACTCTATATTTCCATCCGTATAATATAGAACTCCCTTACCGGAAAAATTGTTTTCCTTAAATTCACCGGTATATCTTGGCTTCCCACTAGGATAGTACAGAGTACCGTTTCCTTCCAGATTATTATTACTAAATTGACCGGTATAGATTAAAACGCCATCCTGATTCCATAAGGTTCCCATGCCGGTACATACACCGGCTACAATATCTCCGGTATAAACCACTTCTCCGTTTGCAGCTCTGATATTGGCCTTACCGGTATATTCCCCCAAATCCATATCATCATAATCGTAATAAACCGATGTAATCAGATTTTCTACCACCATGGTATCTACCACAGGAGGTGCTATCCAGTTAAAATAGATAAAAACAAATGCACAAGCTCCTAGAATTATAATGTATACCAGCGCTTTGGAAATCCAAAAGCGACCTACGGAAAAATAGTCCTCCGGGGATTTGGGCTCTCCGGACATAATCTTCCGAATTTTTGTATTAATGGGAGCTACAAGTTTTGCAGTTATCAGATTTGCGTTAAATATCTGCTGTACTCTTCGAACCCCTCGTCGGAAAGGGTTCATAACTGCCGTTCGTAATCTTACAAATGCTTTTCCCAAAAGGTTAAAGGCATAAGAACCCTGCATTCCCTGAATTATTCTTTTAAAGAAATCTAATAGATTTCCCATTCTGCTGACTCCTCCAACCGGTTACCTTTTATTCATTCTGCAAAACCTCACAGCGGAAAATATAATATTTCGCTACCATATCCTGCTTGTTTTCTCTTACAACCATTGCAAACATATTCTTTGCTTCGTAATAAAATCCTTTGTCAAACAAATCCATTGCCTTATCAAACGCATGTTGAGTCTGTTTTAGTAATCTTCTCTGCTCTTCAGGACTATTATCATAGATATCGTATAAACCAATCTCCAGATTTTCTGTTTCCATCCGTCCAATGTATCGATTTGCAAAAGCATTCTGATTTACTACTTCATCGTAGGCTGTTTCTGTTACCAGGAACCTGCTTCCCATATTACCCAGGAATTCTTCATTAGAAAGAATTTCTTCAAATTCCGGTGCCAATATAACAGGAACATAACGTTCTTTATCGCCACAGATTCCAAAGTAAACTTCTGTCAGGTCAAGCATAATTCCTACCGTCAACTGTTCCTCCGGATCAGAAAGCTTATTTTCTGCATCAATTCTTGCCAGAATGGAAAGAGCTGTCACAATTGCAGAATCCACACCCTTCTTACAAATCAACATCATACTGTGCATATTTGCATCATCCACAACAGAAACAATTTCATTACGCTGCGAAAAATAATTTACGGTGGTAAAGAAACGATTCATGATATTCTCTTTCTTATCCATGGAAATACCTTCCGTAGGCTCCAAGCGAATATTCATTATTGCGAAATCGCCCTTTATACTGCTTCCTACCGTCAAATCACCCAGATTGTCTTTTCCTAACAATTCCATGATACTGGGTGGTACAAAACGATAATAAATTTTACTCATACGCTCAAGATTCAAAATCTGCATATCTATATCATCAGCCATTTTATTGAATACTCTTGCGATTCCGGTAAGTTCATCCTCCGATGTACTGTTGATTCGAATGCTTCGATCCCCATCGGCAAACATCTGCATTTCCCGTTTCATTTCTCCCAAAGGGAATAAAATGCGGTAGAACAATACGATAAGCACTACCATTACAATAATAAGGAATGCCACACACACAATCACAAAGTCCTTAATAAAAGTAGCGGTATAGGCTTCAATATTAGGGGTATAAACACCGGTCTCCAATAGGTAGACCGTCTCACCGGAAAGACCGCCGATTGGTGTTACACAAATCAATCTCTCACCTAGCGCATCTCTGATAGTTCCTGTAACCGCTTCACCCGTCAGCGCCGCACGACGGTACATGCTTTCCGCATTGTGGTTCATCAAAATATCATAAGAATAAAAACAAGGCTGATAACGATCCACTCCAATATATAAATTACCATTTTCATAATAAAGCGCTCTGGTATACAAATCACGGGTATTCATCTGCTGACTGAGATACTCATAGGCTTCACCCGAATAGTCATAAGGATATTCAATCTCATTAAAGGATTCTTGACCAAAAAGCGCTGCCAGCATATTACCTTCATCTATGGTCTGCTTTTCAAAGTTTTGCAAAATTGCATCCGCATAGTACTGAAAGGAAATGAAGCCAAACAATGCCATTGTTACCACCAGCATGGGAATGGTTGCACTGATTAAACGCTCCATAATGGTGTGACCACCACGAATACTGGAAACAAATATGGTAATCAGGAAAAACGCCACTAATAACAGGATTATATATGTCACCCAAATCTTAAAAAACTCACATACTATAAAAACTGTATTATATCGAAATTCATCCACCACATAAGCAGTGCCGTTTTCCGCCAGCAACATGCTAAACATACCTGTCTGCGGATTTTTCACCAATGCCGTGTATTCGTTGAGATTCGCCATACAGATAGTAACAATATTTCTGGGAGTATAGATACTGGAACCTCCAAAGGGGCTGTTTCCACTCCATATTGTTTCTTCTGAACCATCCGTCAGATTAAGCTTTATAATATCTCCTGTTTCATGTTCTCCAAGATAGATGTAACCACTTTCTGCATGGGCAATATAGCTTGGATACATTAATGTAGTTACGTCTCTGGCCGGATATACTTCCTGTACCTTTTCTTCACTGGC
This sequence comes from Lachnospiraceae bacterium, assembly GCA_017624835.1. Taxonomy (GTDB): domain Bacteria; phylum Bacillota; class Clostridia; order Lachnospirales; family Lachnospiraceae; genus Acetatifactor. The sequence continues at coordinate 10,148 of JAGAMG010000054.1, forward strand.
ACAATAGATTTTTCCGGAATCCGAAATGTATACCAGATTCCTGCTATTACCTATGGCCTTATAAATTCCCTCACCGGACTTCATGGGATATGTTCTGGTATTCTTCAAGGATAAGGTTTCTTCCAAAATAGCACCATATTCATGAATTTCCCATATTGCCTTTGTTTCATAAGGATCCGTTCCGATTAAGGTAACGGTATCTCCCGAACTATTTATCCATCCATACTCATAGTTATCCTGATTGGTAATATCAAAGGTCTTTTCTTCCTTTACAAAGCTTTTTTCAAAGTTCAAAACAACCAGTTCCTGTCCCAGCAATGTACCATCATAACTGTCTGTTCTGTCCCGAAGCACATAAACATATATTCCGCCGGCCGCAATTCCCCTTACACGGTAATTGCAATCCTTTTGTCTTGTCTGAAACTGATAGGATTTTTCAATTTTTCCTGCCTGATCAATTCTCGCAATTACAGTATTGTCATCCTCATTCCAGCCAACAATGCTCTTCGCTTCATCCGTGTTGCAAAAAGCAAGGAGAGAATCTACCGGCATTGAACTTCTTTGAATACTTTGATATCCAGCTATAATACCGGCAATGATTATCATAGCTAGCATTATTCTCTTTAAAATCTTACTCATATGTATCCGTCCCTGTTTCCTTCCTGCCCGGTCTATTCTTCATCGCCCAAATATACATTTCCAATGTATTGGATTCCATAATAGCTGACATTATTTTCATATGCCTTACGAATTTTCCACCTGCTATGAATCTGCACCCCTGCATAGATGGCAGTGGCGATTACCAGAATAGTCAAAAACGTAGTCATTGAATTACGGAACAAAAAATTCTTCACACGGTGGAATCTGCTTTTAATCCACCATACAAGACCTTTCATAACTACCGGCTTATCGGACATTCCTCTGATAAGAGAAATCATATGACCTAACGAAGAAAGTCCCCCATTGTTCATTTTTAAATAGAAAAGTCTCAAATCACTGGGATAATTTTCCGGAGTATCATGACTGGCCTTATAGTTCAATTCCAGCACACCGAATGCTGCCTTTGCTACACTTTTCAGATACTGTTCTTCATTAACATCCTGCTGCATCTGGTCAAAATCCAGAAAATAATTAAACTGGATGTTTCCCTCTCTGGTAATGTTAATATTTCGTTCATCCAAGAGAAGCATTCCCATATCAGACCCTGCACCACTCTCAGCACAAGCAGAAATCAAGTTCAATGCCACTCTCTTGCAATCCGAAAATTCCTCCAGATATACTCCACTCATCAGCGACAGCAGATTCTCATGATAATACCGAAATACTAAATTAAGGCAATCTCCGTAAGTGAAAGATCCTACAAAATCCCGGTTCGAAAAAAACATCCTCTCTGTATTCAGTTTTTCTGTAACAATTTTTCGAACTTTTTTATCCCGTATGGAAATCATCGTATAGAATGAACCTGTATCCTTCAGAAGATCCGTACATACATAAATATCATTAACCGGATTCTTTAATACGGTTCTGACGATTTCCAACTCCATATTCAACGCTGGAAACATCTTTTACCTACTTTATCTTCTATTTATTATTCATCAATTTTCTTTTGTGAGACAATAATAAATGCATGTGTAAAGATATCAGGATTGCTCAATGCAGCTACCTTAACCTCATATACACCCTCCTGTGCAGGAGCTGTATACACACCATTATTGTCAACCTTACCGCCTTCCGGATCCAGCAGAGTATAACTTAATGCTTCCTCCGGCATATTGATAAATACAGGATTAATATGCACGCTTCCTTTAGGAGGAAGTACAATGGTATCTGGTTGAATCATAATACAACCCTTCTGTTCCTTGATGTTGTATACTCTCTTCTCCAGATCCTCCGGTTTAAATGCATACCAGCGGATACGAAGTCCGATTTTTCCCATCTTCACCTTCGGTCGTACCCCCACTACAAAGGTACCTCGTTCCGGAAGAATTTTAATTGCCTGGTCTATTTGAAATACTTTTTCTTCCGTCAATGTATTATCCGAAGCAAAAATGCTTCCGTCTCCAAGAATAATGGATTCCCTGTCGCTCTTTGTGGCAGCGTCTTTGCTGATATACTCCACACCCACTTCCACATACACCGGTCCATTTCCAAGACCATGCATGATTTCATCGGAGAAATATACTTTTCCGATCTCTCCACCGGTTCCCAGAGACATTTCAAAAACTCCACTGGAATTTGTTCTCTTCTCATAAGAAACCGTGGTGCCATCTACGCTACGACTTGCTATGGGTTTAAAAATCTCTGCTGTATTCTCTGCCACAGGTGTAACAATATACTCATGCAGCTTTTCCAGATTCATTAACTGCTGTGTATTGCATACATACTGACCAAAAGGAACGCGTTCAATACTATCAATTAAGGATGCATTTCCTGAGCGAATCAACTGAATTTTAGCAATCCAGAGTTTCTCGTCATATTTCCTGTCTAATTCTACATCCATGGCTCCTTTATAGCTGTTGCTGTTTACATAATCCAAAACAGTTCCCATTACCGGCGTTACTGTAAACACCATATTTTCAGCATTTTCCTTCTGACCGGCCTTTTGAAGTTCAATATTTTTGAACTCTATTTCTATTGCTTCACCACCATACATATAATCTTCCACCCGGAAGGTCTGTTCCAATACCAGAACATTTCCATATTCCTGACTGAGATTATCTGCCCTGATTTCCAACTCCTTGTCAACAATTCCTTCAGAAGTTACCTTACAGGAAAAGGTGCAAACACTTGGTACATGGCTACATTTCCGAATTTCGGTACGCCCCTTCATCAGCATATTAGGCACAATAAATGTGGGCATATATTGAGTGATACAAACATCTTCATCCTGATACAGTACTTGAGCAGAAATATAAGCGTCTTCTTCTTTTTCCACTTTTGTACAATCATTATAATCCCGAAGAAAGAGCTTATATCCTTCTTTTAAGTGATTAAACTTTTTGCCATTACCATCCGCATCCGTTTCCATTACTGCATATACCGGATCTGTGGGTTCCTCCTCGTATGCAATTCCCAGGCACACAGAATCAGTCTTCAAAGTATTATAGCCTTCTATTGTGGAAAGCTTGATTACCTGGGTCTTTGGAACCACAATCTCTCTTCCGCTGGCATCCAATGCCATTCCGGACTGTAACACAATCGAAGCGTCATCGGTTGCAACTACATCCATACCATAAACAACGCCAAACCCATGCAGGGTGCGATTAATCAGCCTACGCTTATCATTCATATAACCCTGTTCACTTTGAAAATCTTTGGAAGCTAACAGTTTTCCATAATAATAATTGTTGCGCTCAAAGGAATAATATTTCCGGTTAAACATCCTACTCTTCGCCCTCTTTCTTCTTTTTAATTGCCATTCTAATTAATAAGCCTCCTGCACCCAAAAGTGCAACTATCGTACCATATGCTATCAACATCTTTGAATTGTGCTTTGCATCCTGCTCCAATTCTACCGGTGCTGCAATAGAATAATTACCCAGATCCTTGGTCATAACATAAGCCACACCGCCGGATCTTCTGGTATTGCATACCTTCATATAACCATCCTCCTGCACCTTCACAAGATGAATGATGGAGTTCTGATATTCTGCAGGGATGGGAATTCCAATTTCAATTTCTTCTTCCGGCTGTACCTCTTCATCTGCAGCAACCATCTGCACATTATAGCTTGCAATCACTCCATAAGAATCCGCCAGCACTGACTTTACCATCTGTTCCGTGGAATCCGATACCTGCATATTTTCCACCTTCAGCACTGCATCCTCCCGAAGAGAACCTTCCTCTCCCGACACAACCACACCATAAATTGCATTTCGAAGTACTATATCTGTATAACTGGGACCCGATTCCGTATCAGAAAAGCTTCGCCTGCTCTGCAAACGTCCGCTTCCATTTTCCGTTATCTGCTCCTCTTCTTCAGCCGAAGTCTCTATCACAACAGGTTCCCTCACCGTATATCCTACACTCAGGATTCTACTGTCACTCATATGCTTCTTTACAGCAATCACCTTAAAATTAGTTGCCCTGGTCACCTCAATAGGTCCTGTGTATACCTGCAATCCGTCCTTTTTATTGGGATCCGGCTCCACGCCATCGGTTCGATAATAAATTGTTGCGTCTTCCGTGGCTGTCTTGAATATAACCTGAGTTCCCATTTCCAGCTCACCACTTGCGTAATTTGCAGTTGGCGGTGCAACCTGATTGGAAAAATCATAGGTAAAAGTACTTACATCACTTTGCTGATACTCACTGTCTATTGCAATTGCCTTAATTGTCATAGCTTTATCAACCACAATACTTTTCATATACAAATTACTTGCCGCAGTAGGTTCACTACCGTCCGTAGTATAGTAAATACTTCCGGTTTCAGCCTTCAGCTCCACTTCTCCTTCCTGCGTGAAAACTGCTTTGTCCGGAATGGATGCGGTAGGTGCTGCCAATTTATTCATAATGGTATATGTAAAGGTCGCAAAGGCTGTGGTTTTCTCACTACCCTCAGCGATTGCCATAGCTGTAATTGTTACCTGGGAACCGGGTTCACCATCAATCACAATTGAAGTTCCCGAGAGACTGTCCTCGGTAGGTGCTGCTCCATCCATTGTGTAATATATCTGAGCATTTGACATATCCGTATGGAGATGAATTATTTCCCCGTTTTTTACCGTACTTCCGCTTTCCTTATCTGCGAAGATACCACCTGCATAGGTACTAATGGCATAGCTGTATGTACATACGTCACTGCTGCTATATCCGGTCTTAGTTGCATATGCCCTGAGGATAATCATATCTCCCACTTTCCCGTTCAATACCACCTTATTTCCCACAAGTACCTTTTTGTTTTTGGCATCCTTGGGATCACTTCCATCCAGAGTATAATGAATGATAGCATCTTCCTCTGCACTGAGTGAGATAACAGTTCCCGATGCAACCACCGCACCGGTTCCCACTGAAGGCTTGGGCATCTCCAGCTTTTGAGCCAACTCATATCGGAAGGTAGCCACGATACTTTCCATGCTATCCTTAACTGCATAGGCTTTTACAGTGGTTTTTTTCGTTATCCGAATGGGATTGGTTTCATCAAACACTTTGCTGGACGCTGAGGGCGTATTGGGAACCTCATCCCCATGGGCTATTTCATAATAAATTACCGCCCCCTCCGATGCTGTTTTCAATACCACTTCTGTATTTTCTTCCACCACCCCCGATATCGGATTGGCATAGGGAGAAGAAACTGCACCCGGATACGCATATACCAATCTGGAAATATCGCTATCTGCCAGACCGGGCTTATAGGCCACTGCTGTAATGGTAAAAAAGGAACTGTCAGTATTTCTCTCTACAATAATTCCTGCAATGTTGGAATACTTATATGTTTTCTCTCCCGGTTCCCCTGTATTGGTATCAAAAACCGGTTCACTTCCGTCCAGAGTATAATAAATCTCCACTCCTTCTGTCTCTGAATACAATTGGATTCTGCTTCCCACTTGAATTTCTGTGGGAGTGTCCGCATTGGTCTGAGGTACAGCCTGTACAACTTCTACGGCTGCCTGTCCATCCACCATGTAGGTATATCTTCCAACAAGGCTGTTCTGATAAACCTGATAATAATTATCATCTATCTTTGTATAGGTTACTGCCTGAGCCATAACCAAAAATGTCTTTCCATAATTGGCAAAGGTTTCATTTACAACAATCTGCTCTGATTCATTGTATTCCTTTGTACCTTCTCCTGCCACAGGTCCATCTTCCGTGATTTTAATAACCGGAGCTTTTCCATTGGTGGTATAAAAGATTTTACTGCCACTGGTGCTGCATGTCAGTCCTATAACATCCCCCATTTTAACCTTTGCCGGTTCAGAAGCAGATGTGGTTACGGTAGCCTGTGGCATTGCTGTCTGCTGTCCCATACCATAGGGATAATGTAACAATTGAAAATCTCCCTTTTCCTTTCCCTCTTCTACGGCAAGCACATGTATTGACATAAAATTGTTAACTCGTAGCTGTGCACTTGCGGTAATGGTTCCTGAAAATTTCTCCAGCCCTGCATTGGAGGATCGATACCAGATATTATTTATCTTAAGATATGCCTTACCATCCAATTTTACATAATTACCATTCTCAGAACGCACATCCAGGTTCAGACTCTTTCTGTCTTCATAGCTTACCCGTGTCAATACGGGGGCTTCTTCTGCATCCACAGCATAGAAGATATCCGAAGCGCCTTGCGCACCTCCCACGGAAAGAGCAATCCCGTCTCCCACATCAACACCGCTTCCATTTTTAGGTGTGGATGTAACAATTGCCGAGGAACCGGACATATATGTTATGGGATATTCCTCCGCATCACTGTCGGCATATGCGCCACTACTGTCCACACTGCGATTTCTGACATAGAGATAATTCATTCCCTTGGGGGAAAAGGCTCTTGTATAATCCGTCCATGCCACCCGGGAAAAATCAGTAACAATCCCATCACTCAGGAAATATTGGGCTTTCGCCACATCACTCGGCAAACTATTGGTAAGGATAATACTTTCATCCTCCGGCACCCCACCGTTTAGAGAAAAACCACTCTCTGTCGTAACAGTAGGCGCGTTCATTTTTTCCACATAATTGAAATTATACTTATGGGTTGTATACAACATCAAATCCAAATCTTTTGCTGTTTTTTTTCCCTCACGTGCGGCTTGAAACCAATAATCAATATGAGTGACTGTTATCATCTCTATGGACTGAACGAAATTTCCATTTTGCCAAAGAGGAATGACATCCCCACCGGAATATTTTATCCAGCCCTCCGCACTTGCACACTCTTCTACCATCGGTACAAATTTTCTTCCGTTGTCCCCTTCAGTAGTTATTATCATATCATTAGACCATTTTCCGGATAATCCGTTTTTATAATCTTTGTAATAATCAAATAAGGTTTGTCCCATCTCATTAACAGTTGTCTTCTCTGACACCCGATAATAAGTAGCTGTTTCTCTCGTGGGCCAGTTCATATACTCATACCACCATGTCTGACTAACATAATCTTTCCACGAATGATCCGTGCCAATTCCGGTATGACTGTTATGGGGCTCCACCGAAATCTGGGGTTGAAATACCTGTTCTTTTGTGTTAATAACCTTTACCTCTACAGGAGCATTTACACTTGTACTATATTTTACATTTTCATCTCCAAATTGATTTCCTCCCACTGTAACAGTCTGAGAAATCACCAGATCAGTAGGGGAACCTATTCCATTCCAAAACCTATCATTATCCGAAGAAGAACCTGTTATAAATCCCGTCTGTAATGATACTGCCTGAACAACCATATCCGAAAAAGGAAGCAGGAATACTGCCAGTGCTATCATAACCAGACCGATAACCTTCTTTATCATTAAACCTTTTCTTATCCCTTTCATTTTCCTGCTCCTCTTCTCTCCTTGGTATGTTTACTCTAACATACCGTTTCAAAATCCACATCACTCGTTTGGGTAGTCTTTTCTGTTTCGACAGATTTTTTTGATTTTTTCAATACAGAAATAAACCATTCCGCCAGCTAAGGTCAGTCCTGAAATCACCTCCAAAATCAGCAGATAAGAAATGCTATCTGTTGATTTTTCAAGGTTTTCCGGTCCTACTACCGCGTATTTACTGATGGAGCCTGTCTTGGCATAAAGCATTCCATCCGCCCTTTTTGTATTCAACGGTTTCAGCTTTTTATCGGAAACTTCAACAATTGTAAGGGTTGCATTCTCGTATCCTTCCGGAATAGGAAGTCCTACTTCAACCTCTCCCTCCACTCTTGCATAGGAGGAGTCCGCCTCCAGCCACATATAATAGGAAGATAGAATGGTATAATCTTCTCCAAACAATTCCTTGGCTGCTTTTACAGCTTCCCGTTCAATATCATTTTCTTTCGTCTGTAACACCGTTGATTTTGCCACATTTTTTTCTGTAAAGCTTACGGAAGTCCGATGAACTTCATCCTTGATGGTACGACTTCCCTTGGGTGTTTCTTCCTGTTGATTATTTCTTACCAAGCCTTCTGTATCCGTATCCTGAAGCCCCTCTTCTGCAAGCTTCGCAGCCTCTGCTTCCTTCATCTGTACAGCCGGTATTGTTTCCACTGTATAATTCCAGGTTGCAACATTGGATAATTGCAAATCTTCCCTATATGCCACAGCCTTAATGGTTACACTTCGGTTTATTTCAATTCCACCCGCATATACCATCAAATCCTCCAGATTATCCAATGCCGGCTCCGTTCCATCCACCGAATAGTATATGCTGGCATTCTTTGTTTCGGATTCCAGCACAACCTTGGTACCGGGCTCCAATACCTTTGATGCATCCTTATTGGCTGTAGGCATCTCAGCTTTTTCCGCCGCAGTATATTGGAAGGAAACCACATCACTGACTTCGCCTTCCTCAGAGATGGCAATCGCCTTTAATGTAGTCGTTCTATTAATGAGTATAGGCTCCGCATACATATTCGAGCTCTTGGTAGGCTCTGTACCATCCGTTGTATAATACACCTTATGTACTCCGGAGCTTAGTGCAACCCTGGTAGCAACTGTCAATGTCCCCTCTGAAGGAGATGCTATGGGTGCAGATGGCTTTTCTTTAATTTTGTAAATAAAAGTAGAAACAATTCCGGGAACATCATTTACAATAGCTACTGCCTTTACGGTAAAGGAGCTGCCCGGAGTGCCGTTAATCTCTACGGTTGTACCCTTTATACCACCTTCTGCCGGCGAAGAACCATCCGTTGTATAGTAAATTTCCGCATCCGTCACATCACTCATCAGATTTACTTTAGTACCATAGGATACTCGGCTTCCACTCTCCAGACTTGCAGTCAATCCGCCACTGGTCTGACTGAACTGATAGGTAAAGGTTCCCACTTCACTCCGGGATTGGTCCGGTGCCACCGCATATGCCTTTATGGTTATCTGTCCACCCGGTTCTCCATTCAAGAGCAAAGATTTTCCTGACATAACAGCAGCATTAGCACCATCCGTAGGATCACTTCCGTCCATAGTGTAGTAGACCGTCGCTCCCTCCAAAACCTGAAATTCTAACGTGGTACCCCTGCTGACCACCGAACCACTATCTATAGAAGGTTGTGGTATATCAAGCTGTGCAAGGGGATCAAAGATAAAGGTTACCACCGAGCTTTTTACGCCATCCTTTACAGCCATTGCCTTTATTTTCGTTCTCTGGGTAATTACAAAAGGATACTCATCACTAAATACTGCTCCTGACAGGCTGGGTTCTTCAGGTTCTTCATCCCCATAACCCACCGCGTAATAAATGGTTGCACCTTCTGTCAGATTTTTCAGGAATACCGCTGTATTCAATTCTACCTTTCCCGATTCCACATTTGCATAGGGCTCCAATACGGAATTAGGATATGCATAAGTAAAGCGCACTTCCGGACTTTTCGCCAATCCGGACTTTACTGCAACCGCAGTAATGGTAAAGAAACCACTTCCATCTGCCGGCATCACAATACCCACATTGGAATCATATAAAAGGGTGGTTTCATTTGCTGATGTATAAACACCTTCCGTTTCCTCCTTAAGTAAGGGAACACTTCCATCCGTGGTATAGTAAATAGAAGCTTCTCTTGTGGCAGAAGAAAGAATAATCTTATTACCCGGAATCACAACCGTAGGAAGCTCCTGCGTAGTTCCCGGTGTTGCAGTAGGTGCGCTTGTAGTTTCCTGTCCCGCAATAGTATAGACAAAGGTAAGAATATCACTATCAAGCATTCCCTCTTTCTTTGCCTGAACTCTCACTACAAAATTAGTATTATATTCACCTTCCACAGGAATTCCTTCACTTGGTATCGGAGTAGAAGGACTTGCTGAACCTGAACCGATTGCATAGAACAGCTCTGCCTCCGGCGTAATCGAAAAGAAGGAAATCGTACTTCCTGATGTAATCGCAGCAATTTCTGCCTCTTCATTACCCGGTAAATATCTGGTTTCCAAGGTTGCCTCAGGTTTTGCTACCTGTTGCATTTCTTCCACCTTAAAAAGATACTCTACCACCGGGCTGATTTCATAGCCATCCGCAACCGCTACGGCAGAAAGATATTTTAATTGTGTCTCCTTCTTATCATGTCTCAGCATAATGGCTTCCGTATATTTTTCAAGCTCGGTACATGTGGTTCGATACCATCTTTCTCCCACTTCAATGTACTTGTAGCCGTCACTACTAACTTCCCCATCTGATGAAACATCTGAGGGAATAACTGCTACTCGCTCTATTTTGATTGCCCGGGAGGTATCTGACAATAAATACAGAATTTCTGCTCCGTCCGTTCTGGTACTCAAGGTTACCGTACTTCCGGAACCCATGGTAATAGCTGCCACTTCACCATCACTGCTCAATCCGGTATTAGGTATCACACGGGGACTTGCACAAACACCTGCGTAGGTATATGAAAAGGTTGATACCTTACTATATTTTCCATTTCCATAGTTAATTCTTGCATAAATGGTATTTCCCACAGCCTGACTCATTTTAATCCCGCCGGTATTATAATTTTGCCAATTAAAGGAAGTCTCTGACTCATCGGCTACCATGCATTGAATGGTAGCACCCTGCGGTGCACCGCTTAACAATGCAATATCACCATCCACTATTTCTCCACCCAAAAGAACCTGACCGTTGGAGGTTATTGTGGAAGACAGCTTATTTCCCGGAGTTACTGAAAATGGACCATAGCAATAAATTGCTGTATCATAATTTTTTCTTCCAATTTCCACATACATATACACAGCTCCGGTATTTGCCAGATTATCCGGTATTACAGCAGAATCTACATAGCCCACTACACCATCCATAAATGTAGGATTACTGCCTATGTACTTCTGTTCTCCGTCCCATTCCCCACTGGCAGGCGCCAGATTGGTATATACATAACGGAAACTATAATTTTCTTCATTTCCTGCATCCTGTGTAGGCACTATTTTCATATCCGTCCCTGCTTCATAAGTACCATTCACGGTCAAATCCACATATTGATTTAACACACCATCCGTATCATAGTAGTTATAAGCAGTAATTTCAGGTTTCGGAAGTGCCTGTCTTTCTGTTTCCTCAACCGTTCTTGTTTCCTGAGTGGGATATATATGCCCATCAATTATGGGAGTAATCTGATAATTGGCAGTTGCATCCTCAAAGGGAAGGGTTACCTTTCCATCCGAAGAAAGCGGCAATGTGGCTGAAGTCCCATCAGGAATACTGCCCACTGAATTAACATTATAATAAATCTTTGCATCGGATGCTCCCGCAGCCGATGCCATGTGTAGCTGCACCTCATCTCGCAACGGGTTCAAAAGTCTTACAACAGATATATCCTCATCCTTAATAATATATGGATTATCCGTTACAGGATTTGCATATGGATATACCCATTCTGCATCCTCAAGCTCCACCGCCGGAGAAACATAGTGATAATACCCATTGGACATATATCCATTTATAAAACGATAATAACCACTGTCTCCCAACTCAATTGCTGAAGAATGAGTGGTCACATAAATGCTTGTTTCTAAAGTATCTGCCATACTCTTTCTGACATTATATGCCATGGCATACTCCATATCAGGAGTAAGACTCCAACCACTGTCAGAATAGGCTACATTCACCCTATTATTGGAAGTTACAGTTTGGTCACATTGAAAACTGCCAACTTTTACCAGCCAGGACAAATCGAAGCATTCCTGTTTTGTTCCATCTGAAGCATACTTTGTATAGGACGCCCATTCTCCCTGGGAAGGAATGGAAGTGGTAGCCCGGGTAGCCGAACCGGTGGGCAGACCGCTTCCCTCCCCATCATAGGTGGCATCTCCTAACAGATATAAGGAAGAAGCATTTGCAGTTCCTTCTGCACGACCAACCACACCGCCTGCTCGCAGCTGTTCCCTGGTTGTATTTTGTGATGTGGCGCTAATCTGCATATTCTGCTTACACTCAGTAATACTACCCTTACTGGTGCCTGCAAAAATACCTGCATTCAAATGATTTCCTGCATAGGTATCAGGAGCCTGCAAATTTTCTGTATGCCCCGAATAATCAACCTCTCCGTACGGTTCCAAATCCGGTATTGCAGTAATATCAGCAACATATTTATAAAAGTTTACATTCTCATACACCATTTCCAGCTTGGACGGTTCCACAGTTACCTTAGCTGTTCGCTCCGTCTTACTTTGTCCTGCGCTCAGCTCCAATTTTGCCGTTCCGGTCAAAGTCATTCCTTCTCCTGTGGCAAGCTCCCGGCGTACAAAATCCGTTCCATTCTCATTCTTCCATGCTATACTTTGGGGTGAAGTTCCAACTATAAATGTAATATCATCATCTGTAATAGTCAGTACCTTCCTATCTGCCGGAGCTGTAGAAAGATTGTTCTTTATCTCCAATTGATACTCCACCTCCGCAGGGGTATCTCTGGGTGTCAGGTAATTACTATACTTAGGAGTCAAGGTAATCAGCAAATCACTGCCATTGGATGCTCCCGCAACAGTTGCCCCGGTGTCCACCATTTGCGAGTCTAAAGCGTCAAATTCCAATGTTTTCTCTTGATATATGTCATTACCTGATACATCCTTGGTGGTTGCATACCAATAATTCACTTTAAAATTAGCTTCCACATTCGCCGTTACCGGATTATCTAATGTATAAACAAAAGTTTCTGTTGTACCGGCCGGTATTGTTGCACTGCCATTTCCTATATTTACCGCCGTGCCATCCGCCTTAGTACAGGTTGCCGAATAATTTTCTGTTGTTTCGATAACTACCCCTGTAATAGCCGCAGTAGTCTTATTCTCTATCTTTACCTCATAAGTAATCCTTCCGCCTTTTTCCACATATTTGGGTGCGGTTATGGTAACCTTATTTTTACCATCTGACTCCGCTTCTGTTTGCACTGCCTCACTATTATATACAGAAACTTTTTCTGCTGTTTCCGTATATGATGAAATGCTTGCAGAAGCATCTTGTTCAAAATCTTTTATCTCTTTCTGATAGTAAAAATATTTATTCCTGCTTCCCTCCTGTGTGGTCTTTGTAGACACCAACTCTGTCTGCTGTTCCACATTCAGGGAACCACCCTTGATATACACCTGAGAAATAGACGCATTTTCAGTCAGGGTTCCACACAAAACACCAAATTGATCCGTTCCTGTCGCTTCCAAATCATAGGTGGATGTTTTGATAACATTTTCCTGTACAGGGACTCTGCAGTATTCCACACCTGCAACGTTAATCAGATCTCCTCCCGATACATTATCCAACTTCTGTGCATATAGCTTTGCCTGTGTATCACTGCTATGCTTCGAAATTTCACCGGTTCCGCTATAAGGTGCCGTGGCTACATTTCCATTTACCGCTATGTTTTCACCTAGAATGGTATTGGCTTTTTCTACCTTAGAAGAACGACTATAATCTACATCCCCCTGAATATCCACAACCAGATTTTCCACAGTGCCGGATATGGTGCCAAACAAAACACCATGACTTATCTCACCGGCTTCCCCATTGGCAGGCAGTGTAACGGATGCAATGGTAATTACATGACCCTGACCGTCCAATCGACCTGCAAAATTTCCTCTTGCCACATTGGAAATAGTATTTACAGAAATATCTCCGGCAAGGGCGAATTTCTTTCCTCTGGTTTCGGTATCTGTAGCCTCTCCCAGAGCCTTCAATTGCTCCTCTGTGGTAATCTGATATACATCACCCACCTGATCCAGTGAAATACTATTGCCCCCCAGATCTACATCCGCAGCCCTGGCCCTGCCTCCAACATTCCAAATAAGCAGCACCGCTGCCACCATCAGACACAGCACCCCTGCAATTCCATACTTTATACCATTCTTTTTTTTCAGACTCTTCATTTGTCTTTTGAGCTTCATCAGCTTTCGCCTCCGTTGTATTTCCAATTGATATCACTTTATCTTACTAACTTTATAAAAAGGCATCAAACAGTTCCTTCTGAGAAGGTCCCAGTACTTTGCCCTGCTTTCCATATTCATTACTAATGCCGCTTAATATATGCTTCATCCGAACCTGACTTCCCTCTGCTCTCGCCATCAGTGCACTGTGAAGTGCTGCGTTTTTGATGGATGCACCTGATAATTCAAAAGCCTGTGCCAGCATCAGCGTATCCACTTCATCTGATATGGGGGTTGCTGTGGGGAAAATGGTATCCCACAGTTCCTTTCGCAGCTTTTCATCCGGCATGGGAAAATGCACCATGTATGAAATTCTTCGACGAAATGCTTCATCAAAATTCTGCAATAAATTAGTCGCCAGAATGGAAACACCTGCATATTGTTCAATTCTCTGTAACAAATAAGCCGTCTCCGCATTTGAATAACGGTCCTGAGCATCGGATACATCACTTCTTTTTGCAAAAATTGCATCTGCCTCATCAAAAAGCAAAATACAATCACATTTATCCGCCTCATCAAAAATGCGCCCAATATTCTTTTGGGTTTCTCCAATATACTTACTAATCAATTGGGATAAATCCACTCGGTAGAGAGGCATCCCCAATTCATTTGCCAGCACCTGCGCCGCCATGGTCTTACCGGTACCCGGTGCTCCATAGAACAACACGGACATCCCGTTTCCATAGGAAAATTTATCCCCAAATCCCCATTGTCCCATTACCTCTTCCCGCGCTGCAATCATACTGCTAATCTGGCGAAGCTGGTCATACTGAGCCTTGGGAAGCTTTAATTCTGCAAAGGTTCTGGTAGCCGGCAAAAAATTCAGGCTGGTGGACACAGAAGGAGTCAATACCTGCTCCAACTGAGACGTACCTGCATCCAATTCCGCCCGAACATTTCTTATGTAACGCCAGAAGGCTCCTATGGGAAGCTGGCGTCCTATTAACTGCTGCATCTGACACTTCTCTGGCAGATGGCTTACCCATTCTCCCAAAAGTGCCTCTGCCATCTGCTGTTTACAAGCCTTATCCGGCCGTGGAATCTGCCGGATATAAACTACTGCCGAAGGATGCTCCTCCAGCATTCTTTTGTTATCCTTAATTACACCGTAAAAGGAAAAGCATTCTGACAATTCCTGCAAAAGCTTACTGCGCACTTCTTTTCCCAGTCTCACACAGAGAAAAGCACCGAACAATCCGGCACAAAGCACACAGGCATTCATTTCCCGTTCCGTGCCACGAAAAGCATCTCCATCCAGCAGCAATAATGCCATCCCCTGTCGGGCGCTTATCTGCTCCATACAAAACTGTCTGCCGCTGCCTTCTTCCCCCTCTACACATAAAATTGCAGACTCCTCCGTCCGCCCTTTCCTATCCATAAGTATTTCACTTTCTAATAGCAGTTGTTCCATTCCCCAGGCTTTTTTTTCTTTTGTGAGAATAAGCTCTGCTCCGGTAGGCAAAATAGGATTTTGTCCCTCCAGCCATCCCAAAAGAACAGGAGACAGTATTATCCTTCCTTCCGATTCATAAATCCATGCAGGAAGCCCGTTGATACTATATAGCTCCTGTCGGAAAATCCCACAATAGAGCTGCTGAAATTCTGCTATATCAATACGTTTCCCCCTTGTTTCACTTTCCCACATTACACACAGAAGCATCTGCCATACCGGGGGCAACTCCAAATAAAGCACTGCCTCAAACCAAGGTAGAAACTCTCCGCTTTGAGCAATCTCCCTATGGCATTCCTCCAAAACAGCCAAAAGCCGCTCCCGGTTTTCCGCCGTTTGCTCTTCCTGAAATGCTCTTCCTGATTTTTTCAATTTCAAATTCCATGCCTCTGTGTGTTCCATTCTTTAAATTCCTTTTCGCTTTCTACAATCTTCATTGGCCTGCATCAATTTATCTTTTACCATATCGTATCCAACACCCATTTCCAATATGGTATCTGCAACCAATCCCCCGTCGAAATTTTCTCCATCCGCACCGGTTATGGTTGCCCTGTATTGCACCATAGGTGCTTCCTCACCATCCACTTCACCAAAGAAGTAATGCCCCACTCTCACAGTCCTGTTTAATTCATTTAATAAAAGAATTACCTCCATGGTACTCAGCGCTGAGATATCCGTTTTAATCTGTGTATAAAAGAGGAG
The DNA here is from genome assembly GCA_017624835.1 of Lachnospiraceae bacterium. Lineage (GTDB taxonomy): Bacteria > Bacillota > Clostridia > Lachnospirales > Lachnospiraceae > Acetatifactor. Next base: position 26,318 of record JAGAMG010000054.1, read on the forward strand.
ATATTTTGCCAGACGCTTCTCAGTATCATCCAGATCCAATAAATAAGCAGATGCCACATGCATCTTCTCCGGAACCACCTCATCTCCCTCCATGATATCTTCCACACTGGGAAGGCAAATCAATAAGGTAGACTCTTCAAAAATTTGATTTTTGGGTATTACCTCGGATGCAATTTCCACATCATTTAAAAAGTCTCTCAAATATTCTAATTCTTCTAATTTTTCCTGTTCACTAAAGCCCATAATATTATTTTCCCTCTCCTTTTTATTCCTGTCCGAATGATTCTGCAATTCTCTCTTTCAGCTCTGTTCTGGACTTGGATGCAATCAAATCGGACATGGTAACATCCAAACCTCTTCTCAATATAGCATGTAAATGTTTTACATTTCTTCCTTGCCGTATCAGGTCTTTTCGTCCGTTTCCGTCCTTTAAATTTTGAAGTTCCGTTTTAGACTTAAATTTAGATCCGCTCCAAACATTTTGCGATGAACTGATTTCCGTCATCCGATCCATAAGAGAAATTGCCATATCTGTACGAGTAGTATCTTTATTATCCTGTGTTCCGGTCAATTTTCGCGCTCCGTTATACACCTTCGAAACTGCATCCCTGGTTGTATCATAAGCCCCAAGTGCCAATCCGACAGCCTTGCCGGCCGTAACTAATGCCACCCCACCGGGAGCTCCTGCCACACTCAGTATCGCAAGCTCTCCTGCAAGTTTCAAACCATTACCTATAATACCAGCGCTTCCGGTACCTATATCCTCTAAAGTATGGTATAATGCTTTCCTCATCTTTTTATGAGACTTATCTGCTTCTCTGTACTGTTCCATCATTTCCAATGCTTCCAACTGACGTTTCTTAGATTTATTCTCTTTATTCACTTTCCCATCAGTACCTACAGTCTCAATCGCACTAATTCTGTTACCCAAACCATACTGGAGATTTCGATAAGCACTATCATTTCTGGAACGAAGCTTCGTAGCCTTCGTCATTTTACCGGTAGTTCCCGGCGTTCCCTTCGTTACAGCCTCTTTTCCAAGCGATTCCATCAAACTCCTGCGCTTTTTATCCACTGTTTTGGCTTCCGTAGAAAAAAAACCTATTTTTCCTATATCATATGCCTCTGCTGCTTCTTTATCCGTTGCTGAATATTTATCCCTTTTTGCCTGAATTCTCTTAAATATTGCATTTCGTTCTCTTCTCATAAATTCAACATGCACCGAAGTTGCAACCATATCTATCAGATCAAATATAAAATTAGTACCACCAAAGATAAGTCCGGTAATACTTCCATAAAGCGGAATCTCACTTCCCCATGCGCCGCCTATCCCAATAAAACCCTCCAAAATGTCTACGCCTTCACGCAAATACTTTCTAATCAGCTTAAATCGTTCCTGATTATCCCGATTTACGGAATCTCCCGCATCATGATTTTTCTTAAATTCTTTATAGATACCGATTCCATGATTAATTAATTTTAGAAAGGCTCCAAAGCCTCCCAGCACTGCACCTATAACTCCACCGGCTTCACCGGCACCTTCTTCATCATGTATATCCTTTGCAACCTTATCAATATCGGAAAGATCTATGGAATCACCAACTATATCATTCCCCGTACCCGCTGCATCCGTGACACTGGTCAGTTTACCTATTGTTCCCGTTATATGACTCTTAAAATTCAAAAAATAGTCTTTTACTGCTTCCTTTACATTATGAGGTGAACTCGCAATTTTTTCCTTAGCAACTTCTTTTCTGGTAATTTCTCCATTACCAACATCATATTTTCCTTCATCATCTGCCGGGTTAATATCACCCGGCAAAGTAGCATTTTTCGCAATTAAAGTCTCTAATGGCGTATTTCTTTGCTTATCAATAGCATTTACATATTTCTCGGTCTTATCATTCTTTCTTTTCGTATTTTCCTGCTCTGTTATACTGCTATTTGCAGTTTCCAATGCATTATCCAACTCCGCTTTTGCACTTTTTGCGTCTGCTTCATTACCGGCCTGGGACTCCCATAGTGCCTTTTCTTTCACAATTTGATTATACTGCTCCCTTGTAAGCTTGGTATTCTGAGCTCTTTGTGTTAACGCCTGAATTTGGGTTAAAGCCTCTTTTTTCGAAGCACTATCATCCTTGTTCTGTTTCTTGGAAGAAGTTTTATTATCCTTTTTCTTACCACCAATATGAAATGTATCTTTTAAAAAATTTCCTAATGCCATACCTTAGTTCTCCTTTTCTTCCATCAAATAGTAATATGGTCCAAAATCACTGGCTATTAATTTTTTACCATTCTTTGCCATCTCTCGTTTTACCGATATCAATATATGTTTCATATTAAGTTCCGTCTGTTCACCGGCTGCCAGAAAGGCGGCTGCCACCGCAACATTTTTAATCTGACTTCCTGAAAAATGAAATTCCTCTGCTAAATAATCCACATCCAGTTCTTCCTTAGGCAAATTAGCAGGAAATACCTTCTGCCAGATTTCTTTTCTTCGAGGGGTATCCGTAAACGGAAATTCAATAATAAAGCGGAATCTTCTCAAAAAAGCATTGTCAAAATTCTGTAGCAGATTAGTCGCCAATATAATAATACCTTCGTATTCTTCTATCTTCTGTAGCAGATAGGCTGTACTCGCATTTGAATATTTATCATTGGTATCCTTTTGCTCTGTTCGCTTTCCAAACAGTACATCGGCTTCATCAAAAAACAAAATACTCTGACTCCTTTTTGCCTGTTCAAATATATTACCAAGCTTCTTTTCTGATTCTCCTACATACTTGGACATAACCCCCGCCATATCCACCTTGTACAACTCCAAATTTAATTCGTTGGCAATCACCTGTGCTCCCATGGTCTTTCCGGTTCCGGGTGGTCCATAAAAAATCATGGATACTCCTCTGCCATAGGCAAGCTTTTCTTCAAATCCCCATCTGTGATAAACCTGATGATGCAGCAGCACCTGATTGCAGGCATCCTTCAGCATGGTTTTCTGAGGTGCGGGCAGTACCAAATCCTCCCATTTGTACTGTGCACGAATACGCACCGCATCCTTTCCCAGCCTGTGGTCAATCTGATTCCTGCAAGCCTCCAAAAGCCAGGAAATCCGGGGTTGTCCATCCTCCATCTGCAAACGGTCACGATACTCTGCCACACAGCTTTTGATACACCCCGCCGATAACACATATTTATCTGCAAGAAATTCTATGTTTAAATCCACAGGAATTTCCTCCGCAGATAAAAATTGTTTCCAAAGAATCATTCTATCATCCGTCGTGGTTTCCGGGATGGTAAGCTTACGAATGCTTCTGTCACCTTCCTGTATCTTCCGATCCCATTCATATTGGGAGGTTAATATCAAAATTCCATTCCAGGAATGCATTCCCCTGAGAATATTCTCCACTTTTTCACAGCTTACCTTTTCACATTCCCTGTCCGCTTCCAAATCATAGATACAAATTGCCGCATTCCCCTGCAGCACAGCTTCTCTCATAACACGTCGCAGTATTTTCCGAAGCATTTCTTCCTCCTCCGGAAGTCTGCGACTGTCAACTAATAACAGCAGTTGCTTGTGTCGTTCACAGAATTTCGCCGCCTGTAGCTTTTTTCCTGCACCATGCTCACCGCACAAAAAGAAGGTCTCATCACCGGTTCCTCTTTCATATAATCGGTCTAAACCATCCGCTATTTTCTTATGTATGGAAAGAGTCTGGTTTTTTCCATGCTTGTATCCATATTGCAGGATTCCCGTGAGTGCTTCATCCACGCTCTCAAAATCCTGCAAATACGACACAATTCGATAATCAAGCTTTAAATCACTTTCAAACAGACTGTCCCTGCTATTAAACACACCATTGCTGATTTCATCCATGCCATTAAACAAAAGTGCAAGCACATTCCACCGATGCAGGCATTGCTGCTGAAGCCTTCTCCTCTCTGCTTCCACTTGGGTATACAACCGGATTCCAAGACTGAGAGTTGGCATTCTCACTCCGGTTTTTTCGCTAAGAGAAGCAAGCAACATCTCAAGATTATGGTCTAACTCCCCGGTCAGTGCCAAAATTACCAAAAATGCTTCAAATTCATCCAATCCCCAAACATGAAATAAGTATTCCAGAGCAATCATTCTTCCGCTTCGAAGGGTTCTTATTCCACATTCCCTAATATCCTTTATCTCCTCCAAAAATACCTTTTGGATGTTTTCCCCGTCAGCAGCGCCCTTTCTTTCTCCTGCAAGCTTCAGCAGTTCCTCACGGTATACCACTACACCGCCGCTATTTGGCATAAGTCCGCTGTCCGCCGCCTCTACATATCGCTCCACATAATCAGCCAGCATTCTGCGAATACAGTCCAATAATTCCTGATAATATTCCTGCTCATTACGAAATATTTTTCTTACTTTCTTCATGAATCCTCATCCTCCGGGTTATCTTCCGCATCACCATGCTCCGAAGTTTCCTTCATCGCCTTTTTCTTTTCTCTGTAATATGCCTCTATATCCTTCTTTTGCACATCATAGGCATAATTTAATCGCCTTAAAAAGCCCTTGCCCATGGCATCTTTTCTTATCAGAATAGCTTCCAGCAGGTTTTCCATCGTCAAATTCTGTACTGCATCCCCGCGAAGATTTCTGATTTGAGTTTCCTGTTCCATGGACTGCTTTTCCTCTGTTGTCCCTTTTTCAGAAGCCATTTCCATGCGAATTTCCCTGATTTCTTCCTGAATTTGCTTCCGTTCTCTTTTAATCGCTTCCAGTTCTTCTTTTTCCTCATTCTTAGTAAGAAAAGGCATGGTCTTTAATACAGCTTCCATATTGGAATGCTTTAAATAAGTTCCAATGCTACGCTGACTCCATGGCTTATTTTCTCTCTTTTCTATTAGAACAACTGCCATTTCCTTCCGCTTTGACACATAGGCTCTATTTACATTTTCGCCCTTTCTCTGTGCCCTTTTTCGATAGTCCTGTAATTCCTTCTGGTAATGGCTTGCCACCGTATCATATCTGGAGGTCTTCATATTTGCAAATAAGAATACTGTTTCGCGATTGGGATTATATCCCAATTGAATGGTACCAAACATATTATCCTGTTTCATAAGCCTGTCACAGTTAAAAAACTGACCTGACACATTCTCTTCATAGTACCCTTCTATCTTTTTGTGTTCCGCGAAATAGTCCACCTGCACATGACTGGCCGTAGTAAGGCGATCCATCGTCTCACGAAAATGCTCTACTCTTTTCTCTTCTCTGCTGCTTTCTAATTCCACGAAACCACCTCCTAGCCTACGCATACTACTCTAATTCTATTTTGACACAAAAGAGTAGGAATTACACTACCCAAATGGGCAGTCCTTCCTACTCTTAAACCAAATTGTATTCTTTTATTTTATTAATCGCTTGTCCACGGCTCTTTACATCCAGCTTCTGAAATACATTCTTCAAATGATATTTAATGGTATTTTCCGACACAAAAAGCTTTTTGGCAATCTCTGCATTTTTATCTCCATTTGCCAAAAGCTTCATAATCTCTTTTTCATGAGAAGTAAATTCACTAATATCAATTGCCATCTGTTGTTTCATATATTGAGGATACTGGAGCATATGTGCCCTGACGGCAGATAATACTTCCTTAAAATATGAGTTATCCATCCACTTACTATCTTTCTGTGCAAGCTCCTGCAATAGCCCATACAAAATAGCGCCTTCCTCTGCAAACACTCTGATAAAATGAACTTTTTCTCCATATTCCAAGGCAGGAACCAACTCCTCCTTCCATCGCTCACTTTCTTCTTTTTGATAAATTACGGCTTTCAATATCCTTACCTTCATTTCCAGATAACGCATACCATAATTCTCAGAAAATTCCTGCAAGGTCTGTAAAATCAGCATGGCCAGAACATAGTTTTCCATCCAAATATACACTTTGGCTTTAATCAGATATTGATAATAATGTATGGTAAAAAAACGCCCCTTTTCATCCGGAGCCTGTCGTTGCAACCACTCCATGATTTTTTCTTTTTCATTTTTAACCAGATAAAAATATACCTGATGCGCTGCCAGATTATCTGCAAAAAGAGTTCCCTGTTCCTCCGATATATCTATCTTTTGGGTAACAAACTCTTCCATATTATCCAATTGATTCTTTGCAAGCAGCAAATCAGCCATAGCAACTGTACAAACCTGTTGCATTCTCTGATTTCTTGTTGTACCGGCTTCCCAAAGAGTACGTGACAACAAATTCAGTGCCTGATCCAATTTGTTTTGTTCATATAATATTTCCGCTTCCGCGAAACCATACATTTGATTAAATACATTGTCCAGAACCCCCTCGGTCAACCGGCGAAGCTCACTAAATATATTGCCCGTTTTTTCATTTGCCCAAACATCACAATAATCCTTTTCCCCATGAAGAACAGAAAGATACTCTGCTTTAAATCTTTCGCTGTCCCTTGTTACCGCCTTATAATTCTTGACTTTCACCAGAAGTTCCTGCAGTTCTTCCATATTAACCGCACCCATGCGCGCCAGGCGCAGATACATCAATTCCCCTTCCAGCATCTCCTTTTCACCGGGATTGGCCATCTGCATAATATACTTTTCAAACATCTCTTCATATTTTGCAGACTTCATCATATTCCCATTAATCGTTTCCAGAGTAGCCTTACTTATCATAAGCATTGGATGCTTCATCAGACAGAACAGGGATATGTTCTGCAAATACTCTTCCAACTCCAAAAAATCATTAAAATTTCTATTATTATACAGAAGCTTCTCCAAATATTCTGCCATTTGCTCTTCCGACTCTAAAATATAGGCATATCGCAGGGCTTCCTTCCATTTTTTCCGTTCTCCTGCATAGGCCAAGGCCTTTCTGTACATATTGCGGATTTCTTCCATGGTCAAATACTTATGCCTTGCACGATTTAGAAATCGGGCAAAAAGGGAATCAAACCTCCATCCTTCTTTGCCGGCTACCAGAATACTTCCCATTTCTAGCAATTGTTGCAAAAATTCCCTGCCCTGTTTTACCTGCATGTCCAACATAGCTGCTACTACGGTTTCATCAAAGCAATCCAAGCAGGATATATACAGGAGCTGCTCCTGTTCTTTTACCTTCAGCTTATGAAAAAGCATCACATCTATATATGCATATACATCTTCAAAGCAACGTTCCCGCATAAGCTTAGAATATTTTTCTCCGGAATCAGTCAGTAAATTTCCCAACAAATAGATACAAAGTGGCATATTATTAAAATCCTGTTCTATTTGCCGCAATGTCTCTTGACTGATTTTTATTCCTTTCTTATGAAAATACTCACCGATTTCTTTATTTGCAGGCTTTAACGCATCTATTCCATAGGTATTGATTTTATAAAACAAGGTATGAGGCAGCATTTCTTGTGGAAATGGTACTTCTGAAGAAATCAGGATGCTATCTCCTTTTTTCTTTTCCGTCGCCAATCTTTTAACCACTTCAAAGTCACCGTCACGAATCACTTTTTCCAAATGCGGAATAATGATTACCCGTTCCTCTGCCTGAGGCAAATCCTTTATCTGCTGCTCAAGAGAATATTCCTCTGCTTTTTCCAGCCAATAGATATTCCCTGCATTTTTGTAATAGAAATCTACCAAAAAAGCATACTTTCCCCATCCCATGGGGGCACAAATTAAAAGAATATCACATTCCTTCAAATCCGACAGAATACGATGTTCCAAATTCTGATTTTTAATACGAATCTCTTCTGTATCTTTTGGCTTATTCATGCTTTTTCCTTCCTATCACATGCACATAGAACAAAATTCACTAATAATTTTAATATATTCTTTTTTTCATTTCAAGTGTTTGTGCTCATTTCATATAATACAATTAAGCCCCAAATTCTTCCAATCAGAATACGGGGCTTAATTTATTCATACATCTATTTTAGAAATAGTTATGAGTCTCAAAATAAAGTTCATTTACATGGTCGGAATGCAACAGCTTGTGGGACTTATGTCCAAGGGGCTTACCAAGGAATTCGGTATATGCCTGCTGCACATCGGGATTCTCATGGGAGAAACGGATTTCTCTGTTCTGATCCAATGCATACAGCTTGCTGCCACGCTCTGCTGCCAATTCACAGCCGTCATGAATAGGCTGACCACCGCCGCCTACACAGCCACCGGGACATGCCATTACTTCCACAAAATCATATTGCACATTTCCGGCAATAATATCCTCCATCAAGGCTTCCGCATTGGCTAATCCATGTACGGTGCAGGTATGTAATACGGTGCCACCGATTTCAAAATCTGCTTCCCTGCGTCCCTTTTCACCACGAACGGTCTTAAATGCGTCCGCATCCGGATTATGTCCTTCCACCACTGCATAAGCAGTACGAAGAGCAGCCTCCATAACGCCACCGGTTACACCAAAGATAACTGCCGCTCCGGTACTTCCGCCTAAAGGAGAATCGAACTGCTCTTCCTTTAAGAAGCGGGGATTAATATGCTCTGCGCGAATCATGCGGACAAACTCTCTGGTAGTCAATACAATATCCACATCCTGTCCTGCTCCCGCATCCTTCATATAGGAAAGAGAAGCCTCTCTCTTTTTGGATACACAGGGCATAATGGAAATACAACAGATATTATTAGGGTCAATGCCCTTCTTCTCTGCAAAGTAGGTCTTAGTCATGGCACCAAACATCTGCTGAGGAGATTTGGCAGTGGAAAGGTTTCTCAAATACTTAGGATATTTCTTGGATACAAAGCTTACCCAGCCGGGACAGCAGGAGGTAAACATGGGCCAAGCATATTTGTTGGAATGCTCCAAGCGCTCCAACAGTTCACTTCCCTCTTCCATTATGGTAAGGTCTGCTGCAAAATTGGTATCAAATACATAATCAAAGCCGATTCTCTTTAAAGCAGCTACCATATGTCCTTCAGTAGCTTCCTCGGGCTTTAAGCCAAGCTCCTCACCCCATGCCGCACGAACCGCCGGTGCTACCTGTACCACGGTAATCTTTTCCGGGTCTGCCAGGGCAGCAAATGCCTTTGGAATATCATCACGCTCTCTGAGGGCTCCGGTAGGGCAATGCGTAATACACTGACCACAAAGAGTACAATCAGAACAATCTATGGTCTTATTATCTGCCACATCCACTGTGGTACGGGAACCGGTATTCTGTACATCCCATACATGCATTGCCTGTACCTTATCACAAATTTGTACACAACGCATACACTTAATACATTTTCTGGAATCACGGATTAAAGGGAAATTGTGATCCCAGGGTGTCTCAGGAACATCCTCCTTGTAGGGGATTTCCAAAATACCTAGGTCATTGGATATTTTCTGTAAATTACAGTTACCGCTTCGTACACAGGTTGCACAATGGCAATCATGCTGGGATAAAATCAACTCCACATTGGTACGTCTCACCTGACGCACCTTGGGGGAATTGGTGTAAATTACCATTCCTTCCTCCACGGGGCTGTTGCAGGCGGTAATTAATTTGCTTTTGCCCTGCATTTCTACTACGCAGACCTTGCAGGCACTGATTTCATTAATACCCTCCAGGAAACATAAATGAGGGATTTCGATGCCGATTTGCATTGCGGCTTTCATTACTGTGGTGCCCTCGGGAACAGAGAGGGCAATTCCGTCTATTGTAAGGTTAATCATTTTGTTGCTCCTTTCGCAACCATTGCTCTATTGCGACGCAACCTTCGCTTCGCTGGGTTGCTGGTTGAGTTTTTGAGTTTGTTTGTTGAATGGTTTAGTAAATATGGTAATCTTTGTGTTTCACACAAAGCTCCATTCGCTACGGGCTTTCAGCCCTACACTCATGGAGTTGCGTTCGTCAAATTCACGATTTCTCGTGCAAGCACGGAACTCGTGAGCTTGACTCACTATTACCATATTACCAGATGGCCGCACGACCACCTTTCAAGCTTCCGTAACCATACTTGTCACAGCGTAGGCAACGGCTTGCTTCCTGGCAGGCTTCCTGCTTGGTCATGCCACATTCAAAGGCATCAAAATTCTTTCTGCGGATATCCGCCTCATCCTCGCTAAGCTGAATACGTCCGCAGGGTTCCTTGTCCTCATAGGACACAGGAGGAATCTCCACATCACAGGGAATCACATGATGGAAGCCTAAGTATTCATCAATATTTGCAGCCGCTACCTTTCCTGCTGCAATCGCACGGATAACAGTAGCGGGTCCGGTTACACAGTCACCACCGGCAAATACACCATGCACATCCTTAACCTCACTGTCACTCATGGCAGTGATGGTACCACGCTTTACAGAAACACCCGCCTCCTCAAAATGACGGGTTTCAATACCCTGTCCGATAGCCACAACCACAATATCACAGGGAATGCGCATTAAAGGTACATCTGCCTGAATGGGACGGGCTCTTCCCCATGCATCAATGGGACCGATAATCTGGGGTTCTACCCATAATGCCACTACATTTCCATTCTCATCCGCTTCAATCTTGTGAGGAGCCTTTAAGCTGTATAATTCAGCCCCCTCAGCAATTGCTCCCTCTACTTCCTCAGGAAGAGCAGTCATATCCTCCTGTCTTCTTCGATAAGCAATACCAACCTTTTTTGCACCCAGACGAATAGCAGAACGGGTACAATCCATTGCAACGTTTCCACCACCAACTACTACTACAGTCTTGTCCTTAAAATCAGGCATCTTATCTTCACCGATATTACGAAGCATTTCCACCGCGGACATAACGCCATTGGAATCCTCTCCCTCAATACCGATTTTCTTATCAGTATGGGCACCGATTGCAATATAAACTGCATCGTAATCCTTCTTCAACTGTTCAAAGGAAACCTCCCCCTCTGCATTACCAACTCTGGTATTCAGCTTCACTTCTACTCCGGTAGAAAGGATGGTATCAATATCCTCCTGCAAACGCTCCCTGGGGAAACGATAATTGGGAATACCATAACGAAGCATACCGCCCAGCTTACTCTTTTCCTCAAATACCACCGCATGATGTCCCATCAATTCCAAATAATAGGCTGCGGAAAGTCCACCGGGGCCACCGCCGATGATAGCAATTTTCTTACCGGTACTCTCTGCTTTTTCAGGGGTAGGTACCGTATTTGCACGGGCATTATCCACTGCCATACGCTTTAAGCCCCTGATATTAATAGCACTGTCAATCATATTACGACGACATCTCGCCTCACAGGGATGCTCACAGATTAATGCACAGGCTGTAGGGAAGGGATTATCCTTACGAATCAGCTTTACTGCATCCTCATAGCGTTCTTCCTTTACAAGAGCAATATAACCGGGAATATCCACTCCTGCAGGGCAAAGTGCCACACAGGGAACGGGCTGGCTAATATGATAAGAGCACTTCCCATGCTCTATATGATGTATGTAATCCTCTCTAAATCCTTCCAGACCTGCCAGCACCATATGTGCAGCCTCATATCCGATTGCGCAATCCGCAGAGTCAGCAATATTGGCAGCAGTCTCCTGAATCAAATCCAGAGTCTTAAGGGTAGCTCTGCCCTCCAATACATCCTCCATCAAATGCTGTAGCTGTCCCAAGCCCACACGGCAGGGCACACATTTTCCACAGGTCTGGGCATGGCATAATTTCAAAAATGATAATTGCAAATCCACCGGACAAAGTCCCGGAGGGCTGGCAATAATATGACGTTCCAAATCCTTATACAGACGCTCTACCGTAAGCTGCGCCTTATTGGGTGTTGCAATCTTCAATCGGCTCATACTATATTCTTCTCCTCTTCTATATGAAAAGAAACATGTAATTTTCTTACATGCTTCTTTCCTTTATCAGTGAACTTATTCTACCTTAATTGACAAAAAGTATCAATAGTTTTGCCAAAAGTTAAATTTTTATCTATCTTTTCTCGTTAATTTTCTAACGATTTGCGAATGTGGGCTCTGAGTTGTTATAGCACAATAAAACCCCCGGATAGGGAGTATCCGAGGGTTTAGGAGAGAATATATAAAGACTTTTAGTCGTTATATCTGAAATAATCAAAATCTGCCGGCTTTCTGCTGCCACATCCGCCATTGTTGGCATAAATACCAACCAAAGTGCCGGTATGTCTCTTGGGGTCATCCGGTACCCCTTCATCGCAAAGATAAATGCAGTTTTCCAAAACACCAACCGGCATCCATTCCTTGCCATCATAACTGTAATAAAAGGTTCTGGTCAGCTTATCCACAATCACCTTCAAATAAACAGGTGCTTCCTTGATATTCTCAACCTCTGCAATCAATTCCTCTCCGTGATTACGGTTGATAACCAACTGAATCTTTCTGCCTTCCTCATAGCAGACTGCACATCTTGCATAGGTGGCGGTGCTGTAATAACAGGTAAGTCCTGCCTGTTCCCCATCCCGGTTGGGATAAAACTCCACCTTTGTTTCCGCTTCATAGGAAAGCTCCTGCTCTCTGCGAAGTAAAGTATTCTTAGCTCTGATTTCATCCAGCTGCCCGTCCCTTGTCCAGATACGGAAGTAACCGGGTCTTTCAGTTAAGGACCAGGAGCTATTATCAGGATTACGAACAAACTCCCACTCCAGATTTAATTTATCCGAATCAAAATCATCAAAAAGATTTCTCTCAAATACACATTCCGGCAAGTCCGGAGCTTCCTGAGTCACACTGGGACCATTTCCATTGTTTACAGTAAACCAGCCATCCTCCGTCCACTGAACAGGGTCAAGTGCGGATTCCCTTCCAACTGTAGTATACTTACCACCGTTAGGTCTTCCACAGAGATAATAACACCACCACTGTCCATTCTGATCCTGCACCAGCTTACCATGTCCGGCACGCTGAATAGGCGCTTCCGGGTCAAGCTGACGCATTACCGGATTGTAGGGTGAGTTTTCATATTCACCATACATTTCGGTACTTCTTCCTACATTAATGCCATGACCATAACCGGTACCGCCTTCTGCCACAATGGCATAATAATAACCGTCCTTCTTCATCATGTGAGGACCCTCGGAGCAACGCTCACCGGTTCCCTCCCATGCCTGACGGGAAGGACCTGCCACCGCTAATCCATCCTCACTTAAAGGAACGGTATTGGCAGCCTTGGCAATAATCATATATTTGCTGCCATCATCATCCACAAACAAAGATGGATCAATAGCATCCACCTCCAGACACACCGGCTTGCTGTAAGGTCCCTCCGGTTTGTCGGATACCATAACCAACTGACGGCGCAACACATTCTTACCACGCTTTCCGTCACCGTTTAAGCGTAGGGTTGCATATACATAAAATTTACCGTCCACATATTCAATATCGGGAGCCCAGATACCATGGGAATCCTTGATATCACTGATGTCAAACCACTCAGAATTGCTGATTGCATGACCAATAATATGCCAATGCACCATATCCTTGGAATGGGAAATAGGAATCGCAGGAAAATACTGAAAACTGGAATTTACCATATAATAATCGTCGCCCACTCGAATTACGGAAGGGTCGGGAAAAAATCCTCTTTGCACCGGATTGTGATATACTCTTTTTTCACTCATTACAAATATCCTCCTGCTCTTTGCATTCCTCACAGCCATTTATAGATGTTTCCTTTAAAAAATAAAATTGAGGAAACCACTTTATTTATATCTTAATGGTTTCCTCACTCTATGTCGCGCCAAAACACTATGGTTTTATGCCAAATATTGCAATTCAATATAACTTAAATATATCGGATTTCAATCGCTCCAAAAGAAACACTTCCTGCCACAATGAGAGTATTCTGTCCGTCAGGACTATGATATCCCTTCTCTTCAATTCCTCCCAAGGTTGCCTTTGCCTGTTGTACCACGTTCCAGTTGCCGGGTACATAGAGTACCGTTTGTCCAAAGGAACAATCCACATTTACCACTGCCTGACCTTCCTTTAAGCAGGCATTGTTTAAGTAAATTTCCAAACTGCCAAAATTACACTGCGCGTTGACATTTTTCAGATTATTGCTTGTAACATATCTTACTGCTTCTCCAAAGGTTACCTGAAAGTAAACATGCTCTCCATCCATGCTCTGCTCCTTGGTTTCCTCATTAATGGCCTTATGCTCCATATTCATATGCTTTTTCCACTTTTTTTTGGGAAATAACATATCCAGACCAATGGTTCCAAGAAATGCCGCTCCCAATACCGGCATCGGTGTAATGGCTTCAAGCCCTAAAAGTTTATCATGTACAATAATTAGAAAGGCCAGTGCAAACAAAATCATTCCAAAGCTTCTGTCCACAATTCCTTCCACCAAAAAACCGATTAATCCTATGGTGATTAAAATAGTCCAAAAATTCAAGCCTCCAAAATACCCCAGTTTACCAACCAACAGTGCCACTGCACCTATTAAAAATAAAACACCCCAAAAAACCTTTTTTCCATTCTTCATATCCATTTTCCTCTTGTATCATACTTTCTTGTTTGTTGTTTCTTTCGTTTACTGTTTTACCGTTTCCCAAGTCTCCTGCTATGCAGACGCTCCGTCAATGCCTTGTAATAGCTTCGGGACACCAATGCCCTCTTATTACTTCCTGTAAATTCCACCACACTTGAAGCTGTGAGATTTCGGGTAATGGAATAAATATAATCCAGATTTACAATAGTTGACTTAGATATCCTCATAAAACCACCCGGAAGCAGTTCCTCCAATTCATAGAGCTTATAAGGTGTCTCAAAAATATCCTGTGCCGTATGTGCATGAATTACCTTTCCTTCTGTCTCAAAGAAATAAATTTCTTTCACCGGTACATAATACTCTGTTTCACCCCGATAAAGACATAAGGTCTTCTCCCCACCGCTTAGCTGTGTTATGTAGTTTTGAAGGTTGACTACAGATTCGTCCAATTGGGAGCATCTAATCACAATTTCCGCTTCCTCAAGACCCGATTCGATTTCAATCTTCACTCTCATGAAAATCTTACCTTTCTTTTTTCTTCAGCATGCTTGATAGGTTTAGTATAACAATTTCCATCAAACTGTAAATAGCTTCTGCGCAACAGGTAAATTTCCAAACCCAAGAGGTAAATTTTGTTATCCCAAAATGGAATACTGCATCCACTCATAAAGAAGTCTGCTGCCTTCTACAATCTCCGGCGGAAGCAGCGCTCTGGCAACCAGCTTTAATTCCTGTGCAGCCTCCCCTGCTTCTTCATCCACTCTCCGAAGATGTGCATAATCACCATCAATACTTTCTACTATATACTCAAATCGATTCATGTTCTCTAACCTCTCCTTAGATATTTACCAAAATATAACCGTCCTGCTGGGTAATGGAGCCTGCCTGGGGCCACTTGGGCATTGTAGTGCCAATCTCCCGTGCTTTTTCCAAAACCGCTTTATCCGTAATGGTTGTAAAGGAATGTCCGTGCATTTTTAAGAATTTAATCATTTCCCCATTGGTACCGTCAAAGGCATCAAAGCCCCATTGAATAAAGGGATAAATCGCCTCTCCGATATAGCAATAACCATAGGGCGTATAATATTTTTCCTTAAGATAGGGGTCTATTTTATCCGTAATGGAAACAATGTATCGATATTGCCAGGAGCCATAGCCTACACAGTACCGTTCCATAATGGGCTGGGGAATTTCATAATAACCGGTAAATACCACCGGTTGCTGTGTACCATATTCCCGCTCCACATCCTGCGCAATCCCCAATAGCACCTCCTTGGTATCTTCATATTTTAAATAATCCACATAAAAATTTTCATTCAAGCCTGCTGCCTGATTATAAATTAAGATTACTGCAAACAGAGTAGCCACATAACGAATCACGGGGATTTTCTCGTATTTCGTCACAGCCAGATACAAAAGCAACACCCCCGTTGCCGTAAAAAATGGCATAAATTGACAGGAACGATAATAGGATACCTGTCCTTCCATCAGTGTCAGCAAAAAAGGAGTAATCAACATTCCTACCCAAAGCACAGGTAACCAGAAATTTTTCTTTTTAATACTTTTTACAATGGAACAAATTCCCAGCACTTTCACTGAAAGTACATAACCTGCAGTGGGCAGATATACAATAGCGTTTACAAAATATACCACCCAATAGCGCTTTACCAGCATCTTGATATAATCCGGACCATCCTCCCGCAAGAGCACATCAAATATCTCCAGTAAATTGCGCTGTGCCATTTCCCCCAAAACATCCTGCAAACCAAAGATAACAGTAAGTACTTCTATAATTAACGTCCGAAGCAAAATAATTCCCACTGATAAAATTGCACCTATGGAGAGATTTTTTGCAACATGCACCAAAGTCAGCTTGTCTACATCTGCCACACCGCGCAGGAAAATTACCATAATAATTCCCAGGATATACAAAATCAACAGGGATTCATAACAACCAGCTGCAATCCATGCCAGAAGCATACTTCCCACAAAGGGCAGAAGCTTTTTCTTTCCGACCGCTTCCATTCCATCCATAAACAGCCACAGGGACAATGTCAGCAAAATATATCCAAAATCCACACCATTGTGATAATAATAAATATACAATTCACTGATAATGGGATTGGATACATATACACAGGCAAAAATGGTTGCCGCCACAACACCAATGCGTTCTCCAAAAATGCGACGCAATAACACAACAAACAGAGTGGCTCCGATACACAAAAGAATCACTCCGATTAGTTCCATCATAAAAGGTGCATATTCTGCCATATGAAACAGCTTATTTAAAAGATAGACGGTCCATCTTCCCATTACCACCTCAAGACCATCCCCTATATATAGCTTTACCGCCGTATCATCAATTCCGATAATGGGGGTAACTATCTCAAAGCCATAGCCGCAAGCTGCAGTAATGGATAGTGCAATTACATACAGCCTCTGACTAAGAATCCATTTTAATTCTTCTACTATTTTTTTCATGCAATTCACCATTTCATCCTGTTATCAGATTATTTCCAATCCTCCACTCCCATGGCAAACAATGCAGGAAGAAACATAAAATTTTCTCCCTTGCCCTGAGGCATGTGAATAAAATGGGATTCCGGGTCTACTGCAATCCAATCCTTAATTACTTCCGACTCTTTATCCGGGCAATTTCTCACATTAACAAAGGTCTTGGGCTCTTCAAAATAAGAAAATAAAATATTTTCGTGAAGCGCAATGGACTGATAACGGTCACCGGGAAGCAAACCTTCATCCACAATCGCCTTGTGATGATATATATAGCTAAACAGCTTCTCATCCCTAAGGAATGCAATTCTTCCCCTACGAAGCTCCGGCACAGCTGCCCTTGCCCATCCTTCCACGCTTTCCGGTGTATTATGATAATAAATATGGTACATATGTACCCAGAGTCTGTCCTGCTTCTGTCCCGGCCATACACATAAATAGGGGGCTAAGGATGCCAAGAATTCTGTAGGATGAACTGTGGTTGCCTGAATGTCCTCACCGGATTCCTCCATACCTGCTACACCTTCTTCTGCCAAGGTGTTTGGTTCTGTTACCTCCAGTTGCTCCCCCAATGCTTCATAATATAGAAAAAGCATTTTTTCATGCCTATATAATGCAGCCGTTAATACTCTGCCTTCCTTTTGCAAGGTTAAAATATTTTGTTTACAGGTACAAATTGCTTCCTGTAATTGTTCTTCCGTATAGTCCTTGTTTAATTGTGCACGATAATGCAATCTGTATATTTTTTCCATGGTTTTCTCCGTAAATTTTTTTTTAAATTAACAGTTATATCATACACTAATTTTTTCACAGCAACAATACAATTTATTAGTTTTACTTTTCATAAACCGACTATTATGGTATAATTATGCAAAAATATTTATTTTTAATTCTTTATATTATCACTAAGGAGAAAAATTATGATAAAGAAACTAAAAAATCTTAAGGTTGATCAAAAACTAAAACAGGCGTTTAAAACAATATTAATTGCCTTCATCATTGCAGTCATACTTGCCCTTGCAGGAATTGCCATGATTAACGCAAACTTAAATCGTTTTTACAATGAATCTTATAAAAATACACAGCTTCAGTTGGAAATCCGCAGAGATATTCAATTGGTTGGCAAAAATGTACTTTGGGCAATTACCGCCACTGACGGTACACAGTTGGACAAGATTTCCACTGCTGAAACCTATGCTCAGCGTGTAGAAGAAAATATTCAGACTCTGTCAACCAGCTTTAGCGATAAAGACAAAATTGCAACCCTGCAATCCGCATTAACCACCTTGAAGAACGAAAGAGCTGCCATTACAAGTCTACTGTATTCCGGCAATCAAGCAAAGGCTTTAACATTATTTAATGGCACCTACAATGATGCTACTGAAAACATGCAAAACATTTTAATTGAAATCGGTGATTCTGCCAACGCACAGGCAGCAACCGCATATTCCCGTGCAAGTTCACTGGTATCCATGATTAATGTAATTTTAGTAGTGGTAGCAATCGGAAGTATTATTTTATGCATTAAACTTGCAAAAGAGCTTACTCAGCTGCTTCTTACACCAATCAAGGAATTACAGGGAGCCGCTCAAAAATTAAAAGCCGGTGAGCTTGACATTCAAATTGTTTACAACAGCACCGACGAATTGGGTGATTTAGCACAGAACTTCAGGGAAGCATGTGCAGAAATGCGTACTGTTATTTTTGACATGGGTGAAATGTTAGGCAAAATGGCTGATGGCAATTTCAATTTTGATACCAATACTGCTGAAAGCTATATCGGAGATTTTGAATCCTTATTATCCAATATCCGCAGAACCAACGATGCATTAAGCACCACCCTGACAAAGATTAACCAAACCTCCGGTCAGGTTATGGTAGGTGCAGGACAATTGGCAAGCAGCGCACAGTCTCTTGCAGAAGGTGCTACCGAACAGTCCGGTGCCGTGGAAGAATTAATGGCAACCATAACCAAGGTTTCCTCCCTTGCTGAGGACAGTGCAGAAGGTGCCATTACTGCTGCTAACAGCGCAAAAGCTTCTGCTGAAAATGCAGCAAAGAGCCGCGAAGAAATCAATAAATTAACCGGTGCCATGGAAAGAATTAATGAAACCTCTCGCGAAATTGAGAATATTATCGGTGCCATTGAAGAAATTGCAGAACAGACTAATCTGCTGGCATTAAATGCTTCTATCGAAGCAGCAAGAGCCGGTGAAGCAGGAAGAGGCTTTGCAGTAGTTGCTGACCAAATCGGTAAGCTGGCTGCCGACAGTGCCCAGTCCGCTATTACTACCAGAGAATTAATCAGCAAGTCCTTAACCGAAATCGAAAACGGAAATCAGATTGTTGACAAAACCGTAGTAGCCATCGGTTCTGTTTTGGAAAGCATGGAAGGCTTTGCTAATATGGCATCCGCTTCCGCAGATTCCTCCAAGACCCAGTCCGCTATGCTGAAACAGGTAGAACAGGGAATTGAGCAGATTTCCTCCGTTGTAGAAAACAATTCTGCTTCTGCAGAAGAAAACTCCGCTATCAGTCAGGAGCTTTCTGCACAGGCACAGACCTTAGAGCAGATGGTTGCAGAATTTGAGCCTCGCAGTTAATTATCTTTAAAAAATTAGGAGCAGCTGCTCCGGTAGCAAATAAAGTCTACCGAAGCAACTGCTCTTTTTTTCCTCCACATTTTATCTTCGAAAATCGCTCTGCTCCGCAGAGCCCGCGCTATCGCGCTTAAAGATTTTCTCGATATTAAACTCGGAAAGCTCCCGCTTCGCGTGAGCCGCGCTACGCGCTCAGTTTTCATACTTTTATCTTCGAAAAACCATCTGCTTCGCAGATAACGCGCTAATGCGCTTACGTTTTTCTCGATAAGACCCCGGGTAAAAACAAATGCCGCCCCTTTTAGGGACGGCGCTTGTTTTTCTTCCGGGGTCTTACATCATTCCGCCCATGCCGGCACCTGCGGGCATTGCGGGAGTTTCTTCTTTGATATTTGCAACAACGCTTTCGGTTGTAAGCAGTGTGCTTGCAACGCTGGTTGCGTTCTGTAATGCGCTTCTGGTAACCTTTGCAGGGTCAAGGATTCCTGCTTCTACCATGTTTACATATTCTTCCTTAAGAGCATCGAAGCCTACACCTGCCTCGGACTCACGAACCTTATTGATGATTACGCTTCCTTCCAGACCTGCATTTGCTGCAATGTGGAAGAGAGGTGCTTCCAATGCTTTGAGAACGATGCTTGCACCGGTCTTCTCATCACCTTCCAGAGTGTCAGCCAGCTTAGCAACTTCCTTGGATGCGTGGATGTATGCAGAACCACCACCACAGATAATACCTTCCTCTACAGCTGCTCTGGTTGCTGCAAGAGCATCCTCAAGACGTAACTTAGCTTCCTTCATTTCAGTTTCGGTAGCAGCACCTACGCGGATAACAGCTACACCACCAGCCAGCTTAGCAAGTCTTTCCTGTAATTTCTCTTTATCAAATTCAGAGGTAGTTTCCTCAATCTGCTTCTTAATCTGTGCGATTCTGGACTGGATAGCAGCCTTGTCACCATCACCATCAACAATAACGGTATTTTCCTTCTGAACCTTTACAGATTTTGCATGACCAAGCATGGACATATCAGTATCCTTTAATTCATAACCAAGCTCGGAGCTGATTACGGTACCACCGGTCAGAATTGCGATATCCTCCAGCATAGCTTTTCTTCTGTCACCATAGCCGGGAGCCTTTACGGCCACTACATTGAAGGTACCACGAAGCTTGTTAACAATCAGAGTGGTAAGTGCTTCACCTTCAACATCTTCAGCAATGATAAGGAGCTTTGCGCCGGACTGTACAATCTGCTCTAACAGAGGAAGAATCTCCTGAATGTTGGAAATCTTCTTGTCAGTAATTAAGATGTATGGATTGTCAAGAACAGCTTCCATCTTATCCATATCAGTTGCCATATATGCGGAAATATATCCTCTGTCAAACTGCATACCTTCTACCAGGTCAAGCTCAGTCTGCATGGTCTTGGACTCTTCAATAGTAATAACACCGTCTCCGCTAACCTTTTCCATTGCATCAGCTACTAACTGTCCTACTTCCTCGTCACCTGCGGAAATAGCAGCAACTCTTGCAATGTGATTCTTGCCGTTTACCTTCTGGCTCATTTCAGCAATAGATGCTACTGCACAATCAGTTGCCTTCTTCATACCCTTTCTTAAGATAATAGGGTTAGCACCTGCTGCCAGATTCTTCATACCTGCATTAATCATTGCCTGAGCAAGAACGGTAGCTGTGGTAGTACCATCACCGGCAACATCGTTGGTCTTGGTAGCAACTTCCTTAACCAGCTGTGCGCCCATGTTTTCAAAGGAATCCTCCAATTCGATTTCCTTTGCAATGGTAACACCATCATTGGTAATAAGGGGAGCACCAAAGGATTTGTCAAGTACTACGTTTCTTCCTTTGGGTCCTAAGGTTACTCTTACGGTATCTGCCAGCTGATTTACGCCGGACTCTAATGCTGCACGGGCTTCTGCACCGTATTTAATTTCTTTTGCCATTGTATATGCCTCCTAAAATAATATTATTCAATAATTGCCAGTATATCATTCTGCTTCACGATAATGTATTCCTCATCATCCAACTTTACTTCTGTTCCGGAATATTTGGAATAGATAACATTGTCACCAACCTTAACTTCCATCTTGATTTCCTTGCCGTCTACCACGCCGCCGGGGCCCACTGCAACAACCTCTGCCTGCTGTGGTTTCTCCTTATTCTGTCCGGGAAGAACGATACCGGATTTGGTAGTCTCCTCTGCAACCAACTGCTTTAATACAACTCTGTCCCCTAAAGGTGTTAATTTCATAGTATATGCCTCCTTTAATATTTGCTTCTTTTTCATTTGTTAGCACTCTTTACATTTGAGTGCTAATCACTAAAACATATATTAGTTTTATATGCAGGTCTTTGCAAACGCATGCACAGTTATTCAAGTTTTCTTTTCTCTTGTTTTCTTTTGTTTTCTTGTATTTGCTCTTGTTTTCTTATGCATGTGTTGTAATTGAGATTTAATATTTACTTTATAAATTCTTCCCTATCTCCCCAACTCAATTACATTTTTCCTAATTTAGTTGGGACTTCCTCTTTCCTCTTTACCAACTTTTCTTCGCTTTTTCTAATTTAGTGGGGATTCCCTCTTTACTCTTTACCAACTTTTCTTCTCTTTTTCTAATTTAGTGGGGATTCCCTCTTTATTCTTTACCAACTTTTCTTCTCTTTTCCTAATTTAGTTGGAACTTCCTCTTTCCTCTTTACCAACTTTTCTTCGCTTTTCCTAATTTAGCGGGGATTCCTTCTTTATTCTTTACCAATTTTTCTGCACTTTTACTAATTTAGTGGGGATTCCCTCTTTACTCTTTACCAATCCAATCACACTATCCTGACTTTGGTTGGGATTGTACGAAACTTTACAAGACTTTCTAAGCAATTTCATTCTTCCACAACCTCTGCGCTGCTCATTCTTGCTCGCCCCAGCTCTCTTTCAGTTCCTCTTAACTTATCTCAGCTTATTTCAGCTTATCTCAACTTATCTCAGCCTATCTCAGCTTTTCTCAGCCTATTTCAGCTCTTCTCAGCCTATCTCAACCTATCTCAACCTATTTCAGCCCCTCTCAACTTATCTCAGTTCATTTCCCTCCGCTCCGGCACTCTCAAGTTTCCGCAGCACCAGAAAAGCCATGATTAAAGCGGTGGCAGCCGTACAGATATTACTAATCATCATCATCACGCCCACTGCCTCACTTCCCAGCTCCGTAAAGTTCTGCAATGCCCACAGCACAGGAATCCGATAAATAAAAATTCGCATAAAATTAATAATTAGTGTTCGCTTGGTATAACCAAGCCCAAACAGCAGTGCCATCACAGAAGCATTGATAGCCAGCGGAACTGCGCTACCTGAGGAATCATACACAAAAATATGCATAATCATTTGCTGAAATTCTTCATTAAAACCGCCCTGCGACTTAGCAAACAAAGCACTGATTTGCTCCAGAAAAGTAAAACTTATCAGCATTCCTGTTAAGCCAATTCCCACATTAATCATCATGGTTTTCCAGAAAGCTTCCTTTACTCTTTTAAGCTTCCCGGCTCCAAGATTCTGACTGATAATGCTGGCAGCACCATCCTGCATACCAATCTGCCAGGAGGTAGTAAGTCCAGATATATTATTACTGATTCCCAATGCCCCCACCGTCAATGCACCATAAAAACCACTCATGGAATTTACTACCACTTTTCCAAAAGCAAATGCAACCTTTTCAATAGAAACCGGATACGCCACATTTATAATAGGAAGTACAACCTCTTTCTTCATTGACATCTGCTTCCTGTCAATACTAAACGCAGTATCCTTTTCCCGCAAATTATAAAATCCTGCGATGGTAATAACCGCCTGAGAAATTACAGTTGCCACACCAATCATCACAATTCCCATATTGAAGCCATAAACAAACAAAGCAGTAAGACCCAGCTTTAAAATAGTCATACTTAAATTCAACTTAAGAATACGCTTGGAATGTCCTCTGGAGCGTTCTACGGAAATATAAACAGTATTAAAAAAGGTAAGCACCAATGCCCCCAGCTCCACCGCAAAATATTGCTGTCCTTCTATTAAAAGATTTTCCGGTGTATTTGCCAACATCAAAATTTGTTTGCTGAAAGGTATCATCAAAAGTACAAGGACACATAAACCACCACAAATGGCGAACAAGGAATTTACCCGCTTCTTTACCATTTCATAATCACCGGCCCCATAGGCTTCACTGATTTTCATACTGCCCCCGGCTGCCAGTCCGGTACCGATGGCACTAATCATTTGCTGAATTTGAGCCAGATAGGCTACTGTAGAAACACTTTCTGCACTGATATGACTTGCCATCAGGGCATCCAATATTTTAAACATGGACGACAAGCCCTGATGCATGGCAAGGGGCATTCCCACAGCCAACAGCAGCTTCCACATATTTCCATTTAATGCTCTTTCCCGAAAATCCGCATCCTTACTACTTATCTTTTGCATGCTTATTACTCCAATCTTTTTTCTTACTTATCTATCTTATAGCAATTCTACAGTATTATCCACCTGCATTTTGCCAATCTCGCCTCGCAAATACTGACTTTTTGCTGTATCAACCATTAAATCCAACAAGAATCCAACAAAATCTTCAAACTTAATGAGCCATATTTTCAAAAAATCGTCCATTAATGTTCAATTACAAATTATAAAATAAATAGGAGGACTTTCCCAATTAAGAGAAATTCCTCCTACTAAAATTAACTTCTTTTACTTTTTGCTCTCACTCAAAACACAATAAACAAGTTTCCCGCAAACTACTTAGCACTTAATCTCCAAATAACCAAGAAGCTTGCTCATGTCATACTCTTCCATCACACCAAGATTGGAGTCATAGAACTTTCCATCAAAATGAACAAGATAATGGCAGAAACGTCCCATCTTCTCCATCATAATACAACACTTAGGAAGCACTGCATCCTTACCTTCAGTATATACAATGATATCATTGTGGTCAATACCATAATAATTCAATGCAGAAATCACACGTCCCATGGTAGCCTGCCACTCTCTGCAGTCCATAACACTGATTACCTCAGCAATGGTAACTCCTGCCAGCATAGCCACACATGCCTGACCGCAAAGTCCGTCCTCAGGCTGGATAATAACCTTCATATCCTCAATCTTACGGATAGGATTCTCAAAGCTGTAGGGACTGTTCTGATCCATACGAATCAGGGAGCCGGTTACATGTAATAAAATCTTATGAGGTACACCAAGCTCTACCTTTACAGCATCTTCATCCTCAATGTGAATCTCATAATTACCTTTTTCCTTAGGAAGAAGCTCACATTCAATAATTGCATTATCCAATACCAGGTCACCCTGAATTACATCTCTCTGCTTACAAACCTCCCATACATTAAAGGGAATCTGAATCATATATCCTTTTTCTTTTTTCTCTACAACTGATTCAAAAAAATATCTCATTATTCCTCCATTCCGACATTCATTATGCCAACCGAAATAGTATACACTCTTCTCTAGCTTTGATTTTATCAAATATATCTGTTCTTGCAAACACTTTTGGCAAAAGTACTAAAAAAAAAACATACTGACAAAAAAATATCAAACATTTTGCCCAAAATTCTCTCTTCGATTATGCCTTCTTTTTCGCCTGGGAAGGGGAAATACCATAACGTTTCTTAAACAACTTACTAAAATGGTAGGCATCATCATATCCTACCGACGCAGCCACCTCCTGAATACTACCACCATCTCCATTTTCCAGTATTTCCTTTGCCTTCTCCAAACGGATATTGATTAAATGACGGATAGGAGTATCTCCGGTTTCACTTTTAAATATCCTTGAGATATAAAATGGACTGAGGTACATATTTTCCGCAATCTGATCCAGGGAAATTTTTTCAGCATAATGGTCTTCGAAAAAGCTCAGCATCTGCTCCACCACATATTTACGATTGGCAGATTCAAAGGAATAGCCTCGGGGTTGAATCATCGGCTCACACTGCTCCCTGACTACCAGTAAAATCATCTGCATTAAATATGCCTTAAGCATAAAATATTTTCCCTGCCTGTATACAGCATTTTCAGCTTCCATAGAAGAACATATTTTGAACAACTTTTGGCGTAATTCCCCTGTGGTATGAATGATATGTCCCCCATCGGACACCGGAAGAAAATTGGTAGGAAAACCATCTAATTGTATGTCCGTAAATCCCACAAAAAATTCTGTAGTGGGTTGCTCTCCTTCCGGAGAATCAATTGCCTGATGATGCACACCCGGATTAATAATCAGGAGATCTCCCTCCGTTACTTCATAGACCTTGCCCTCTATATGATATCTTCCTGCTCCGGAAAGCACAAATGCAATCTCCGGGAAATCATGACAATGATACTTGTCCCCGCTATTCATCCGGGTTCCCTTCCAGGTAAACAAAAAAGTGGGATTCAAATCTTCAATTTTCAAATCCGCCCTTGTCACATCCCTTTCCATGATTTCTGCCCTCCTGTTTCATATAAGGTCTATTTTACCTTTTTCCCTATAAAATGTAAAATGTATTTTTGTTTATCATGCCCTCTATTTTGACAACATTCCACATCTTTGTTGCAAGATACTCCATTTCTTTTTATACCCCATTTCGTAAAATGGGGGTAAATACAACGATGCAGAAAGCGACCTGCATACACATCCTACAGGAGGTATTTTTATGACTGCAATAAAATGGTTTTTATCCTTTTTGAAAAAGTATAGCGGCTTAATGATATTGGGACTTTTTCTTACTACCATTATTGCCGCTCTATCCATCGTCAATCCCTACCTATCCGGCATTATAGTAGACCATGTCATTATCGCCGGTAATTACGACCTATTACCTATCTTGGTTGGGTGCCTATTGGGCGTTACCTTAG
This sequence comes from Lachnospiraceae bacterium, assembly GCA_017624835.1. Lineage (GTDB taxonomy): Bacteria > Bacillota > Clostridia > Lachnospirales > Lachnospiraceae > Acetatifactor. The sequence continues at coordinate 52,762 of JAGAMG010000054.1, forward strand.
TTACAGGAGTCCTACGTTTCCTGTATCAGGTTGTTTTTGAGACAGCCTCACAGGGTGTTCTTTATAACATGCGCGACAAGGTATACCGTAAGCTTCTTCAGGAGGACTTCGCCTTCTATAATAAGAAGAGAACCGGTGACCTGATGAGCCGGCAAACAGGTGATATGGATGCCATCCGACATTTTGTGGCTTATGTCATTTATGCGGTTTATCAAAACATCCTGTTGTTTCTTTTTGCACTAATGATGATTTTTACAGTAAATACCAAGCTGGCACTTTGCATGCTGGCTGTACTGCCCTTTACCGCCCTTGCGGCTTATAAACAATCCAAGGAAGTAAAACCAGCCTTCCGTCGCAACCGGGAATGCTTTTCCTCCCTGAATGCCTTTGTACAGGAAAATGTCAGCGGCAACCGTGTGGTAAAGGCATTTGCCAAGGAAGATTATGAAATCGAAAAATTTCAGAAGGAAAATGACAAATTTAAAAGTGCACAGATTAACGCCTCACGGGTGTGGATGAAATATGTGCCAATTTTTGAAATCTTATCCTACTCCCTTACCATTGTACTGATGATTTACGGTGGATATATGGTAGTACAGGAGCAAATCACTCTGGGTGACCTGGTAAAAGTAAATGGCTACCTCTGGATGCTGAATGTTCCTCTTCGTATGGCAGGCTGGTGGATTAATGATATCCAGAACTTTATTGCTTCCATAGAAAAAATATATGCCACCTACAGCGAAGAGCCCCATGTGAAAACTCCTGTTTGTAAAGACAACAACGGAAATACCATTCCTTATCCCCGCACCCCCATCCGCGGCGATATAGAATTTCGCAAGGTGTCCTACCGAGCCGATGATGAGGATATTGTGATGGATATTAACTTTAGCGTAAAGGCAGGACAGACGGTAGGTATTATCGGCTCCACCGGTGCAGGCAAGTCCACTCTGATGAATCTGCTCTGTCGCTTCTACGACACCACCTCCGGAGAGGTATTGGTAGATGGTAAAAATGTAAAGGAAATGGATCTCTACAACCTTCGCGACCATATTGGAATGGCCATGCAGGATGTATTCCTCTTTTCGGATACCATTGAAGGAAACATTGCCTATGGCAGACCAAACTGTACCTTTGAGGAGGTTAAAAAAGCTGCCATTATGGCAGATGCCAACCACTTTATCAGTGCCTTACCGGAAGGCTATGACACCATCGTGGGCGAACGTGGTGTGGGACTTTCCGGTGGACAGAAACAACGCATTTCCCTGGCAAGAGCGCTGTTGAAGAATCCTTCCATATTGATTTTAGACGATACCACCTCGGCGGTAGATATGGAAACCGAAAGCTATATCCAGACACAGCTAAAAAATATAAAGAAGGACTGTACGGTATTTATTATTGCCTATCGTATTTCTTCTATAAAAGATGCGGATTTAATATTGGTAATGGACAACGGGCGTATTATTGAGCATGGTACCCATGACTCGCTGCTTTCCCGGAATGGCTATTATGCCCATGCTTTCCGCAACCAATATGGCGAGATCCCCTATGATTTATTAGAAGAAGAAAAGAACAATGCACAGAAGGGAGGCAGATAATTATGGCACGTAACCGATATGATATGGATGAAGTTCTGGAGGACAGCTTTGACCTCAATCAATTAAAGCGTCTTGCCAAATATATCTCCCCTTATAAAAAGAAAATGGTGGGAATCATTTTCCTAATGCTCAGTGCTTCCGCACTTACTATGCTGATTCCTATCTTTTTCCAGCGGATTATGGACTACTACATTCCGGGCAAAAATATGAAAATGATTGTAACCATGGGACTTATGACTCTGGCTGTTGCAGCTTACTCCGCAGTCAGCCTTGGGCTGAAAATCAAAACCATGAGCGTAATTGGTCAAAACATTATCCATGCCATCCGCAATGATATTTTCTGTCATTTGCAGGAGCTTCCCTTCTCCTATTACGATGACAGACCTCACGGCAAAATTCAGGTGCGCGTGGTTAACTATGTAAACAGCATCAGTGATTTGCTAAGCAACGGTATTGTAAATACCATAACTGACCTTTGTAACCTGTTTTTCATTATTATCTGTATGCTTTATTATGATGTACGCCTGACACTGCTTTGCCTCTGCGGTCTGCCTCTTCTTGCTCTGGTTATTGTTTTCATCAAGAAAAAGCAAAGACGCGCCTGGCAGGTACAATCCAACAAGCAAAGCAACCTGAATGCCTACATTGCAGAAAGCATTAACGGCATCTGGGTTACCCAATCCTTTGTACGTGAAGAGGAGAATACTGGTATTTTTAATCATTTAAGCAGAAACTACCGCCAATCCTGGATGCGCGCTGTAATGTTTAACTTTACCATGGGACCCAGCGTTGATATGATTTCTGCCATTACTACTGCTTTTATCTACATTTTAGGAATCCGCTGGATACTTGCACCGGATACTACCCTCACAGTAGGTGTATTGATTGCTTTTACGGCTTATATCAGTCGTTTCTGGGCACCCATCAATACCCTGGCAAACTTTTACAACTCTCTGCTCACCGCCATCTCCTACCTGGAGCGTATTTTCGAAACCATTGATGAGCCTGTCAATGTAAAAGATGCCAAGGATGCCACTATAATGCCACCTATTGAGGGCAAGGTAGAATTCAAGGATGTATCCTTCAGCTATGAAGAGGGACAAAAGATATTGAACAAAATTAACTTTACCGCCCAGAAAGGGGAGACCTATGCCATTGTAGGTCCTACAGGCGCCGGAAAATCCACCATTGTAAACCTAATCAGCCGTTTCTACAATGTAGATTCTGGACAGATTCTGATTGATGGGGTGGACATTTCCAAGGTAACCATCCGATCCCTTCGCACCCAGATGGGCGTTATGATGCAGGACAGCTTTATCTTCGCCGGAACTATTATGGACAATATCCGCTATGGAAACCTAAGCGCCACCGATGAACAGGTGGTGGAAGCAGCAAAAACCGTCTGTGCCCATGATTTCATTTCCCAGATGGAAAACGGCTACTATACAGAGGTCAACGAGCGAGGGAGCCGTCTCTCAGCAGGTCAGCGCCAGCTCATATCCTTTGCAAGAGCACTGCTTGCTGACCCCAAGATACTGATATTGGACGAAGCAACCTCCAGCATCGACACCGAGACGGAAACCCTCCTCCAGAAAGGACTTAACCGCCTTTTAGAAGACCGCACCTCCTTCATCATTGCCCACCGCCTATCCACCATCAAAAATGCTGACTGCATTATGTATGTGGATAAGGGAGATATCTTAGAACGCGGAAATCACGAGGAACTATTAGCAAAGAAGGGAGAATACTACCACCTCTATATGTCACAGTTCGATTTCCTGAAATAAGCAACACAAGAGGATGCGCCTAGACGCATCCTCTTGACAATTCCCTTCCTTTTTATTCACATGTTTTTTCTTCCCCCTTAAGTAACCTCCATGCAGTACAGAAGAACAACGTAACTGTAGCACACACTGCCAGGAAATCTGACACCGGCTCTGCCAGAAATACCGCAAACACCTTATCCTCTAAAAATGCCGGCAAAATGTAAATCATGGGAATCAACAAAATTATCTTACGAAGTACAGCCAAAAACAGGGAATGAACTGCCTTTCCCAATGCCACAAAGGTCTGCTGACAGGCAATCTGTGCACCAAAAAGACAAATTGCTCCCATATAAATACGCATTGCCCAGCCCGCATATTGTATCAAAGTTTCATCCGTAGTAAAAATACCCGCAAGAGTCTTTGGCATCAGCATGGCTGCTCCCCACATCAGCGTAGCATATCCCAGACAGCATGCCAATGTAAGCAGAAACGCCTTTCTGACTCTGTCCATATTTTTTGCACCAAAATTAAAACTTACAATGGGCTGCATTCCCTGACAAAGTCCGCTTAGCGGCATCATTGCCACCTGCATAACGCTGGACAGAATCGTCATTGCTCCCACTGCAATATCTCCTCCATACTTCTGTAAAGAGGTGTTAAAGCAAACAGACAGCAGACTCTCCGTGGACTGCATAATAAAGGGAGATGCTCCCAATGCAAGCACCGGTCCCATCACACTTAAGCTGCAATGCAGATTTTCTTTTCGAATGCGCAGTATAGTCTGTTTCCCGCTCAAAAAGCGTAATACCCAGATTGCAGACACTGCCTGTGACAGCACTGTAGCAACCGCTGCTCCCTGTACTCCCATATGAAATCCAAAGATAAATATGGGATCCAGCACCAGATTTAAGCCGGCGCCAATCATAACTGTTTTCATTCCCACATTAGAAAAGCCCTGAGAAGTAATAAACGCATTTAATCCCGTAGTAATCTGCACAAAAATGGTTCCCAGCACATATATCCGCATATAGGGAAGAGCATAAATAATGGTCTCCTCACTTGCGCCAAAGGCATATAAAACAGGCTCTGCAAAAATGGAAAAGAACAGGGTTAAAATCACTGCCAACACACAAAGCGTACAAACACAATTGCCCAATATCTTTTCTGCTGTCTCATTATCTCCCTTGCCCATGGCAATGGATGCTCTGGGTGCACCACCAAAGCCCACCAATGCTGCAAACGCAGCAATCAACATAATCACCGGAAAAGTAATGCCTAAACCGGTTAATGCCATGGAGCCCTCCTCCGGAATATGCCCTATGTAAATACGATCCACCATATTATATAGAAGATTTACAATCTGTGCTGCTATGGCAGGCATGGCAAGAGAAAACAAGAGCTTTCCCACAGGCATTACCGCCAGCTTATTTTGCTGTTCCGTTTCTGTGCCATCCATTTCCCTAACATTCATTTCTTTTCCATCTACTTCTTTTCCATCTACTTCTTTTCCATTCATTTCTTTACCACTCATTTTTACGCCTTTCTGAATCTTTACTTACACACAGTCCCCACCTATAAGTAAATATCATACGGGATGCCTTATCAGCATCCCGCTTTTTTATATCCCAAGTATCATACTTGCAAATCTAAAATACAATAATAATGACACCGCATCCAATATGGTAGTAATAAAGGGACTTGCCATAACCGCCGGGTCAAAGCCCAGACGCTTTGCTCCCACCGGCAAAATGCATCCCACAAGCATTGCCACCAACACTACCGCAACCAAGGTCAGACTTACCACCATTGCCACTGCCAAGCCCAAATGGTCAAATAACAAAAGCTTTGCAAAATTTGCTGCTGACAGACAAACGCCGCACAAAAAGGCAACTCTGATTTCCTTCCAGACAACCTTGGGTACATCCCTATACTCTATTTCTCCCAAGGACAAGCCACGAATTACTGTTACACTTGCCTGCCCACCGGCATTACCACCGGTACCCATCAGCATGGGAATAAAAGCTATCAACGCCGCATGTACACTCAAAGCCTCCTCAAAGGAAGTAATAATGGCCCCGGTAAATGCTGCTGATACCATCAGCAATAAAAGCCAGGGGATTCTCTTTTGAAAAGTTTCCCACACACCGGTACGCATATAGGGCTTATCGCTGGGCACGATAGCCGCCATCTTTTCCATATCCTCGGTATTTTCCTCTTCCACGATATCCACAATATCGTCCACCGTAATAATACCTACCAGACGATTCTCATTATCCACTACGGGCATTGCCGTAAAGTCATACTTTTTAAACTGCCCGGCAACCTCTTCCTGATCCATAAGGGTGTTGATAGAGATTACATTTTCATGCATAATATCCCCAATAATATCATCATCCTCACTAAGCAGAAGATATCTCAGTGCTACGGTTCCCAATAACTTCCTTTGGGCATCCAACACATAGCAGATGTTAATGGTCTCACTGTCCACCCCCACCTTGCGAATGCGCTCAATTGCCTGACTTACCGTCAGATGCTCCTTTAAATCCACATACTCCACCGTCATAATACTTCCCGCAGAATCCTCCGGGTAACGAAGCAAATGATTGATATCCCTGCGGGTTTCAGGATTGGCATTGGCAAGGAGCTTTTTTACCACATTTGCAGGCATTTCCTCCAACAAATCCACCGCATCATCCGCCATCAGATTATCAATAATCGTTGCCGCTTCCTTATCGGACAGGGAGGTTATAATCAGCTGCTGATTCTCCACATCCAAATAGGAAAAGACATCCGCTGCCAAATCCTTGGAAAGTATGCGAAATACCTTCAGCATATCCTCCTGGGGAAGCTCCTCCATCATAGCTGCAATGTCCGCCTCATTAAACTCAGTAAGATATTGGCGGAGTCTGGTGTACTGCTTACTTTGCAGGAGTTTCAGTAATTCTTCCAATTCCATAATCTGTTCCATCGCATTTCTCCTTTGATGATTTCTTTATGCTGTTTTCTCATATACATACAACTTCGCCCGGGTCCGGGATTGTCAGTACTACACTTACTACTCTTCATAAAAAAACCACCACCTTTCATCATGCCGGAACAGAATCCGTTTTATTCCTTATTAATATAGTACAGCTCCTGTATTTTTTCAAGCTTTACCTTTCCACAGGTAGCCTCCACCATTGCCTTACTTAATTCCTCTTCCATTTGCATGGGAATTACAAGCCGCAAGGTTACCACATCCGTATAGCTGCTGTCAGTCGGTGTAATTCCCCGCTGCCCCAACAAATACTGAATTTTGCCAATTCCATTATAATCCGTCACAACCTCTAATTCACAGCCATAGCACATGCTTCCAATCACAGAATTTTCAAGCCCTACCTTTACAGCCTGAGTATAGGCACGCACCAAGCCTCCCGTGCCCAAAAGCACACCACCGAAATACCGAGTCACCACCACTGCAATATTCCGAACACCTTCCCCCAACAGCACCTCCAGCATGGGTCTTCCCGCGGTTCCGCTGGGCTCCCCATCATCACTGCAACGGGTAAGCTCCCCCCTGCTTCCAATCACAAAAGCAGAGCAATTGTGTCTGGCATCCCAATACTTTTTCTTCATTTCCTCAATAAAGGCTACCGCTTCCTCTTCTGTTTCACACTTTCTGACAGTCGCAATGAAGCGGGATTTTTTTTCTACGATTTCGCCCTCGCCGCCTTCCAGCAGCACTCTATAGGAATCCAACTTATTTTCACTCATATCCTTATCCCATCTCAATCATTTCTAACCTTGAATTAACGCCATTTTTCCTCAAAATAATCCCTCTACAGTTTAGCATAAATCCTTAAAAATGTGAAACAATTCTTAATAGTACAAAGAAAACCTTTATTTACCTATTTTTTTTTGGTATAATAGGTGCGTCTGAAACACAGACAGAAAGGTGAAAGCTTTATGAATTATGGAAAAAAAGGTGTCCGCGCTAAGCAAAAGGCACTGAATTCTAAATCTATGAAGTGGGGACGAAAAATTGCCCTGACCATCGTAAGGGTATTTTTTATAGCAATTTTAGGACTTGGTATCTGCGGTGTTGCAGCAGGTTTGGGTGCCTACAAGGGTATCCTTGCCACCACTCCTCAGATTCGTTTAACGGATGTAGTGGCATCCGGTCAGGCAACCATTGTTTATGACCGTGAAGGGAATGAAATCGACCAATATGTCAGCACCAACTCCAACCGTATTGAGGTGGATATGGATCAGATTCCCGAAAATCTGGCACATGCCTTTGTTGCCATTGAGGATGAACGTTTCTACCAGCACAACGGTATTGACTTTAAAGGTATTCTCCGTGCAGGATTTACCTTTATTACCTCCGGTGGTGAAGAAGCTCAGGGTGCAAGTACCATTACCCAGCAGTTATTAAAAAATACCATCTTTACGGAATGGACCTCCGAGGGTGACAATGTTATCAAAAAGGTAAAACGTAAGGTGCAGGAGCAGTATCTGGCATTGGAAATTACCAAACGCTTTACCAAGGATGAGGTACTTTTGCGCTACATGAATGCCATCAATCTGGGACAGAATACCCTAGGTGTGGAATCCGCTTCCCTGCGTTATTTCGGTAAGCACTGCAGTGAGCTGAATCTGTCAGAATGTGCGGTTATTGCCTGTATTACCCAGAACCCTTCCAAATACAATCCGCTCCGCCATCCGGAGGAGAACGTAAAACGTCGTGAAAAATGCTTGAACAACATGCTAAGGCTGGAATTTATTACCCAAGCAGAGTATGATGAAGCAATGGCTGATACGGAAGCAGTATACGAGCGTATCGGTTTATACGACACCGATTATCAAGTTGGTAATACCACCTCCGGCTCCTATTTCTCCGATGCTGTTTATGAGCAGGTTATGGCGGATTTGGTAAATAAAGCCGGTTACTCCGAATCACTGGCTGAAACCCTTATGACCTCCGGTGGTTTGCGTATTGAATCCACCATGGATCCTACCATTCAGAAAATTATGGACGAGGAATTTGCCAACCCGGATAATTTCCCGGAAAACGTAAAATGGTATTTAAATTATGCCCTTACCATCAAGGATAAGGACGGGGAAAAACATAATTTCAGTAAGGAAAACATGATGACCTGGTTTAAGGCAAATCAGGACTCCAAGTTTAATCTGATTTTCTCCTCCCAGGATGCAGCAAACGAAGCCATTGTGGTTTATCGTACCACAATGCTACAGGAGTTGGGCGTAGCAGATAATGCGGATAATTATGAAGAAAGTATCTCCATGACTGCCCAGCCTCAGGCAGCAATGGTAATTGAAGAACAGGATACTGGCTATGTGGTAGCCATGGTAGGCGGTAGAGGTGCCAAGGAAGGACGAAGAACCTTAAACCGTGCAACCTCCTCCAACCGTTCCCCCGGCTCCACCTTCAAGGTACTTGCTTCCTTTGCCCCTGCATTGGACAGTGCCGGCAAGACTCTGGCAACGGTTTATAACGATGCTCCCTTTAATTACGATGATGGTCGTCCGGTAAGCAACTGGTACGATACCGGTTATCGAGGAATCAACTCCATCCGTAAAGCAATCGAGCAATCCTATAATATTATCGCAGTAAAGAACCAGACAGTTATTACGCCCCAGCTTGGATATGATTATTTATTGAACTTTGGATTTACTACCCTTACAGATGGTGTAGAAATTAATGGAAAGATGTTTACTGATGTGCGCCAGCCCATTGCATTGGGTGGTTTAACCTACGGTGCTTCTCCTTACGAGTTAAACGCCGCCTACGCCGCCATTGCAAATAAGGGACTGTATATAAAGCCAAAGCTGTATACTAAGGTTACTGATGCTGATGGAAATGTTATTTTGGACAATACTACTGCTGAAACCCGCCAGGTTATCAAGGAAACCACAGCATTCCTCTTAACAGATGCCATGGTGGATGTTGTTACTATGGGAACCGGTACCAGATGTAATTTCCGCAGCGGTATGGCAATCGCAGGAAAAACAGGTACCTCCTCCAATTATTGGGATTTATGGTTTTCCGGGTACACCCCCTATTATACAGCTACCACCTGGAGCGGTTACGATAACAATGTAAGCATGAGCTCTAAGAGCAACAATAATGAACAGGCCATTTCCAAAACCCTATGGCATGTTATTATGGAACGTGTTCACGAAAACCTGCCCAACAAGCAGTTTAGTGTTCCGGAAGGCATTGTACAGGCAACGGTTTGCTCCCGTTCCGGTAAATTACCCATTCCTGGATTATGTGATGCACATCTTTTCACCGAGTACTTTGCAGACGGTACTGTACCTACGGATAGCTGTGATGTTCATTACCAGGGTTATGTTTGTCCTTATGACAATCTTCCTGCAAGCCCGGAATGTCCATTCTGTTATGAAGGAATTGCAGAGTTCCAGTTAACCGAGGATCCTGCTTTGGTTAGCGGCTCTACTACCATCATCGACAACCCAGATGGTACACAGACTATCATCGTTCCCAATACTAGAACACAATGTCAGCATGATGCAGCCTTCTTTGCAAATCCTGATTATGAATCTGTTCTAAACACTCAGATTTGGGAAATGGAACAGTTAGGCATCCACATTCATTACGATGAGGATGACGATGAGGATGACGAAGACTAGTAGAAAAAAGAGCTTTTCAAGTAAATCACAACACTTGAAAAGCTCTTTCATTTCTTATTTATTATATTCCTTTTATCTCTTTAATTCTCTCCTGCAAAGCCTCCACTCCGGTCTGTGCATTCCGAATAGCACGGCACTGCTTCTCAAAGGGTTCCTCAGGCATGTCTCCGTACAATTCCAGGTATTTCTTACCTATCTCCATATAATTCTTTTTGATAACCTCCTCGCAGGTAGAAATCTGACTTCTCAGATTCGCAATCTCAGCCACTTCCTTTGCCTTATCTGCTGCTTCTTTACCCTTTATGATTATGGTATCACCAATTTTTTCAATAAAATCCATCGTACACATCTCCTTTTCCATTACTTTTTTTGATAATTTTATTGCTTATCCCCTCATTTTTTATAAGAATAGTATATTATTTTCACACTTTCAAAGCAAGCATTTCATTGCATATTTTAGAAATTTGTGCTATACTAGGTGCTAAAGAAAAAACAAGCACCGGTACAAGCAAACAGTCTGCGAAGCAGACGATAAAGCATATAGTGCGAGTTTGCGAGTTTACATCATTACGATAAATATCATATCACGGGGGAAATTCCTTATGCAATCATTGTATACTACATTAAAAGTAAATAATGAAATAGAATTGTGCGAAGTAGCCGATATGGAATGCAAAATGTTAATAGAGCGTGAGTTTTTATGGAATCACATTTCCTATTATATTCGTTGGCCCAAGCCATCATTATTTGGTCACAAGCGCAACACCTGTATCATTTGTGTACATGGTGATGCCAGTGAATTTGCAGAAGAAATTGTTCGGGCTATTTGTGACGAAAGCGGATACAAGGTACGTTTCCTTTTCAAAAAATCACAGAATACATACCTGTAATTTTACTTTTAAAAAAGCAAATAAATTAGGAGGTCGGTAACGATTTACCAGCCTCCCTTTTATTTGCCTTTTATGATATTGTCAAAACATTTTAATCAAAATCAAACTTGGTATAGCGTTTTGCCATAGCACCATAACGGAATCTTACCATCTCGTTTTTCTCAAGTACATCCTTTTCATTTCCTCTGTACTGGCAACGAATGCAGTAAAATTCATCCGTTTCCTTCTGATAGAACATATCAATATCCAAATCCCTCATAAAACAGGAAGGACATCTATAATTTAATTTGCCTTTTCCAGCTTGAGCCATGTTGCAATTACCTCCTTATCTTTAACCTGTGCGGTATAGCCTAATGTAAACATAGGTGAGAAAGCATAACCTTCCTTCACATAACCAACTGCTGTCTCTGCGTTAGAACGCATGGAAACTGCCGTCTCAATCTGAGGCACAATTGCTCTGACCTCGTCCGCTCCTGCCATTTCAATATCACGGCACTTATATTCATAGGAAAGGGACTGAACCTCTTCACCCTTCTTTGCAGACAAGGTAATGCCTGTCATATCCTCGGAATATTCAGTAGTACCATAGCAAGCTACCATGTACTCATTGATTTCCACCTGTGCCTCAGGATTGCTCATCTCTAAGATTCTTCTTTCAATCTTAATATCGGAGCTTCCTTCCTCAAAGGAAATCACGGACTGCAGCTTTACAGTTAAATCATAGAACTCAATGTCTACAGGGTCTAAGGTCAATACTCTGGTATTACCCTCCTGGGAGAAATGAGCCTTAGTACGGCAGAGACATAAATCAACCTCTTCTCCATTGTATTTCAGCTTTGCACTTCTTACAGTACCTTCCCCTGCATAGTGTGTGAAGTATCCTGCACGGTACTTTTCCTGAATCAGGAAAGGATAGGAAGCATCGGTTACATGCTTTGTACCAATACCTACAGGCCACTCCAGCTTTGCAGCATAAGGACGCAAATCAACAATGGCACCACCCTGATCCATATTCACACAGGCTCTCATGTAAGGGTCACAATACCAGAATAACTGCTTGTCAGAGCCATAAAGAATGTCTCTCCAAAGAGCACATTCCGGCTCAGTATAGGTCTTCTTCTGACGATAGTAATCAGCAAACTCAGCCATGGTCATATCGGTGAGCTTACCCTGCTCCTTCAGTTCGCCATAGTACTTCATACCATCCTCATAGCTCTTTGCAAGCAATTCATAGGGAGCTTCCCAGCGTCCCATCTTGTTCAACCAGCCGGGTCCAACAAACATCATATTGTATGCATAACCATTATTGTATTTTTCCAAATCACGATACTGGTCAATCAAATTGTAAAGATAAGGATAATCCCATGTTTCGGTATCATAAATCATACCACGAAGTACGTTCTGGGGATGAGTACCGAAGTTGGAACCATTACCGTCATAGCATGCAAGCAAGTCTCTGGAAAGATGAGGAATTGCTACAATACCGCTATCCTCCGCTTCATTTGCTGCAGGTGCATGGCTGTTCTGCTTGGAAGGAATCCAAGGATTCCATGGACCACCATCCATAAAGGTATACCAGGAATTATTACAGGTATGATATGCCTTGGGACCTTCCTCCCAACAGGTAGCAACTGCACATTTCACACTGGGATAAGCTTCCTTTACATAATTAATCAAATCCGCATCCATATAATAAGAACCGGTGGACTCAGGATAAAATCCAAAAATGTCATAGAATTTTCCAAACACATCATCCACAATAGATTTCTTATCTTCCATGGAGAACATCCAGATACAGAAATCCTTGGTCTTATACTTCTCACGGAACTCCGTACAAGGAAGTCCAAGCAAAGACAATGCAATTTCATCACCATACTTCTCATGATGCTCCTTTGCAATCTGTACAGCCTCTTCATTAAATAAGGATGCATAGGTCATCTGAATGGTGGTCTTTAAACCATATTTGTGAGCCATTTCCTGCTGGAATTTGAAAATATCCAGGGACTCGGTCAAAAGTGCTTTTCTTCCGATGTCCTCTTCTTTTCCATGTCCTGTTACCTTTTCCGCATATTCAGGTACCATTTCAGGACGATGAATAATGTTTACGATAAATTTATCCATGTTTCCTCTCCTTTTCTTATGGCTTTCTAAGCCATTCATTTGCTTTTTTATGTTAATTTATCTTACATAAACTCCTTTATGACCTGCAGTGCCGGCAAGGCATTACCATCATAATCAAATAATGCCTGATTTGCCCACTCATTACCACCCGGTCCGGGGTCTTTGATGTACTCCAGGGACTCCTTATTTGCCCAGCCACAGCCCGGAACAGGAATCCATGCAGGTTCCCAATAATAGAAACCTTTTCCCCTGCCATCCGGTATCTGCTTGATACGCTCCATGACTTCCTGCATAAAGTCAGCCTGCCCCTGAGGAGTCATAGGATATTCCACTGCTTCTGCCAGATGGGGCTTGGTAGCCATTCCCTTTCTCTCGCTGTCAGACAGTTTTTCGTACTCCTTGTAATCCTCCATGGTAAATCCCATGGAAACCTCTGCCACAATAATATCCTTGTTGTATCTTGCCGCCAAATCATTCATATTATTGGTTAAATCATCAATGGTTCCATGCCAAAAGGGGTAATAGGACAATCCGATAATATCAAAATCCTCTCCTCCATTGGCAATATAGGCGTCAAACCACTCACGGCACCGGGCATTATTGCCACCGCAATCCAAATGAAGCATTACCCGGCTATCCGGGGAAAACTCACGCACAGCCTTAACACCAGCACTGATAAATCTTGCAATATTCTCACTGCACTCCCACTTACCATGGGGCCACATAAGACCGGCTGTAACCTCGTTTCCCACCTGCACCAGCTCCGGAAGCAAATTAAGCTCCTTTAACTTAAGCAGAAGCTCCCTTGTATACTCATATACCTTCTGCGTAAGTTCAGTGGCATCCAATCCTTCCCACTCCTTGGGAACATACTGTTTTCCCGGGTCTGCCCAGAAATCACTGTAATGTAAATCCAGTAAATAGCTGTAACCAAGCTTTTTTCCTTCGGAAGCCAACTTAACCAATTTCTCAAAATCATTGGTTCCCGCACCATAAGGCTTCCCATCCACTGTATATGGATTGTTCCACAACCTGATACGAAGAGAATCCGCACCATATTTCTTCAAAATCTCAAGTGCCTCTCCCTCAACGCCACCATCATAATACTTAGCGCCAAGTTCTCTCTCCTCTATTAAAGTGGAAACATCCATACCCTTTATAAATTCTCTCATTTCTTCACCTCAATTATCCCTTAACCGCACCACCGGTAATTCCTTCTACATAGAACTTCTGCATAATAATAAACAGTACAGAAATCGGGATGGATACCAATACACCACCTGCACAGAACTGTGTAAAGTAGGTGTTAATCAAGCTCTTATCCAGCATATTAAACAGACCGATGGCAACTGTCCACTCGGAAGAAATACCGGAGTTTAACATCAGCTTCGCCATAACAAAATCCATCCAGGGTGCCAGGAAGGAACTGATAACTGTATACACGATAATGGGGCGGCTCATGGGGATTACCACCTTAAAGAAGATGGTTGCTTCACTTGCACCATCCAAATACGCAGCCTCACGCAGGGAATTGGGAATGGTATCAAAAAATCCTTTTGCAATCAGATATCCCAATCCTGCACCCGCAGAATATACGATAATCAGACCCACATGGGAATTGGTCAGATTTAGCATCTTCAAAATAAAGTACACTGCAATCATGGAAAGCACACCCGGAAACAGATTAACAATAACCGCCAGATTCATCAACGCTTTACGTCCCTTAAATCTCATGCAGGAGGTTGCATATGCCACCATCAATACGAAGGAAGCTGAAATAATACAGGAAAAGATTGCAATAATAAAGGTATTTTTAAACCAATTGGGGAACTGCGCTACCGTATCTGCTGCAAACAGCAAATTCTTATAGTTATTTAAGCTCCATTCCTCAGGGAAGAAGGTGCTGGTATTAATACCCGTATATGCACTAAAGGAAGTTACCACCAGCCATACAATGGGAACCAGCCAGATAAATGCCAAAATTGCCAACAATACATTATGCCAAATTGTTTTCATAAGCTTTTTCATTATCTGAACGCCTCCTCTCTGTCACCCTTGGTAAATTTGGTAAAGGTTACCAGGGTAAATACTGCACATATGATAAATACCATAATACCAATTACGGAAGCCATCTTGTAATTGTAATAGTTCTGAGTCAGTCGATACAGCCAGGTAACCAGCAAATCCACCTCACTTGCCTGAGAATTTGCCATCAACTGGTCCGTGGTGGTATATACATTCTCAGACAACAGGAAAATAACGTTAAAGTTATTAATATTCTTTACAAAATCAGTAATCAATGCAGGACCGGTAATAAAGAGTACATAGGGCATGGTAATGTGTACAAATACCTGTCTGGGTGTTGCGCCATCGATTCTTGCACTCTCCAGCTGATCCGTAGGAATATTCATCAATACACCGGTTGCAATCAGCATCTGATAGGGTACACCAATCCAGATATTAATCAAAATAATCATTACATGCGCCCAGCCCGGTGCTGACAGGAAAGGTATATAGCTGGTGCTAATCATACCGATATCTCTAAGCCAATCCGTCAAACCAATGCTTGCACAGAAGGTATTAAAAATACCATTATTTGCAAAGAAGTTTCTAACCAAAAGTAAGGAAACAAACTGTGGAACTGCAATGGTAATTACAAAAAGCGTTCTCCACATTTTGGGAAATTTCGTTTTCTTATTATTAATCAGTAAGGACAAGAGGATACCACCAAAATATGTGGTTATGGTTGCAAAAAATGCCCAAACCAAAGTCCATACCAAAACCCTGCGAAATGCATAGCCAAAGGTAATTGTCAAACCACCGCTGGCAAACAGACTTTTAAAGTTATCAAAGCCAACCCAGGTAAATAAAGAACTGGGAGGCATATGCTGCTGGTCATAGTTAGTAAATGCTACGAATATTAAGATAATCAAAGGTACTATTGTAAATAGCACAACACCCAATACAGGAAGAGAAAGTAAGGTAATATAGAATTTCTGATTCTTATATTCTACCAAGTCCTCCGCAAAGGTATTAATATGTTCTCCTGCCTCTGCCTTCTTTTGCAGCTTATAGCAGTTTACGATACTTCTCATATAAATGAACAAAAATGTTGCCCATATTACAAAGGTGATTACCGAGAACAATAAAATCATAAATGAATGATCATAATCATTAAATTCATTCTGCATGGTGGCAAGATTAAAGATTGCCTCCTGCTGAACAGTTCCAAGAGTGCCAAACTTAGTCACATAATCCATGGCAAAGCCCACACTATACAGTATAACTGCCACCTCAAGTAATGTCATTAATATACCTTTAATGAACTGCTTTCTCCTAATGTAACCGGCACCCATCCAAATCAGGGAAAGCTTTACGAACAAGTCGCCTTTTGCAACAGCCTCTCCGAATTCACGGAAGAAACTCCCGATTGCTCCAAAGAATGTTTTTAGTCCCTCTTTGACCGTACTCATCCTCTGCCACTCCTTTCCTTCTCTAAAATTTGTTGATAAAAGGCGCCCCTCCACTACGCATCTTCTTCCATAGTTTCAGGACGCCTTCCTTATTTTATCCATTTCACGGTACACGTAAACGGATATTGTACTTTTTTATTCTGCAGGTACGGATACACCTTCTACCAAAGTATCAAGTGCTGTCTGAATAGCAGCTTCGTCATCCTTAGCTAAAGTACCCTGTGCAATCATTTCACCGAAGGTCTTGGAAGGATCCCAGAACTTACCGCCAACATTCTGTACTACACCGAATGCAGACTGCTCACCAAGAGCTGCGATAGCCATATTTGCCTTAACTGCATCGGATGCTGCTGCATTGATGTTGGAAGGTCCGATTTCTCTCTGGTCAAAACGGATACCCTGATTTTCTTCATTGGTAATCCAATCTGCTAACAGAACTGCCCAACCGGCATTTGCAGAGTTAGGATTAACACCTACAAGCTTGAAGCCTGCTACTGAACCCTGCTGAATCTGCTTGTCACCACAGGTATAGGTAGGAAGCTTGGTTGCTGCATAGCCTTCACCAAAAGCGGTCTGAGCTGCGGTTGCATCCCATGTACCGGAAACTACTGCTGCAAGAGTACCGGAAGCAATCTGGTTAGAAATGTCACCATCAGCAATTGCTAAGAATGCACTGTTACCGGCAATGTCAAGCATGGACTGAACAACCTGAACACCACTTACATCTGCGGTACCATTCCAATCCATAGCAGTACTGCCGTCTGCATTCAAATCGGTAGTAAATCCGGCACCATAGAAGAAGGAAGCATTGTACCAACCGGATGCTAAGGTCATACCAACCTTCTTACCTGCTGCATCTGCTGCTGCAAGAAGAGTATCCCAGCTACCGGCCTGCTCGGGGGTAATTACGGTAGAATCATAGTATAAGAAGTATCCGTTATCAGCACTCATAGGGAATGCATACATCTTATCTTCATAAGTTGCAGCGCCTACGGAACTTGCTACGTTTGCTGCCTGAACATCTGCAAGACCTTTGCCTGCATATGCCTGCAATGCTGCATCATACTGGCTAAGCTCTGCTAATGCACCAGCCTTTACAAGGTCAACAATCTGGTCGGATGCAAATGCATATACATCCGCTGCTGCCTCAACGTCTGCTAAAATAGTATCCTTTGCAGTAGACTCGGACTGAACACCTAACTGAATATCAAAGTTTGCATAATCTGCATATTTGGTTTTGAAGGTATCAATCATGCCCTGAAGCATTGCCTGATCCTCTTCTGCTCCCCACATGGTAAGAGCTACATCCTGCTTCTCAGCGGGTGCTGCCGGAGCAGCCTCACTGGATGCTGCCTGGCTCTGTGCAGGCGCGCTCTGGCTGGCATCGTTTCCGGTAGAGCCCTGAGAATCAGAGCCTCCACAAGCTACCATAGAGAACGCCATCGTCATTGTCATAAGTAATGCGACTAACTTTTTCATTTTTTATCCTCCTGATTTTGTTTTCGCAGTTTCGCGCTTTTTGCGCAACCGCTTGTCTGTGATTACAGTTTAACAACAATTGCGCACCTTGTCAATTTATAATAATGACTGATTATCATTTTTATTTTTGTGCACTTTATACAATTTTTCTATTTTGTTGACTCTTTCAGTATAATTTCATAGTCCAAAAGCGTCATATCCGGTACTATTTTATTGTTAATACTGTCTAACAAAATTTGGCAGGCTCTTCTGCCAAGCTCCACAATATCAAACTTCAGTGATGTAATCGTTACCGGATAATTATCCAACACTCTGCTGTAATGACAGGATGCCACCTTCATTTGTTCCGGAATCTTGATTCCCTCTCTTGCAAGCTTCCTCACCACTTCGTCACAAATAAAGTCATCCTCACAAAGGATACAGTCCACATCCCGTAAAAGCAAATCTTCCACAGCCTTTTCCACCAACACCTTGGTAGTCAGATTCTTGTAGATTATATCCTCGTTTATCTCTCTTTTTGTTCTTTTATGAGCTGCCACATAACCTTCCAAGCGACTGATATTTACCATCTGCTCCATATTGCCGCCCAGATATGCCATTTTTTTTATTCCCTTGGAAAACAGAACCGTTACCAATTCCCTACAGGCACCGGCATTATCATGATCCACCTGTATCATATCAGCCTCTCCGGTCTTTCCCACTGTTACAAAAGGAACCTGATGCTCCTTTAAAAATTTTGCAAAAAAATCATTTTCATAGGTTCTGGTCAAAATCATGCCGTCCACCTTACGGTTCATAATAATTCTTTCCAGATTTTTGGTATCCTTTCCATTGGTAATAATTACAATAATATCGTAATCATTAGCCTGGGCAACCTCCTCAACCCCATACATACAGGTATGGAAAAAAGGCATATCCACCAGGGTTTTTACCTCCGGCAGAATAATGGCTATATTATTGGTCTTTGCCTGAGCCAGACTTTGGGCTGCTGCATTGGGATAAAAGCCATGCTCGTCTATATATGCCTGTATTCTTTTTCTGGTAGCTTCTCCGATTCGTCCCTTACCGGAGATTGCTCTGGAAACAGTACTGGCAGACACCCCCAATTCTCTCGCCACATCATGAATGGTCATTACTTTTTCGATGTTTTCATTAGCCATAGTATATGTAACTCCTGTTTTTTTCATTCTTGCAACGCCACTTGCGCAATCGATTGCTTTGTTTTATCTTATCATTTTGCAACAAAAGAAACAATTCACTATTTTGCCTAATTTTATCTCTTTTTTCTATTAAATATATCCAAAAAGGAACTGAACTATATATACGGAAGTCTCTTTCCCAAATGCGCAATCACATAGAAGGCTTGCGCATTACCATATTTTCAAAATTTTTCCAAAATTATGTTGACAGCATAGTGTTAATAGTGTATATATAACATATAAACAGTCTACAACAACAGCAAAGGCAGGTGTCAAATGAAAATATTACAAAACTCAGATACCCCTATTTATCAACAGATAGCCCTTCAATTTCAGGAGGATATTATGGCTGGTAAATTAAAGCAGGGGGAATATCTTCCTTCTATCAGGGGATTGGCAAAGGAGCTTCGGATTAGTGTCATTACCACTATGAAGGCTTATGAAGAATTGGAGCGGCAGGGGCTGGTTACCGCCGTTCAGGGTAAGGGCTATTATGTAAATGCCCAGGACAGTGAAATGCTTAGAGAACAACATTTACGAAAAATGGAGGAGCATCTAAGCAACGCCATATCCGCCGCAAGAATCGGTGGGATTTCCAATCAGGAATTAATTCAGATTTTGGAAATGCTTTTAGAGGCAGACAACTGACAAAAAATATTACATTCTAATTACATTCTATAAGAAACGTGAACGCGTAGAAATGAGGGTGAAATGACAACAGAAGCAATTATCACAATGACAGATATTCAGAAAAAATTTAAGGGCTTTCAACTAGATATCCCTTTCTTACAGATACCTAAGGGCTTTGCCACCGCTCTGATTGGGGAAAACGGAGCCGGCAAAAGTACTCTTCTAAATATTTTAGCAGGAATCCGTTTGGACTACAAAGGTAATATCTCCTTTTTTGATGGGGAAAAGGATGAATACAAAATTCGGGAAAACATCGGCTATACAAGCTCCACCAACTATTTCCTGCCCCATTGGACCATCAAGGCAGTGGGAGAAGCAAGCGAGCTTCTTTTTGACCAATTCCATATGGAACGCTTTAGAAAGCTTTGCACCGACTTAGGGCTTGATGGGGAAAGCAAGAAAATCTCCAATCTGTCCGATGGTATGCGTATGAAAACTGAGCTTGCTGCAGTATTTGCCCGAGATACCAGAGCATTACTTTTGGATGAACCGGCTTCCCCCCTGGATCCTTTGATGCGTGACAGACTTTGCACTATGATTCGGGAATATCTGGATGAGGGAAACGGAGAAAAAAGTGTACTCTTTTCCACCCACAACATTGCTGATATGGAAAATGTCACAGACTATGCCATTATTATGGAACAGGGCAAGGTTGTGGAAGAAGGCTTTGTGGAGGATTTAAAGGAAAAATATGTTTTGGTAAAGGGCGAAAATGCAGACGAAGCTGCTGCCAAACCTCTCTTGATTGGCTTTACCAAAAGTAATTACGGCTATGAAGGCTTATGCCTTTCTGAGAATCTGGATAAATTTGCAGGGATGGATATTGCCACAGAAGCTCCCACCCTTTCCCAAATCAGTGTTGCCATTATGAAGCAGTATACACAGCTTCGGGGTTAGGAGGAGCATTCATGAAACAGTATATTAAAAGCTATCACCTCTTTTTAACCAGATGGTGGTTTCGAGGGATTATTTATTTGGTTTATCCGGCGTTGCTGCTTTTGTTGGCAGGATTTTTAGGAAATAAAGTTACAGAATTTACTTGGATTTCCTATGAAAAAGCTCAAAGCTATAGGCTGGTACTATTAGAATTACTCTGCTCTTTCATAGTATCTGTTGAAATCTTTTGTGATTATTTTATTTTTGGCGGCATTGCCACAAAGGAAACCAACAAACTGGAATATCTCAAAACATCTGTAAAGGGAATCCCCCTCCTTACCAAGGCATTGATTACAGATGGGATGAGACATCTACTGAGTATTGCAATTATTATAGGTTTTGGGAGCTTATTATTGACGACTGCCCTTTCTCCCCTTGATTGCCTTCTAATTATAATATTTGTATTCGGCTTGGTGGAAGCCGGTCTTATTGTTACCAGACATTTTTCCACCCTGCTGATTCAGTACATTACTTTATCCGTAATCACTTTTTTCCTACCGGCAAGCATAACCCTGCTTTTGCAAAAGACTATTGCATTCACAATTTGGCTTCCCCTACTCCTTGCCATCATAATTCCCTTCCTTGGAAGATGGCTTATCCTAAAGAAAGCGAGGAACAGCTATTATGACAACCGACCTGAAAACAGTCTTTAAGCTGTTAAAATATACCTTCCAGTTAAAGACCAATTGTGTCTCCGCTACCATTATTACTATTTTGGGCTTCTTATTCCTGCTGGCCGCCCCTGATACCACATTATTCATGTTGGGAGGCTTCTATCTTGCCTTAGGACCACTTTGCATCCTGCAAATGCAATTTACCCTGCTGTATTCCAATTTGGGTAAATCCTCTCCCAAGGCTCGTATGTTGGAAATCAGTTCCATTGATACTCTTTCTGCAATCAGTATTTTGATTTGCTATACCTTTGTTGCTATTTATATCACAATACGCCATAGCAGTGCACCCACTGAATTTCCCATTACCTACCTGTTTACCACAGGACTTATGTATGCAGCCTTGCTGATCTATTTCAGCCTTGCCTACAAAACCTATATTTTCGGTATCATATTCTTAGTTATATGTACGATTAGTGTTTTTAGCTTTTCATTATTTATCATAGAATTGGGGATTTTGGAATTACACCTAAACACCTTCACAGGTTATCTTTTTGGCTATGGATGCGTTTTTATCGGTTTGTTATTGTCAGGGCTTTTACGACGCCTGGTATACAAACGCCCCCTGTCCAAAATTGCAGCCGGAGCAAAGCTTCGCAAACAAATATAAGAAAGGATTTTATTATCATGAAAAATTTTTGGAAAAAAACAGGCTGGACCTGCCTGACTATCTTACCCGGTATTGTCAGTCTTGTAACACAAATTTTAATGGGAGTGGTATTGGTAATTATTCTTGGCATAATTGTCGCTATGACTCCCGAATTAATGGCTGATGCTGCCGCAGCAGAACAATTTTATATGGATGGTGCCACCAAATACAATGGTATTCTTATCTTTGCATACCACCTTATCTCCATACCTGCCTTTGGACTCTGGTACTACTTAGGCTGTGGCAGACCTAAGGCTACCAATCCCCTGCCATACTTTAAAGAAAAAGCGCTCCCTGTTACCATTCTGCTTTCCATCAGCTTATGCTTCTTTGCCAATGCCTTTGTTTTAGTAGGACAATACGTGGCACCGGCTGCAATCGAAAGCTATATGGAGCTAATGGAAGCAGCAGGACTTGGAGTGGATGCCTTTGCCATCTTTGCAAGTATTTTCCTTGCTCCTATAGGTGAGGAAATTGTCTGCCGCGGTATTACCTATCACTATGCAAAGAAAATTGTAGCAGATATGAATAACCGTCGTGTGGCTTTCTGGATTGCCAATGCTCTACAGGCAGTTATGTTTGGCGTAATGCATGCAAATTTGATTCAGGGATTATATGCATTCCTCTTAGGACTTGGTCTTGGCTGGCTGCGTGAACGCTACAACAGCTTATATCCTGCAATGCTGGCACATGCCATCATTAATTTCTCTTCCACTTATGTGGTTGGATATCCCATTTCTCTTTTGCCGGAAAACATTGTTTCCTACCTGATATTAATGGTAGCCAGCATTGCTGTTATCGGTGCTGCTATCTATATGGGGAAGGAATCCGAAAACAAGGATGGAAACTCACAGACTGTAGCATCCTAATTCTTTAACCTAAGTCTTCTGCTATCAAAAAAGCTGCGGATAGAATCACATTCAATTCCTTTCCGCAGCTTTTTCTATTTATATCATTTTCTTCCCAATTTTAATTTTCGTTAAAAATTGCTCCCACTCTTTTTACTAATTCCTCCGGCAGGAAGGGCTTTGTCACATAACCGACTGCCCCCAGCTTAACTGCTTCCATTACATTATCAGAATCAACAGATGCAGTCAGGAAAATTACGGGAATATTTTGCATTTCCTCATTTTCTCTGATAATCTCAAAGGTTTTCAAGCCACTCATAATAGGCATTTCAATATCCAACAAAACCAAATCCACAGGCTCATCCCTTAAAAATAGCAGGCACTCCATCCCTGATTCAACTTTACACACCTCATAATCTTCCTTTTTTAGAATAAACTCTGCCATTCTTAAATTCATTACATCATCATCAACCACTAATATTTTCTTAGCCATTCTTATCCTCCTTGTAAATTTACTCATGCATCCTGTATTCACGATCTTCATCCATCATTTCCAGCATTATCATTGCAAATACAGGATCAAATTGTGTTCCCATCTCTTTTCTAATTTCTTCCTTGATAACGCTCTGTGGAAGTACATCTCGATAACTCCTTTTGGATGCCATTGCATCATAGGCATCTGCCACGCCAATGATTCTGGCAATTTCAGGAATTTCCTCTCCTAAAAGTCCATCCGGATAACCCTTTCCATTATACATCTCATGATGCCAACGGGCTCCAATGGACAATCCCGGAATCTCTGTCATATTCGCAAGAATATCTGCACCAATTTGGGGATGGGATTTAATAGTGGCATATTCCTCATCCGTCAAATGGCTGGTTTTGTTGATAATATGACTGGGAATTCCAATTTTACCAATATCATGGAGTAGTCCGATATAGTATATATCCTCCTGTTCCTGGACAGTTTTACCTGCACGTCTTGCAATTTCTCTTGCATATTCTGCTACTCGCAGAGAATGTCCGTTAGTATACTTATCTTTGGCATCTATGGTGTTGGCAAGCGTCAGCATAATCTGCAAGGATAATCTTTCTACCTTTTCTCTTCTTACCTCTGCACTCCGGGTTTGCTTCTTTACCTCGCTTTGAAGATTTTTCTGCAAACGATCAAGCTCCAGAATACGTTTCACACGCTGCAGCATAATATCCGCAATAAAAGGTTTGGTAATAAAATCCAAAGCGCCCTCGTTAAAGCCCTTTACCTCGGTGTCCCTGTCATTATCCGCCGTTAGGAAAATTACCGGAATCTCACTAAGATACTTATCCTGTTTCATTCTCCTGTTTACTTCAAATCCGTCCATTTCCGGCATATGTAAATCCAGCAGAATCAGATTGGGAATTTCTTTCTCCAAAAATTGCAATGCTTCTGCACCGGATTTTGCACAGTCCACACGGAACATTTCCTTTAGCAGCTTTTCTGCCACATGCAGATTCATGGGGTCATCATCCACCACAAGAATGTGTTCCTGTACAGTTTTTAAATTTGCCGGCCACGCATCCATTGTGACTGCATTTTCTGTTTCATTCCGGATTTCCACTGCTGTTTCTGTCTCTAAATCTTTATTTTCCAACACATTTTTTATTTTTTCAAGCAATTTCTTATATTCTGCCATGACTCTGTCATGATTTGCCTGAACATCTGCAATTCGACCTTCCTTGGCTGCCATCTCCAATGCCTTGGCATCCTCTGAAACAGCAGTTGCCCCAATGGAAAGGGAGGTACTCTTTAAAGCATGCACCAAAATACGATATTTATCCCAGCTTTCCTCCCGGTAATTCTTGCAGATTTCCTCATATTTGTTGGTGGAAAGATAGGAACCTACCATTTCCCGATAGAACTCTTCACTATTACAGCAATATTCCATACCGGTAGCAGTATCCAAAAAGCTTATGCGTTCCAGAAAACTCTTTTCTGTGTTTTTACTGTTTTCGGCATCCTTTGCTTCCATAACAGCTTCCGTCTCTTGAACAATTGCTGCTTCATTGCACGCCTTAGTTTCCACCAATTCCTTGGGCAAATATTTTTTAATCATGGCAAGCAGCAATCTACTCTGTATGGGTTTAGAAAGATAATCCCTGAAACCTACCTTTAAATATTCCTCTCGTGCATCTCCCACTGCATTGGCTGTGAGTACAATTACCGGAACATTTTCACAAAGCTTTTCTTCCTTCATCCTCTGTAGGGCTTCCACACCATCCATAACCGGCATCATGTGATCCATCAATATCATGTGATAGGATTTCTTGCGCATCATTTCCAGAGCCTCTTGTCCGTTTACTCCGGTGTCAATCTGCATTCGGGTGCTTCTTAGCATGCCCTTCAACAAATCCAGATTCATCATATTATCATCAACCACTAATACCTTCACATCCGGTGCTTCAAATTTTTCATTCTCAATAGCTTCTATTAAGCTAAAGCTATTGACTCTTTGATATTTTCCAATAGGAGAAGCATCCACAATATCCTGAGACAATTGGAAGGAAAAAGTACTTCCCTTACCAAATTCACTTTCCACCTGTAGGCTACTTCCCATAAAATGTAAGAGCCTTGTTACTATGGTCAGCCCCAACCCAATTCCTTGAATATTTCGTGTCTGTTGGTTATCAAAACGAATAAAGCTTTGAGATATTTTTTGAACATCCTCCTGCTTCATACCAATACCGGAATCCTTCACACAAACTATAAGGTTCCCCCGATTATCGGTCTCCTGCTTCCAATGCAATGCCACCTCTACATAACCTTCATTTGTATATTTTACTCCATTGGATATCAAATTGTCCATAATCTGAGTAAGACGCATGGCATCTCCCAACAAACGTTGGGGAATTTGTTCATCCACTGCTATCCGAAGCTCGAGCCCCTTCTTCTCGATATTATATTCTGCATAACTAAATATATCCTGTAAAACCTCCGGCATGGAGTAGGGTTCTTTTCTCAGCAGCAAATCCTTTCTTTCCAGATCCGTAAAATCCAGAATATCATTTACCAAAGACAATAAGGTTCTGCCGGCAGACTGCACATTTAAAGCATACTCTGCTGTCTGACTTTCCCGACTCTCCTTTATTATCATTTCGTTATAACCTAATATAGCATTAATAGGAGTCCTTATTTCGTGGGACATATTTGTAAGGAAATCACTCTTTGCTCTATTAGCACTCATAATCTGCTTTTTCTGCTTCTCGTAGACATAAGTCTGATATTTAAAAATCAGTCCGAAAATACAGGTCACAATAATCATGGACTGTATCAAATCCACATAAGCTGCTGCATTTCCTTCAATGGGAATAACCCATTCCGGATGCAGCATTTCTGCCAAAATACATGCCATTATTGCAATCACATTCAATGAATATACAATAAAACATAAACTTCCTTTTAAAATCAGCCATGAGAAAATCATTCCCAAAACCATCCATATGGGCATACCGGAATACATTCCCCCATTTGCAAAATACATAACAGGGAAGATGACCGTATTTGCTACCAATGTCAATATAAGTGCTGCTAACTGTGGCTTTTTCTTCCCATTAGCAATCCATAGAGAAGCACCAACCACCGCAATCAATACCCCTGTGACTATTATAGCTCCCATGCTAAATCCAAGCAAAATACTTATTAACAAAGAAACGATGCCACCTACAAATGCCGCCATAAGAATCAGATTCAAAAGCTTATGTTGAATATCCATATCCTCTTTAATCAGATTTCCGGTTAGCCGATTCATTTTGTCCCAAAGAGTCCCGGCATCCTTTCTCAATGTTTCAACTCTTTTTGTTTCTGCCTTTATGGTTTCTGTCCCGGCATCCGCCTGGGATTTTTTTGCAGGATATATTTTCTCTTCTACTTGCGCAGGCTTCAATGCTACACTGTCATTCTCCGCACTTTGTATTTTTTCTTGGGGTAAATACTTCCGTAAAAGTTCTTCCAGCTTCTCAGCCACAATGGGCTTGCTCAAATAATCATCAAAGCCCTCTGCAAGATACATTTCCCGCACACCCAATATAGCATTGGCAGTCAATGCAATGGTAGGCGTATCCTTACACAAGCTGTTTTCCAAAGCATTTATCCGCTTCAGGGTTTCAATACCATCCATCTCCGGCATCATATGATCCAGCAAAATTACATCAAAATGCTTTTTACAAACCAATTCAAGTACTTTTTCTCCACTGTTACAACAGGTAATTTGTAGTTTTGTTTTCTTTAACAGCTTCTCAGCCACAAACAAATTCATTTCATTGTCATCAACAATCAATACGTTTCCATCCGGCGCCACAAAGCTTTCGGTATATACCTTCAAGGATTGCACATATTCACGGAAGCGGTCCTCAAAATTGCCAATGCATTCCATACCCATTACTTTTTGAGGCAGGAAAATGGTAAAGGTGGAACCCTCTCCGTATTCACTCTCTACTTCCATACGACCTTTCATCAAGGTTACCATCTTTGAAGTGATGGCAAGTCCAAGACCTGTTCCTTCTACCTTACGATTTTCCTTAAGGTCAAGACGTTCAAAGCTTCCAAAGAGCTTTGCCATATCCTCCTTGCGGATACCAATTCCCGTATCCACAACAGAAATTTTCATTAACAGGCTTCCCTCTGACATCATTTCCTTTTCTACATGCAGAGTTACACTGCCTTCCTTGGTATATTTTACGGCATTATTTAAGATATTTACCATTACCTGACGAATGCGTACCTCATCACCATACAGCTTATCCGGCAGACCTTCATCAATTTTCATATGAAAGGCAATATTTTTTTGCTTTGCCTTCACCTGAATCATATTTACTACATCGTTCAAAACCCCACTGAGGGTATAATTATCCTCCACAATTTCCATCTTGCCCGCTTCAATCTTGGACAAATCCAAAATATCATTGATTAGGGAAAGCAGGGTTTTACTGGCACTTTGAATATTTACCGCATATTCCTTAATCTCCTCATCTTGGCATTCCCGGAGAATCATTTCATTCATACCCATAACTGCATTGATGGGAGTACGGATTTCATGGGACATACTGGCAAGGAAAT
This sequence comes from Lachnospiraceae bacterium, assembly GCA_017624835.1. Classification (GTDB taxonomy): domain Bacteria; phylum Bacillota; class Clostridia; order Lachnospirales; family Lachnospiraceae; genus Acetatifactor. The sequence goes on from JAGAMG010000054.1 coordinate 80,825, forward strand.
CACTTTTTGCCTTATTGGCAGAATCTGCAATCAGCTTAGCCTGACGCAGTTCATCACTTTCCCTTGCCTTTTCCTCTGCTCCAAACAAAAATGCCATACCGATTGCCAAAAGCAGCAATAGTAAGCCAAACACCCATAAAATCAATGTCAAAACATAGAATAGACCTTCCTCTGCTAGCTTTTGCGGAACCGAACCCACTACTACAAAATCATAATCCTGAAGCTCTGCCACAAAAAGATATTGAGAATTTTCCTTTTCCTTATATAGCGCACAGGCTGCTGTGGAAATATTCATTTGTTCATTGATAACAGAAAAGGTCTGAAGAACTTCTTCTTTTGCAAAGAAGTCCAGATCCTCATCCTTCCAATCCTTAAAAGGTACTACAATGAGCTCATTATTGGTAGCTATGAGCACTCTTCCCATTTCATTGTAACAGGTCATTCCATATTTCTGCCTGAGTAATTCCTCTTCCACCAACTTATACAATACATACTTTACATTGCCATTGTGATAAATGGGCACTGTAAATAACAAACCGATTCCCTTTTTATAGCTTATGGCTTTGTTTCCGCGAAAGGATTCCTGTATGCCGGAAAAATCAACTACCTGTAAGGGTTCCCCATGAACAGCATGTCCTCCCAATTCCAAAACTCCCCAATTTACCTTTACACCATCCTTGTCTGCCATACTTAACAACGCATCTACATCCGCTGTCTCGCTTTCTATGTACCAGGCAATATTCTCCAAGTTTTGCAGCTCTGCATTAAAGATTTCCTCTGCCAAATCTGCCAAAGCCTTTGCCTGTTGCGTCATCTGATTCTGAGCATAATCCTGCAAAAGCGTTTGCAGCCTTGCTTCCATCAAAACGCCCACAATCCCTAAAACCACCACAAAGCTTGCAAGTATAATAAAAATTTTTGTTCTGCCTTTTTTCAGCTTATCCCTCATAAAATCTTACACCCTCGACAAACCAATCAAAATGCTCCAACAACTGCTCATCACTGATGGTTTCCTTTTCTCCACATCTCATAGCGCCTTCATTATCATATATCACTCCGGAAAAAACATCCTTTCCGGACAAAAACTCCGCTTTCGCTTTTTCCACTTCCTGCTTAATTTCCTCAGTAACCTCTCCGGAATAAGCAGACAAATCCACCGCCTCTACTTCCATACCTATCCAATAATTATTCTTCACATTTGCCTTTCCTACCAGAAATTCTCTGATAATCTGTTCATAAACCAATTCCCAATGACAAATCACGGAAGTAAGGCAATTCTCCGAGTATCCCTCTAAAGCCTCATGATAGCCTATGGAATAAACCTTCGCTGCTTCCGCTGCCGCAATCACATTGGTCTGATTTTGATGATAGGTCAACACATCACATTTTTCCTCTTCCATCAAAGTATTAGCGGTCCGAACCTCTTTTTCCTTATTATCCCATTCTCCGGTCCAGGTTACCACCACTTCTGCTGTGGGATTGACTCTTTTCACTCCCAGAGTAAATGCATTAATACCGCGATTCACCTCGTTATTTTCCATTGCCGCCACATATCCTATGGCGTTACTTTCCGTTTTCATACCGGCTACAATTCCGGCAAGATATCTGGCCTGATACATTCTGGCAAAATATGAGGTCATATTTGTATCATGATACTCTGAGGAATTCACATAAAATACGATTTCAGGATATTCCTTTACCAGTTCCTGAATCTCCTCCGCATAACCATAGCTGGACAGAATAATCATACCTGCCCCCTCTTTTGCCAATTCTCTGATTGCCTCCTGACATTGTCCGGTAAATTCCTTTACATGTTCCTTTACCAAAAGCTGAGCTCCAAGCTTCTCACAAGCAGTCTTTGCTCCCTCATAATGTTTACCGTTCCAGCCCTTTTCCTCCATTCCACCGGATAAAACAAAGCCTATCCTAGGCACATCACTTTTCCCTTGTCTTCCCCCAAAAACAATCATCAGCATTATGATAACCACAATACCTACAGCACCAACTGCCGTCAGAATCATCCTACGTTTATTCATGTATCACGACTCCTTCCACATACCAGGTAAATTCATTTAACATGGTATTATCCGGGAGATTTTCTCCGTCTTCTACACGCATTTTTCCCTTATTATCTATAATCGGACCATAAAAAACATCAAAAACTCCGCTTTCCAGTTGTTCTCTGGCTTCTTCCACAGTTTCTGCTATTCCCGGCTTTACATTTCCTGTAAGCGGAGCCAGACCTACTACTCCGGTGGAAGTTCCTTCCCAATAATTATCTCCCTCAAACTTTCCTTGCAAGCATTTTAAAATATAAGGCTCATAGTATTTCTCCCACTGCCATACCGGAGCCGTCAAAAAAGTATTAGGAAAGGTTTCACTGTTATCAATGTTATATCCAATGGACCAAATCCCCTTTTCCTCTGCCAATTCTAATACCTTATTGGAATCCGAATGCATGGTTATGACATCAATCTTTTCATTGGATACTAATTTTTCAGCCGCCGTCCGTGTTGCAGCATCATCGTTCCAAGACTCACTCCATTCCACATGCACACGTGCATCCGGATTCACAGATCTTACCCCCAAGGCAAATGCATTAATACCACGATTTACCTCTGAAATGGGAAATGCTGCCACATAACCGATTTCATTGGTTTCCGTCTGCATACCTGCCACTATACCGCTCAAATAACGCATTTGATAGATTCTCCCAAAATAAGTTGCCAAATTTCTGCTTTGCATAATACCACTTGCATGGAAAAAATATATATCAGGATTTTCCTCCGCTTTTAACCGGATCCAGGTTCCGTAATCATAGGAATTACAAATAATGATTTCACAACCTTCCTCAATCAGCTCGTCTATCACAACCTTGCATCCGTCATCCGTAGGAACATTTTCCTTATAAATCACATTCAGGTTCAGCACCTTGGCAGTTTTTTCCATTGCTTCATAATGGGATTGATTAAAGCTTTTATCATCACGGCTTCCAATCATAACCACTCCCACCTTGGTCTGCCTGCTGGTAACATCGGTATTTTCTTTCTTTCCCTGAATCAAAAATATTCCGGCAATTACTACTGCCAATATCACTACGATTACACTTACAATCTTTTTCATTGGTATTTTCCGCCCCCAAAGCATTCCTTCTCTTAACTTAACAGTTTACCACAAAAAAGTATTTATTGGAATAACTTCCCTTATCTATTTGTCGAAAAAAAAACCACGGTAACACCGCAGTTTTTTCTTTTTTATACCACAAGCTCTGTAATGTTTTGTGTTCATATATCAGCTTAGTAGAACCAGAGTGCCTCATCCTCAAGATACAACGCAAGCCACATGGAGCCCTCTCCACTTCCCGGCAGGGCTCCGCCCTGGTCGGCGTAGAAACCGAAGTTTGCCTTAGCACCATCGTCGAAGGAAATCGCACAGGAATACTCATTGTTCATCTCATAGTTGAAAGGACGGCCTTTTTCATCATCTGTCCAGAAGCATCCTCTGCCATCCTCCTCAAATGTAAGGAATCTCACTTCGTCGCTCGTTTCAAAGCTCACTTCACCGTACTTACTGTCAATAATCTCGTACAGAATATAATATTCTTTTGCTGTCAGAACCTTTGCATCGAATGGGGCAACCTTAAGGCGCGTCATGTCCAGGGCGAAGAACACATTGTCTTCTTGCGATTCTCCGGAATAATCGGGGTACTCGGTAATTTCGGACCAAATGCAGTCCTCAGTGATGATCCAATCGTTGAAAACAAGGCTGTTGCTCTCCCCATCGCCGAAGGTGCAGCGGTAGAAATAGAACTCCCCGTCGGAGTCATCATCCGCGCAGAAATAGCCGCCACTGCCGGAGCCGGTCATCAAGCAGTTGAGGAACATCTGCCTGCTCTGCGCGAAGAATAAATCCAGCGCGCCGTTCTCGCAGTCACGGATCGTGGAATCGAAACAGGACAGGAGCCCGCACTCGCTTGTACCGATGCCGTAGACGCCGCAGCCGTAAAGATCCAGCCCGGAGAGTACAATATTGCTGCATTGGCTAAAAAACAGCACGTCTCCTGCGCAGTCGCCGGTATCACTATGACCCATGGTGATATCCATCATGCCCATATCGGAGCAGTTTTCAAAACGCAAAACGTTGGCATAACGCGAATCCGTCACAATCTCGGTATCCGCTGCCGAGCCGGACTCCGAGGCGATGGAAAGCCCGCTCACACCGGTAACGACGAGCTCCAGACCGTCGTATGTCTCGTCAATGCGTACAAATTCCCGGCTCTCATTAAAGTGCCCTCCCTCCCGCGCATAGAGTGCGGTAAGTGTATCGCTCAGGTTGTATCTGCCCGGTTCAAGCAGTATCTGCGTATCCGGAGCAATGTTTTCGATCATCTGCTCCATATTGGAGACGTGCACGACCCGCTTACCTGCCACGACCTCAAACCGGCAGTCTTTTCCAATCACAAAGTTTCCATGGCCCTTCAATTCCTCATTGAGGCGCTGGCTCTCCCAGCGGTCAAAGGAACAGCGTTCAAATCGCGCTCCGCTTTCGCTGCCGCGGTAGTAGTAGGCGGGAAGAAAATTGTCTCCCATGTTTGCGGTGAAGGAGCAGCCTTCGAAGCGGGCAAAGGAGCCACTGAGACTCAGCATGTCGAAGCCGCCGTTGTCTCTGAAAGCGCAGCCCTCAAAGACGGCGTCGCTGCATAGGTACAGGTCAACAATGCCGTAGCTGCACTCCCGGATAATGCAGTCCTTGAGCGCAATGCCCACCGTATGATCTGCCGTCACGCCGTAGGTGCCGCAGCCGTAGAGATCCAGGCCGGAGAGACTGATTTTTTGGCAGTAATCAAACGTCAGCACCGCGCCCTCGCAGTTTCCCTGCTCAATGGTATGCCCGAAGGTGATGTTCTCAATAACAATATCGGAACAATCGTTGAAGTAAAGCACATCGCAATAGCGAGGCTCCACCACAACCTCAACCTTGCCGCCCTTTGCCCCACGAATCGTCAGACTCTCGACCTCATGGATTTCTGCCTGCCAACCATCATTGAAGCTGCGGGAAACATAGTCCGAGACATTATCGGATGCCTCATGGAGATACTCCGTAAGGTTATAGGTGCCCGGCGCTAGCTCAATGACCACGCCCGGGGCGATGGCCTCCAGGAACTCGCCTGCCGTGCTGACATAGAGCACTTCGTCCTCAACCACGGATTCTTCCGGTGGATTGGTGGGCTCCGGCAGAATCGGCGCGGGAGCGGCAGATGTCGTTCCCGGCGTCTCGGCAATTGTCTGTCCCGGCACCTCGGCGATTGTCTGTCCCGGTGTCCCGGCAGGCTCTCCTTTGTCGGAAGCCTCACCGCATCCGGCAAGCGACACGAGCAGTAAAAGTGCCAGCACAAAGGCGCAAATGTTCAACTTCTTATTCATATTTCTCATTCCTTTTCCTATTTCCTCCAATGGATTGATTACTTTCCCTAATAAAGCCAGACAACCCTTTCATTCATCTGCATCATAAACCAGAGTCTTTCACAACCGTCCATCAGTTCCACATAAGGTGTCAAATAATGATATATTTCACCTTCTAATGTCACAGTACCGTCTGATTCGCAATGCCAGGTAAACTCAAAATACTCATCCTCAGTCTCACACCAACCGATTCCATCTTCTAACACCAATGTAAAATAAGGATAATACTCTGTCTCACCGGATTGCTGATTCACAAACATATAAGCATAATAAGTACCCCCAAGGTTCCACTCATTGGCATCTACCGGAATCAAACTGTCAATATCAAGAACATCTTCTCCTTCCGGTTCCACATCAGGGTATTCTGTGATTTCTTCCCAATAGCAATCTGTAAATGTGGCATATTCATCATAATACCAATAATTAGTCTCTTTATCGCCAAAATTACATTCTACGAAAGAAAGCTCTGCTCCATCTGCCGGCTCGTAATAACCACCGCCATTAGAACCACTTAGCCAGCAATTACGAAACTCGTATTTTCCTTTTGCTTCTGTTATGTAGAAAGGTCCGTCTTCGCAATCACGGATGGTACAACTCTGTACATAAATGTTACCACTTCCCTGCATTGCGTCAAATCCATACATACCACATCCGTATAGGTCCATTGCAGTTAAGTAGACATTCGTAGTATTCAGAAAGGAAATCACACTGGAATCGCATGCTCCGTCCTGGGTATGTCCCATGGTAAGACCATGCAGAAAAATATTATTACAATCTTCAAAATTCAAAACAGCTCCGTCTCTTGTTTCCACAACAAGCTCCGTGACCGCAGCTCCCTCCAAATCCGCAAAAATAGACAAATCCTGCACGTCCTGAATGGCAACCTCCATACCACCATCCCAGCACTCATACAACTCAACATATGGATGCTTTTGGTTCCATTCTTCTCCCTGCTCACTCCATATTTTCTCAATATAATCACTCAGATTATAGTATCCGGGTTTAATCTTTATGGTAGCTCCCGGCTGAATGGCTTCTAAAAAGTCCTCAACATTATCCACTTCCACAATTTCTTCCGTTAACTGTGTTTCCTCTGTCGAAGGAATAGGCATACCGTCTTTTCCCACCATATAAACTTCGAAATCCTGTGCACCGCTGTCATAATTATCCAAGAGCATATGATTGGGATCCAGAGGCAATAGGAACATATCTGAAGGGATGTAAGCCGGTCCAATATTCATATCACCAACTCTTGTAATTACACCATCATTTATGTTGTATACTACCAGCATCATCTGTCCCTGCACCTGATTGCCCATTTCATTTTCCTCGCAGAACAAGTAAATATAATGGTTTCCATCCTCTGTCTTCACATAATAAGGTTGATAATCATATGCGAACAACTCTTCATATTCATAACAACCATTTACATCTGTGTAAATTCCAAACTGAGTATAGAATCTGTCCGTTTCATTAAACAAACCGCTACAATTCACTTCCTCTAATGCTCCGTCACTATCCATATCCGTAAAGAAGGAATAATCTAACGGCAGTCTGACCATGTACGCTTCCGGTACATTCATATACTTCTCTGCAAATAACTCCGGATACTCCGCAAAAGAAATGGTTGCAGTCTTACCTACACTTGACATTTCTGTAAAATCATCATATCCAAAATAAAAGGTCACGCCATTATAATCCAATGACCAACTGATACCGTCCTCCGGCGTATTCTTAAAATACTCCTCCACTACTGTTTCAGGATAATCCAATCCTGCCCAAAGATGGTTGTTTAATTCTTTGCATACAACTGAGGGGACTGCATCCATATCGAGAATTACATCTGACAACAACAGTTCCTCCCCTGTCTGCACATCATAGTTGCGTCCCCAGATAGACCGGAAATCCTCAATAAAGCCATAATCCGCATAAGAGTCTGTCACGTAACTTAACACCACACTATCCGCTCTTCTGACTTGTGCATTGGATGTAGATACCTGTGTTTCAAAATCCGTCAGGTCTCCGTCCAGCATTCCCATATCTGTGATAAAGCTTAGAATATTGTCTGCCTCATCCTCCATGGAACGTGCCAGCATACCTACAGTCTCTGATAATACACGATCTATTTCAGGATATTTCTCAGCACCTTCCCACATCGTTACATTAGAGTATTCGCTATATAATAACCAAAGAGCATCCTGCCATTCATATCTGGTAGCGTATGTCTCCTTTAAAGACAAAATCTCGGGTGACTCGACTACTTCATCTTTTACGGTGGGTTCTTCTTTGGTCTCCTCCTTGCTTTCACTTGAAGGCTCTTCCTTTATCTCCTCTTTACTTTCACTTGGAGTACTTTCTTGTAGATTTTCCTTTCCGCATGCTGTAAATGTACCTATCAAGCATATCATCATTGTAATCAAAAGTAACTTTTTCATAAATGTTTCCCTCTCTTCTCCCCACAACGATGCTCTTCATTATCACTTGCACATCGCTATTCGAAAATGAAATTTTGCTTTCATGGTACCTATGCCCACGCATCCTGTTCAGTAGGAATTCTAATATCTGCGAGACACTGAATATCATTCACAAACCACTGATTGGTAGAAGGCTTTCTACGCAGCTTAATGGGTCTGGGTGCATCTGCTCCGCCACTTGTTACATAAAGAGTAGCCCAATTCTCTTCATCAAAGGAATAGGGATTTTCACTCACTGTAATGGTATATGGGGTAGCAGGTGTATATCCGTTATCCGGTGTTGCTCCCTTAAAGAAAGATAATGTTTTATATTGTTTTCCTGCCAGACGTTCTTTGATGAATGCCTTTTCTCTCTCATTTACGTCTTCCGGTCCCTTCAAATAATCCAGCATTTCCCATGTGGCATTTGCATCCTTTTCCAAATTACACAAAACTACAATACAGAGTGCTGTTGTCTTGAATGCGGAGTCCAAAGAAGCCTCCGGCAATGCCTTTAATTGCTCTACATTTGTAGGCAAAGAAGTAAAAGTAAAGCTTTCCGTGTGATTTCTGCCCTTTGCAATAGCCTGAGAAGCACTTTGTGCTGCATTGTTTACCGCTTTTGACGCTTCTCTTTTTAATTGAGATGTAACTTGATTTTTAATTGTATCAAATAATGCCATTTTCCTAATCTCCTTTACTGTAATCTCTCAAAACGAGTAGTTACCATTGTTAAAAATTCACCATCACCGCTAAACTGCTGGAGTTCCTCTGACATTCCCATGTTTACCCAAAGCTCACCATCTCGTTCCTGCCAATCATAAGGTTCATCAGTCATCATTCCCTCTCGAACTTTGATTGCTCCTGCCTTTACTGCTGCATCCACTTCTTCCTGTGGCACACCCTCCGGCAAAGGCATTAAAACATATAACTTCCCATCCTCACATACCTCAAGAAGCGTACCTACAGTTCTTTTTCGCTCTTTTATTTCATCCGCAACTGCTTCTTCATCATTCTCATCAATATAAGGCATGGGAGAATTCATATATTCCTCTGCATTCAGCCAAACCCTTTCACAAGTTTCCTCATCCACTGTTCCGATGGAATGAAACATCCATTTTCCCACATAACCCATATCAATACCCTCCTGTTTCTTTCATTTTTATAGAATAATCTGCTTGTTTTTGCTTTTCAAGGAACGCTTTTACCTCGGGGTTTTTGATGATCTGTTCGTAATAAACCGACGGGAACAGTTCCGCAAATTCCTGAACCGAGCAACCGGGGTAATATCCCCCCGGCATCTTTCTTGTTATGGTTCCGCCTCCGTTGTTGGAGGCCGCCCAGCCCGAAGTGATGTAATCATACAGAATGTCCATTGACCCATCTTCAAAAAAACGCAACGTAATACTGGTTGATTCGTTGTATTCCTCGTTGTACCTCCAGGCGAGAAGAATGTTCTCAGGGTGGAATTCCAACCCGTTTTGTTCGGCAAATCTTTCCCCAAACGAGCCATGGGCCGCATGGATTACCGCCTTGTTTTGACCAAGCAGCTCCCGCAAATCATCGGTCGTCTCGATAAGGGTTACCGACTTGGACAATATCAAACAGGACAAGTTTCGGAAGTTTTCAAGGAAACCTCCGGAAATTTCGGTAATGCTGCCCGCTATTTCAATCTGGCAAAAAGCGTCACACCAGTTTTCATCTGGGTTGTGTACCTCGATGTCCTCCTTGCAGAGGCTGTCCGCCCCACTGATCCTCAGCTTTCCTTCTTGCTCATTGATAAACCAAAGGCTGCTTTTATTTTTGGAATAGTAGACCTGCTTCATTGTTCTGTCTCCTGATGGTATTAAGATTACTGTTTCAACGGACTTTTTCCGCCTTTTTCCTTGCTCATCATGTATTTGCCAGTGATTGTGCCCTCTCTGTCAAAATAGCGAAAGGGTATATTACATTTTTGTGCGAATGATGAGACATACTACTCCGCTTGCCTCAAGAACAATTCCAACAACTTCCTTTCATTATTGCCGATTTTACTGACGCACAAGCGGCATGTCTACAACAGCTTCATTGGTAACGTACAAGGTGTCACCCTCTATTCTGATTATGAAACCGCCCTCTGAACCATCCTCATAGAAGAACTGCAAATAGTCGCTTCTAAGGAAATTATAGGTGATTGGGAATTCATAAAGCTCACCATCCACATAGCTGTACATACCGGTACCGTCCGCATTGAAGGTGAAGGTCTCCTGATAACCACTTTCCTCATCCACCCAGGTCGCCACAATCTCCTTGATATAGGGGTTCTCAGGCTCTGCTTCCACTGTTGCCTCAGATTCTTCAGTTTTTTCAGGCTCTTCGCTCTGTTCTATCTGTTTATCCAGCAGCAGTTCGTTGCCAAACTTATCTATCATGGTCAACAATTCTCCGTCAACGGAGATGGTAAAGTCTTCCTTGTCATCTTCCGCATAGGTCAAAGTCAGGACATCGACGTTGACAGCATAAGTAAATGGATACTCAGGACCGCTAATCAGCATACCTGTGCCATCAGCATTGAAAATATATGTATTATCCCAATCGCTGTCCCTCTCAAGCCATGTGCCGAGCAGTTCGCCGGCATCCACATTAACAACAGGTGCCGTGGTTTCCTCGCCACTTGCTGCAAAGGGATTTGCAACGCCGGAGTCTACGCCGAAAAGTTCTCCTATAATCCACGCACATTTATCCTGTGTCAGCTCGTCCATGCCATATGAATACACATCAAAGCCGAAAAGTGCCTTCGTTGTAAGATTCTTGATTTCACCCGTACCCTGTTCAGCCTTCCAGTAGTCCAAATCATATTCAACACCTACAAAAAGCTCGGTCTGTTCACCGTAATCCTTAAATGTGTACTTGGTTTCAATCATAATGACATCATGTCCTTCCCATTTAAAACCAAGCGGTGTGACTTGCTGTGAACAATTGCTGTTTTCTGCTGCAGTTTCAGCATCCAGTTCTCCGTCAAAATAAAGCTGTGCAATAATCGGATAAGCAGTCGGCTCGCTATTATATGCGTCACGATGCCAATGCATGCTGCTGGTAGCAGAATACTCATTGACTTCATCGTCCACCATCACTGTCATTACACTGCCGTCTTCTTCGTAAATCTGCAACGTTTTTTCATCGAAAACTGCTCCTTCGGGACAAAAGATTTCTGATGTATACTTTTCCTCATCATCACTGCCCCAGCCATAGTAAACCATGACGCTGGATGCATCACTTTTACCCTCGCCAGCAGCTTTTGCTGTTTCTTCCGTTTTTGTTTCAGCAGGTGTTGCCGAATCTGCAGTTGTTGTCTTTTGGGAAGCAGCAGTTGCGCTTCCGGCAGTGTCCGTGCCTTCCGATGGCTTGTCACCTCCGCAGGCTGTTAAAGAAAATACCGTCATAACAGTTAAAATAATTACCAATAATCTTTTTTTCATTTTTACACACTCTCCTCATTCTATTTCTTAAAAAGTTTTCCAAAAAATCCTTGTCTTACTTTTCCCTCTTCAATATCATTTGCAGTTTCAATGCCCTGCTTTACTGCTTCTTCTACACTTCCGCCTGTTACCGCTGCCTTAAATGCTGCCGCTGCGGTATCGCCCAGATTACGCATCTGCATCTTATTCTTTCTTGCTTCATCATACAGACCATTATTTAACCAATTAATCCGATCCTGATTGATTCTTTGTGCAAAATCATAAAATGCTTCTACTTCCTCTTCATTTCTGACATCTCCCTGCAGTTTGATTTCACGGATACAATCATTGTTATAGGGAATCACTACTGTACAAGAAGTCACTTTATTTTCCGCATCCTTACTTTCTTCTACGGTTACATAGTTTGCATTCATATTAGTAACTTCATTTCTTCTGCTATCCGCAAGAACCTGATTTTCAGCTTCAAATCGATAAGGAATCAGAGTGTCAAAATAAAAAACCGGAATATGCTCATAACGACTCATTGCATCCAAATTAATCTGAAATGCCCCTAATCGGGTATTACAACGGTAATGCACTCTTAAGCTTCCCAAATCCCATGTTTTAAAGCCTCTCTCTGCACTCTGAAAGCGATTCTCTGCATTATCAAAGCTTGCTTCAAAATCAGCTTCTTCCTGAACAAGTCCGTCCATCATTCCCTGTGCGGCATCCTTTGATGTATAATCCATTCTGGCAAAATAATTTGTCTTTCTTTTACACTCATTACAAATAAATTCCTTAGTTGCCAATTTGGAACGCTTTAACATTCCTACTTCCGTGTTACAAAAAGTACATGCTTCCTTACTAAATAATCCCATTACTTTTACTCCTCCTATGTTGATATCATTATTTTTGAGAGCTGTATTCCTACTTCCTCAACCCTAGACTCATTATAATGGCATCTATTTTTATATACCCCCGCCATTTGGCTGGTTTTAAAATTTATCCTTTATCACAATCCCCAGACTTCTTGCCTCAGAAGCCAGCTCCGTCCGTGTATGAAAGCCGGTTTTTGACAAAAGGTTTTCCACATGATATTTTACAGTACTGGCAGAAATACCCAGCCGTTCCCCAATCTCTGTATTACTATCTCCGGTGGTCAGCTCCCGTAAAATATCCAGTTCACGCTCTGTAAACTCATGATTGGTACTATTGCCAATCCTAATAAGTGGTGTAGTATCCGGATAAATACTTTCCCCAGCCATTGTTCTGCTCATCACATCCAGAATTGCTGTCTTTTTACCATCCTTATACCAAAAGGAATCCACTCCGATTTTTCTTGCTCGCTCCAGCCATGAATACTCCGGCATAGAAGTTACAATTATTATTTTAATTTTCGGAAATACCTGCTTAATCTCCGCGGCAGCATCCAACCCACTATGTCCCAACTCCGTCATCACATCCATCAAAATCAAATCCACCTGTTGGTTTCTGCACATGGATAATGCCAATCCCGCATTTGCTACGGAACCCACATGCATAAAATCCTCACTTGAATTAATAAAGATTTCAAAAAGCTGTCTGGGCATTTCCTGATCCTCCACCACCAAAACCCGATATGCCATATTATTACTCCCTTCCATTTTGCGAATTTTTTTTTACTTAATTTACTTTCCCCTGCCAATTGCCTGATTAAAATTCTAAAATCATATTAAACTGTTCATTTATTTCTACTTTTACTTGTCCCTTCTTTTCTGCTACCATTCTTTTTATATTTGTCAGACCTCCGCCCATGGTTATTTTACCCACAGGAAGCTTTCCATCATTTGAAATTCTAATGCACAATTTCTCCTCATTCTTATGTATTCCGATTGTAATGTTCTTTGCTCCTGCATGCTTCACTGCATTTGCAATTGCTTCTCCGGCAACCATTATAAATACTTCTCTTATAGAATCCGGTATACTCCGGGGTTGCTCCCCTTGCCAAATTAATTGGATACCTAATAGCTCAGCTAATTGGTTAATTTCTGAAATATCCATATTCACTCGAGTCTTATCCGAATCACTTCCCAGAAGAATTGCGTTATTTCTCCACAAAGTTAAAATCTCTTTAAATTCCTCCTCCGACATAGGCATCTCTGCATTGGCTGTTGTCACAAGCATCAGGCGATTCATCTCATCATGTATATAAACCTTTGTATCCAATATTTCCTGTTTTCGCACTGTTTCCTCAATATTTTGATTATACCGTTTCAAGCTCTCATTCATTTTCTGTAAGCTTATTGTTTCCTGCTCCAACAGTTCATTTTTCTTATAAAGCTCTGTTACATCAGCAGCCACCAATTCATGTATTTGTTTATCCTCAAATTCCACCTGATTATGAAAAAAATATTTTATGGTTCCATCCGGCATGGGCATACACTCCGATACTATGCATTGATAAAATTTCTCTCCATTCAAAAGCATCTCGCCGGAAAGTGCCAGGCATATCTCATCCATCTTCCTATTAGATAATATAATTCTTCCTCCGTCCTCCCAATAACATAGTCCGGCATGCAACGTATCAATACTATCCTTTACAGACATAGGTGTAATGTGTTCTTCCTTCCAATGCTTAAAGAAGGATGCCAGCGTAATACTGATAACCAAGATTCCCACAGTCAAAACAATCCACCCTATAACAGGAATGTGACCTAATATGTAACTAAAATCCGCGTTTTCTTTTCCGGCTCGTCTATGCAAAATATCCGATATTACCTGAAGTAAAAAGTACTCTGCTACAAGTAATACGGTCGAAATCACAATATGCTTTGTTCGTTTTACCTGCACGGAATGAAACAAATTGCATAGTCCCAAAATAAAGATCCCTATTAGCCATACAAACAGAAAGCCCCTTGCCTCATCAGGCATGTCTCCAAAATGCATCCACCCTACACCTCCTTAGTTAACCGAAAACGGATATAGCTGATTACATCCTCGTGCTTTATGGTTACGGGAATACCCATCTGAAATAATTTGTCTTTTGCATCCTCGGTTAAAAATGCACAGACCCCTTCCAAAGTGATTTTAAGAACCAGCCCTGCCCTATCCTCCATTTTTACATATACAGCCTGAAGCTTTGGCAAATTATCCTCCACAAGCCTTTCAAATATTTCATATAGCAAAATAACATCATCTGTCGGAAGCTTCACCTCTCCATTTCCTACATACATGCATGGAATATTCATATTTCCCAGATAACGCAAGGACTCTGCAATGGCCATTCCCAATTCAGCCGAACTCATCACAGGTTCATTTTCTGCCAACAACATCAAATTGGCATAACGCTTAATATAGGCACCCAAAAAGCAGATATAACCGACTTGATAGCTTCTAATTCCTGCCTCTTTTTCCTCAAGAGCTTCCTCTGCTAATTTTGCAATCTGCTTAGATTGTGTTAATGTCCTGCTATTGATTAATTCATACAATTTAGTTCTTTGTTCAATGGATACCTGTCTCTCCTTCAGTTCATTCTCCAATCGTATTAGCTCTGTTTCCTCTGCCAAAAGGGAATGAACCTCTTCCAGTCTTTTATTGATCTCATTTAATTCTGAAATATCATTTTGCCAATAGGTATAACCTCCCGAAATTTGTTCACAATACAGTTCTGTATTTTCATCCAAAAGAATGGGCTCCGTCCTATTTTTATGGATATCTTCAAGTTCATTTGCTGAGATAGATTTATAAATTGTTTTTCCATTCTTATCCGTTATTTGCAATGCTAATGAAGAAACCTTCATTAATTCCCCGTAGCCTTTATTGGTTGGAATTAATCCGATTCGAATACAGCACTCCCAAAAAAGCGCTATCATAAAGCATACTGCTTCCGGAAAATTAATTACCATAAACCCATTTATTTTAGGCATTTCCCCAAGGGCAATTAAAAGCTGCATTGTAATTCCCAGCACAAAGGGAATCAAAGTAATCCACCATTTCCTTTTCACTTTGGAAAGTCTGCACTTTCTGAACATCACAACAATTGAAAATGCATATAAAAAGTAAGTCCATGCAATGACTACAAAATATCCAAATCCATGGGTATAATCCCTATCCCAATTTGAAAAACCTTCACGAAAACAAAATACTTTTTGATGAAAATCATTTGACAATACAGATAGGAACAATAAAAAAGTAATTGCTCCAAACACAAATTTTACTTTAGCAAATTCTCTTTTCGCTTCTCCTTCAATGCATAAGGTTGCATAAAATGTACAAAGCGGAATGTACAGCATAGGCAAATAATATAAATACCATGTATATCTTGCTAAGGCAGAATCCGCCGGAAATGCTTCGTATTTCACCATTCTGCAAAACATAAATAACACAATTAACCATGCACAAAACAACATCCAACGCTTTAGCTGTCCTCTGTCCGCAATTCTTTCCGCAAAATAAATTACAAGCAATACTCCTAATGCCAGAAAATAAACACTGGAAATCATTCTCCAGGGAAAAACATCCGGAATAATATCTACCTGCGCAAAAAGGCACAAAATTAATAAAAAGAAATAGAGCAAAATGCTATGAAGAATATCATTTTCATTTTCCACGGTAAATAATATGCCGGATAGGCATAAAGCCTCTATGGAAAGCTGAAGCAATATGGTAGGGACAATAATCTGAAAAACAACTGCTACCAGACTCGCCGTAAGAAACAAATATACCGTTGCCTTTTTTGCAAACCTTACTTCCTTTCCATACCGCATCATCAGATAATAATTAAAAATCATATATAAAAGTGCATTGGCATAAAGTACAATCATTCCCCAATCATGGGTATAAACCCTGTTTGAATCATAATAAAACACCTCTCTTATAAAGTGATTCAAAAACAGCAATATCACATCCACTACATAGGGAATTGATAAGCCTATATGAAACAAGCGCCTTTGCCTTTTGCTCAAATTCTTATCCAAATCAATCAGAAATACTATGTACAAGCAAAAGAAATAGGGCATTACATTTTGAACCGCAAGATATCCATAATTTAATACATCCCGCAAACCATATGACCATTCCACAATATAAGAATTGCCAATTGAACTTAAGATATCCAATAAGGATGCTACAAAAGTTGCCACAAGCAAAATAAACAAAATAAAATTTTGTCTTTTCCAAAAATCTTTTTTGGTAAATGCCAGAATAATCGAAAAGAAAGAAATTATAACTGCAAAAACATCAAAATATACATTATATATCATTTTCTTTCTCCCCTTCCTATGTATATTTTCCAATTTTCCCAACGGTCAGTGCCATTGACTCAACCCAAACCTTATGCGATAATACAAATGCAACACCTAAATCGCCGATGATATATTATCAATTTTTATTGCACTTCACCCCACCCTAACCGGTCAAATTGGGTGGGAGATAAAAAAACTTTAAAAAAAGGGTGGGGATTTGGGTAGGATACTACTTTTAAAAGGATACAGAATGATGAAAAGAATCATAACAATCATAATTTGTCTTATAAATATAATAACTTGCTTTTCCGCCTGTGCACAGCCCAAGGAACCAAGCCCCAAGAACCCCGTGGCACTTACCATGTGGCATGTTTACGGCAGTCAAACCACCTCCCCCTTAAATACTGTCATAGACGAATTTAATCAAACCCTTGGCAAAGAAAAGGGCATTACCATTAATGTGGTTTCTGTTACAAGCTCCTCTGCAATTGACAAAGCATTATCAGCAGCTGCTGGCGGGGAACCCGGAGCCGCCAGCTTACCGGATTTATTTACTGCATATCCACGTGTTGTAGAAATTATTGGGGAGGAAAATCTTCTCATATGGAATGATTATTTTACCGAAGAAGAGCTCTCTGCCTTTCATGATGACTTTTTATCGGAAGGATATTTTGATAGCAAATTACTGATGCTCCCCATTGCCAAATCAACGGAAGCCCTTTTTGTCAATCAAACCTTGTTTAACCGTTTTCGTTCGGATGTTACTGTTTCCATCAATGACCTCTCTACCTTTGACGGTCTTTTTGAAGTTGCAAGAAAATATTATGACTGGTCCGGCGGACAACATTTTCTTCAGCTAAATGATTACTATAACTATGCATATATTGGCATGAAATCATATGGTAGCGAGTTTGTCAGAAACAATCAATTAAATCTTCATGATGAAGCCTTTGAACATATTTGGATGCCTTTAGCAAAAGCAGCCATTTATGGTGGTATTTGTTTGGATGATGGATATGCTGCCGCAAAATGGAAGACCATTGACATCATCGCCAACACAGGCTCTACTGCGGATGTGTTATACCAGCCCGAAGAAGTATTTTACCCTGATAACACTACGGAAGCCATTACTACCTTAGCATTGCCATACCCTTTATTCACTGATGACTTTTCTGCCGTTGTTCATCGCGGCGGCGGACTTTTTGCTATCAAAAGTGACAACGAACTGAAAAATCAGGCCGCTTACCTATTTGCCAAGTGGCTTACCGAACATGATAATAATCTGGAATTTGTAACACAGGCCGGTTATCTTCCGGTTACTGACAATGCCATTAACTCTCTTTTTAATGACATTACTATTGTTAAAAACGAAAATTATCGCGGTACTTATGAAGCAGTTGCTAAAATGAACCGGGAATACTCCTTTTATCCGCTTCCTCTTTACAACGGTGCCTCCGATACTCAAAACAATTTTGAAAATAATGTCAAAGCAGTGTTACGTACTGCTCATATTCAATATGATAAACGTGTCTCAAACGGAGAAGATGCTGAACTTGTTTTAAACGAACTTGCAAAGTCTTCCCTTGCCGAACTCAGAAGTCTGTCAGAGAAATAGGGAGAATTCAAGAAAATATGAAATTTTTAAACCGCGTTAGTTTCAAAGCAATTATAAACCAATTCCAAACAGAAAGCATTTCCATGCGTAGACGCTTTTATTTTTTTGTTATATCCGCAATTGCGATTATTTTATGCCTCATTCTCCTGCTATTCAATTTGTTTGGGATTATGAACCCCACAAACCGACAAATAATGGAGATATTAGATACACAACTACTGTCTTATACGGACAATATCAAGGATGATTATAATAAAATTGCCGCTCATGCAATTTCATTTTCCGAACAGCTGGAAACTTCTATTCAACACTATTTAACAGAAAACAACATAACCTTTGATGAGTTAAAAAACAATCAGGATACTCTGAACGATTTGCAAAATCATTTGTATGATATTGTGTATTTAAATATGCAGCTTGCACCATCAAGCGGAGCATTTTACATCTTGGATACTACTGTTAATAATCTCTCCGAAACACCTTATTATAATGGTATCTATCTGAAATATATTAATATTTATTCAGAAAATACTGTAAACAATGAAATCTCTCTTTATCGTGGTTCCTACACCACCGGAAAAGAGAACCATCTGACCTTTCACAGTGGTTGGCAAAATGAAATGCAAACGGACTTTTTTAACAATAGCAACTCATTATTTGCAGACAATCCTCACTATATCCTGAGTCCTACCATCGAAATACCGGAAACCTGGGAAAGAGCAAGATATGTATATGTTCCCATCCATGATTTGAAGGATAATATAATAGGCATCTGCGGTTTTGAGGTAAGTGACTTATATTTTCAATTGTCCGAGAAGGTAAGCGACGACAAGCTGGGTCCGCTTATTGGTGCTTTACTTGATAAAACGCAAAACATGTACTCCGGACAGTTTAACATAAGTCAATATAATATTGCTAATGCTAATATTCAGGCTTTGGAAAAAAGGAATATCACTGAATTTGACTTCAGCACGGAAAAATGTATCGGCAAAACACAAACCATCCAATTAGGTAACAATAGCTTTACTGTAGCGGTAATGCTCACAGAAGCACAATATAAAAGTTTACTTGAGAAAAACCAAATTAAAACTGCCTGCGTTATACTTTTTGTAGTCCTTTTTGCATTGATATACAGCATTCTCATAAGTAAAAAGTATATTTCCCCCATCATCAAAAGCCTTGAACAAATTAAATCAAATGAGGGAACCGGAAACAATTTAAAAATACGTGAAATAGATGATTTAATTGCTTTTTTGGAAGAAAAAGATATTCTTTATGAGCAGAAGCTGCGAGAATTGGAAGCATCCCAAAAAGCTGCTGAGGAAGAAGCTAAGCGAACCAAATTAGCATATGAAAAAGCACTAGAAGAATATACCTTAGCTCAAAGTGAGATACAACATCTTTCCAACGAACATAAAAAAGAAATTGTTTTGGAAGATTACGAATTCTTCCTTTGCAATCTAAGTACACTCAGTCCCGCGGAATATAAAATATATGAATTGTATTTATCCGGAAAAACTGCCAAGGAAATTGTAGATATTTTAGGAATCAAAGAAAATACTTTAAAATATCACAATAAAAATATCTACAGCAAACTTGGCATCTCTTCCCGAAAACAATTACTACGTTTTGCAGCATTAAAACAACATCAGGATAAAATAGGAACTTCAAAAGAAGGGGCTGTCGAGAAATAGACCGTTTTTTATCAGTTGTAACTTATATTTTTTTATTTTTCAGCTTGTTTGTCAGTTATAAAAGTGATACAATCGACATATAATAAATTGGGGAGGTATAAATGCTATGATTAAACGTGAAATATATATGAACAGAATACGTCCTTTTATTAACACTGAACTAATCAAAGTTCTTACCGGCATCAGGCGCTGTGGCAAATCCGTCATGCTTGAATTGATACAGGAAGAGCTTATTGCTAACGGAGTATCTGCCTCACAATTTATTTCTATTAATTTTGAGAAAATGAGTAATGCCAGATTATGCACCGCAGAAGCTCTGCATCAAGAACTAGCAGAACGTATTTCTAACAGTTCCGGGAAAGTATATCTTTTCTTTGATGAGATTCAGGAAGTAGAAAATTGGGAAAAATGCATTAATTCCTGTCGAATTGATTTTGACTGTGATATATACATTACCGGTTCCAATGCAAAGCTTTTATCAGGAGAGCTTGCTACCTATCTCGCCGGACGATATGTAGAATTTGTAATTTATCCATTTTCCTACTCAGAATTTCTGGAAATGAGAAAGCAACAAGAACCTAATCCGGATTTCTCCAAAACCTTTAGGGAATATTTGCTTCTGGGCGGTATGCCTTTCCTCTCCCATTTGATAACGGACAAGGATGCCTGCTTACAATATCTGAAGGATGTCTATAATTCCGTTGTATTAAAGGATATCGTGAAAAGAAACAGTATTCGGGATGTGGACCAATTAGAACGCATTATTACCTACGTTCTGGCAAACATAGGACATTCCTTTAGCGCTACTTCCCTTTCCAAATTCTTTAAAAGTGAAGGAAGAACCATTGCACCGGAAACTATTTTAAATTATATCAAAGCTTGTACAGATGCTTTCCTTTTTTATAAGGTTAATCGCGAGGATTTAATTGGCAAAAAAATTCTGACTGTAAACGAGAAATATTATATTGCAGACCATGGCCTGCGTGAAGCTGTTTATGGACAAAACAACCGTGATATTGAACTAGCCTTGGAAAACATTGTCTTTATGGAGCTTCTCCGGCGCGGTTACTCTGTTACAGTGGGCAAAACAAATACCAAAGAAATCGACTTTGTTGCACATCTAAATGGCACAAAGCTTTATATACAGGTTGCCTATCTGCTGGCGACTCCCGAAACAATTGACCGGGAGTTTAACACCTATTATACCATTTCTGATAACTTCCCCAAATATGTGGTTTCCATGGATGAATTGGATATGAGTCGGGATGGAATTAAGCATTTTAACATTCGCGAATTTCTTCTAATGAAAGCTTGGGATTAGTCCCAAGCTTTCAGCATTTTCACATATTACACTAATTCCCCGAGCTCTTATAATATCGGATACTGTACCGCCAGAATGCATACGCTGCCAGGTACATCCCCACACCCACAACAGGCGTCAGATACATGTAGTACTCCGGGTAATTTGCCATATCCGCTTTGTGCAGAAAAAACTGTGCCGGAAAATAATTTACAAAGGCAAAGGGTACCACATAAATCATACAAATCTGAACTGCCTTAGGGAAAATATGTTTTCATCTCGCGCTGAAATGAAGAATGTCTTGGAAACTTTTTCTTATATTCAGCATAAATTTGTTGTTTTGCTCCTCTTTTCCTCATATCTTCTTTTATTTCACCTACAATTGCTAATAATTGTGCTGATTGACCATAATGGTTTCTGTGTTGACCACCTACAATTGCATCTGCTCTGCTATATACAATCTTTTCTGCCCACGTAAGGTATGCTTCCCTCTCCTGTTGTTCCATGGGAAAATATGACTTCCATCTTTGAAAATAATTCCAAAACATACTCGTCTTATATTTACAGCTCTCCTCTAATACATCCCTTTCAAAGCCCATTATCAATTCTGAACTGTCTGCATCCTGAAAGCCAACATAAGCAGCTATCCCAGCTGCCGCTTTAGATGGAAGCGGTCTATCATATAAATATAACAATATCATTCTAATACCATGCGGAATAAATCCTCCGCTCCATCCTAACGAACCCTTGGGATTTTTAGATGCTTCCTTTACCTTCGCAAAATTACCCACATAAAAACACATTTTCAGATAATTGTAATCTCCAAGGGAATTCTGTTGTAACTCAATGTCTCTCGTATAGCTTTCTGCTCTTCCTTTTTTACAATTATGTATGATTTCTTTCCCTTTGAGACCATACTTCTCCGCCATTTCTCTCATCCCAAATAGGCGTAAAAAGTTCCTATCTGTTGAATCAGACCGAAATCCTTCCCAACAAAAAGCCATCATTTCTTCCGTATGTCCTAAACAATCTGCAGCAAATGCTGCCTTTAAGGCAATTTTGCTTCTGATAACCATATTGCAATCTATTTTTTTCACTGCCTTTTGTCCTATTGCTTCAATCTGTGAATACTCATGATTTTTATCATATTCCTTCATTGCAGTCAGATACAGCATAGGATGTGCATTTGCATTTTCATCAGCAGCACTTATCAATCCCTGTATCCCTTCACAATACAATACTGCTTCCTGCAAAAGTCTGCCTGCCACATCGCCGCGTTTTGTTTTCAGCAAAGCCATCCAATCCTTCCAGAACCGCTCTGTGCCTGTTAATTGCTCACGTCCTACATGAAATATTTCCTCAATATGTAGCTTCTGAAACGTATGCATTCCAAAGTACAAAAACAAATTCTCTGCCCTATTTTCCGGTCGCTGAATCTGATAATCTGTGTATAGGGTCAAAAGTGCCAGTTGCTTCATATCTGTTTTTATAATCTTATTCTCCGCAAGCACTTCCAAATCAACCGTTTCGTCAAACTCACTATCGGTACTAACAACCATTGCCCACAACCATTCATAAATAAAGCGAGCCTCCTCATATCTTCTATCGTCCACACAATCCTTGGCAAATCGTATTGCAGACATTATTTTTTCTCCAATGCCCTGATTATCATAGTATTCTGTAATCCAATCTGCATCCCAATATCCACTGGAATAATCCTCATACTCCTCTGTATCCAGATACAATTCCCCTTCCACAATTTGTCGCATCCAACCTTTAATCTGCTCTAATTTCCCCTCTACCAACTCCTGAGACATCCGAACCACTACAGGACATTTCTCTTCTATTGAATTATCTGTTGCAGCTTCCGCAATCATCTTTTCCAATTCCAGATACTGCTCCTTCGGCAAAATATCCGCTACTTTACATAATATTTCTACAAGCTTTTCCCGTTTCAAATTCTTTATCTTCTGTTTCATCAAGATGCCCTCTTTACTACTTCTTTCCACAACATTTCTTATATTTTTTGCCACTACCGCATGGACATGGGTCATTCGGATAAATCTTCGCATCCTTCACAACCGGCTGCTGAACCGGCATAGAAAAATCATCATACAAATCATTATAATAATCCGCTCTTTCCATGGATTCCTTAAAAGAGTTAAGCTGCTTTTCAATCTTTTTCAAATCTTCCTCTAGATTCAGATGCTTCGCCAGAATCTTTGCTCTTTCAAATAGCACATAATTATGTATTGAGCATGCATTTTCTACCACATCTCTTCGAATCAACTGATATGCTTTCTCTGCACCCTCATTTTCCTGAATACACCAACTGTATACACATAAAGCACTCTCATTATGTGGTTCCTTTTTCAACCACTCCGCAAACCAGTTCTTACCCTCTTCTATTTTTCCTGTCGCATAGAATTCCTCGCCAATTGCACATCGGAAATTATCTCCGTCATCATATGTCCAATCAAACATCTCCAGCACTTCCACACAAAATTCCATACGTTTTTCATGCTCACCGACATTTCCAAGCTCCATTTCCAAATCCTGCAGCCATGCATCTATGGGATATTCGTAGTCCTGTGATTCCATTACGCCACTAACACTCATTTTCATTTCTGCATGCTTCATAATTTTCTGAAATATCTGCCATGCTTCCCACCAGCAGGAAATCATCTGAGACTCATTTCCTTTTTCCTGCGCTTCATAACCACACTGCACCAATTCATCCCATTTATCCCACTCAGTCAAAATTTTATCTGTACTTTCAAAATCAATGCACTGCTGAAGCATCTCTTTCAAGGCATTTGTATATCGTTCTTCATCATAGGGCTGATTTTCTTTCATTACATCATAAATTTCTGTCAGTACTACGGCTCCGATTTTTTCTTTTGCTTCCCTTACGGAATATTCTGCTTCCAATAACTTCTCATACACTTCTTTTGTAATTGGTGGATTATTGTCCCTTAATTGATTATTCACTACTTCCAATATCAGTTTCTTTAATCGTAAATTTGCCATATTTCATTAATCTCCGTTCCATAAATAATATGCTGCTTTATCCGCGAAATTCTTTCCCCACACATTCCCAAAACTATAGAAAAAAGCAGACTACCCACTTGGTATACTCTCCGCCACACACAACGCTCCCCAGCCCTTTAAAATCAATCATTTTATTCTCCTCAATTTTCATTATAAGCTCGATTTATTAGGTAATGTATTCTTTCAAACTCCTCAGTGTTTCTATTAATATACAAATTATACTTTCACAAATTTTTGTTTTGAACTTTTAGGTTTTTCTGGCAAAGTAAGTTTCAATTTACCACTATCAATAAGCGGTTGCACCATTTGTGTCATTGTATAGGTTCTAGATTTTCCTGTAAATGCAATCAACTCCGCCCTTGTTCTTGGTGTACAACAAAATTCCACAATAGAATCCGATATTGACTGTGCTTCTTTATTGTATCCATTCCTCATAACCACTTTAAATTCTCCATGAACAACCGAAAAAATCGGCGCCGGCAAACCGGCATTCAGAAACTCCATTCGCATAGTTGGAATTCCCGAATATCTATTTTCTGTTACCTTTAATAATTCAAGAATATTTGCCAATACAGCATTTCTTGTTTCCGGATGCACCTTTCCAAGAGCATCGATAGAAATTTTTCCATATAGCCCACCACTATTCATAATTTCCATGCGATCGCGATACATTTCAATACGTATTGGTACATTTTCCGTATGAATGCTATAATCACGATGAACCAAGGCATTAAGGATCGCCTCACGTACTGCTTTAATTGGATATTCTGCTTTATCATTTCGATGACCTGATTCATCTATAATGGTTTTTGTACGACTGTTTTTTCTAACAAATTCAACAGCCTCTTCTAACATATCCGGAATAGATCCGGTAATTCTCTTATTATCAATAAAACGTTCGCCATCATCCCCAACAGCCCCCATTTCTGTTCCCGGAAGTGCCACTGCCGTAATACATAATTGTGGAAAATAGGTTTGCGGATATTTTGAAAAAGTCATAAGGCCTGCGAGCGTTGGTGTTCCATCAGCAGTAATCCCCATCAGTTCCATAATTTCTTCGTTCGAAACATTCTCTGCCAGATTTTTTCTTTCATCTTTTACTGCATCCAAGTAATCTTTCATACGTTTTTCATCAAGTAACTGCATTTTGGAATTAATTATTGTTCTGATGTCATCACGTATTCTCTTACGAAAGGCCTCATAACTATATATTTCATATTCACTCATAGGTTCATCTGACTCACCCACTCGTACATAGGAACCTTTTATCCGTCCAACTCCTTTGTAAAAAACCGGACGTTCTGAAATATCCACTCCCGGAATCTCAGCAGAAACAATTATTTTCTCCTCAATTTCGCAAATAGTAAATAGTGCACGAACTGTAGGTTCCATTTGTTTACATTGCTCAGTAACTTTTTTTTGCAAATCCTGCGAATCATAGACTCCCTTTATAGCAAAATCCTCTTTTTCGTCTAATCCAAAAACAATTACGCCACCTTCATCTTGATTGGAAAAAGAAGACAATGTATCAAAAAGACGAGTAGGGCATCCCTTTGTTGCTGCTTTTACTTCAATATTTTGTGACTCAGATTGTTTATTACAAATATCCATCACTAATTTTTTTAAAGCATCCGTCTGCATATCACTAATCTCCATTCCATAGAATATGATTCTATATTATCCAAAAAAATTTGTTACGTCAAGTTTTGATAACTACTTTTCAAAATTTGTTAAGTAAAAATCAAATTTTGATAACTTTTTTTGTTTTTTAGTTTTCAAACTCCCCCCTTGGTATACTCTCTGACACGCAAAGCTTCCCCCAACCCTTTAATGTCAAGTTATTGCTAAGAACTTTTTTAACTTTTTTTAAAGAAATTCTCTCTAACCCGCATATCTTTGTTGGGGTAATGGTAAATGTCTGCTAAGTTCAGTAAAAATTGATGGGAAGTTAATGTTAAGTAAAAAAGCCAAGGAACCGCTCCTTGACTTTTCAACATCATTAAAGATTGTTATAATTCAAACTATCTACCATAATAAATAGCAATCGGGTGTATAACACATAAATTATTTTCGCTCGTCGGTAGTAATTTTCTCAACACTTCATTTGCTGTAAACTGCACTGTAGCAAAAATGTTATTTTCATCATTAGGATTTGTGTCTTCTCCTATTATGTTTGTAATCATTCCAACACATGTAATTTCTCCACCATACTTAAATCCTAAGTCTAAAGGATCCACTCGGAAATACTTTGTGTTTAACGGCACCAGATATCCATCACTAGAAATCAACATTCGATTGTATGGTATTAAACCTCGCATAGCTTTTATGATTACCGCAATATCATCATATTGTTTATTATTTGCATCAATCGCCTTTTTTATTTCCTGCTTAAAATTTATGCCTGCTTTACGCAATTGTTCTCTATTGTGCCCTTCTTTAACTTTTTCTGCTTCTGCTTCAATTTGTTCTGCTGAAGTTTTCTTAATAAATTCAATTATACCGTCTTTTTCAAAAAGTTTCTCAAGATAATCCAAATCAACAAAATCAAATACTCTTGTTAATTCAACATAATTACCTGTCTCATCATTACTTTGACTTTGTAACTCAATTTCAGATGGACTAATGTATGCATATGCAATATCAAAAGCCGCATCATGTAGTGTTTTACTAATAATCTGTCGTGAAGTCGATGATAAACTTCCCCCTTCAATACTCTCTAAGCTTCCAGAAAGATTTGCTTCTGCTTTAGCCAATTTTACTATCGAGCCACCAATCGTTCCTGTACCTTTTATAGACGCATTTAAACTGTCTGTTTCCGTTTCAGTAGAAACTTCCTCATCAGACAAACTTTGTACAAGACCTTTCTCTGTTTGAGCAATAATTGAATTAATAATATCTGTATCAAGATACAAAAATTGTTTCACTTGCTGATCACCTCTTTTTATTTAGCTATACAATACTGTATTTTATCGTAACAAATCCCATATCGTCATCTCATCAGCTCTGACCTTTGAAACTCTCCGATATTCATGTAATGCATTCAATAAAACCTGCATATCCGAAAAATATTCTGTTACAAAATCATAACTTTTTACATTATTAAACTTTAATATTGACTTACAATAAATGCTAGGCTTTAATCTTGGATTTTTTCTTGCTTCTCTTTCGTAATCTTTATACTTTTTCTCATTGCAAATAATTAGTTTCTCGATTTCCGGAGCCGTTATGACATTTTTCACATCTACTTTTTGCATGTATGCTTTACTCAAATTGAATCTCTCACTACGCGAATCCAAAATACGATAAATGGTAATTTTATCTGTAAATCCTTTTCTTAAGTATCTTTCCTCAAATTCCTTACCACTTCTGCACCTTAAGACTTCTTCCTCTATCAACTCTTTGCGTTCGAAGATCAATTTGTGATTATCAAGTAGCAAATCTAATATTGCTCTTTCTGCACCACCTTCACAAATACAGGCAACATATCTTCCCATACTACAGCCCCCTTACTTTACACTAATTAGTACTTTTTTCAGAGCCATGTATGCTTCATATGCCGGCACAGTGCCTCCAAGATAATCACTATCATATACTTCACTTTTTTTAATATCATTTCTTTTCAAGATATTAGACAAATTTTCTACTCCAATTCCCTCTTTGTTTCTAACAACATAAATGCTATCATTTCTATCGAATTCGTCTAATAATTCTGAATAATGCGTTGAAAATAGAATTGTTGCTCCATTTTTATTCACTTTTTTATCCATGAAAAACCGAATTAATGTAGCTACAATTTCTCTATTAAAATGATTCTCGATTTCATCAATAATAAGATATCCTCCTTCAATAAAAGCGAATGTCGCGCTCATAAAGACCCCTAAACCTTTTATCGTTCCTGATGAAAGATAATTTTCCAAAATTCTTGAACTATTAATAACTATTTCTTCTTTTCCGTAAAACTTCAATCGAATATCAACTTTCTTTTCCTTCAAACTACATTCAAGATATTCTATACTAGGATCCAGAAAAGTTAAAAGTTCTTTAGGAAATCTCCCCAGAACATTTAAAATATTATGATCTGTCCACTCCAACATATCGCAGATAAAAATACTCATATTTTTTTTCTTATTCTCTGCAACAATAATACTAACATCATCCATTAAATATTGCTCATCACTATCCCTTTTTTCCTTTAAATCAGAGTCAGCAAAATCAAACATATTCTTCTTTGTTTTTATTTTACCAATTTCTTTTGACCATAATTTTTCATCTCGTATAATCAGCTTTTCACTACCATCTAGGACATTTACTTCTTTTTCAATGAAAGACTCTAACTTATTTATATATGTCCCATCAAAGAAAAAGGATGTGATAATAACTTGCTGTTTATCATCAAGGTCATCCATAATTGTTTTTGCTTGAATATTGTTTATTGACTCATTATTCAACATTTTCATAACAAATGAGATAGCTTTCAATATTGTTGTTTTTCCAGATGCATTAATACCAATAAATGAAATCGCTTTATTTACATATATATTGGAAAACACATTGCACAGCCGCTCTTTGTCATCATCATCAACTCTTTGCTGTGCTACAAAATCAATATCCAAAACATCCTTAAAATGTGGCAGACCATTTACTGTTATTTTTAAAAGTTTCATAACGACCTCCGTTTTTATTTACAAATAATACGTTTTTATTTTATATTATACCAACACTTCGAAATATATTCAATATTTTTTTACAGTTTTTCCGTTTTTATTTTATATATGTATCTCCGCAAGATGTCTCAAATACTCTTCCATCTTATCATCAATACTTGGACCTTCCTCCTGAAACCTTACTTTCACTACATAATCACCAATTCTATGAATATACAAATTATTTGTCTGCTCTGCGAATAATCGCAATTTCTCCTCTACCGGTAATTTTGTATCAATTTGTATATCTCTCAAATCTGTTAATTCTTCAATATTTACCGTTCGTACATCAACCTCCTGCATTCTTTTTAAATCCTCTAATGTTAATTCTTCGTATTTCATAAATAAACTTCCTTTCTACTCTTTTGGACAAACCAGCAAAACCTCTTGACTTTATAGGTTGACTAACCATTTTTATTCTAAAATATTCTGCTAAAAATGCAATGGGTAAGAAATCTTATCAGACTTCTTACCCATTACTAAAAAGTTGAAGAAAACATATTGTATCTTATAAAAGAACAGAATTTCTCCTTGGTTATCATAAAAAAGGGCAGACTACCCCCTCGTTATACTGTCCGCAAGGCAAAGCGCACCCCAACCCACTCTTTCATTAGGATACCGCATTTCCCCCCTTAAGGGTCTTGCTCCTCTTCTCAAGTAAGCCTTCACCTTCTCCCCATACAAAAAGGCATCATTGCCCTGGATAATCCCCTCTGGTGTCAAGTAGTTGCTACAAACTTTTTTTATTATTTTTCCAACTCTTTTTCAGCCAAAACTCATAGGGTGGTGTTATGTTGATGCTATAAAGAACAACTGCTGGTGTAACACAACTGCCACAATACTTTATGGCTAGTGTTATGTTGTTGCCACACCATCGCTGCTACACTCAAACTGATTATTGAATGTCCAGTGAATATCAATGTTCAAATTTCCGTCAATTTCAATATGATCCACAAAAGCTTCTATCATTTCTCTGGTCAGTTGTTCCATTCCTGAATAGCACAACAGACCTTCGCAGTCTTTTGGCGATTTATTCAATGTTTTCATTTGCTGCTCTACTTCTTTTTTCTTCATCTCATACTCGGATTTCATATCTTTGATCATCTGAGCAATCTCGTTACGCCTTTCTCGAAACTGTTCCTTATTCAATGCTCCGGCATGATAATTTTCAAGACAAACAGCCTTTTGTTCCATAAACTCCTGTAGCTTCTTCTCCAAACTCACCAAGTCTTTCTCCTGCTCTTTTATCCGCTCCGCTCTCATCAAACGAGTATTCTGTAAAATAATACTCATATCTGACAGAAAAACAAGCTGCCTTTTGATTTCCCTTAAAACTATGCTCTCCAGCTTCTCATTGCTGAATGACTCTGCCATGCACTCTGCACTGCTGCTGATTTTTTCATTCGGACAATAGAAAAATAATTTTTCTCCTGCCAGCTTCATCACCTTCAATGTTCGTTTGCAATATCCACAAAATACCTTCCCTTTCAATGGGTACTCTATACTCTTTCTTGCTGAAACCTTTCTTTGGTTGAATTTTGCCTGAACTATCGCAAACACATCTTTGTCAACAATCGGCTCATGGTGATTTTCAAACACCTTCCACTCTGCTCTTGGCTTTACAATCTGTTTTCCAGAACCCACAGCAGATTGTTCCGTTTTATCATAAACCATGTTTCCGATATAACTCTCATTTGTCAAAATAGTTCTTACTGTTCCAGCCTGCCAAAGCTTGGTTGTACGCTGTAATTCTTTACGGTTCTGCTTTTTTCTCAGATTCTTGTACTCTAAAGGAGTCATAATTTCTTCATCATTCAGTTTCTTACAAATCTGAGTTAAATTGTTACCCGAAACCGATAACCGAAAAATATATCGAATTACCTTGGCTTCTTCCGGAATAACAATCAGCTTATAAGGATCATCCTTATCCTTTGCATATCCAAAAGGTACAAGACCTGTAGAATATTTTCCCTGCTTACGCTTTGCCTCTAATGAACTTTTCACTTTAGCTGAAACATCTTTGCTATAAAAATCTGCCAACAGACTCTTAAATGCAATATCCATATCGGCAGTACGACCAATATAGTCCTTGCTGTCATAGCGGTCAGTGATTGCAATAAAACGGATACCCATAAAAGGAAATATCTGCTCCATGTAAGTCCCCAGCTCAATATAGTCTCTGGAAAATCTGGATATATCTTTCACAATTACTGCTTGGATTTCATTATTTCTGATTTGCTCAAGCATTTCCTGCACTCCCGGTCTGTTCATTGTCGTTCCGGAATATCCATCATCATAAAACTCACAATACTCATACTGACTCAATTCTGTGTCCTGTGAGACAAATTTTTTTATAAGCAACCTCTGATTTGTAATACTGTTGCTTTCAACTTTTATATCATCATCCTCCATAGAGAGACGATAATATCCAGCAATTTTCTTCATCCTACATCCCTCCATCTGAGAATTTATATACAATATCAATTACACCATCAGAAAAAACAATGATTTTTTCGATTAGTGCTTCTACCAACTGAATATTGAGTTTTTTGCATTTCTCCACTTTCAGAAGGGAACGCAAAAATTTATTCTCTTCTTCTGCCCTACTCTTAGCTTTTCTAATCTTTCGCTTAATTTCCTCTAATCTTTTTTCTGCGAAATAATCCTGTTCTTTTTTATTTTGTTTTAAGACATCATACTCCGCTCTGGTTATCACTCCTTCTTTATACTGCCCATATATGATACCTGCTTGTTTTTTCATATACTCACATTCTTCAGCAATTTTCTTTTCCTCAAGTTCATATTCAGCAATTTTGCTTTCATACTCCTCCATATTCAGCTTTGTCAAATCTTTTGCCTTAACCTGCTGCTCCTTTAAAACATTACGCAGCTGTTCCAAAACAAAGGCAGTAATCTGTTCTTCTCTGATATAATTCTTTTCACACTTTCTTTCATCAATCAGATATGCGCTCCGGCAATAATACGCATAATGCCGCTCATCCTTTACCCTGCTCTGGTAATAAGTTGCATGCATTACTTTTCCACAGCACCCACAACACAAAATATTACGATAAATATTCTCTGTGTTTTTATTCTTATATTGAATTTTAGTTTCCGACTTACCACCTGACTTTCGTTCCTTCACTCT
The DNA here is from genome assembly GCA_017624835.1 of Lachnospiraceae bacterium. Classification (GTDB taxonomy): domain Bacteria; phylum Bacillota; class Clostridia; order Lachnospirales; family Lachnospiraceae; genus Acetatifactor. The sequence continues at coordinate 112,910 of JAGAMG010000054.1, forward strand.
TTCAAATAATTCCTGATTAATAATCGCTTCATGTGTGTCCCTTACTGTTACCCAATCTTTTTCCTCCGCAAAAGATACACCTTTTTGCCCTTCATACAGTCTTGATTGCGATTTACATTGCTGCAGATTTCCCAAATAGTTTGTATTTTGGAGTATTCCTGAAATAGAGCCTTCGCTCCACTGATGCAGTATCTCCCCCTCCTCACAATAAACATGACCATACTTTTTGTAATCACTGATTCTATGCACTTTATCTGAATACAGCTGGGTAATAATATCCCTAATAGTTATTCCCTGAGCATATAATTCAAAGATATTTCGCACAACTTCCGCACATTCTTCATTAATTTGAAGCTTACGAAGCCCCTGAACATGAACCACCTCATAACCGTATGGTGCGAAACTACCGATAAAGGAACCACTTTCCGCTGACATTTTTCTTGCAACCGCTACTCTTTTTGAAATATCCTTCGCATACATATCATTTACAAGGTTTTTAATATTCATTGCAAGCTTACTTTCATTTACATTTGCTGCCATGGAATCAAAATGGTCCGCTACCGCAATAAACCTACATCCTAAAAACGGTAATATCTTTTCTATCAAATTTCCGGTTTCAAGATAATCCCTTCCAAAACGTGACAAATCTTTCACGATAATACAATTTACTCTATGCTCTTTTACATCCTGCATCAGTCTCTCAAAACCGTTTCTCTCAAAGGAAGTACTTGATATCCCTCTGTCTATATAAGTATCATATACTACCAGCTCCATCTCCCTGTTCGGATTGGAATTATTGTCAAAAATGAACTGATTTATAATATCAATCTGATTTTCAACAGACTCGGATTTTCGGTCATGATTATCTACAGACAATCTGCTGTAAACACCAACATAATAACTTAGTTTACCATTCGCCCTAAGCCCGTTATTGGTGTCCTTATATCTCTTTGCCGTTCTTGCCATTTACACCACCTCCTGCTTCAAAATATCATTCTGAACCATTTGGTTAATGACTTTCAATTTCTCTAATTCGTTGGAAAAGCGAAAAACAATATCCAGTTTTTTACCCTCATGAACATATACTTTGCTGACCATTGTAACCAGCAATTCCCTTGTCAGCGCACCCAAGTCTTTTGATTCTTTGTATTTATCCAACTGTGTTTTTGCTGCAACTCCATTTTGAAACATTTTTTTCACAAGGTTTTTCTGATTACTGATTGCAAGCTCAAGTTCATCACATTTTTTGGTATAAAGATTATGGAACTCTTCAAATTCTTCCTTATCTATCAATCCCTCTTTCAAATCAGACAACAGACCGCTTTTCAAGCCATAATACTTATTGTATTCACTTCTCAATACGCTAATCTGCGAATCATACTCTACTACCTGTTCATAATTTACATTCATTTCGTCCATCACATCCATAATTTCAGAGTATGATGCCATCAGGTCTATCCATGTTTTTATCTCTTTCAATAAAATCTTCTTTAACACGTCTTCCTCTATACTATGACGGCTGCATCCCAATGACTTATTCTTTGTCTGACATATATAAAAGACCCGCTTCTTTCCTTTATAAGTGTTGACTCGTTTAATCATGGGTGTTTTACAATCTGCACACAGAAGAATCCCACTAAAAAGATTCGCTGTATCTGTATCAGCAGATGTTCTTCCATCAAACTTTAGCAATTCCTGAACCAAATTAAAATCCATTTCAGAAATAATGGCTTCATGAGTATTTTTTACCTGTATCCATTCTTCTTCCGCCTTTATCACTCGCTTCTTTACCTTATAGCTTATTTTCTCCTGCTTTCCCTGCTCCATATAACCGATGTATACCCTGTTTGTCAAAATACGTTTTACTGATACAGCAGCCCATTTTGCTGTTCCTGCACTTTCAAATCCTGTTGAAAACTTTATGCCTAATGATTTTTTATATTCCATAGGCGATAATATCCCAAAATCATTGAGCTTATTTGCAATCGCTCCTAAGCTCATTCCTGCAATCTTCCATGAAAATATCTTTCGTACCACATCTGCTGCATATTCATCTATAATCAGTTGGTTTTTATCATCCGGATTTTTCAAATAACCATATACTGTAAATGCAGATATACACTTTCCTTCCAGACGTTTTACTTTTTGATGTGCCTTAACCTTCATACTAATATCCCGGCAATAGCTGTCATTCACGAAATTTTTAACAGGCAATACCAATGCCTGATCTGTCTTATCCGCTGACAAACTATCATAATTATCAGTGACCGCAATAAAACGCACATTAAAAGCCGGGAAGGTTTTCTGAATAAACCGCCCGGCTTCAATATAATCTCGTCCAAATCTTGATAAATCTTTTACGATGACACAATTCACTTTTCCGGCACGAATATCTTCCATCATTCGCTCAAATTCCGGTCGATTAAAATCTGCTCCTGAATAACCGTCATCAATATAAATATCGAAAATTTGTAAATCATCATGACTTTGAACATATGCTCTCAATAAATCACGTTGACTACTTATACTATTACTTTCTGTTTTATTTCTGCCATCAATGTCTGTGTCATCTCTGGAAAGACGCAGATAAAGGGCAGTATCATAAATATTCTTTTTACTCATGTGCATCACTCCTTACTTTAATGTCGTTAATGCGAAACTTCACAAACATACGATTAAAGTCAGGAATCCGCTTTCAATCCTGACCTTAGATTAACATAACTTTTTCATTCTGTCGAGTCATTTTAATCTTGAGTTTCCGCAGTTTTATCCACAGAACCCTGTTTTTATGAACTTCACTATAAACATCTTTCAAAAAACACCCAAAATATAAGGAATCTCATTCCTTTTTGATGTAAAATAAAGTCACCACAACAATTATCCACTAAA
>JAGAMG010000055.1 GCA_017624835.1 Lachnospiraceae bacterium
ATTCTCTTTCTTCCACTAGTTCTGCTATCATTTTCTTTACTCCGGCACTCTTTACTTCCTCACTATTTCTTTTTATAAGCAGTCTGTTAAAATGGGATTCCATTCCCTCAACCAGCTTTGAAATCTGTGCCTCTCCTTTACATTCAGCACCATACAGCAATATATTTTTCTCTGTCCGTGTAAAGTCCTTATACTTTTTATCAAGAGGAATGATGCCTGACTGTGCATATCGTTTCCAGTAATAATTTCCTACATGAAACGCATCTAAATCAGCCATTCCTTCATTCCATGTTTTTTCCGGATCAATTCTGCTTTCTACATTAACTGTTAGCACTTTTCCAATTCCATAACACTCCGGACACATTCCCTTTGGATCATTAAAAGAAAAATAAGACGCTGTCCCTACATAAGGCTCACCTATCCGTGAATACAAAAGTCTGACCGCTGAATATAAATCACTAATTGTCCCTACAGTAGAACGAGCATTTCCACCAAGCCTACTCTGGTCTATAATAACGGAAGCTGTCAGCTTATCAATATAATCCACCTTGGGCTTTTCATATTTAGGAAGCCTTCCTCTCATAAATGCCGTATACGTTTCATTCATTTGTCTCTGGCTCTCCGCTGCCACCGTATCAAACACAATGCTGGACTTTCCTGAACCGGATACCCCTGTAAATACCACTATCTTTTCTTTTGGTATTTCCAAAGAAATATTTTTTAAATTGTTTTGTCTTAATCCTCTTATTACAATTTTATCTGTATTCATATATCTCTTACCTTTCTTAACCATCCTTCGATATATGATACTTCTCTTTTCATAATTGTTCTCGACTTTTTTTGCTATCTAATTTTAATGCCAGCATGACGATACCCCTGCCAACTGAAATTGACAGTCTACCCAATCCTAAATACGAAACAACATGTCTCCGTTCATCCAATTAGAAAAAGCTTTTTCCTTGTCACTACATCACTCCAATACATATGGCACCCATTCTCTCTTTTTGAAGTGTGAAATCTGAAAATCTTTAGCCGGTGTAATAGCTAAATATCTATCTTTTGAACATTTCCCCATGCCGGACTTTCAAAAAACGCAATTATCCCTTCGGGTATTTTTGCTATATTTACTAATGCCTGTATTTTACTACCAAAGTTTTCTACCGCCTTACTAATTCTTTCTAGCTCTCCAGGGATAAATGAATTTTTTCACTCATATTGTGCCTCCTCTTCCATTACATTCACCGTAACAATACTTATTTTCAACAATCAAAGCCTCACCAGACAGACTTCACTCTATCCAATGAGGCTTCTACTGCAACTTACTTATCAATAATATCCATCATCTCAACTGGCGTTACAATAAAGTCCCTTATCGGATAATGCTTCTGATTGCCTGTTACCAAATAGGCATCGTCATCTCTCTTCTCCATGGCAACCTCGTAAAATACCAAATCATCCATGTCAATCAGTATCTCACCTGTAGGTTGTGGGAAAACTTCCATACCATATTGTTTCACTGCATTTATAACCAGCCGGATTGTCTCTTCTTTAAAATGAAACTTGCTTCTATGAAGCACTTCATCATATTCCGCCAAAATATCCTCATGATACAGCGGTACAATTTTACCATCAAACATTGCATCTAATACTCGTACTGTTGCTGCATCTGCTCGTTTTGAAAGCAAAGCTGAAATGAAAACATTTGTATCTATAACTGCATAATACACCATAAGCACTTACCTTTTTCTTTCCGCTCTAACAGTTGATATTTCAGCATTAATTTCATCAAGAGACATCTCTGGTACATCAGCAGCCTGCTCTCTCAACTCATAGAATGCTTTCTTAGCCTCTGCTCTTGTAATAATTGTTTCTGGTAATGTTGCCTCAAACGGAAGCCCTTTAACCATCTTACTTCTAGTCATAAACATACGGAAAGCTGTTGGTAAATCCATACCAAGAGTCTCGTAAATCTCTGCAACCTCCTGTTTTAATGCTTTATCTGCACGAAATTGAATCAAAACCTGTTCTGCCATAATGCTTCCTCCTTCACCATGCTTTGTGTAGTTGTTTTGCATGTGTTTGTAATATTATTATATGTCAAAACATAAAATATATCAATATATTTACAAAGCAGGAAGCAGGAAAAAAATCCCACTACCTACATCTCTGTAAATAGTGGGACGAAAATCTTATATCAGCATACTAACTAAACAGCATTCGCCTACTTATTGTTCAAAGCAGCCTGTGCTGCAGCCAATCTGGCAATAGGCACACGGAAAGGTGAACAGGATACATAGTTCAGACCTACCTTGTGGCAGAACTCTACGGAAGAAGGATCTCCACCGTGCTCACCACAGATACCTAACTTGATGTCAGGACGGGTCTTGCGACCTTTTTCTGCTGCCATCTGTACTAACTGACCAACACCGGTCTGATCCAGTCTTGCAAAAGGATCGGACTCGAAAATCTTAGCCTGATAGTAGGAATCAAGGAACTTACCAGCGTCATCACGGGAGAAACCGAAGGTCATCTGGGTAAGGTCGTTGGTACCGAAGGAGAAGAACTCAGCTTCCTCTGCGATAGCGTCAGCGGTAAGTGCTGCACGAGGAATCTCAATCATTGTACCGATATGGTACTTGATGTCAGAATTCTTCTCAGCCTTAACAGCCTCAGCAACCTCAACAACTACATCCTTAACATATTTTAACTCTTTCTTCTCGCCTACGAGAGGAATCATAATTTCAGGAACAATATCGAAGCCCTTCTCATTCTTAACTTCGATAGCAGCTTCCATAACTGCTCTGGTCTGCATCTTAGCGATTTCAGGATAGGTAACTGCAAGACGGCATCCTCTATGACCCATCATAGGGTTGAACTCATGGAGTTCATCACATTTAGCCTTAACCTCTTCTACAGTCAGACCCATATCTGCTGCAAGAGCCTTGATATCCTCTTCCTCAGTAGGAACAAACTCATGAAGAGGGGGATCTAAGTAACGAACAGTCATAGGCTTTCCTTCCAGAACCTCGTACATAGCCTTGAAGTCTGCCTTCTGGAACTCGCCGATTGCCTTTAATGCTTCTTCTCTTGCTTCCACAGAATCAGAGAGAATCATCTTACGGAACTTAGGAATTCTATCCTCACCGAAGAACATATGCTCTGTACGGCAAAGACCGATACCTTCTGCACCAAGATGCACTGCATTCTTAGTATCTTCAGGAGTATCAGCATTGGTACGAACCTTGAGAGTTCTGAACTGGTCAGCCCAAGCCATGATACGTCCAAAGTTTCCGCCTACGGAAGCCTCTACAGTTTTAATATCACCCTTGTAAATCTTACCGGTAGTACCATCTAAGGAAATGTAATCACCTTCGTGGAATTCATATCCGCCAAGGGAGAATACCTTTGCTTCTTCATCAATCTTGATTTCACCACAACCGGATACACAGCATGTACCCATACCACGAGCTACTACTGCTGCATGGGAGGTCATACCACCACGAACAGTTAAGATACCTTCAGCTGCATGCATACCTTCGATATCCTCAGGAGAGGTCTCAAGACGAACAAGGATAACTCTTTCGCCTCTGCCACCCTTACCGGCTTCCTTAGCTTCGTCAGCAGTAAAGTAAACCTTACCGGCTGCAGCACCGGGAGATGCAGGAAGTGCGGAACCGATTACTTCGCCAGCCTTTAATGCAGCTGCGTCGAAGGTAGGATGTAATAACTGGTCTAAGGACTTAGCCTCAATACGAAGAACTGCCTCTTCAGGAGTAATCTTGCCTTCGTCAACCAGGTCACATGCAATATTAATAGCTGCAGGAGCAGTTCTCTTACCATTTCTGGTCTGCAAGAAGTATAACTTACCTTCTTCAATGGTGAACTCCATATCCTGCATATCGCGATAGTGCTCTTCCAGCTTATTAGCGATTGCCATAAACTCTTTGTAGCACTCAGGAAGATCCTCTTCCAATTTGGAGATAGGCTGAGGTGTACGAACACCTGCAACTACGTCCTCTCCCTGTGCATTAATCAGGTACTCACCAAAGATACCCTTTTCACCGGTGGAAGGATTACGGGTAAATGCAACACCTGTACCGGAGGTCTCACCCTTATTACCAAATACCATACACTGTACGTTTACAGCGGTACCCCAATCACCGGGGATATCATTCATACGTCTGTAAACAATAGCACGAGGGTTATCCCATGAACGGAATACTGCCTTAACAGCACCCATCAACTGATCCTTAGGATCCTGAGGGAATTCTTCACCCTTCATAGCTTCTTTATAAACAGCCTTAAACTTCTCAGCCAAATTCTTTAAATCATCAGCGGTCAGCTCAGTATCAAACTGAACACCCCTTTCTTCCTTCATCTCATCGATAATCTTCTCGAAGAAGGACTTAGGAACTTCCATAACTACGTCAGAGTACATCTGGATAAAACGACGATAGGAATCATATGCAAATCTGGGGTTGCCGGTCTTCTTAGCAAAACCTTCAACTGCTACGTCATTCAAACCTAAGTTAAGGATGGTATCCATCATACCGGGCATGGATGCTCTTGCACCGGAACGAACAGATACAAGCAGGGGATCTTCGGTATCACCGAACTTTTTGCCCATCAATGCTTCCAAATCTGCGATATTCTGGAAAATCTGCTCCTGGATTTCATCAGAAATCTGCTTGCCGTTATCATAATAATCAGTACAAGCTTCTGTTGTTACAGTAAAGCCCTGAGGAATAGGCAGACCTAAATTTGTCATTTCTGCAAGGTTAGCACCTTTACCACCAAGCAGGTTCCTCATGTCTGCGTTACCTTCTTTGAATTTGTAAACCCATTTCTTCATACTTTTTTGTCTCCCTTTTCTTTCTGTTTTCTTGACAAAAATTATTTACTAGTTCTATATTACTCCGTTATTGTAACAATCTACCAAAAGAATATCAAGCTGAATTTGATAAATTTTTGTCACACTGTTTATTTTCGTTTAAGTTGCACAATTATCACGTTCACTCCATCGTCACATTGTACAGTACTTTATAACCACAAAAACGCCCGCACTTGTATCTTTTGTACAAATGTAAGCGTTTACATCCAAACTCTCTTTATCACTATGTTATAATTTTCACATACTCCAAAAAAGTATTTTTTTACATTTTTCTCATATTTTCAGGCAAAAAGCTGTCAAAAATAAAAATTTCAAAGTGCTTTTTGGCATCAGCAAGCTCCTGCTTACTTTTTATTGTCCATGCCACTGCTATGCTTCCAAAGAATTTATGGCAGATTTTTCTTGACAACATATGATAATGCTTATGATTATATGCCACAAAATCCGGTCTGCTGAGAAAATTCATTAATAGATGCTGTAATACAAAATACAGAAACCCTTTATATTCTTCTCCCTTCAAAAACGCTTCTGCCAACTGTCCTCTCACCACTTCAGGACAGTTTTTGCGAAACCACCATACTGCCAAAGGATTAAAAGATTCAACACAATACTGGCCACGATAAGCCTCCAACATTTTACCGGCAATGGGACAAAGAGAAGTGTCCGTCCACTCCACCTTTAATTCCACAATTAAAGGCACCTTGCCATCTACCAGTTCTAATACCTCTTCAAATCTAGGAATATGCTCCTTGGAATTGTAAAGCTGAAATTGTTGCAATTCTTCATAAGTATAATCCCGCACATTTCCATTTGTGCCACAAACTCTCTCCAAAGTATAATCATGAAAAACCACGGGAATATCATCCTTCGTCAACTGAATATCCAATTCAATGCCAAATCCGGCATCCACAGCCTTTCTAAAAGCTTTTATGGAATTTTCCGGGGCATCTGATTCGTTATCATGTAATCCTCGGTGTGCATATAGCCACTGTTTAAAGGGCTTCATATCCGGCTTATGAAGCATGCGGGGCATAATTGCCCATAGATACAAAAAAATACATAGTAATAAAATAATCAGCAGAACACTCCATCCCTTCATATCCCAAGCACCTCCTCTCCTGTCCATTCTTTGAGCAGCGGAGCTTCCTAATCTTCTACATTAAAATTCTCTAATACACTTTTCGTTTTCACAGGCTTTACATCACCATGGCGAACCTGCGTCATTGTCAACAATGCCAACAGAGAAAACACCAAGGCATAAGGAAACAATGTTCTATAAGAAATATTTTCCAAAAGGGCACCGGACAGAATAGGAGTCAATATCTGGGCTGACATAGAAAAAGTATAATAGGTACCGGTAAATTTACCAATGTCACAACCCTTGCTCATTGCCACAATCATAGGATAGGAATTAACGCCAATGGCAGCCCACGCCATACCAATCAATGCAAAAGCAATATTAATCAAGGCCGTATACTCATCCACAAAAATAGCTGCCCCATAACAGGATGCCATCACAATAATACCACCCATTATGGTTTTCTTTCTGCCTATTTTAGATGCAATATGCCCAATAGGAATATAACCAATAATAGCTGCAACAGTAGCTACCAAAAGACAATTGGCAAAGCCGCCGCCCTCCAGCTTCCACACCACCTTAGTGTAACGGGAAAAGGCTGTAGTAACAGCATTATATGCAGTAAACCACAAAAATATAGATGCTAACAGAAACATCATGCTGCGCTTAACCTCTTTCGGAAGCGGTGCCTGCGTTTCCTTCTTGTCTTCTCCTTCAGCCATTGCACTCTCTTTACTTACCTCATTCGCTCCTATAACCTCCAACAGTTCCTTTTTCAGCTTGTTCTCACGAATGGTAATTACAAGAGTCCCCACTGCAATTACCATTAACGCTGCAACACTGCAAAATAACGGCAAATAATCCGGGCACTTCCCCTTTCCTACCAAAAGCTTAATCATAATCAGAGAATAGACTCCACCAACAGCTCCCATCAGATTAATTACTGCATTAGCACGACTGCGTAGATGGTTGGGTGTCAAATCCGGCATTAATGCCACCGCCGGGGAACGGTATAATCCCATGGATATCAATGTGAGGAATAATGCTGCTACAAACAAAGTCAGATTTCCTGCCTTATCCGCTGTGGGTAATAACAGCATAAAGCTTACTGCTAAAACCGTTCCGCACACAATAAAGGGCATACGTTTTCCTAATTTGGTATCCACCTTATCAGAAAGGGTTCCAAATACAGGTAACAGTATCAATGCCAGCACGTTATCCATTGCCATGACTGTACCGGTAACGGTTTCCTTCATTCCAAAGGTATTTTGTAAAATCAGTGGTACTATATTATCATACATCTGCCAAAATGCACTGATACTCAAGAAAGCAAGACCAATAAAAAAAGTACGCTTATAATTTAGTTTGTTTTCCATGATTTTCCTCCTGATACCCCTCTAATTCCTTTGCTGGCACAATTCTAACCACATTCCCATAAAAAGTATAACAAAAAAACAGTCAACTGTGAAGCATATGAGCATGAATCATATCATCCGTTGACTGTTTATCCCTATTTATAATCCCTTACACAATTTTACTCTACTCTAATAAATTCCCACACTTACTACAACATATGTGCCCTTAATTCTTCTCCGCTCTGTCTGCACAGATAAGCAGGTGCCACATCAAATACGGTCTTGCAGCCCTTCTGTCCTTCCTGGTTCAAGCGGTATGCAGCTCTTGCATAGGCTACCAGCACGCTGGATGTAAATTCCGGATTGGAATCCAGCTTTAAGCTGTATTCAATAATATGCTGATGCTCGTTATTCCAGCCGGTTTTTCCACTGCGAATTACAAAACCGCCGTGAGGAATCCCTGCATGCTTTTCATTTAATTCCTCTTGGGAAATAAAATGAACGGTGGTATCATAATCAGCAAAGTAATTAGGCATTTCCTTGATTTCTTTTTCGATTCTTGCAAGGTCAGCCCCCTCCTTTGCCACTACAAAGCATTCTCTGGTGTGCTTCTGTCTGGTGGTTAATTCAGGAGTCTCGCCACTTCTTACCTGCTCTAAAGCCTCCGGTACCGGAATGGTATACTGTCTTGCATCTGCAACACCTTCCACTCTGCGGATGGCATCCGAATGTCCCTGACTTACGCCCTTGCCCCAGAAGGTATAATCCTTGCCATCGGGTAAAATAGCATTTGCATACACTCTGTTTAAAGAGAACATTCCGGGATCCCAGCCTACGGAAATAATAGCAACCTTGCCGGATTCCTGTGCTGTCGCATCTACATTTGCAAAATGCTCAGGGATTCTTGCATGGGTATCAAAGCTGTCAATTACATTAAAATATTTTGCATACTCCGGAGTCTGCACAGGAAGGTCTGTTGCACTTCCGCCACAGATTACAAGTACATCAATTTCATCCTTCTTGGATAAAATATCATCAATATGATAAACCTTTGCACTCTCTGTTAAAATCTTTACACTGTCAGGATTACGACGGGTAAACACTGCCACAAGCTCCATGTCCTCATTCTGCTTCACGGCACATTCCACGCCTCTTCCCAGATTTCCATAACCTAAAATACCAACCTTAATGCTCATAGTATCCTCCTCCGTTTCGGTCAAAAAATCAGCCTGCATTATAGTAGTACTGTTTAGAACTACTATAATGCAGGCATTCTTCTTTGTCAACCCTTTCCCTACTCTTTTATTGTGGGTACATAGTAAATTGTTGTTTTTTCCGGATTTTTTACCCATCCGGCAGCACCATTATGTGCAGTTATCTCATATCCTTCCGTGGCATTCAGGAAAATCATTCTGCCATCCCCATAAACGGATACACAGGCTCCCTCAAAGCCACAAACTGCTTCATAGGGTGCAATAATACGTTCTGCCTTCTCATTGCCAAGATCATAGGTATATACTCCATCATACCCATACAGTATCAAATCATTTTCTACTCCCTTTGCAATCATATCCCAAGGCAGATTATCTCCCTCTGCCTGCAGATTTTCATATACCTCATCCAAACCGCCCGTAACGGGATTTATCACTGCAAGTCCCACATTTCCGGTATCCTTGCTATACACACAGGTATACACCTTTCCGTCCCTGCCTGCTCCGATTCCTGAAGCGGTATGGATTTCATACGCTCCACCGGAAATAAGGGAAAGGAATTCATTCTCCTTGTTATAAACCTGAATAACCTCCCTGTTTTCACCAACATATGACCGAAACTTTACATAGAGATTTTCCTCCGCATCCATTGCCATTCCGGTAATCATGTTGATGTTATCACTTCCTACCTGAAAATGCTGCAACAGTTCCCCATCTTTGCTTAGTTTATAGATTTCTGTTTTGCCCAATGCTGCGGAATTACTGTCTCCAAGCTTACTCACACCTGCATACAGCACTCCATCCTCAGCTTCATACAAACAGGTTACCAATGCCTCTTCTGTTCCAAATGCATCAAAAAACAGTTCCGTCTCCTCTGAACCGATTGCCATGCATTCAATCCGATTATAACCGCCCAAAAACAGGGTTTCCCTACCTGCTGTTATACACTGCACCGGCATATCGGATCCATAAGCAATGGTAAGGGCTTGACCCGGCTCATAGATTGCCTTACTTTCCAAAACACTCTCCTCCGTCAGCTCCGGCTCCTGACTCACCGGCTGCTCCAACACCAGTTCTCCTGCTTCCAACTGCTCATTTATCTTCGCAAGACTGTAATCCCTCTTTTTTATAAAATCAATATACTGTAACAGCTCCTCGTCCTTCATCTCTCTCTTTGGGAAAAAGAAGGTACCACTATGGGGAAGATAGGCAACGCCCTTTTTGTAATCCGAAGCTTCTTCCAATATGGTAAGCTCCTTTTTCGGAAAGACACCCTGCTCCAAATATGCTGTTTCCAATTCAGCCTTTCTCTCCAATTCACTGTCCGTAAATCCGCGGTTATAATTATCCGCAGGCATAATCGATGTATACAGCATTTCAAAATAGGCTTCCAGCTTCTCCTGATTCATTGCCTCCATTCGCTGCAGATACAGATTGGCAGCAGCGGTTACCGTAACGGAACACATCAGCGTGCAGGCTGCCACCAACACTATGGTTCTTTTAAAGCTATAACGAATTTTTCTATCCCGCTTCCCATTTTCTAAGATTCTGTTTACCTGAAACTCTAAATTTTGAGGCACACACATTTTTTCCTGTGCTGCCATTTCAAACACTCTTTTATCAAAATCTGTATTCATAAATACCTCCGTTTCTTAAATCTACAGGCTTTCTGTCAGCAACTCCCGTAATTGATTTTTGGCTCTGAAAATTCTGGATTTTACAGTTCCTTCCTTACATTTCATAATTTTGCTGATATCCTTTATGGAAAACTGTTCATAATAAAACAAAACAATTACATCTCGAAATTCGTTATCCAATTGCATAACAGCATCCCATAATTCGTGATAATCATCATAAAATGCAGGGGAAAATTGTTCCTCCCACTCCGTAGCATAGGTTCTTTTATTCTTTCTGTATATTTTTTTGGCTTCATTTGCAGTAATTTGCATAATCCATGCCTTGAAGGCATCTTTTTTCTTTAACGCATTTCTATTTTCAAAGGCTCGTAACACCGCTTCTCCCACTGCATCCTCAGCATCCTGAGTAGAATTTAAAATAGCAAAGGAAAGCCTGTACATATTAACCATATAACTCCTTATTTGTTCTGCGAATTCCTCTTCTGTAAGTACTGCCAAAAAAACCACCTCCTCTTTCTTTTTTCTGCCGGCTTCACAATATATGATTCATTATATCCCCAAAAGGTTCCCGAGTGGTTATATTTTTATGAATAATTTCCTTATTTTTCTTGCTTTTTCCATGATTTTCTGTACAATAAGGAATAGTGGGCTTTGGGAAAGAGCCATTTACAATAAGGTATTTTATAATTTTATAATAAGAAAGGTTTAGAAAATGATTAGTGCAAACAATGTAACTTTACGAATCGGTAAAAAAGCATTATTTGAAGATGTAAACATTAAATTTACGGAAGGAAACTGCTACGGTCTGATTGGTGCCAACGGTGCAGGTAAATCCACCTTCCTTAAGATTCTCTCCGGTAAACTGGAAACTACCAAGGGTGATGTTACCATTACTCCCGGTCAGCGTCTTTCCGTATTGGAGCAGGATCACTTTAAATATGATGAATGTGTGGTAATGGACACTGTTATCATGGGTAATGAGCGCCTTTATGAAATTATGAAGGAAAAGGATGCTATCTACGCCAAAGAGGATTTCACCGACGAGGATGGAATCCGTGCCAGCGAATTGGAAGCTGAATTTGCAGAAATGGACGGCTGGGAGGCTGAGTCCAATGCCGCTATGCTGTTAAATGGTCTGGGAATTGATACCGAATACCACTACGCTACCATGAAGGATTTGGATGGTAATATTAAGGTTAAGGTGCTGCTTGCAAAGGCATTATTCGGTAACCCCGACATTCTGCTTCTTGACGAGCCTACCAACCACTTGGATTTGGACGCTATTGCATGGCTTGAGGATTTCCTCATTGATTTTGAGAACACTGTTATCGTGGTATCCCATGACCGTTACTTCTTAAATAAGGTATGTACCCACATTGCAGATATTGATTACGGCAAGATTCAGCTTTACGCAGGTAACTATGATTTCTGGTACGAGTCCAGCCAATTGCTTGTAAAGCAGATGAAGGAAGCAAATAAAAAGAAGGAAGAAAAGATTAAAGAGTTGCAGGAATTTATTTCCCGTTTCTCCGCAAACGCTTCCAAGTCCAAGCAGGCTACCTCCCGTAAGCGTGCATTGGAAAAAATCGAGTTGGATGAGATTAAACCTTCCAGCAGAAAATATCCCTATATTGACTTCCGCCCTGAGCGTGAAATCGGAAACGAAGTTCTTACTGTAGAACATATTTCCAAGACCATCAATGGTGAAAAAGTTCTGGACGATGTTTCCTTTATCGTGGGACATGATGATAAGATTGCTTTTGTAGGAAGCAACGAATTAGCTAAGACCACTCTCTTCCAAATTTTGGTAGGCGAATTGGAGCCCGATGAGGGAACCTACAAATGGGGTGTTACCACCTCTCAGGCTTACTTCCCCAAGGATAATACCGAGGAATTTGACAATGATTTGACCATCGTTGACTGGCTTACCGGCTACTCCCCTGTTAAGGACGTTACCTATGTACGTGGTTTCCTTGGACGTATGCTCTTTGCCGGAGAAGACGGTGTGAAAAAGGTTAAGGTTCTGTCCGGTGGTGAAAAGGTACGTTGTCTCTTATCCAAAATGATGATTAGTGGTGCAAACTGTCTGGTATTTGACGAGCCTACCAACCATTTGGATATGGAATCCATTACCGCATTAAACAATGGTCTGATTAAGTTTTCAGGTGTGGCACTGTTCTCCTGCCATGACCACCAGTTTGTACAGACCACCGCAAACCGTATTATTGAATTCCTTCCTAACGGAACCTTTGTTGATAAGGTTACTACCTACGACGAATATCTTGCCAGCGATGAAATGGCTAGAAAACGTACCGTATTTACTGCTAATAAGGAAGACGACGAGAATTAATATTCTTATAGAAAGCCCGCTTGCCAAGTGGGCTTTTCCCATAAACTTTTGCAGGAAACTATAACTATTCCCAATATTATGAGGTAAATTTGCCATGTCAAAATATTCCGAATTTTTTAAAAATGATTTTATCCGATGTCATAATGTAGAAAAAGCTGACGTCAGAGCTCAGGATGGTGCTCTGCGTCACGCCATTGGCACCCACTGCTTTCAGGTCATGCGTGCCGGTAAGCATCCCGACCGTGCCACTGACGGCTATGGTTGGAGCTATAACCATGCTGCTGCACTTTGCTTTTGGAATCAACATTTTTTTGTAGATTATTTGTCAGATCCGGAAAGCGAGCATCTGCCACCCTCTCAAACCCTGATTACCTGGTCAAAGGACGGTGCTAATTGGTGCAAGCCTGTGGTTTTATTCCCTCCTATAGAGGCTCCTTGTGCCCCCTATGCTGGTCCGGGAAAAGAGGATTTGACAGGGGAAAATGTTCCCTGTGTAATGCATCAGCGCATGAGCTTTTACGTCACCAGCGATAACCGCCTGTTGGCAACCGCCTTTTACGGCATCTCCCCCACCTACAAAATTGCTCCCTGCAAGGGCTATGGTGTTGGACGTGTGGTAAGAGAGATTTATCAGGATTTTACCTTTTCTGATATTTATTTTCTGCGTCGCAATGAAGCAGGCGGATATAATGCTGCCAACGCAGATATGTTCCCCCTATACACGAAAAGCCCGGATGAAGGTTTTCGCAACGCCTGTGAGGAATTACTTGCCAATAAACTGGTAACCGCCCAGATGTGGGAAGAGGAGCGGCTGAATACCGAATGGTTTACGGTTCCCGGCGGAGAAGCCCTCTCCTACTACACTTTGCCTAATGGAGATATCATGGGGCTTTACAAAAAATCCTTTGTAACCAAGTCCACGGACAAGGGTGCTACCTGGTGTGACAATCAGCTTTGCTACTCCTTGGAAACCTCCACAGGAAAGGTTTGGGGACAAAAAACACCTGACGGACGCTACGCCCTTGCCTACAATCCCACCACGGACAGTGCACACCGCTGGCCATTGGCTATTGTTACAGGCGAAAATGGAGAGGATTTTGATAACCTTTTAGCTATTACCCCCGAGGTTTCCCCCAATAAATACGCAGGATTTTACAAGAATCTGGGGCCTCAGTATGTTCGTGGTATTTGCGAGGATAATCCAAAGCCCGATGACAATGCGCTGTGGCTTGCTTATACCGTAAACAAAGAAGATGTATGGGTCAGCCGCACGCCCTGTACCATCCGTGGCATAGAAAATGGCTGCGTGGATACGGATTTTAATGACATGGAGAAAGGTTCTTTTGTAAGAAATTGGAATATTTATGCTCCTCTTTGGTGTCCGGTTTCTATTACTGACGCCCCTGCGGATGGTAACAGTATAAACGCCCTGTGCCTTAAAGATGCTGATCCTTACGACAGAGCCCGCGCCATGAGAGTTTTCAAGGAAAGCCCCGTGGTTACCATAAAAACAAAAGTTTTATTACAGCCGGCCTGTGTAGAATCACGCTTTACCATAGAACTGCAAAATCAGAATGGTTTGGTTCCAGTACGGTTTTATTTTAAGGACAATGGGGAAATTATCGTAAAGAATGGGGGACTTTACACTACCGTTGGTAACTACTGTCCCGGAGAATGGATGGATATAAAAATAGAAGCCAATTGCTTCACCAACACCTTTACCCTGACCATTACTCAGGGTGAAAATACCCAGACCAAGGAACTACGCTTCAGTAACTCTGTTTACTCTGTGGAACGCATTCTCTTTACCACCAAGGATACCCTCCCCTTTAATACCATTGAGGATTGTGGTAAATGGGGGGATTTGGGAGATTTGCCAAATGCAGATGTGAAGCTGCCTGAAAGTTGTTATTATATAGATTCATTAAACGTAATTACAGAATAAGGAAAAGAAAAATGATAGATTTACATGTACACTCCAACCGTTCCGACGGAACCTATTCCCCTAAGGAATTGGTTGATTATGCAATAAAAAAAGGACTGACCGCTTTTGCTTTGACAGACCACGATACTGTTGAGGGATTGGAGGAAGCATTGGCGTATGCGAAAAATTTACCCAATGCTCCCGAGGTCATTCCCGGCATTGAGTTTTCTACCGAATACGAGGGGCGTGACATTCATATTGTGGGACTTGCCATTGATTATAAAACTCCTGAATTTGCTGCACATTTACAGCATTTTGTGGATTCCCGCATTACCCGTAATCAGAAAATGTGTGCACTGTTGCAGGAAGCCGGCATTGATATTACCTACGAAAAGCTGCTGGAAGAATTCCCGGACGCAGTCATTACCCGTGCCCATTATGCAAGATATCTGTTCAACCACGGATATATTAAAAGTATGCCGGAAGCCTTTGAACGTTATGTAGGGGACCACTGCCCTTATTTTGTCCCAAGGGAAAAGGTTACTCCCGTACAGGCGGTGGAATTGATTCTAAAAGCCGGCGGCATTCCCATTTTAGCACATCCTGTACTTTACCGTATGAGTGACAGCCGTTTGGAAAAGCTGGTGGCTGAACTTAAGGAAGCCGGGCTGATTGGTATAGAAGCTGTTTACAGTACCTATAATGCCGGAGAAGAAAAACAAATGCGTGCCCTTGCTTCCAAATATCATCTTTTGATAAGCGGCGGCTCCGATTTCCACGGCAGCAATAAGCCGGACATTGACTTAGGTGTGGGACGCGGAAAGCTTTTTATCCATGAAGAAATCTGGAAAAAACTAAAAGCAACCCGCAAGAAAGTCCTGTTTTCCGATATGGACGGCACACTGCTTTTAAATAACAGCACCATAAGCCCTGCCATGAAGGCGGCAATTGGACGCATTACCGCTAGCGGGCATCACCTGGTACTCAGCTCCGGCAGACCCTTGCCCAGCATTTTAGAAGTATGTGAGTTGGCAGGTCTTACCTTCCCCAATATGCTGATTATTTCCAACAATGGTGCTTTGGTTTATAGCTGTGACAGCAAACAACCTATTCTGGAGCACAAGCTGGCGCAGGATGACATCCGCAAAATTGTAGCCGCTGCCAATGCCGCCGGAATCCATATCCACGGCTATACGGAAAGCGAAATCGTATGCTACCATGACAATGAGGAGCTTCGGTTTTACACCCGTCGTATCCACATGCCTCTCAAATGCGTAGAAAACATTGCAGATGCCCTACCTGATGGTAGCTACAAGCTACAAATGATTCATTTAACAGACCGCACTGTGCTGGAACGTTTCAGAGACTCCCTGTTAGCCGACAGTGATTTACAGGGACGGATTCAGGCATTTTTCTCCAATGACCAATATTTGGAGATTCTTCCCATCGCTGCCGATAAGGGAAGTGCTCTACGATTTGTAACGGACTACCTTCCTGTACTTCGTACCAATACCTTTGCCGCCGGCGATGCAGAAAATGATATTTCCATGCTGGATGCCGCCCATATCGGTGTTGCCATGGAAAATGCAACGGATGCTGTGAAGGCGCATGGGGATATTATTACTGAGAAAAGCAACAATGAAGATGGATTAATTGAGATATTTGAGAAGTATTTTCAATAAACAGGGGAATATTGTCCATTTGAAACTATCACTAAAAGAAAACTTTAGTTTAAGGAATGCACATCATGAACTACAAAATTGCAGTCTGTGACGACAATGCCACAGACAGAGAATATATCATAAACTTGACCAAAAAATGGGCAACAAATGCTCATCATTCGGTCAGTCTATGCCCTTTTCATTCTGCCGAAGATTTCCTGTTTCATTATACCGAAGAAAGTGATTTTGATATGCTTTTGCTGGATATTGAAATGGGCACCATGGATGGTGTAAGCCTCGCCAAAAAGCTACGGCAGGAAAACGAAACCCTACAAATCGTATTTATTACAGGCTACTCTGACTACATTTCAGAGGGCTACGAGGTTGCAGCTCTCCACTATCTGATGAAGCCTGTAAATGTGGACAAACTCTTTTCTGTCCTCGACAGAGCCACAGAAAAGCTGCACAAAAATGAAAAAGTACTGAACTTTGAGATTGCAGGAGAAATGATTCGCATTCCCCTTTATCAGATACGCTATATTGATGTACAGCATAACTATGCCACCATCCACGCCAAAGAGGATGTAACCCTGAAAAAGACCTTAAGTGAACTATCTGCCCTGTTGGATGACCGCTTTTACCGGGTGGGACGCTCTGCCATTGTAAACCTTACCTGCATCAGCAAGGTAACTAAGACAGAGATTCACTTGAATGATGGCACTACGATTCCACTGCCCAGAGGGGCTTATGAGGGCGTGAACCGGGCGATTATTAATATGTAAAATTTGCACCTTGTTTCTAGTGCTCCACTTAATTGTATTACTAAGATGGAGCACTTTTCATAATATCTTATATTCAAATTTTTCATTACAAACTATAACTAAAACGCATTTGTGATTCATCAATGTAAATCATTTTCCCGCCCATTTCTATATAAAATTTTTGTGCTTCGTAATTCTTTTTATTTACAGCTACTAAAAACTTATTATGACCCTTTAGGGCAGCCTGTTGCCGTGCAATATTGAAGAAAGTTTTTCCGATGCCTTGTCTTTGATATTCCTTTAAAATATACAACATACCTATTTCTTGTTGAAAATCCTCAAAGGGCTTATAAGGTTTGCCACATGTCATAAAGCCAACTATCTGCTCAATGTTAACTGCTACATAAACTTCAATTTCCGGATTATTAACAATCTGTTCAAAGATTATTTTATTTTTTAGAACATCGTAGTTGGCTAAAGCTTCATCAGTATAAATACCTTTATAAGTAGTATTCCATACAATTCCCTTCAATTTGGCAATAGGAAGGCAATCATTAATTTCCGCTTTTCTATATGTAATCATATTCATCACAAATCTTCTCCCCATTTATTTCGCTATATAATAACATACCAAGTCACAGTAGGAATCCGTTTCTGCATCATATCGTCTTTCCTTTAATACAGCATCTTTTATCATGCCTGCTTTTTCCATAACCCGACCACTTGCAGGATTGGTGCTATGATGTTTGGCTTCAACAATATGCATTTCACATTCATAAAGTAAATAATTGATAACTGCTTTTAAGACTTCGGTAGCATAACCTTGATTCCAATATAACTGTTTGCATCATACCGTTTCACCCAATTTTCAATAACCGCTAGCGTTTCCGCAATATCCACATGAGTGTTCCAACTTACATATTTTGTGACGTTTTTATCGGATGCCCATCCGTAAAACATTCCTGGTGCATCAGAAATATCAAATTTCCTTAAAATTAGTCTTTCGGTCTCAATTGTTTTAGTTCCTAAATCATTCATAATATTTTCTTCCTTCCTCAAATAAAAAAACCGTAACATCCTTAGCATATGCTAAATCTATTACGGTTCTGCATCTATGATATCTATAAACAGCAACCGCACAGAAACAAGACGTCCCCCCTTGTAACCATGCGGGAAGCAATGATTACAAGAGTTTACGTTCTTCTTTCTGTTCTGAATTGTTTACAAATAATGTGTTCATAGAAATTATCCTTTCAAATTGTTACTTTTAAAAATAGCACAAAATAGTCTTATACGCAAGCATTTTAACCACACTTTTTTGCCTTGTTTTTTCCCTTATTAGATGCGATAATATAATCCAAACAATTACAGGATAAATTTTCTTAGTTGTGCATTTTATTTATACATTTGGAAATTTACAAATAAGTTATACATTTATTTATGGGGTAATCCACATGACAAATTTAAGAAATGATATTGCAAATATCATAGGAATTAACGTTGCTGATTTCACAGCCCCTATTACATATAATCTGTTAGACTCTTCCCAAGAAAATGGTTATACCAGACAGCTGATTGAGTATGATTCTTACGGAGATAAGGTCACAGCCTTTTTATTACTCCCGGATATTCTTAATAGCAATCCGGCTATTCTTATCAACCATCAGCATAACAGGGAGCATCATTTAGGGAAAAGCGAGGTATGCGGTTTGGCTGGAAATCCCTTACAGGCTTTTGGACCTGAATTGGCAAAAAGAGGCTTTGTGGTGCTGGCTCCTGATTCCATCTGCTTTGAGCAAAGACGCAAAGACCCTAGTGTAGAGGGCTTTGACTTTTGGCAACACTTTAACGAAGTTTGCTACCGTATCATAAGGGGCGAATCCTTAATGCAAAAAGTATTAGCTGATGCCATGAACAGCATTACCCTGCTTTCTAATCTTAGCTTTGTGGACAAAAACCGTATCGGCACACTGGGGCATTCCTATGGTGGCAACACCGTACTATTTCTCTCAGCATTGGATGAGCGAATCTCTTTTAGCTGTACCAGCGGCAGTGCATGTACTTATGAAAATCGTATGAGAAACGATGTAGGAATTGAAATGGCTAGTGTTATTCCGGGATTTCATGGCAAATACGATATCTATGATTTAGTGTCCTGTATCGCGCCAAGACGGCTGCTTATTGTTTCTGCCGAGGATGACAAATATTCCAAGGATGCTTCCTATGTCATAGAAAAAGCAAGTCCTACCTATTTAAAGCTTGGAGCCTTACATAACTTGGAACACAAGCGATATCCGGGTGGACATGGATTAACCAAGGAAAGATTTGATTTTATGATAGAATGGATTGCAAGAACACATTAGGGAGAACACCATGGGACTACTATCCAGAAAAATAGACAAACGCATAGCCTCCTACCAGCAGGAGCTGATTCAAACCCACTATGCAGAAGTGGAAAATATGTACAAGCAAATCCGCGGCTGGCGTCATGACTACCGCAATCATATTCAGGCAATGAAGGCTCATGCCGCCAACGGTGACCTGGAGGCAATCCGGCATTATCTGAATGAATTGGAAACCGACCTTGCCACCGTGGATACAGTTATTAAGACGGGCAACCCTATGACGGATGCTATCTTAAATTCCAAGATTTCCTTGGCGAAATCCAAGGGCATTCCTGTTATTGCAGATGCCCATATTCCGGTAAAGTTAACCCTGTCAGAGCTTGATTTATGCTGTATCATCGGCAATCTCTTTGATAATGCCATTGAAGCAAGTCTCAAGCTACCGGAGTCAGAACGAATGATTCGGGTTTATATGGATATGAAAAACACCCAGCTTTACATCTCCTTTACCAATTTTACTGCCGGAAAGAAAATGAATAAAGTAGGAGGAAGATTTTTCAGTTCCAAGGGAGATGGGCACGGCTTTGGTCTGGTGCGAATCGATACCATTGTAGACCGTTTGGATGGTTATATCAGCCGTAATAGTGAGGATGGGGCATTTACTACGGAGATTCTGCTGCCACAGTAAATTGCATACTCGCAATTCATCCCCCAATTTATACAATTCGTCCCCGAAATTGTCCGGGGACGAATTTTTATGTTAAGGTAACATTGTGATACCAAAGAAAGGGAAAAATAATATGAAAACAAAACCCAAATACAATACCCTGCAAAATATATGGTGGATGTTTGGAAACTCCTGGAAATATTGCAAAAGAGTTCTCCTTTTCTGTCTTGTTACCATTATTATTGAGATAGGACTAAAGCTGACCCAGCTGTTCGTTGCTCCTGAAATTCTTGAAAAGGTGGAGGAAACTGCACCGCTACCTTCTCTGCTTCTGACAATAGGGGGTTTTACCTTAGCACTGTTTTTCCTACAGGCGGCAAGGGCATATGTGGAAGGTAATTCCTGTTTTTCCCGGACAGCTGTCAGAAGAGCTCTGGAACAGCAATTTCATTACAAAACCCAAAGTACCTCCTATCCCAATTTGCTGGATGTGAACATCCAAAAAATGCAGGGAACGGCAGTCCGTGCTGTCAGATACACCAATACTGCGGTAGAGCATATCTGGATAACCTTAACCTCTTTATCTATTAATATAGTAGGTTTTATCCTTTACCTTGCCCTGCTTTCTGATTTAAGTCCGATAATGATTGTGGTGACAATCCTTACAAGTGTTGCTGGCTTTTATACCACCCTCCGCGTGAACCGTTATGACCATGAACAAAGAGAAGAAAAGGGAAAATACAACAAGCAATTTTATTATATTGAAGAAAGTATTGAATCCCCTGCTTTAGCAAAGGACATCCGCATCTTCGGCTTGGCAGATTGGCTTAGGGATGTGCAAAACAGTGCACTGGAGCTTTTGCTCCACCTAAGCCGTAAGGTTGAATTGGCAAAACTCTTAGGCAAACTCCTTGATGTCCTGTTAAGTGTGCTCCGCAATGGTATTGCATACTTTTACTTAATTAATCTTGCTTTGCAGGGTGAGCTTACTGCCTCAGAATTTTTGCTTTACTTTAATGCTGTAGGTACCTTTACCTCCTGGATTACGGGAATCCTAAAGCATTGTAGCGGTCTCCACAAGGAAGCCCTGGATATTAGTATCTTAAGAGAATACCTGGAATTAGAGGAGCCCTTCTGTTTTGAAGACAAGGTTCCCATTCCACAGAACTTTCCCTATGAGCTTAAGCTGGAAAATGTGTCCTTCCGATATCCCAATGCTGATACTGATACCATTCATCAGATGAATCTGACCATACATCCCGGGGAAAAGCTTGCCATTGTAGGCTTAAATGGTGCCGGAAAAACCACGCTGGTAAAGCTACTTTGCGGTCTTTTCGACCCTACGGAAGGCAGAATCCTGCTAAATGGTCAGGATATCCGACAATTTAACCGTGAAAAATATTATAAATTATTCTCTGCAGTTTTTCAGGATTTTTCCATCCTGGATGCTACAGTGGCAGAAAATGTAACACAAAGCATATCAGAGGTTGACTTGACCCATCTTACAGATTGCCTTGAAAAAGCCGGACTGCTAGCAGATATTTCCGCACTTCCCAGGGGTGTGGACACCCACATCGGACGTGATGTTTTTGAGGATGGAGTCCTGTTTTCAGGAGGACAAACCCAACGTCTTATGCTGGCAAGGGCACTTTACAAAAATAGTCCCATATTATGCTTGGATGAACCAACTGCTGCCCTGGATCCCATTGCAGAAAATGATATTTATAGAAAATACAATGATATGACGGCAGGCAAAACTGCACTCTTTATCTCCCACCGACTTGCCTCCACCCGGTTTTGTGACCGCATTCTTTTCCTTTCAGAAGGTACCATCGCAGAAGAAGGAACCCATGAGGAGCTGCTGGCAAGAAAGGGTGCATATGCAGAGTTATTCGATATCCAAAGCCGTTATTACCAGGAAGGGAAGGATTTCTAATGAAAAAAGAGACAAAAAACTTATCATGGTCCAAAATCATACAGCTACATTTGAGATCCATTGCCGATATTCACAGGCTCTTTCCCAAGCTGTATCCCTATATGATAGTACAACGAATCCTGGATGCCCTAAAACCCTATATTTCCATTTACATATCAGCCCAGCTTATCAACGAGCTTGCCGGGCTGCGACGGGCAGAAGTACTGTGGTTCTGGGTCTTTCTGGCAATTTCCTATGCGGTGGTAATTGCACTCATCAGCAATCTTTTAAATTATGTGAAGAATAATCAAACCGCCTTCTTTGGAAGCCGTAAAAATCAGGGGCTGCTTACTGCCAAGCTGCTTTCCATGGATTATGCAGATATGGACAATCAGAACACCCGGGATCTCTACTATCAAATTATGCAAAACGAAAACTGGATGAATTGGGGTATTCAGCGCACCTTTCAGCTTTTTCCTAACATCGTCAAGGATGTTACCAGTATTATCGGTGCAATTGCCCTGACCTACAGCCTATTTACCATCCCGGTACCGGACACAGCAGGCAGGCTGACCTTACTAAATCATCCGTTATTTGTGCCTGCATTGTTTTTACTGATGATTGGTATCAGTGCCTTAAGTGGTTTCTGCCTAAGCAAAGCCGCTGCCCATACCTCTGACAACACCGAATCAGCCAAGTTTTCCAACCGTTTGAATTCCTTTTACGGTAAGCTGGGAAGTCAAACAAAACGGGCAGCAGATATCCGGCTTTACAAGCAACAGACAATTTCCCTGCATTATTTTACCCATTACAATATCTGGGGACTTGACAGCAAGCTGGCAAAGGAAAGTGCAGGAGCTGTTGGTATTTATAGTGCCATTGCAGATGGTATTTCTGCCCTTTTTACAGGAATCGTTTATGTATTTTCCTGCCTAAAAGCATGGACAGGTGCCTTTGGTGTGGGATCCATTACCCAATATGTGGGAGCAGTCACTGCCCTATCAGGCAGCCTTTCTTCCCTGGTGCGCCTTGTAGGCGAAATGAAAGTGAACGCAGAATATCTGGAAATTACCTATGACTTTTTGGATATTCCCAATTCCATGTATCAGGGCAGCCTTACTACAGAAAAACGCTCTGACAGGCAGTATGAAGTGGAATTTCAGGATGTGTCTTTCCAATATTCCGGCACAGACCGCTGGGCTCTGCGCCATGTGAATGTGAAATTCCAAATAGGCAGCCGCCTGGCTGTTGTAGGCGAAAATGGCTCTGGTAAAACCACCTTTATCAAGCTGCTCTGCCGGCTTTATGACCCACAAGAGGGCAGGATTTTATTAAACGGAATTGACATCCGCAAATACAATTACCGAGATTACATGAATATCTTTTCCGTGGTATTTCAGGATTTTCAGCTACTTTCCCAGCCTTTGGGCGCCAACGTGGCAGGCTGTAAGGCTTATGACAGAGAGCGGGCAAAGAAAGCGCTGATTAATGCAGGCTTTGGAGAACGTCTTGCTTCTCTGCCAGAGGGGCTTGATACCCAGCTTTATAAGGATTTTTCCGAAGATGGTGTGGTTATCTCCGGCGGCGAAGCCCAGAAAATCGCCATTGCCAGAGCTCTTTACAAGGATGCTCCCTTTATTATTCTGGATGAGCCCACTGCTGCCCTGGACCCTATTGCAGAGGCAGAAATCTATGCCCAATTTAACCAAATTTCCGGGGACCGAACTGCTATCTATATCAGCCACAGACTATCCAGTTGTCGGTTTTGCGATGAGATTCTGGTATTCGATAAAGGTGAAATTGTGCAGAAGGGAAGCCATGAAACCCTGGTTACCTTAGAAAATGGGAAATACCATGAGCTTTGGCATGCCCAAGCGCAGTATTATGCAGAGCAATAACAAACAAATATTCTTTATTTCGAAGGGGTAAAACTCTATGATAACAACTACAAAAAACAAACCCAAATACAATACCTTCCAAAATGTCTGGTGGATGCTGAAAAACGCCTGGAAAGATGCCAAATCAGTTCTTTTCCTCTGTCTATGCACCGTTGTACTGGCAATTGGCCTCAAGCTGACCCAGCTTTTTATTGCACCAATGGTGCTTGCCAAGGTGGAGCAGTCCGCTCCCTTGTCAGAGCTTATAATGACAATTATATTATTTACCTTGGCGCTGCTTTTCCTGCAAGGTCTTAACTCCTATATGGACAGCACTACCACCTGGGGACGCATCAATCTGCGCAGCCATTTGATTGCCAGAGTCTTTTTTAAGACCCTGTCCACTGGTTATCCAAATATGTTAAATACTCAGATACAAAAACTCAAAGAAAAAGCGAACTCTGCCTGCGGAAGTAATCGGGCTGCGGCAGAACACATTTGGATTACCCTTTGCAATCTTGCTACCAATCTGGCAGGCTTTCTTATCTACCTGATGATGCTTTCCAATATCAGTTCCATTCTAATTTTGGTAATTATTGCTACCAGTGTTATAGGTTATCTCTCTTCCCTTCGGGTAAATAGCTGGAACCACGCTCACCGAGAGGAGGAAGGACAATACCAAAAGCAGGCTCGATACATAAAGGAAAAAGCCGAGTCTGTAACTTTAGCAAAGGATATTCGTATTTTCGGCTTATCCGATTGGCTCATAGATGTGCAAAACAGTATCTTAAACCTTTATCTGTGCTTCCTTACCCGCAGAGAACGGATAAAGCTATTTGCCAGTATCACAGATGTTATAATGAATTTCCTTCGAAACGGCATTGCCTATTATTATCTCATAGGATTGACTCTGCAAGGACAGCTTTCCGCTTCGGAATTTCTACTTTATTTTAACGCTGTGGGCGCCTTTACCTCCTGGATTACAGGTATCTTACAGGAATGTACTACCTTGCACAAGGAATCTCTTGATGTTTCCACTGTACGGGAATATTTAGAGCTTGAGGAGCCTTTTCTCTTCGAAAACGGTGCGCCCATCCCTACTGCTACTTCCTATGAGCTTCGTCTGGAGAATGTATCCTTCCGTTACCCGGAAGCCGAGAAGGATACCATACAACATATGAATCTGATCATTCATCCCGGAGAAAAGCTGGCAATTGTGGGATTAAACGGTGCCGGAAAAACCACTCTGGTAAAGCTGCTTTGCGGTCTTTTTGACCCTACCGAAGGACGGGTACTTTTAAATGGTCAGGATATCCGTAGCTTTAACCGCCGAGATTATTATGAACTTTTTTCTGCAGTATTTCAGGATTTTTGTGTATTGGACATCACCGTTGCGGAAACAGTGGCACAGTCCATTTCCAACATTGATACTGCCCGTGTGAGGGATAGTCTCCACAAAGCAGGGCTGACCGAAAAAGTTGCAGACCTTCCCAAGGGAATTGATACCCACATCGGACGGGAAATCTATGAAGATGGCATCCTTTTATCCGGTGGACAAATGCAGCGTTTAATGCTGGCAAGAGCACTTTACAAAAACGGTCCCCTCTTATTTTTGGATGAACCTACCGCGGCTGTTGACCCCATTGCAGAGAATGATATTTATAGAAAATACAATGAAATGACGGAGGGAAAAACTTCACTCTTTATTTCCCATCGTCTGGCTTCCACACGATTCTGCGACCGGATACTTTTCCTTGCAGACGGTGTCATCGTGGAAGAAGGAACCCACGATGAGCTTCTGGCTCAAAATGGGGCTTATGCAGAGCTTTTTGAAATACAAAGTCGTTACTATCAGGAAGGGGTGAGCTTCTAATGAAAACCAAAGAGACAAAAATGCCTATCAAAAATGTAGTAAAGCTCCACAGCCGTGCCCTACAGGATATCCATAAAATTTCTCCCGGACTTTTTCCTGCTATGGCAATGGACAGGATTATTAATGCCATAAAGCCCTATGCTGCCATTTATATTTCCGCCCGACTATTGAATGAATTGACATCCTCACGCAGGGTAGAAGCCATTCGCTTTTGGGTTCTGTGTGCAGTTTTTTCTACTGCCTTTATTGCCTTATTGAATGCCTTTGTGGAATATCATAAGAACAGACAGGAAAATATTTTTTTCCAAAAGTACGAAACTCATCTTTTTGCCAAGAAAATGTTTACTATGGATTTTACGGAAATGGATAAGCAATCCACCCATGACCTTCGTTCCCAAATCAGACAGAACGCCAATTGGATGGGATGGGGCATTTCCCGAACCTTAATTATAATTTCAAATGCCATAAAAGATGCAACCGGTATTTTGGGTGCAATTGTACTGACCTACAGCCTGTTTACCACTCCCATACCGGACTCTGCCGGAAAACTGACACTTTTAAATCATCCCATATTTGTACCGGTACTCTTTGGAGTAATGCTTGGTATCAGCGCATTAGGCGGGTTTTTCCGCGGAAAAGCTTCCTCCTGTTTTGCCAATTTAGGAAG
This sequence comes from Lachnospiraceae bacterium, assembly GCA_017624835.1. GTDB lineage: Bacteria > Bacillota > Clostridia > Lachnospirales > Lachnospiraceae > Acetatifactor. Next base: position 26,213 of record JAGAMG010000055.1, read on the forward strand.
CGAAGTACGCTTTGCTAACCGCTTATTTACCTTTTACAATAAGCTGGGGAATTTTCTCCATCAGGCTGCTGACATCCGCCTATACAACCAGCAGCACATTGCCAACCATTACTTTTTAAACTATATCCTTAGCCCTGACAGCTTCTTTGTAAGAGGCTTCCGTGGGCCGATTGCTCTTTATAAAGGATTTGCCGGCTGCGTGTCTGCACTTTTAACAGGTTTCATTTATATTTTTACCTGTGTAAAAGCATGGGCAGGGGCTTTTGGCATTGGCTCTGTTACTCAATATGTAGGGGCAGCAACTGCTATGTCCGAAAACCTTTCCTCCCTGATTGGTCTGATGGAGGATTGTCGAACCAATGCAATACACCTGCAAATGACCTATGATTTTCTGGATATTCCAAATGCCATGTACCAAGGCAGCCTTACCACAGAAAAACGCTCCGACAGGCAGTATGAAGTGGAATTTAGGAATGTTTCCTTTCGTTATCCCGGTGCGGACACTTGGGCACTTCGGCATGTAAATATTAAATTCCGGGTTGGTAGCCGTCTGGCAGTAGTGGGTGAAAACGGCTCCGGCAAGACCACCTTTATTAAGCTGCTCTGCCGCCTTTATGACCCACAGGAGGGAGAAATTCTTTTAAACGGAATTGATATCCGCAAGTACAATTATCGGGATTACATGAATATCTTTTCTGTGGTATTTCAGGATTTTCAGTTGGTTTCCCAGCCCTTGGGGACAAACGTGGCAGGCTGCATGAATTATGACAGGGAAAAAGTAACAAAAGCATTGATAGATGCAGGCTTTGGAGCGCGCCTTACCACCCTGCCGGAGGGGCTGGATACCTATCTTTATAAGGATTTTGGTCAAAACGGTGTGGAGATATCCGGCGGTGAAGCTCAGAAAATCGCAATTGCAAGAGCATTATACAAGGATGCCCCCTTTATTATCCTGGATGAGCCTACTGCTGCCTTAGACCCCATTGCAGAAGCTGAAATCTATGCCCAATTTAATCAGATTTCCGGGGATAAAACTGCTATCTATATTAGCCACAGACTGTCCAGTTGTCGGTTCTGTGATGAAATTCTGGTATTTGACAAGGGGCAGATTGTACAGACAGGAAGCCATGAAAACTTGGTTGCTTTAGAAAACGGAAAATATCATGAGCTTTGGCATGCACAGGCACAATACTATACAGAATAGCAAAAATCGGGAGCACCATTTCCGTGCTCCCGACCTAATCTTCTACTATTTTTTATCCTTCCACAATCAGGTATCTGCCATCGCCGATATCAAACACTTCATCAGCTTCCAGGATTTCATCGTCCATGGCACCTTCCATGTCAATGCCTTCGTCCTCAAAGAATTCAATAACCTCGTCAACGGAATTTACCACTACAGCCATACATTCCTCCAGAAAGTTCTCAGCTTCCTCCAAACTTTCTGCTACCGGCTCAGGAAATAGCTGCAACTGCTTCTTTAAGAAACATTCCAATACCGCATCATCAAATTCGTGCATACGCCCAACCTCCTTTTTTTAATTTATTTAGTACTTTTTTCTCATAATAAAAGATTTACGCTTGCTAGTCAAGAGGTGTGTGTACTTTCTAATATTTTATGAAACTCTTCTACAGAAAGCCCACATCGTGCAGCAGCATCCGCTTCAGATAAAATATTATCTTTTACCAATGAAACTAACGTCATGTAAGTTCCTTTTTCTATACCTTTTTCTATACCTTTTGCCATACCTCTTTTTATAGCCTTTTCCTCAATCATTTCTGATAAATTACACATTTTCTGCAAGCCTCCTTCCATTTCTACAGAAGTTGCAATTCCATACTCCTGTTTTAAAATCTGTTTTTTTTCGTTAGGTTCCAATTCATCCGACAATAGCGTGCTTAGCAATCCATGAAGCATTGTTCCTGCTGTAAGCTTTTCCTCTCTACCTAGGCATATCATGACAACTTCCAATAAATCATATCGCCCCTCATCGGATACTTGACCATATACCTCTTCCTTATTCATCTTATACTTTGTTATTTTATATTCCATTTTTTGAGGAACATCCATACATATCCAAATAGAATATACTTTCTTTATATCATTATAATTCCTTGGCGTAAATTCTGTTCCACATTGAGCAGATAATAGTCTCGCACAATAAAATACGGCTCGTGTTACAATATCATATCCCGGATAAAAAGATTTCTGAGCCTCAACATTAATAATAAGCTTTACCTGCTCCCCACCAGGAATCATGGCATAAAAACAGATATCATAGGTTATAGTTCCCTCACCCGGCACAGAGCTTTCAGTATTCATTCCCGAAATTTCCTCCGGCGAGTATCCCGGAAGTACTTTTCTAGTCGAAATTTCCGGCTCCCCCTCAATACATTCCCGAATCATTTCTATCGAATACTGTTCAAACTCCCTAATAGAATATTTCATAATCCAAGAAAGTATTGTTTTGTCACTTAGAATCTTTTTAACTTCCGAGTCATACTTACTCTTATCTGCATTCCCTTCAAGTACATTAGAAATGTTTGTGTTTACCTGCATTTTTCCTCCCTTTTTACACTTCTCCTTTGCACATCCATCCTTTTTCCCTTTATATAATATCCCTATTTTTATATTATCATCATTCTTATCATGATTCAATGACGTAATTATAGGTCATTTCTGAAATATTCACACATCCACTCCAAAAACACTTCCCCTTCTTCAAACTGCGGAAAATGCGCTGATTCTTGAAATAAAACAAATTCTTTTCCCTGAGGACAGTTTAAACTGTCCAAATATGCTTTTGCGGCCTCCGGTGATGTCATACTATCATACTTCCCCATCAAAAAATAAACCGGCACATTTAATTCCGTAACACTGTCCGTTAGTGGATTATCGGAGGATTCCTTCAGCAATGCATCCTGATACAAATAGGTAGCTGTATATAAACGTATGGTATCCAGTAAATTATATTCCGGTCGCAGCAGAAATCCTTCCAGATAATCCATATTATCATCTATTTTTCTAGCTGCAAATCCATATTTTCTCACATAATGTCTTGGAGTAAGTATCTCTTTTCTTTTGATGGATTCTTCCAAGGACTTTAAATAATTCACATCTGATGTATTTCCCATCTCTTCTGCTGCGGATATACATTTGTTCAGACTATCCAATTCACTTTCCACCTTATTGGATACTTGCCCGATACCAATGTATGCCTGATACAACTCCGGCTTCTGTGATGCTGCACGGGTTGCTATGTATGTGCCATAAGAATGCCCTGCCAATATGACCTGCTCCTGCCCTAAATATCCTGCAATATATTCTGTAAGAGCAATTAAATCCTCTACATGAGTATTAACCGTAACTTCTGAATAATCATGAAAGAATTGGTAGGATTTACCACTCCCCCTCTGGTCATAGTGAACAATAGTAAATTTTTCTTCCCATTCCTTCTGATACTTAACTACATAGGGAATTTCCGACCAACAGGGGCCTCCATGTACAAATAAAAGAATGGGATTCTTTTTATCACATCCTCTTATCATTATTTGAAGATTTTCTCCATTGATTTCTACTTTCCGAAGTTCACTAATACTGTTTTCACCTTTGATTTTAGGCGTCCATGTGGGAAATAGTAAACCTACAACTATCAAAATAAGCAATAGGATACCGAATTTTTTCTTTTTCTTCATTACTCCTCCGTGGCAGCTTCCAGCAAGGTAAATCTCTTATTCTCGCAATCTATCTCATACTGTAACCCTAAAGGGAAAACACCGATTGGGTAAGCATGTCCCACATTGACATTATATAGGATTGGTAAGTCAGGTAAATTTGCCTCCACTCCAACAATCTGCTTATACACTCCCTTATACTTCTCCACCTTCTCTTCCACTGCCGGCTTTCCTACTACAATTCCTTTAATCACATGCAAAATTCCCTGAGCATGTAGATTTCTCAAAAACCAACTCAATACCATTTCCGGCATATCTACCTCACTGGTTTCCAAAAGCAATATTTTCCCCTGCCACTCTTCAAGCGATGGCCACAAGGAGGTTCCAAGCAATTCCGGGAACACATCAATACAACCGCCCAGCAATTCTCCCCTCACTTTTCCGGCGCCTTGTAAAATTTCATATCCACTGTTGGGATGGCGTGGGGTGCTTATTCCCATATTTTCTTCTTTCCACCACACCTTATCTTTTTCATAACTGCAAAAATCACTGCTTAAGATTTCAAATCGCTCCTGCGGATAAAACAGCATCGCTTCCATAGCCTGCTTTGTATATTCATTGATGGACACATACTCTGCAATATTATTCATTACAGATAATCCATAATAAGACACAATCCCTGCCTTGTACATCATAAAATGATTGGTTGTAGAATCGGAAAACCCTGTAAATATCTTTGGATTATTCTGCAATACTTCAAAGTCAATATATGGCAAAAGCCTGATAGCATCGTCTCCCCCAATGGCATTAAATACGGCTCTGATTTCAGGGTTACGAAAGGCATCCATCAAATCCCGGGCTCTTGCTTCCGGGTGCTGATACAAGTAATCAATTCCTTTTAATGCATTGGGCATTGCCACCACTTGCAAGCCATAGTCTTCCTCTAATCGCTTCTTTGCCAGTTCATATTTGTGAATAAACATTTTCTCACCAAGCATACCTCGGGATAAGGAAACAATGGCAACTTTGTCACCTTTTTTTAATCTTTTGGGTTTTATCATGGTGTTCCTCCCGCAAATTCTGTTTTTTATGTAATAATATCAAATAAATCTGTAAGCTGTTCACAGCAGGTCTTTCCGGCTTCCCTGTTATGAACCAGAATAGGCGTCATTCCTGCTTCCAATCCTCCTTGGTAATCTGTCACTGGATTATCACCAATCATATATTTTATTTGAGGATTCCCTGCGTTTAATAGAGAATATTCGTAAATTTCCTTTCGTGGTTTCTCATATCCAACACTGGCAGAAAGAAAATATCCTGATATTTCAGTATCAAGTCCAAGTCGTTCAAACACCTTCCCCAGCTCAGGAAAATTATTAGAAATAATATAATTCTCATAGCCTTTTTCTTTAAAATAATGCAATACCGTCTTGGCATAGGGATATGCTTCATATTCAAATGTGACAACATTCTCCCGAAAAGAGTTGCAAATAGAGGTAATGTCAGACTTATCTACTCCATGTTCTTCGCAGAACAGACGAATTTCCCCTAATAATTCCGCCCACCACTCTTCTCCATTTTTATCAGAATGATTCTTCTCGGGCACATACCAAGAGCATACACTTCTCATTAAATCCTTGGCATCCTTTTCTTCTAAGGAATATCCATGCTTTTCGAAAGCTCTTACCAGCGAACTTTTGAAAGACTCATTTCCGTACAACAGGGTTCCGTCACTGTCCCAAAAAATTGCTTTTTTTTGTATTTCCATAGGCATCTCCATTCCCTTAAAATCGTATATTACTCATTATAAAGTACACTTTATAAATACACAATAATATTTCATAATCTACCTATCTCTCACCCTTGACAGAACTATTTCTACATGTTATTTTGTTTATATAAAACTTTGGGTCTCTTTTAAGATCGTCCTATTGGACGGACTGAGCAACTCAAAGTTTTTTATTTCTCATCAATATTATGTATCCAAAAATGATTGGAACCCACTTTTTTCTTTATGGAAATGCGTACTCCCACTTTTTTATCGTCTATAGCTATTTCATTTCCAATATAAGCATATCTATAGCCAGCTTCATCGTGTGAATTTACTGCATCTATATCTATAATATAACCCGTTTTGATAAGCTCTGGTAAATATCTAATTGTAGCAACCTTAAACTGCTTCAATTTTTTAGGCAGTGTCTGAAAACGATTCCCATTCCCAATAGTTTCTCTAATCCCCTTTGAAGTAATCCTTACTGCTATATTTGATTCCGTATTTACCACCTCATTTTGCTCAAAATAATTCTGTTCTCTGAGCACTTGCAATATTTCCTTTTGAACTCCAATATAATCATTCCATTTTCCCTCCAGATTATATATGGACAATTCTTGCTCCATACAAATACTTTCCATACAATCTCTCCTTCATATTCAATTATTTCATTTATACTTGGAATTTTGGGCGAACGCCTAGACCAAGTTGAAAAGCAAATGCTTTAAGATATGGTACATTATAATCGCCAACGTATTTTTTTGCAATACCTAAAACCTCTAAATGCTTGAAAAACTCAACACTTTATGGTAAAATATGGGTGAAAATATACCTTGTTGTTTTAATACATTTCACATAGCTTGTGAAAGGAGGATTCATATGAGTATATCAGGAATACAGTCACAGAATACATATACCGCATTGGCTAGTGGCTATAGAATAAATAGCGCCGCTGATGACGCAGCAGGATTATCAATTAGTGAGAAGCTTACAGCCCAAGAAAACGGATATAACGTCGCTTCTAGGAACGCTCAGGACGGCATCAGCTTAATTAATGTAACCGATGGAGCCCTTTCCGGTATGCAGGATTCCCTCCAACGGATTCATGAGCTTGCAGTAAAGTCTATGAATGGTTTCTATTCCGATTCCGACAGGGGTGCTATTCAAGCAGAAATTGATCAATTGAAGCAATCCATTCAGGCAACCGCAAAGGGTACTACCTTTAATACCCTGAAGCCTTTGGATGGCAGTATGGCAGATATTCAATTAGCAACCAATCCTGAAGGAGGCGGATTGGAGATTCAGTTGGAAAACTCTACATTGGAATCATTAGGAATTGCTGATTTTGACGTAACCGGTGATTTCAACCTTGACGATATCAAGAATGCTATGGAAAAGATTAGTAAAGCCAGAAGCGGTCTTGGCGCACAGTCTAATGCATTGGAGCACACCATTAGAAATAATGATTATACCAGTTATAATACCACCGCTGCCAATAGCAGATTAAAAGATACCGATTACGGCGAAGAAATCATTAAGAGGAACCGCGACAAGCTCCTTCAAAACTATCGCATTTTTGGTATTAAAGCCAAGAAAGAAGCAGATGCCGGAATATTACAGTTATTCTAAAGTAGAAAAACAGGGAAATAGTCTCCTACGTTATGGACATTTCCCTGTTTTATTACTTTCATTTTGCTAGACGTACATAATCACCCACTTTATCTATTTTAATACCCTTAAGGATAAGTGAAACTGTTTCCAGATACCACTCTGGAATTTCTCCCTTAAAAGAGTAATGTGTTGGGCTGCCCACTTCAAATATATTTCCCAATTCATCTCGAAGTATGTTCCCTATTTCAATAAACACTTCTTCGTATACATCAATAAATTTTCTCCGTATTTGCATATTCATTATCCTTCCGATAAAGTTTTAAAATATCTGCCACACACACTAATGTATCCTTTGATTAAAAAATTGGCAAACCATATGCCATAGCTTAAGATTTTCCTATAATCTCCGTTATTCACACATTCCCATCAACTCATCCTGATGTCGAAACAAAACATCAAAAAAGAAATCCCTAATCTCAATCTGATGATTTTCAATCCAGTTTTCTGCATATATTACTTTCTCATATATCTCATCTGGCCATTCCGGCAGCCATTTTTCACTTTCTGGAAATTTACCCGCATCAAACATAGCATAATTGTAGCATTCAGCAATTGCCTCATATCCATTTTCAGACAGATATCTGGCTGTTTTCTGAATACTATCATAATCTGTGGATTTGTAAAAATTTACATAATAACCGAAAAGCCCCTCGTAAAATGCTTGGAATTCCCACATATACACTTGATAATAAGCATTAACCCAATCAGGAACCTCTTTATACAGCTTCGGCAACTGCTCTAAAAAATCATCCAACACATACCAATCTGCATCTATAGAAGCCGAACCGCCATAAACATTGCCTTCCTCATCCAATTCTTTAAGTTCCGTTAATCTAGCATATAATGCTGTCAATTCTTCTTTTTTCATCTTTATATATTTTAGCTCTCTCTCCATCCCAAAATTTCTCTGATATCTCCTACGATATAATCCGGTTGTATCGAAGCAACTGGGCTGAACTGTTTCTTTCTATCCACTAAAACAGTAGTAATTCCAACACTCTTCGGACCTGCAATATCATCCTGCAATGAATCACCTATAAAAACGGTTTCCTTCGGTTCGTATCCTTCGCATTGCAATATGTACTGGTAAAATCCTTTGTCCGGCTTATATTTTTGAATCATTTCCGAAGTATAAACCTTATCCACCAGAAGATTGTTACACTTCATGTTCTCCAACAAGGGCGCTTAATTTGGTACTGCTCATATAAAACTTCCAAATCCTTTATAAAAATATCCTTTTCCATCATAAATGTAGTTTCAATGGATTCGTCGATATGCTTCCTGTGAATCCGCTTCCAATCTCTATAAAAGGCTTTGGCATCTATCTCTTTTTCCTGCAGAGACAATATTTTTCGGGTCGCCTCTATAGAGCCGTTTCCTGTAGAAATTAGTGTTCCATATGCATCAAATATAAGCAATCGTTTCACAAATCCCTCACCTGCTTCATATCATTCTCAGTGCTTTTTTCCTCTGCCTCATAATATGTTTAACATATCAATATCTTGTCAAGTTCTACCGCTTCGATTGCAAGTTCAATTGTATTCCGGCATTCTCTGTAAATCTCTCTTGTACATCCCTTGGGGTCCATAATTCTGTTGTCTAAAATTCTTATCTTATCAGAGGATATGCCATACTCTTTCACAAGTTTTTCCATAATTGTGTTGTCCAATGCGAAATAGTAGTATTCATCCCCTATTAGCTCTTTCGATATTTTTCGCCGCTTTCTTCCGGCTATTTTTATACCAATTTCCTCCAAAACAGCCTGTGTATTTTGACCTACTTCCTGTGTATCATCGGCATTGATACCACAACTACATACTTCAACCTTATCCTGCCAAACCTTGCGTGCAATGTATTCTGCCATGATAGACCTTGAATTATTACCATTACAAACAAAACATATTTTTTGGATTTTCATTGTGAGCATTCTCCTTTGAATTTTTAATCACAGTCAACACCTAATCTATATTTTCCACAGTGAATACACCGAAACAAATAACCGGCTAAAGAACCACCTTTTGCCAACCATTCGTTTTGAAAATCAAAATCATTTTCTTCTTTATATTCATCAATAATACTTTCCAGATTCATTTCCTTTAACTCTTCATATCCCACATCCCCTAGATATTCGCAATAATCATCACAACATGCCAGCCAGTATTCCCCCTGCCATGAACAATATCCCGGCGTTCTCAAAAATAACTCATCCCTTTTCTTTTCATCCGATATTTCTTCTGCATCCTGAATAAATTCACCTGCAAATTTATCTGCTGCTTTTCCACTTGCTACACATTCCATACAGATACACTCAATATCCGCAGTACAATACATGGATGTTATATATACATCTGTTTTATTTCCACAACACTGGCAAATACCCTCTCCATATGTAACACTATCTAATACTTTTTCTGAATTATAGATATTGGGATGATATTTAAACTTTGGTAACTTTGAAATTCTATTGTCCATTCTTTTCTTTCCTTTCCAAGCAGTATATTCTATTCCCGTACAAGTATTTTACTCCATTAGCATAATATCAACTTATGACAGTTCTCCTTATAACTTTCTCTTTGATAAATGGATTTCATTATCATCTCTATATCCAAGTTTGCCATACACAGCTTGTGCAATAAGATTTTTCTTCCCTGTAAGAAGTTCATATTTGTGAAGTGGATAATTCTTGGCACAATAGTCTTCTGCAAAAGTAATCATTTTACTTGCAATTCCTTTTTTTCTATAGGTTGGATTCACATACACTTCTGTAATTTCAGGCATATATTCATCGTAACAAAAGGATTTTTTTGTTTCGCCTTTACTATTAAATTCTTCATTTAGAACACTTAATTGCTCTGCATCATTTACATTTGCTTTTCTTATCATTATGACCTCTCCCATATCAATAGATATAACACAAATATCTCGTATTATCTACTCATTTTATTTCGTTTCAAATTACATTCCAATATTTCCAAAGACAAGGGACAAACACTACCCTGTTTTACCAAATGGATGTTTCCTGTATATGTAACATGTTCGTCCTTGATGAATATGGCACTTTCATCCTCCATAGCATAAATGGGCAGATTTTGCTCTAGGGAAATCTGCAACAGGATTTGCAATAATTCCTGATTTTCTTGACTAAAATGTGCTTTAACAGTAATATCAGCCAGTCCAAGCCCATCATAAGGCACAGGGGATTCCCATATATCAAGAGCACGCTTTGCCATGTTATAGGAACCGGCACTTACGCCTAAAATAACAGCACTGCTCTTACGAATTTCATCCCCTATACCTTTTTCACAAATCAGTTGAAATTGCTGTACTGCATGTCCCCCCATAAGAAATATACAGGATGCCTCCTGAATGAGTCGCTTAGCTTCCAAAGCATCCGTCCTGTTATCAATCACGCTGTATCGCTTAAACGACATATGGCATTCCTCAAACATGTGGTTCATCCCCGCCGAATCGCTGTCATTTCTTTCATAATCAGAAGGCCATGCACTTACAAAAACAAGGCTATCACGATTTATCAACTCTTCTTTCAATCGCTCCGCTATATCCACAGGAAAATGACGTGTTGGAAATCCGCTGAAAAAACCTAAAAGTTTAGCATTCATTACAGTTTCTCCCTCATGAAGCGCTTCATAGAAAGAATAATCAACAAACCCACTTATCCTTTCTAAAGCACCCTTTTCTAATTCTTTCACCATAAGACAGTCCGGATGTGGCAGCTTTATATTGGGACCTGCCTCTATTCCAAATTTGTAGCTTGACTGAAAACCACGATTATTATAATTGCGTGGATTTCCCTCCACAAGAATCGCTTGAAATCCCAGCCTCTTTGCCACATCAAATCCATATTCCAATAATTCCTTTGAAATATGCTGTCTTTGCAGCTGCGTTTTTACAGCAACCGGTGTAAGTATCAGCAATTCGTTTTCGTACTTTCCTTCAATATGAAAACGAGAAAACATCGCATATCCCATAATCTCGTCATTTTCATTAACCATAATAAGTTCCAATTCCGGGATATAATATTTTTTTGCTCTGATTTCTTCTACCAATCGTCTTACAATTTTGCCCTCCTTTGGACTATCATATTCCGTAAAAACCTCTTGCACCAGCTCCAGTGACGGAAGAAGATATTTCTTCTCCATCGATTTTATAATACGCTTCATTGTATCAATCCTCCTCTAATCCTCTGACTCTATCACAGCATCCGTATATTTTCTTTGCATATCATGCCTCTTTTTTCGATTTTCAACGGTTTCAAATATAATGGAAAAATCATAATCCTCCGGATAAAGCTCTGTTGCTGCCACATGCAATTTTACCCTCTTATGATTAATCCAAATTTTTTTATTGGGTAGCTGTACTCTTAACACACCTTTTTCATTAATTGGTACACACACTATTCCTATCTTTTTCTCAGGATAAACCATTACACTATCGCCGATTTTATACTTGGTACTAAGCTCAGCATTATTTTTTCCGGTTTTCGTTTTTGTAATTTTAGGAACACTTTTCTTAATGATATTAGTTCCCTGATTACGAAATGAATAGGATTTTATCGCTTCTTCGCCATATGCTGCATGAATCGCCACCTTCAACATTTCCTCCGGCATCCCTAATCTGTCTGCAATATAAAATGCACAGCTTTCACCAGCTTCTCCTATCACCATTTGATAGGTAGGACATAAGGTTTCTTTGTCAAAGGCCATTCTTGCATTCACAATATCCTCTGCCTTGGCTGCATATTCCTTCACCTCCGGGTAATGAGTTGTTACCAGGAAAAGGGCACCGCTTTTTCTAAGCTCTTCCAGGATTGCAATTGCAATCCCCATACCCTCCGTAGGGTCCGTACCGGAGCCTAATTCATCCATAATAACAAAGCTATCCTTATTTGCTTCCCTTAAAACCTCCAACACATTCGTAATGTGTGCAGAAAAGGTAGACAGATTTTCCGACAAATTCTGTCCATCGCCAATATCACATAAATAAGAGCTATTCATACAAATATCTGCCTGCTTACATGTGACATGCAGTCCGCACTGGGCCATAATACAATTTAGCATAACCGTCTTAATTGCTACGGTTTTTCCTCCCGTGTTAGGTCCTGTAATAACAATACCTCGAACTCTTTCGCCTACCTCAAACTGCAATGGAACCGCTACTTCTTTCTCCATTAAGGGATGACGTGCTTCCAATAATTTCATTCTTCTTTCCGTATTAATTATGGGCTCAGAAGCCTCCATATCTACACTTAATTTGCCCTTGGAAAAAATAAAATCCAGCTTTTCAATCATTGTTAAATCTGCATATAATACTGGTGCTGCTGCCATAACCAACGCGGATAAGGTATACAGAATGTTATATACTTCGTTTTCTTCGCTTATTTTAAGCAATTGCAGCTCTTCATAATATTTTGCAACACTTGAAGGTTCTATGAAAAGTGTGCTGCCTGTAGAAGACTTGTCTATCATGCTACCGGATATCTTAAACTTGTATTCCTTTTTTACCGGAAGGCATAGCCGACCATTTCTGAATGTACAATAATTATCTGCCATACATTCCTTATTAGAGCGCAGAATTTGTTCGGCCTTTTGTTTCATTTGTTCTTCACATTTTGTGATTTGCTTTCGTATCTGCTCTAATTCCTTTGATGCATAATCATCCACAGCTCCATTCCGGATTTTATTGCATATTTCCTGTCTCAATTCTGAAACATCATCCAGATTTTCATCATAATAAGCCAACGAATTCTGATACACTTTTCCCCTTGCCAAATAATCCTTAAGGCGTCTTACTACCACCAAAACTTTTTCCACCCGCTCTAATTGATAGGGTGATAAACAATCCCCTTTTTCCGCTATCATCAGAACTTCTTTTATTTCTGTAATGTTTTGTAATGGCGGTGTTCCCAATTTTTCAATCAAAAATCTGGCATCCGTTGTATCTTTTAATTGCTTTTTCAGTTCATTTTCTGAAAAATACAGGCTCGCATCTCTTATTTTTTCTTTAGCCCAATCCGTAATAGCCAAATCGGACCATATTTCTTTCACTTTATCAAATTCAATTTGTTTTTCAATATTCATTTTTCTTTCCCTCGCATTCCAGACTGTAGCTTCGCCTTAAACGCAAAAAGACCACAGATACCTTAAGTGCATTAAGATACTATGGTCTTGAAATCTCGATATGATTATTCCCGCTATTTCAAAAAGACAGAAAAATAGCATGACCATACAGTCACGCTAATATCATCAATGGAAATATATATACCACAATATTAAGCAATTGTAAGGCGAAAACGTTGGCAACTTACGTGCCAACAAATGGGCAGACTCCTAGTGCATACTAAAATTGCCCTGCAATATTTATTTTGCAATTTTCTCCATTACAATAACACTTAACATGCAAAATCCTCCTAAAACTTTTTCTACATTGTACATCCACTTACATGATTGGTCAAGTGGGTAATTAGAGTTTTTGTTTCTTCATTCACAAAAATCACTCTATTGTCAAACGCAGACTATCTAAGCCAAGCTCATCCTCATTTGCCAATCTAAATTCCGTAATTTCAAATTCCGGCAATTCCCATACTAAAGAGGATAAATACATCCCCTTTAGATATTCTTTCGTTTCATCTACAACGATGGGTTTTATGGTAAAAACATAATTTTTACCCACTTCTAATTGTTTTCCAATCTCTTCCCCTACAAATATTGTAAATGGATAGCTTTGAAACTCCGTAACAACTGCAACATTTGGTGTTGTATCATCAAAACAGTAATCCGGAATCACATCTCGCACATTAACAGTAAACGAACCACTAACCGTTGTTCTTGCTGCAGGAGTTCTCAACGTGATAGCATATACTGTATTTATCTGCATTGGATAACTCTCTGCTATGTTACCATCATAATAAACTACAACTTCATCGCCTATATTAAAATGGGTGACACTATCTTTGTTTTCCACCTCCAGCGATACCCAATATTGGCCGGTTTCATTTTCAACTAAAATAGAATTATCCGTAGTCTCTTTGACAATACCGATAATGTTCGCCTCATGCTCAATAATATAATTCATACTCCTGTTATTACAACCTGTAAACAATACCCCAAAGATTACTACTAAAACTAATGTTATCAGTTTTTTCATACAATTATACTCCCTTGTCAAACTTTGTTCCCAATTACTAATTCACTTATTTATATACTTCATTTTAAAATACCCTTACCTTTTATGCAACAGTGTTTCAACAATCTCTTATCCTTCAACAACATACAAAAATGCCCTATATCAGCCACAAAAAGCCAATATAGAGCATTCTACTATTTCAATTCTTTCACATACAATCGGTCTATTCCATTACCATAAAACCAAAATGACGCTCCACTTTTTTAACAGTTTCAGCCACCGTACTGCTTGGAGTTCTTTCAATCCAATAATACTCACTATCCTTGACAGCATTGTAGTGATTTTGGTTAAGGCTTTTTAGAGTTTCATTACATGTGGTCTTTGCTTTCTCCGTATCGGATGCACTGTTTATAAAATTACGAAACCCTTGATGGTCTGGACGATTACAGTAATCATCAATTATATTGGAGGGCTCTTTTATCAGAAATACAATTCGGGATGGTTCCGTGAATCTTTCAACCTCTTCCATGGTCAAATGACAGTCGCACAATATAATTTGATTTTCCGAAAGTCGTATCAAATCCAATAGCACAAAGTCTAATTGCTCTCTTGTATTATCAATCAGCCATTTTCTGTATTCCTCCACCGTACGTCCAAAAAACTCATCTGCATCTTTAAAGAATTGATTCATTGCGGGTTGATAAACAACATTTGAAATTTTTTGATGCTTTTCAAACTGCTCATCCACATCATAAACTAATAAATTGTGTCTCTTAGCCAACTCCCTTGAAATCGTTGTTTTTCCGCCACAAGGCGTTCCGGTAATAAAATAAACATTTTTCAAATACTCTTTGATTACATTATCTTGAAATATCATGACAAAATCTCCTTTATTAAATAGTTTTTAGTAGTCTGTATGTACATAAAACTATTTAACACAGTCCTATGTACTTAGATATTTCTTAACCTTAAGAACATCACCATAGATTTCACCTCCTAAACTTTTTTATCCTTGCTCTAATCAAGCAACTCTGCAAAAAATATTCTAATTTCGCCCCTAATTGCATCATATTCATAATCGTGAACATAATGAGGACAATCTAAATTTACCAATTTCCCATTTTCAACATTTTCCAAATAACTACTTTGATACCCACGCCATTCATCCGTATTCCATCCTGTTCCAATTCCATTTGAAACAAACAGAAGCATAGGAACCTGTGGCACTCCATTATTTTGAACTATTTCAGCATTCTCTTTAATCCACTTAACTTCATTCATCATTGTTGTAGTAGCCGTTTTTTCATAAAATACAGCTCTGTATCTCTCTTTCTCCGTAGTAGTAAGCGTTCCATATTTAATTGCATCGCTCTCTGAAATCCCCAGTAAAATTCTTGTAATTCCGACTCTTGCCGCAAACTGACTGATTTTAAGCATGGGCATATTTATCTTGTAATCTTCATATGCTTTCGGAACTGCCATATCAAGCCCAATAATGGCTTCTACTTCGTCCGGATATTGCTGTGCCCAATACAACGCCTCAATCCCAGACATAGAATGAGGACACAACACATAGGGACCCGCAATATCCGCTTTTGCCAATGCGGTTCTGGTATCTTCTAATATAGAATCTATCCTTCTCTCCTTGTCAACCACATCACTAAATCCATAACCAAACTTCTCTACCACAACAATTTTATAGTTATCAGATAATGTTGAATATAATGATTTAAAATCCAAAATGGGAGAACAAGTACCTCCTCCCGACATAAAAACGATTGTCTTTGCACCATTACCCTCTACATAAACGCTCATTTTATGACCATTAACATCAACCATCTTACCAAGTGGTATTCTTAAGTCTTTCTCTTTATCTAATCGAACCCTGTGATTGATATAAATTGCTACCAAAACAATGATAAATACAAGCAATAAAATAATTACAGCTTTCATTATCTTCTTTACCTTCTTCATAACAAACTCCATTTTGACATATCATTTCTTAGAAAAATCAATCTCATAACGTGTTCCATGAGAAAGTAATAATCCATCTGTTAACTCAATACACAAAATACAAGTATTTTCATCCTCAAAGTTGTTATGTCCATTATCAATCCATTCAGCAAACGCTACCCGCATCTTCTCTGCAATTTCTTTATTTTCCTCTTTTCCGAAATACCCCAAATTTATCCCTTTTCCATGTGCTGTAAACCAGTCACCGGCAATTGCCACAATGGGGTTTCTCTCAATTTGCTTCATTTTGTTTGATAATCTGTAAGTAAGCACATAAAATGCACCTTCAGAATAAAAAGCATTTACATTCCGAACATAGGGCATTCCATCTACCGTTGTTGCCAAGGCAATAATACTATCCTTGCCAAATCGTTCCATTAGTATTTCTTCCGCTTCTTTTGTTAGTTTTTCCATGAATTACCTCCACAGCTTCATAATGTTTAATAATTGGATTCTTAATAACAAGATCCAAATGGGTTCCGCATTTCCAGCCATCTCCAAAACCAAAATGACAAGAGTCAATTATGCTTTCATCAACACCTATCAAACCTGTTGGTTCCATTTTTGATAATCCCTGACCGAGTTCTACTAGTTTACGGCACTCAATCGGCAAACCAAATAATTTATCTTTAAATTCCGTAGCCATATTATCGCCATAAATGTCAGCAATAATACCATCTTTAACAATAAGCATAATAGGCTCTGAAACAAGTCCAAAATATCCTATAAGTTCACCAAAATGATATAGTTGTCCTACTGTCATATCTATAACAATTTTCCCATTTGCAGTATCTGTAATGACATCCGCTGAGGTTTCTGATGGCGGCAGAAAAGCAAACCCTCCATCAGTAATTATTTCATGTGAACATGTAGTGAAAGGATTCACTCTAAATGATATATTTGTTCCGCTTTCACTCGTTACTGTAATTATCGCATCAGAATTAAGCGAGTTCATTTCTTCAATCTTATCATATACAAGTTCTTTATCCGTTGAAAGCCCTTGTATTAATGATTCCTTAGATATATCAAGTCTTACAAATATATATTTTGCTATAAGCCAATCCGGCTTTTTTAATGCTGAAAAGTATTCGTTAGCGCCTGATTTCATATATGTATCAATGGATAATAACACCATAACCAAATCACTACTTTTCATTGACTTGAGCAAGGAAAAAAAGGCATCGTTTTTTGAAAAATATTCTATTTGAACTTCATAGATTTTCTCTTCTTTTATTGAATCGGCAATGCTTTTTTGAATATCATCTACAATAATCAATATTTTAGATGTTTCATTAATACCACTCCATTTTTGTATAAGATTACTAATGCTCACTGTGCTGCCCCCTCAAAATTCAAGTTCATGTGTGCTCTCAATCTCGCTGATAGACTAAAATTTGTCAGCCCATTAATTCAAGTGATTTTTCAAAAGAAATACATTCAGCGTATCTTCTATTCCACACAAATTCGTTGTAATAGTTGTATGTCTGTTCAGCAGACATATACTTATTATCAAATGTACTATTTGTGTTAGCAGGAACTATCATTTTAAAACCATGCTCAAAGCCAGCTTTGATAGTTGCATCTATACAATAATCTGTCTGCAAACCAACAATAACAATCGTATTTTCTTCTTTTTTTCTCAAATATTCCAGCAATCCCGTATCCTTAAATGAACTATTTACATTTTTGTCAAAAACCACTTCATCATCCATAGGCAGAAAACCTTCATATATTTCAAAACCTTCATTGCCCTTTGTTAATTCATTGCCAACCCCATCATCATGTCTAACAAAAATAACTTCTACATCATTTCGGCGAGCTCGATTTATCAATTCTTTAACATTTGTTTCAAACAACTTAAACTGATATAAACCACTATTTGTAATAGCTTTTTGTGTATCAACAACTAAAAGTACCATATTAACACCTCACCAAAATTTAAATCTTCATAACTCATTATAAACTCCTCAGATGCATTCTAGAAGGTGGGCAAGCTTTTCTTGCCAAAAGGGAATACACTAGTTATAATAAAAATGGGTGTTACCGCAATAAGCGGCTTGCCCATAAAAATTGTTTCTTAGTTACTTTAATAGAAAAAGCAACCGTAATCTTTCTCAGGGACTGACGGCTGCTTTTTCTATGTTTACATTTGCTTACATTAGGTTTACCACGCCTCATATGCATATATCCTTTGTAAGCAATATATGTCCCGATAACAGTAGTAAGTAAAGTCAACTCTACTACTAACAGAGACATTACATCTGTATTCATAAAAATCACGTATAATCCAATTATCCTCTTTTGAGGGTAATTGTTATTCGTAACTTTACCCACTCCCAATTACCCGAAAATTCTTCAAATTAAAAGAAGGTACAGCATAATTCATTCTGATGAATATTACATCAGATTGTTTTATCCTGTGCCTTCTGTTATCATATCAAAGTCACTGTC
>JAGAMG010000004.1 GCA_017624835.1 Lachnospiraceae bacterium
CTCAATCCGTGAATTTGCCCTCCCTATCATGGTCGGCATTATCTGCGGTACCTACTCTTCCGTATGTTTAACCGGAGCTATGTGGTATATATTCCGCACTAAGTTTGCTAAAAAGGCAGTAAAGAAATAATGAATTGTTTAGTCTCCCGGAAATGAATGTTTCCGGGGGATTTTTTGTGATGATGAGAGAAGCATTTGCGCCGTAGCAATGCCTTGTTGTATACTGAGAATGAAAATTTTGAATATAGAAGGATAAAGTATGTCGAAGTGGTTTTTGGCAGCGAAAAAAGCTGATTTTGATAGAATTGCAAAGGAATTTGGGATTGATCCCGTGATTGCGAGGATAATCAGGAATAGGGATATTGTGACGGATGAGGAAATACGGCTGTTTTTACAGGGAGGCCGGGAGGATTTGCATGAACCAGAGCTGCTTAAAGATGTTAAGAAGGCGGCGGAGATTTTAAGAGAAAAGATAAAGCAGGGAAAAAAAATCCGCATTATCGGCGATTATGATGTAGATGGAATTTGTTCTACATATATTTTGTATAAAGGGCTTAAGTGCTGTGGCGCGGATGTGGATTGCGTGATTCCTCATCGAATGAAGGATGGCTATGGAATCAATGAGAATCTGGTGGAACAGGCAATTAGCGCCGGCGTAGATACAATTTTAACCTGTGATAATGGGATTGCAGCAAAGGAAGCCTTGGAGTTTGGAAAAGAAAATGGGCTTACCTGTATTGTTACCGACCATCATGAAGTGCCTTTTGAGGAAACGGATGCAGGGAAGAAGTATATTATTCCAAATGTGGATGCTGTGGTTGACCCGAAACAGGAGGATTGCACGTATCCATTTCCAAGTATTTGTGGAGCCGTGGTTGCGTATAAGCTGATTCAGGTGTTGTTTGATACATGTATGAGAACAGAAACTGAAACAGCATATAAAGCTGTACTGGATGAACTTATCGAACCGGCAGGGATAGCAACGGTATGTGATATTATGCCGCTTATCGATGAAAACCGTATTATTGTAAAGCTGGCTATGGAATCTTTGAAAAATGCAAAGAATCCTGGACTAAGGGCACTAATGAAGGTAAATGAGCTGGATGCATCGAAATTGACTTCCTTTAGTATTGGATATGTTATCGGACCTTGTCTGAATGCGACAGGAAGACTGGATACAGCACAGCTTTCGCTGGAACTTTTGATGGCAGAATCTTTTGAAAAAGCAGTTCCACTGGCTGCTAAATTAAAAGAATATAACACCAGCCGCAAGGAACTAACCGAAGAAGGTGTGGAAAAAGCAATGGAACTGCTTAACAGCGGCAGCTATGATGATGACAGGGTGCTTGTGCTATATCTTAAGGATGTCCATGAAAGTCTTGCCGGGATTATTGCGGGAAGAGTACGTGAAAGAAGCGGTAAGCCGACGTTTGTTTTGACAAGCGGTGAAGAAGGAGTAAAGGGAAGTGCCCGTTCCATTGAAAGCTATCACATCTATGAAGAAATGACAAAATGCAAACAGTATTTTACAAAATACGGCGGTCATAAGATGGCGGCCGGGCTTTCCATGAGAGAAGAGGATATTGAAGCATTCCGTACAGAAATTAATGCTAACTGTATACTGACAGAGGATGATTTTGAGGAAAAAATAACGATTGATGTGCCGATGCCGTTATCCTATGTGACAGAAAGCTTTATAGAGAATCTTTCCATATTAGAACCCTTTGGAGCGGCGAATGAAAAACCTGTGTTTGCGCAGAAAAATATCCGGTTTGTACGTGGTTATAAAATGGGAAAAAATCAGAACATGGCGAGGTTTGATGTGATGGATGAAGAAAACAGACGCTATACGCTGGTTTGTTTCCGAGGTCTTGAAAAGCTGATTCCTTATATGGAAGAAAAAACAGATAAACAGACAGTACAGACATTATTTGATCAGGGACTTTACGGTAAACAGCCAGTTATTTTAGATGTAATTTATTACCCATCCATAAATGAATACCGCGGGAAAACTTCAGTACAGTATATTTTAGAGGACTATCGATAGGTTTACATAAATGCATGTATGGAGTTTATAAATTATTTCCCAATGATTTCTTAAGTCCATTTTAATAACTTTTAGATTTGTTTTAGGGTTTGTACACATTTTGAACACATTTTTGGGGTATAGTAATAACCAAGATAGTTGATTACTCACTATCTCCCCCCTCATAAGAACAAAGGCCTCGCGAAAGCGGGGTCTTTGTTTTTATAAATTTTTTCTAACGTCGATGGTGAGATGTTGGTGGAAAAGGAGTGCGCTTCTGGTAAATGAATGCTGGTTGGTATATAATGTAAGAAGATTGCCACAGAGATGCGGTTATCAGGGGATAATAAGAGAGAAGGAGTATTAGGGTATGAGAAGAAGTGAGATTAATGCAGCATTAAGAGAAATGGAAGAGATGATTAAGGAGTATCGGTTTGCGCTTCCACCGTTTTGTCATTTTACACCGGAGGAATGGGAAGAAAAAGGGCATGAGTATGATGAGGTACGTGATAATATGCTTGGTTGGGACATTACGGATTATGGTTTAGGTGAGTTTGAGAAAGTGGGTTTTTCTCTGATTACACTGCGTAATGGAAATCTGGCACTTAAGGATAAGTATACTAAGACATATGCAGAGAAGCTGCTATACATAAAGGAAAGCCAGTATTCGCCAATGCATTTCCATTGGAATAAAATGGAGGATATTATTAACAGAGGTGGCGGTAATCTTTTAATTCGTGTATATAATTCCACTAAGGATGAGGATTTGGATAAGGTAAATGATGTGCATGTACATCTGGACGGAAGGGAAGTAGTTGTAAAGGCTGGTACACAGGTCAGATTAACTCCGGGAGAAAGTATCAGTATTCAGCCATATTTGTATCATGATTTTGAAGTAGAAGAAGGAAGTGGTCCGGTCTTAATTGGTGAAGTAAGTCAGTGTAATGATGATAATACGGATAACCGTTTTTATGAAGAAGTGGGACGTTTCCCAATAATTGAAGAGGATGAAGCACCATATCGTTTATTATGTAACGAATACCCGGCAGCAAAATAAGGGGAGATGAGAGATGTATAAAATTACAGCGTTAGGAGAAGCATTAATTGATTTTACTTTAAGCGGAGTGTCAGAGGCAGGAATGCGTATATTTGAGCAGAATCCGGGCGGGGCACCGGCAAATGCTTTGGCGGTATTTGCAAAGTTTGGTGAAAATGCAGCATTTATCGGAAAAGTCGGTAATGATATGCATGGTCATTTTTTAAAAGAGACGATGGAAAATGCCGGTATTGATACAAAGGGAATGATAGTTGCGGATGACGTATTTACGACACTTGCATTTGTCAGCTTAAATGAGCAGGGAGAGAGAGAATTTTCTTTTGCGAGGAAGCCGGGAGCAGATACCTGCTTAACAAGTGAAGAAGTGGATATGGATATTATTAAGAATACGGAGATTTTCCATGTGGGTTCCTTATCCCTTACAAATGAGCCGAGCAGGGGGGCAACATTTGAAGCATTAAAGAAAGCAAAGGAATTTGGCAAGATTGTTTCTTATGACCCAAATTACAGAGCATTGCTTTGGGATTCTAAGGAAAAAGCAATTGAAGGGATGAGAAGTCCGCTTGATTATGTGGATGTTATGAAGCTTTCTGATGAGGAAACGGTGTTATTAACGGATATTGAAGACCCCAAGGGGGCGGCAGAAGCGTTACTTGCAAGAGGAATCTTGCTTGTTGCAGTTACGCTTGGTAAGGATGGTGCGTATGTGTGTACGAAGGAAGGCGGCGCAGTAGTGCCCGGTTTTTCCAGTAAGGTAGTGGATACCACAGGAGCCGGAGATTCTTTTTGGGGAGGATTTTTATATCAGCTTACTAAGAACGGCAAGAGACCGGAAGAGGTAACACTTGCAGAAGCCATGGAATTTGCCAGATTTGGTAATGCGGTAGCAAGTCTGTGTGTGGAAAAACGAGGCGGTATTCCGGCAATTCCTGATATGGAGCAGGTACTTAAGCGTATGGAAGCATAGATAGTTAATTAAAATAAATATAAGGGTGGTATAAGTGTAATGGTTTATTGCATGTATACTGCCCTTTTTGCGTATTGAAGACAGAATCGTTGTGTGTTGAAAAGAACGTTATTTTGTGGTATGGTTTAACCAAATGTCTATCTATATAAATATAATAAATA
>JAGAMG010000005.1 GCA_017624835.1 Lachnospiraceae bacterium
TATATAATGGAATATATAAAAGTTACGAGCGAAAATATAGAAAAAGAGCATATATGTTGTGCAATTTCTAATAACAATGATATTCAAGTATCTTCAAAAAAACATGGTTGTCAGAACGGTTTGAGGATGGTTTAGTTTTTCTCAAAAGTACAGAAAGAGGAAAGTGTTTTATTGAATATATCCCTGCTGAAAATGCATGGAATCCAATTTCAGCAGATGGATATATGTATATTGATTGTTTATGGGTTGCTGGTTCATTTAAAGGGCATGGTTATTCATCAGATTTATTAACTGCTTGTATTGAGGACAGTAAAAACAAAGGAAAAAAGGGATTGTGTATTTTAGCAGCGGCAAAGAAGAAACCATTTTTAGCTGACCCTAAATTTCTGAAGTATAAAGGATTTCAAGTTTGTGATGAAGCTGATAATGGTATTCAATTATGGTACTTACCTTTTGATGAAAATGCCACAATGCCGCAATTCAAAGAATGTGCAAAACATCCCTTCACTGACGAAATGGGTTATGTTTTGTATTATACAAGTCAATGTCCATTTAATGCGAAGTATGTTCCTATAATTGAAGGAATTGCAAAAGAAAAAGCAATACAATTTAAGGCAATTCATTTGCAGAGTAAAGAGGAAGCGCAAAACGCTCCGACACCAATCACGACGTACGCATTATTTTTAGATGGTAACTACATAACAAATGAACAGATGAATGACAAGCGATTTTTGAAATTATTGGAAAAGTAGAATTTCAGTTTTGGGGAAAGATTGAAAGCAAGTGATTATTTGAAGTTACTGTTACTTATAAGAGATGAGGGGTATCCATGGATAAAAATAAGCGTACAGCATTAAAGTTATTTGCCATTGCAGGAACAGTTATGGCAATTTCTTTGTTGTTTTGTCTGATTGTGTTCTATCTGCTACCTTTCAGGTTCATGCAGGAAAAAACTGACTACAAGGTTGAATTGGATAAGGATAGCTTTTCTCTTGAATGTAATTACTTTAACGGAACAGAGTCCGGAAGCTTTGAATTGGTAACCGGAGATGAAATTGAAGTGAACTACGTTTGTAGGGGAGGGCGCTTTGATGTTACGATTGGTCAATTAGGAAAAGAAGCAAAAGGAAGTTTGGCTTTTCAGATAAAGCCTTCAAGTTTCTATTGACGAAGCGGTCGAAATTAGGTACGATATACTTAACAAAAAACATTAATTAAGAGCCAGACGCAAAGACGCAGAGCCGATAAACATGTGAGTATGGATAACACATGATTTATTGGCTTTTTTTATTTCTCTTATGAGGAAGGAGAGGTATGGTTTTGGAATTTTGTAAGCTGCAGGTAGGCTGCATGCTGATTATTTTGTATATCGCATTTATCTACTGCAAGGAGAGGAAAAGATTCCGGCAACGGCATAAAGCAACCGTATTTGATGGTTTATTGGCATTAAGCTTTCCTGCAATTTTGTTTGATGGTCTGACTGCATATACAGTAAACCATTTAGAAACAGTGGATAAGACAGTAAATATGATATTGCATCTGTTTTTCCTGCTGAGTCTTGATTTTTTTATCTTCTGGTTGTTTCTTTATATGATTTCTATAACAACCGGATTGCCAAAACAAAAAAGCAAAAAAGTGCTTTTATATAGCCCATTTGTGATAAACGTTATTGTTGTGGTGGTAAATATTCCTTCATTGAAATATTATACGGGTGAGCTCAGCAATTATTCCATGGGAATTTCAGCGTATACCTGTTTTGTGATGGCAGGAATTTATATATTGCTCAGTATGATTGTATTTTTTGGACGCTGGCGGTACATAGAAAGGCATAAACGAGTCAGTATTTTTACTTATTTGTCGGCATTGGCTTTGATTACCGGCTATCAAATGGTTCATCCACAATCCCTTCTCAGCAGTATTTGTGTAACAATCATTATAGTGGGGGCTTATATCAATCAAGAGAATCCTTCTATTGCAGAATTATCCCATTATCATAATGAAATGATTATGGGCTTTGCCACCCTTGTAGAAAATAAGGATGGCAGTACCGGTGGGCATATCAAGAGGACTACCGCCTATGTACGACTGTTGGCAGAAGAACTTAGGCGTAGAGGGTATTATAAGGAAGTATTGACCAAGGATTATATGAGAAATCTTTGTCTGGCGGCACCAATGCATGATATCGGCAAAATATCGGTACCCGATGTGATTTTACAGAAGCCCGGAAGGCTCACCCCTGAGGAGTTTGATATTATTAAGCAGCATGCGGAAAGCGGAGGAAAAATTGTTCAGGAAACCTTTGGGCATTTGGGAAATGAGCAGTATGCCCGGATGGCATACGAGGTAGCTCGTTTCCATCATGAGAAGTGGAACGGCAAAGGCTATCCGGAGGGCTTAAAGAGGAAGGAAATTCCTTTATGTGCCAGAATTATGGCGATTGCCGATGTGTTTGATGCGGTATCAGAAAAGCGTTGTTATAAAGAGGCATTTCCCATTGAGAAGTGCTTTGAAATTATTCAAGAAGGAAGCGGGCAGGATTTTGACCCGGTGCTTGTGGAGGTGTTTTTGGATATCAGAGAGAAGGTAGTACAGGTGCGTGAGGAGATGAGACAGTAAAAATACTATCTGAATTGACATACAGGAAGGAGATAAAGAGTTATGAGTATGCTTAAGAAAAACGAGAAGGAAGCCAATATTGTGGTAGCAAAGGTTATGCGAGTTACCTTTGTGGTGTTTACATTGATTTACATATTAAATGTAATAGGGATATTTATAGTCCCCAAGAATATTATGACAGTTGCTTATATTGGAGGCAGCTTATTGCTTTTGTTACCCACTCTTTTGGTAAATATTTTGAAGCTGGAACAGGGATATGTAAAGTATATAAATGTAGTATGTGCTGCTATTTTTGTAATGTTGCTTTGTACAACTCTCACTTATCATGTGGTAGTGCTATATGTATATCCCATAGCCATTGCGAGTCTTTATTTTTCAAAGAAATTAAATATTATAGCAACAGTACTAACAGTAATTGGTGTTTCGGTGGGACAGATTTTGGCATTTGTAATGCACACACTGCAGGATGATAATTTTACGGAGATGAATGGTGTCATTATTTTTGGTATCATTCCCCGTGCGTTAGTAGTAATTGCAATTGCAGCAATTTTTACCATGCTTTGCAGCAGAACCGCATCCATGCTTTCCAATTTGATGGGCGCAGAAGAGCAGGCAGAAATGCTGGATAGAATGGAAAAGATGCGTGATAATGCTGTGAAGACCTCTGATACCCTGTTTGATATGGTAAAGGAACTTTCAAGTATTACGGAAGGGTCTTTAAAGGCAAATCAACGGATTTCGGAGGAGGCAGAAAACTTATTGCAAAGTTCCACTGAAAATACTGATGCGGTTGAAAATGCTGACCAGAGAATACAGGATATTACGGAGCAGATGATAGGACTTAGTGATATGAATCACAAGACTGCTCAGCTCACGGACAGAATCAGCAAAAATACTAAGGAAAATCAGAGCCGTATGGATGAAGCTACCAGCAATATGGAGCAAATCTACAACAGTACTAACGAATGCAAGGTAATCATTACAAACTTGGGAGAAGAGTCCAAGGAAATTATTGGAATTGTTCAAACGATTACCAATATTTCAAGCCAGACCAATATATTAGCATTGAATGCTACCATAGAGGCAGCAAGAGCGGGAGAACACGGAAAGGGCTTTGCTGTAGTTGCGGAAGAAATCCAGAAGCTTTCTGAGCAGACCAAGACCGCGGTAGAAAATATCGGAACTATTGTACATGAGGTTGTAAAGAATACCGAGAGTGCAGTAGTGGCAATGGAGCAAAATGTGCGTTGTACCCAGAATGGAATGGAGAGTATTCAGAAAGCAAATGAATCCTCAACCTTAATCACATCTTCTAATGAAGAGTTAGCAGGACAGATTCATGCCATTGATAAGACCGCAGAGATTATTCGGAAAAAGAGTGGTGAGGTTGCTGACAGCATGAAGAAAATCAGTGAAAATACCCAGCAAAATTGTACTGCTGTCGAACAGGTAACAGCAGCTTCCGAGGAAAATACAGCAGGAGCAGAAAGCCTTGCTGAGATTGTAGAACAGATTCATAAGCTTTCCCAGCAGCTGAATCAGGTGGTACAGGGATAATCGGGAATTAGATTGCATTAGATATTGAAAAAAACACTGCTTCAAATTCTGAAATCAATTATATCAGATTTGAAGCAGTGTTTTTTTATGTGCCTATTGGCAAGTGTTTAATCTTCAATCAGACGAAGTCCGGCAGTATCTGTTACCGGAAGGGAAAAAGTAATTGCCTTTGCCTTGCTGTCAAGACCGGCTTTTTTCATAATAGCCTGCATAATGCTGTTCTTTTGTTCTGTTTTAGTAACGATAAATAATATTTCTTTCTCGCTGGCAAGGGATACACCCATGAATTTTTCAGCAGCCTCCATGCCCGTTCCCTTGGCGTGGATAACAGTGCCGCCGTAGGCACCGGCTTCTCTGGCAGCATCCATAATCAATTCAGTATAGCCATGTTCAGCAATAACGGTAATCAGCTCGTGAGTTGTATTTTTCAAGGTGGTTTCCTCCTCTTTTTGATAATCCTGACTTTCTAAAAGAAATTGTAGGGTCTTTTTCCCGCCGATGCTGCTTAAGGGGATGATAAAAGAAATACCACCGCCGGGAGCATCAATCTTAAGTTTCTTTTCCATCTGGCGTTTGATATTAGTCCAGGAAGCTTCTTCCAAAACGGAGAAGGCAACGGCTTTTTCTGTGGATTCTAATCCCAGATAATCCAAAATATCATTTGCAGCGGTACCAAAACCTAAGGACAGAAAACTTACATGAAGATTATTGTGGTGGAATAAATCAATGTATTTATTCGCAATTTTTCGATCAACGATTGTTGTCATCAAATATAAACTTCCCATATGTTCCTCATTTCTATATAGATATTATTTTCAGATTGTTAAAGTTCAATGATTTCCATATCATCATATGCATCCAGGGTAGGAGCAATATTTTCTGCGGCAACAGCTTGGTGAAGCTTGCGTTCCTTCAACTTGAATATAACACCCATGATCTGAATGGTAATGAGAGGGGTCATTGCTACCATTGCCACGATACCGAAGGCATCTGTGATAATGTTCCCTCCCAATGCCTCACAGGCACCCATGGCAAAGGGAAGTAGGAAGGTAGCTGTCATAGGACCGGATGCTACTCCACCGGAGTCAAATGCAATTGCTGTAAATATCTTTGGTACAAAAAAGGTAATTATCAGAGCAATCAGGTAGCCCGGAATTAAAAAGTAAAGAATAGAAATTCCGGTCAATACACGAATCATGGCAAGTCCCACAGACACAGAAACACCAATGGATAAGCTGGTGCCCATAGCTTTGGCTGAAATGGCACCGGAGGTCATTTCTTCAACCTGCTTTGTCAGAACGAATACGGCAGGTTCTGCCAATACAATAAAGTAACCGATAATCATACCGATGGGAACAATAATCCAGGAGAAGGAAAGTCCTGCAATGGTTTGCCCCAGATAATTACCGGCAGGCATGAAGCCAACATTTACACCGGTTAAGAAAAGTACAAGACCTATGTAGGTATAGATTAATCCGATACCGATTTTGATTAGTGTTCTTTTGTTGATATCCCTGGAAATCAATTGGAAGATACCAAAGAAAAATACTATGGGCAAAATGGAAATCGCCATTTCTTTGATATAATGAGGAAATTCTACAGCGAATAATTTCCACAAATCCACAGTGTTATCAATAATAGGAATGGATTCCGATACCTGCTCCGTGGAACCGGGAGTATAAATCATTCCGAGAATAAGCACTGCCAAAATAGGACCGATAGAACATAAAGAAATCAGACCAAAGCTGTCGTCTGCAGCATGTTTATCGCTTCGGATTGCAGAGATACCGATACCAAACGCCATGATAAAGGGAACCGTCATAGGTCCCGTAGTGACACCGCCGGAATCAAAGGCAATGGAAAGGAAATCCCCGGGTACAAAAAAAGCAAATACAAAAATAGATGCATAAAAAACAATCAATAAACGGGAAAGGGGGATTCCAAACAGCATACGCAATATGGCAATTACCAGAAAGGCTGCAACACCCAGGGCAACCGCAAGGATGATTACCAGATTGGGAATGGATGGAACCTGCTGTGCCAATACCTGTAAATCCGGTTCCGATATGGTAATGACAAAACCCATAATAAAGCTGATAAGGATAACCAAAAAAAGATTTTTTGATTTGGTCATAATAGAACCAACACGCTCACCGATAGGAGTCATGGATAGTTCAACCCCCACGTTAAAAAATAGCATTCCCACAATTAAAAGAAGTGCACCGATAAGGAATGTCATTAAAATACTGGGGGGAATTGGGGCTATGGAAAAACAAAGCAGTAACACAATTGTTAAGATGGGAACTACGGCTTTGAGGGTTTCCATTAATTTCTCTTTAAACTTTGAATGAATTGATAGCAATGTGTTAACTCCTCTTCCTAAAGTATAGTTATATTTAGTATAACATAATTATGACATTTGTTTGTAAAAAAAGTGTAAAAAATATAAAATTCAACCCTTTTGGACAAGAAAAAAATTTTATAACATTGCATAAGCTATTTATAGTAGATATAATTACAATAAGGACAAAAATGTGATGAAAACTGCGATTATATAGAAAAGAAAACGAAAAGGAGACGGGGAAAGTATGATTCGATTATTTGACCAACACAAAATTAGAAGACAGAAGGAATTGGATGGTATCTGGAAATTTGTAAAAGAGGATGGCTCAGAGTATGATTTGCCGGTTCCCGGCTGTTGGGAGCAGCACCCTGAGCTTTTAACTTATCGTGGAAAGGGAACCTTTTACAAGAAGGTTTATGTTCGTGAGAAAACCAATATCAGATTGGAGTTTAAGGGCGTCAGCCATACTGCTGATGTTTATTTTGATGATGCCTTTGTAGTGCACCATTATAATGCTTTTACCGGATTTTGTGGTATTGTGAAGAATGTGGAAGCGGGAGAGCATGTGATTAAGGTGGAGGTGGACAATACCTTTGGAGAGCATTCCGCCTTACATACTCCCAATGATTATTATACCTATGGAGGAATGATTCGTCCGGTAGTTTTTGAAGAGATAGGAGATGTTTATATTCAGAATGTGCATTTCAAACCTTATAAACAGGTAGAAAAGTGGTTTGCAGAGATTACGGTTACTGTTGAGAATCTGGGAGAAGAAGCAAAAAATGTGGAAGTAGAAGTGTCTCTTGAGGATGTGACATTTGTGGGACAAGCAGATATGGAAGCAAACAGTAGTAAAATCATTTCCTGGAATCAGGAATTTCCTAATGTAAAAGAGTGGAATTCTGAAACTCCTAATTTATATTATCTGAAATCCTGTTTAAAGACAGAAAATGGTAAAATCTTGGATGATTATATCGAAAGAATAGGTTTCCGAGAGGTAAGCTTAAAGGGTTACCGTCTTTTATTAAACGGCAAGCCCGTATTTTTAAAGGGCTTTAACCGTCACGAAGATTATGGAACTCTGGGAAGTGCGTTACCTTTACAGGTAATGGTACAGGATATGGATATGATGCAGGAGGTGGGCTCCAATGCGGTTAGAACCTGCCATTATCCAAATGACGAAAGATTCTTGGACTTATGCGATGAGCGAGGAATGCTGGTATGGGAAGAAAATCATGCCAGAGGCTTTGGCTTGGAGCGGATGCAGAATCCCAACTTTGAAAAACAGTGCGAGGATTGCATTGCTGAAATGATAGCCCAGCATTATAATCACCCTGCAATTGTGATTTGGGGCATTTTAAATGAATGTGCCAGTGAAACCCCGGAGGGAAGGGAAATGTACCAAAAACAGTATGAGCAGATAAAGGCTTTGGATACCTCCAGACCCACCACCTCTGCAACCTGCAGGCATTTTTCGGATATTTGTCTGGATTTACCGGATATCGTATCCTTTAATATGTACTCCGGCTGGTATCAGGATGTTTCAGTAAAGGAACGTCATGAAAAGGAAATGGATTGGATTGCTTCTGCCGGTGGGGAAGGGAAGCCTGTGATTGTCAGTGAATTTGGTGCAGCAGCTATCTATGGGTACCGTGATCGGGGAAGATGCAAATGGAGCGAGGAAAGACAGGCAGACCTTATCAGGGAAAATCTTGAGGTATACAGAGAAGACCCCAGACTTACCGGAGTATTTATCTGGCAGTTTGCAGATTGCAAGGTAACAGAAGAGGAATGGTTTGCAACCAGAGCCAGATGCCACAACAATAAGGGCGTGGTGGATGAGTACAGAAGACCCAAGGAAGCCTATGATGTGGTGAAGGAGTTGTTTCCTACCTTGATGGGAGTCTAAGGCTCACTAGATCGTTTTAGGTATTAAAAGCGGAAAGGAGATATTAGATATGAGATTTCATCAAGACGGGAATGCATTGATTGCAAAGAATGGGAATGAAACAATAAAGGTGCAGGCATGGGGGAAAAATGCACTGCGAGTAAGAGTAACACAATATCCCGGATTTACAGAAGAAAATGTGGCACTTGAGTATGCAGAACCGGAGGATATTGTGGCTGTGGAAATGATGCAGAATATGGCGACAATCCAAAATGGTAAAATAAACTGTATCATAAGCAAAAGTGGCTGGATGGAATTTTACAAGAATGAAAAGCTGATTTTAAAAGAATACTATCGCGCTTTTGGAGGCGCAAATGAGCATAGTCCCAGCATGAAGGTGACTGCAAGGGATTTCAAAGCGTTAACAGGCGGTGATTATAGCATTACGTTGCGTTTTGATGCCAATGAGGAAGAAAAAATCTTTGGAATGGGACAGTACCAGCAACCCCATTTAAATCTTAAGGGATGTGTTTTGGAACTGGCACAGCGCAATTCCCAGATTAGTATTCCCTTTTATTTATCCAGTCTTGGATATGGATTTTTATGGAATAATGCCGGTGTGGGTGAGGTGGTGTTTGGAGCCAACTATACCCAATGGAATTGCAGGAGTGCAAGAGAGTTGGATTATTGGATTACCGCGGATGATACACCTAAGAAGATAATTGAAAATTATACAGCGGTAACCGGGCGGGCACCGGAATTTCCTGAAAATGCATTGGGACTGTGGCAGTGTAAGCTGCGTTATCGTACCCAGGATGAGGTTCTGGAGGTGGCAAGGGAATATAAACGTCGTGGGATTCCCTTGGATGTAATCGTTATTGATTTCTTCCATTGGATTCGTCAGGGAGACTGGAGCTTTGACCCACAATATTGGCCTGACCCTAAGGCGATGATGGAGGAATTAAAGGAGATGGGAGTACGCTGTATGGTTTCTGTATGGCCTACGGTGGATAAAAAAAGTGTAAATTATAAAGAAATGGCAGAACTTGGGCTGTTTGTAAGAACAGAACGAGGCTCAGTGCAATGCTTCGATTTTCAGGGAGACACAGTGATTTATGATGCCACAAATCCGGAGGCAAGAAAGTATATCTGGGATAAGGTTAAACAGAACTATTATGATTATGGAATTGATATGTTCTGGCTGGATGAAGCGGAGCCGGAATACTCTGCCTATGATTTTGACCATTACAGGTATTATGAAGGCTCAGCATTGAAGGTGGCAAATGTTTATCCCAAACTCCATGCCAAGGCTTTTTATGATGGAATGAAGGCTGCCGGACAAAAGGATATTGTGAATCTGCTTCGCTGTGCCTGGGTAGGAAGCCAGAAGTATGCTGCGCTGGTATGGTCGGGGGACATTTATTCTAATTTTTCGGCACTTAGGGATCAATTGGCAGCAGGCTTAAATATCGGAATTGCCGGAATTCCCTGGTGGGTGTCTGATACGGGAGGATTTTTTGGAAATAAGAATGATGCCCATTTTAATGAATTATTAATTCGCTGGTTTCAGTTTTCCACCTTTTGTCCGGTGCTGCGTATGCACGGGGACAGAGGCCCCCATGATATTCCTAATCTGTCAGATTTGGATTGTGGTGGAGGATTTTCCCCTACCGGTCAGCCTAATGAATTGTGGAGCTATGGTGAAGAAGCCTATGAAATTATGAAAAAATATCTGGAAATACGTTTAGCTATGAAGGATTATATTAAGTCCTTAATGGAAGAAGCAAGTGAGAATGGTTCACCTGTTATCAGAACCATGTTTTATGAATTCCCGGAGGATGCAAAATGTTGGGAAGTGAAAGACCAATACATGTTTGGCAGTAAATATCTGGTGGCACCGGTGCTTTACCAAGGGATGAAGTGTAGAAATGTATATCTGCCGGAAGGAAGCTGGAAAAGTATTCATGATGGCGTGGTGTACGAAGGAAATAATGAAATCAAGGTGGATACACCATTGGAAATTATTCCGGTATTTGAAAAAATAATTTAAATTAATTGTAGGGAGTAACAAAGCTTTCAAAGAGAGGACATAGGATAAGTATGGTAAGAATGGAAATTGCCTGTTTTCTGGTAGTTGCGTTTATGTCAATTATCTACTTTTCGGCAAAAAGAGAAAGAACCAAAATGCATAAGGTGTTTTCGATATTTTTGATTATGTCAATGGTGCATCTGTTTTTTGATGGGGTTACTATTTGTACTGTTAATATGCTCTATGAGATACCTTTGTGGCTGAATGATTTGATACATAGGATTTTTATAGGAACTATGTCCTTTATTTTTTATCTGGGGCATCGTTATATTGCTCTTTTAATAGAGGACGATATGGAAATTGACTTGAATATTTCCATATTTAGTACTGTGGTGATGGTACTTGCTCTTTTGGCTATTACAGTTCTTCCTGTTGAATATGTGGAAACCCCAAGAGGAAATTACTCCTATGGTCCTCCGGCATTTGTATTGTATATTTCTGTAGCCATTTATCTGTTATTAGTATTTATTTTGTTATGTAAATATTGGAAACGAATTAATGTGAAGAAGAAAATGGTTATTGGTATAACCATGTTGGTGGAATTTTTTGTATTGATATATCAGGCAATTTTCCCTTTGGCTTTGATAAGTGGTATAGGAATTATGCTGGTAAATTTGTCTTTTTATCTGCTGATGGAAAATCCGGATATTGTACTTCTGCAGCAAATCGAGCGGGAAAAACAAAAGGCAGAGGAAGCAAATGCTGCAAAATCAAGCTTTTTGTCCCATATGTCCCATGAAATACGTACTCCTATGAATGCCATTGTAGGAATGTCGGAAATTCTTCTTAGGACGGATATGACACCGGAGCAAAGGGAGTATCTTACCAATATCAAGAGTTCGGGAACTGCATTGGTGTCCATTATCAATGATATTCTTGATATCTCAAAGATTGAAGCCGGTAAAATGGAATTGGTGGAGGATGTATATGAGTTTCATACGGTACTCAGTGACATTTACATGATTATCAAGAATCGTATTGGAGACAAACCCATAGAGCTTTTGTATGATATTGATGAAATGCTTCCCCACAGACTATATGGTGATGATGTGCGTATCCGTCAAATTATGATAAATTTGTTAAATAATGCAGTAAAATTTACGGAGCAGGGGCAGATAAAGCTGACGGTAAGCATGGAATCCCGGAAGGAAGATGAGGTATGGATTAAGGTTTCCGTAGCAGATACGGGGCAGGGCATTAGACAGGAAGATATGCAGAGACTTTTTGTTGCCTTTGAACAGATGGATACCAAGGCAAATAGGGGAAAGGAAGGCACCGGTCTTGGTTTGTCCATTTCCAATGAACTGATTCAAATGATGGGTGGAAAGCTTGAGGTTACCAGTGAATATGGAAAGGGCAGTGAGTTCTTCTTTACCATACGTCAAAAAGTAGTATTGGGAGATGTGGTAAAACAGGAAGAGACAGAAAATGAAAGCATGAATTTTATAGCCCCGGAAGCAAGGATTTTGATTGTAGACGATAATGAAATGAATCTGAAGGTTGCGGTAGGTCTGCTGGCACCCTTACAAATGCAGATAGATGTAGCGGAAAGCGGAGAAAAAGCACTTACCATGATAGCCGGGAAACAGTATCATATGGTATTTATGGATCATATGATGCCTATTATGGATGGTGTGGAAACTACTCAGAGATTGCGACAGATAAAGGAGCCTTATTATCAGGAGCTTCCTGTGATTGCTCTTACTGCCAATGCCATGAAAGAGGCAGAAAAATTGTTTTATGAGGCGGGCATGAACGGCTTTGTGGCAAAGCCCATTGATATGCGACAAATATGTGCAGTGATTCGAAAGTGGCTGCCGGAAGAACTTTTGCTATGGCAGGAAAAATCGGTATTTGAAACCAATCTGGAGGAAACGCAGAGTGTTCCGGCAGGAGCCTTGGATATAGCTTCCGACTCCGGGATAGAAATACCGGAAATAGAAGGAATTGATGCGAAAGAGGGTATCAAAAATTGCGGAGGTAAAAAGCAGTTTTTGGATTTCCTGGGAGATTTTTATAAGCTGATTGACACCAAGTCCCTTAAGGTCGAGAAGTGTATTGAGGATAATATGCTTCGAGATTATACAGTGGAGGTTCATGGGCTTAAGAATGTTGCAAGGCTCATTGGAGCGATAGAATTGTCGGAAGAGTTTCTGCGTTTGGAGCAGTTGGGTAATGCTATGGACATGGAGGCAATTCAAGCGGAAACTCCTAAGGTACTTGCTCTTTATCAAAGCTACAAGCCCCGATTAAGACCCTATAGTGAGATGCAGGGAATGGAGAAAAGGGAGGTAGCTGTAGAAGAACTGGTGGGATATTTGCGGAAAATTCAGGAATCAATGGAAGACTTTGATTTGGACGCAACGGATGAGACCATGAAGAAATTAGAGGAATGTCGCTTGCCGGAAACATGTCAAAGTCTTATGGACTCTTTAAGAGTATTAATTGTGGATGTGGCAATGGAGGATATCCTGAAGGTTACCGAAGAAATGATAGAAATATTGGAGCAATAAATGCAAGAAAAAAGAACCAGCACAGTTTACTTAGACCGTGCTGGTTTTTCGGTATTTTTCAGAGTTGGATTCTATTCACTTTTATGAGGAATATTAAGCATATCTGCCATTTTATGTACTCTCTCTCTTGGTAACAGAAGATTAATTAACAGTGCAATTGCAACACCGATGCCGGTATCCAGCATACGATTAAGAGAGTAGGAGATATAGGTATCTACAGGGGTATTAAATAGGATAATGCACAATACCACACCGCCCGGCTGGATAGCTCCCGGCCATTTGAAAAACAGGCTGGCTAAAATCACAAGTACTACGCCTATAAAAATAAACAGCAGCATTAAGAGGTGGGTTTCGCCATCCGGATAAAAAATAATATAGATGCGGAACAGAAGCATACCCAAAACACCGCCGATAATGGTGCCAAACAGACGATTTCCTCCGTTTAGTTTGGAATTATCCATATCGCTTCCGGTTCCAAAGACAGCTCCGATGCAGGCAAAGGTAGGGTTTCTGTCAAAGGGGAAGTATAAAAGTGCACATAGGGTTGCTGCTAAGGCAGTCTTAAAATTACGCATACCGATGTGAAAATGGAATTTTGAGTCTTTCATAATAGGGATCCTCGTGTCGCTTGATTTTCTATTCGCGTACATTATAGCACTTGGTAGCGTGAATACAAGTTCTTTTTTTAGTACATTGTCGAATTTTGTCGATGTGACAAAAAAGGCTTGTGTTTTTGCAATTTCTATGGTAAAGTATGCTAAATAATTTTGAGAGGAAAAAGCTATGAATATAAATTTATTAAACAGCTTAAGACGCAGAGAGAGACGTAAGCTCTTGTAGCCAATGTAGATTCCCGCATGGTTACAGGAGTGTACGTCTTGTTTCTGTGCGGTTGCTGTTTATATAAATCATAGATGCAGAACCGTAATAGATTTAGCAGATGCTAATTTTGTTGCGGTTCTTTTTTTGTCAGAAATTATAAGGATGCTGTGCTTGCATAAGCAAAAAGATAAACAGAAAGGAGTAATATCAAAATGAAAAACAAAATTTGTAACTGTATTTCAGAGGTCTTACAGGAATTTTCCAATGAGGAAATTGTGACATTCATGGAAATTCCACCGGAGGAGAGTATGGGGGACTTTGCCCTTCCCTGCTTTGGATTTGCTAAGGTTTTGCACAAAAGTCCAAAGGTAATTGCGGAGGAATTAAAGGAAGCAATTCTTCCTCATGCTGAGGAATTGGGAATTGAGAGATGCGAGGTGGTAGGAGGCTACTGTAATTTCTTTTTGAATCACGCAAAGTATGTGGAAAGCTGTCTGGACAAAATACAGCAACCGGGATTTGGAATGGAGCAAATAGGGAAAGGGAAAACGATATGCATGGATTATTCCTCTCCCAATATTGCCAAGAATTTTCATGTGGGACATTTGCGTACCACAGTCATTGGTAATTCTCTGTACAAGATTTATGAAAAGCTGGGATATAAGGTGGTAAGAATTAATTATCTGGGAGATTGGGGAACCCAATTCGGAAAGTTGATTGTGGCATATAAAAAGTGGAGTAGTAAGGAATTGGTGGAGGAAAAGGGAATTGAAGAATTAATGCAGATTTATGTGAAATTTGATGCAGAAGCAGAAAAAGATGCTTCCTTGATGGAAGAAGCACGTGCATGGTTTGTGAAAATGGAGCAGGGAGATTTGGAGGCAATTCAAATCTGGAAATGGTTTAAGGAAATCAGTATGGTGGAATTTGAACGGGTCTATGAACTGCTGGGGATTTCCTTTGATTCCTATTCAGGGGAGAGCTTCTATCGAGAGAAAGTTCCCGCATTAGTAGAGGAATTGAAAGAAAAACAGCTTTTGGTGGAAAGTCAGGGTGCAAAGGTGATTGATTTAGAAAAGTATGATATGCCGCCCTGTCTGATTACCAAAAGTGATGGTGGTTCCATCTATCATTCCAGGGACATTGCAGCAGTACTTCACAGGAAGCAAACTTATCATTTTGAAAAATGTCTTTATGTAACCGGCTTGGAGCAGTCCTTGCACTTTAAACAGATATTCAAGGCAATTGAAGTGATGGGATATGATTGGGCTGAGAATCTGGTTCATGTACCCTATGGTCTGGTAAGCCTGGAAGGTGCTAAATTATCCACCAGAAAAGGGAATATTATATATGCGGAAGATATTTTAAAAGAGGCAATCGGACGTGCCTTGGAAGCAATACAGGAAAAGAATGCAAAGCTGCCGGATAAGGAAGCAGTAGCTAAAATGGTGGGAGTTGGTGCGGTACTATTTCATGATTTATTTAACCAACGGATTAAGAATGTGGATTTTTCATGGGAGGATGTGCTTAGCTTTGAAGGGAATACAGGACCCTATGTGCAATATACCTATGCCCGGGCAAAGAGTATCCTGCGGAAAGGGAATTATAAAGGGATTACAACAGAGGAACAGAGCACCGGAAAGCAGAAAATTGACTATCAGGTGTTAGCAGTTGGAACAAGCTATGAACTGGTAAAGAGCTTATCCGGTTATGAAGATGCCGTAAAAAAAGCAGCAGAGCGGTATGAGCCATCCATTATGGCAAGGTATATTATTTCAGTGGCTGCTGCCTTTAATAAATTCTATCATGAGTGCCCCATATTGCATGCACAAGAGAAGGATAAGCAGGCAAGATTATATTTGGTGGACTTAACACAACGGATATTACAGGAAGCCTGTAGTTTGTTGGGAATGGAATGCCCGGAGGAAATGTAGCAAGATGTATTGTTGGGACAACAAAAGTCCCGGCAGTTATGAAGAGGTGTAGACTTTATAACTGCCGGGAACATTATATATAGTTTCTGCTATTTTTTAGTAAAACCCTTGCATTGAGTAAGTCCTACCAGCATAAAAATAATGGCCAGAATCTGTACGCCCAATTTAATGGGATTGCTGATGGAATCCTGCATAATAAGAGCCGCACTGTTCATCAGTAGTCCTGCTGTAAGCAGGGGAGAAATCTTATTCTCTGTGTTCTCGGAAACTTCTCCCTTGCGTTCCTTAAGCTCTGCAATAATCTCGTTGGTATGGAGTACTGCTTTTAGCAGAACAAAGAGAAGAATACCAATCAAAATGGTAAAGAAAATTGCCCAGGTATTGCCGGCTTCCGCACAGAAGCATTCGATAAAAAAGCAAATTAATTCTAAAATGGTTACTGCTTTAAACATATTTCGGATTTTGGTATAGTGTTCAATGCTGGAATCCACATCTGTGTAAAGCTTAAATTCTCCTTCTGAAGCTAATTTTCTTAAGATAATCCAATAGCCCCAGGACTGTACGATTTCGATACCGTTTTCTTCCATAAATTCACGATAGTTTTCATTTATGGCAAAGAGTTTGTCACCTAAATCAATCTGATAGATATATTTGCCGGGTTCACATTTTTCAAAGGTATAAAAGCCTGCAAAAAAACCGGTCATTGCAAGACCTTCCTTTGCCAATTTGTTTAACCATTCTGTTTCCTTATCCTTGTCAAAATATAATCTAAATTTAATCATTTGTACTTTCCTCCCTCATATATGCTGCATTTTGCAGTAATTCTTCTAAGCGTTTGGTTTCTGCTGCAAAGACTTCTTTGCCTGCATCAGTAATCAAGTATTCTTTTTTCTTTCGGGATGCAGTGTCCTCACTGTAAATGCGAATCCAGCCCTTTTTCTCAAGGGATTGGATGGCACCGTAGAGAGTTCCGGCTCCCAGAGAAACCCGTCCGTCCGTCAGTTGTTCAACCTCTTGAATAATACCATAGCCGTGATTGGGCTTTCGGACGGCTAGCAGTATGTAGAATAGTGCTTCTGTCAATGGAATGTTTTTGTCCATAATACGCCTCCTCAATATGGATTCATTTCTCGCTTTCCGATATATCGCGTTACGATATGTCATGGATACAATATATCACTTGTCGATATATCTGTCAAGGATATATTTGGGGATTTTGTATATTCTATTATATTAATAGAAAAAACAAGGAAGGCAAATCGAACTAAAAGAAGAAAAAGTCAAGTAAGTTCGATGTATCGAACTTACTTGACAAAAATAAAAGAAAGTTCTATGATAATGCTAGAGGTGAAGTATATGATTAAAAGAGAAAATTATTTAAGTAGAATTAGAGGGTTTTATCACAAGGATCTGATTAAGGTAATTACGGGAATCAGACGATGTGGTAAGTCTGTGCTGTTAATGCAAATTATGGATGAGTTGAAGGAACAGCATGTTTTGGAAAATCA
This sequence comes from Lachnospiraceae bacterium, assembly GCA_017624835.1. GTDB lineage: Bacteria > Bacillota > Clostridia > Lachnospirales > Lachnospiraceae > Acetatifactor. The sequence continues at coordinate 17,272 of JAGAMG010000005.1, forward strand.
AATGATATACATTAATTTTGAAGATTATGATTATTCTTTTATCAAGACGGGAATGCAATTACATGAATATATTAAAGAAAAAATTGTTACACAGGAAAAATATTATCTTTTTTTGGATGAAATACAGGTAGTTCCTGATTTTGAGAGAGTAATTAATTCATTGAGAATGAAATTTAATATTAGTATTTTTATAACAGGTTCAAATGGTAAATTATTATCAGGAGAATTAGCAACATTTTTATCTGGGAGATATGTCAGCTTTTCAATATATCCTTTTTCGTTTAGTGAAGTGTGTGAAATGAAAGGAATAGAACGAAATGAGGTAAGGGATGACAACATAATTGATTATATGAATTGGGGCGGTTTACCGCAACGTTTTATGATGGAAGATGCCGAGCAGACCAAGACATTTCTCAGAGATGTGTATGATACTATTGTGCTAAGGGATATTGTTCAAAGAGCCGGTATTAAAGATATTGATTTGTTTGAAAGAATTATAGAGTATCTTGTGTGCAATCCATCACAGATATTTTCTGTAAAATCCATATCGGATTATTTTTTGAGCGTAAACAGAAAGGTATCCAAGGAAACGATTTATAATTATCTGGAGCATATTACAGCATCTTTAATTATGTCAAAGGTTTCACGTTATGATATCAGAGGGAAGCGCATATTGACAAAAATGGATAAGTACTATCTTACAGATATGGGACTTGGGAGGATTCGCAATTCAGGATTCAAATTGGAAATGGGAGCTTTGCTGAAAAATGTAGTATTTAATGAGCTTTTAGTGAGGGGATATGAGGTATATGTCGGAAAGACAAGATATGGAGAGGTGGATTTTGTTGCAATAAAAGGTAATCATAAGGAATACTATCAGGTTGCTTATTACCTTTATGACCAAAAGGTTATTGATAGGGAGTTTGGAGCTTTTTCGGGAATTGCAGATAACTATCCAAAATATGTAATATCCTTTGATAAGAATGATTTTTCGAGGGATGGAATTATTCATAAAAATGCAATAGATTTTTTGTTGGAAAAATAGCTAAAAGCGCATTCCATTAATTTGGATGCGCTTTTAGCTGCTTCAGAGGATTCCAATGTCCTTTTTTATAGTAAATTACAAATAGTACAAATAGGAGCAGATTATGGGTAATCATGCATGCCCAGGCAGATATCAGACCAAAATGTAAAATCTGGGTGCAAAGGAAGGTACCCACGATGCGGATGCCCCACATGCCAAGTATGTTGAATTTAAAAGGGGTAACCGTTTCACCCACACCCTGCATAATTCCTTCTATAATAATAGAGACGCCGTAGAAGGGTTCCGATACGGCAACCATACGCAGAACGGTTGCACCTAATGTAATAACGGCAGGGTCTTTGGTAAACAGGGTCATCATATTCGGTGCAAAAATAAATAATAGGGAGCCGGATAATATCATCATAAGGATTTCCAATTGAAGGATAACATGGGTTAAGTCCTTCATTTTTTTGTTATCTCTGGCGCCCAAAGCATTTCCCGCAAGGGTGGCAGCAGCAGTCTGCATTCCGTATCCGGGGATGTAGAAGGCAGATTCCACGGTATTGGCAATGGTATGGGCGGCTGTGGATACCTCACCAAGGGAATTGACCATGGAGGCAAATGCAACGTAACCAAGAGAGGTTCCAAAGCGTTGCAGCATATTGGGACCGGCTACCTTTAGGCAGGGCTTTAAAATCTGCATATCCGGTGCCAAGCTCTGACCTTTTGGGGAAATCACCGGATGACGCCAAAGGGCAAGGGTCATATAAATTCCACCAAAGGTAAAAGCAATGGCACTTGCAGTTGCAGCACCCACGACACCCAGACCGGCACCGGGGATTGTTATAGTGAGAGAAAACGTGGAGATTTCTCTGGTAGGAAAAATCAACAGAAAATTCAATACCACATTAATCAGGTTTACACCAATTCCTACTCGCATAGGTGTTTTGGTATCACCGGAAGCTCGCAGGGCAGTTCCGAAAATAATGGTAGCCGCCCGGGGAAGCATTGGCAGGTATATAATAAAGAAATAAAGGGATGCCAGTGATTGGATAGAAGCATCTACCTTCATCCATTTGGGAATCATTCCGCTTAAGGACAGCGTTGCAATGGTAAAAAAGATACCGGAAGCCAGAACTGCCAATACCGCTTGGGAAGTAACACGGGCAGCTGTTTTTTTGTCATTTGCACCGTAGGCTCTGGCAATAAAGGATAGGAAGCCAACACCCAATGCAGAAATAGTGCTGTTTACCAACCAGTTGACGGTAGTGGTGGAGCCCACAGCAGCTGTTGCCTGAGTTCCCAAGGAGCCAACCATGGCAGTATCAATATACTGTACGGCAGTCTGCATGAGCTGTTCCAGCATGGTGGGCCAGGCTAATGAGAAAATGATTGGAAGCATATTATATTGGCGTTTTTTTGTGTGCATAGTGTCTATCAATACTCCTTATCATCAGGTAAAATCATAGCGTCAATTATTATAGGAGATAGGACAAAAGTATGTCAATGCAATTTCACGAAAACATCTCAAATTTCACGGAAAATCTTAGATAATATATGTATTTATTTTAGAACAAAAAAATGATAAAATTTTTTTTTAGATATTTAGGAAAGGAACGAAAGAAGACTATGGTAAATGTGAAGAAATTATTTGAGCCCACGGATATGACGGTGGGAACACCATGGAAAAGTATTGCAATGTTTTCCGTGCCCATGATTATCGGAAATATTGCACAGCAGTTATATAGTACGGTGGATAGTGTTGTGGTAGGTCATTATGTGGGAGATAACGCATTGGCGGCAGTAGGAAGCGCTACTCCCATATTTAACCTGCTGCTGGTGTTGTTTGTGGGTATTTCCACGGGTGTAGGTATTATGGTGGCGCAGTATTTTGGTGCAAAGTCCAGAGAGGAGCTGTCCAATACCATTGGAACCAGCATTACCCTGACCACAATAGCATCTCTGTTTTTGATGATTGCGGTGCCGCCGATAGTTTATTCTTTGTTGGAAATGTTAAACACGCCGGCTTCCATCATAAAGGATTGCCATGATTATCTGGTAATTATGTTGTATGGAATCGCAGGAATGGCTTATTACAATATTTTAAGTGGTATTTTACGTGGAATGGGAGATTCCTTTTCTGCATTAATTTATCTGTTGATTGCTACCGTATTGAATATTGTGTTAGATGTGTGGTTTGTGGCAGGCTTTAACATGGGAGTAGCAGGTGTTTCTCTGGCTACGGTAATTGCACAGGGAATTTCTTCCATCCTGTGTCTGTGGAAGCTGATGCATATGAGAGAAACCTTTGATTTGGGCAAAAAAGAGCTTATGATGACTAAAAAGCATGTGAAGCAGATGATTCAGCTGGGACTTCCCTCCGGTCTGACTCAGGCAATTTTTTCCTCAGCTATGATTATTGTACAGTCTTTAACCAACAGCTTTGGTGAAATGTTTATTGCTGCAAATGTAATTGTAATGCGTGTGGATGGCTTTGCCATGATGCCTAATTTCTCCTTTGGTACCGCAATGACCACCTATGCCGGACAGAATGTAGGAGCCAGTAAAATGGATCGTGTTATTAAGGGAGCAAAGCAGGGAACCTTCCTTGCAGTCGGATGTTCTGCTTATATTACCTTAACTATTTTGATATTCGGAAAATATTTGATGGGTATTTTTACGGATACTACGGAATTGGTAAATATGAGTTATTATATGATGAGTATTTTGGCAGTGGGCTATATAGCTATGGCAATAACCCAGAGCTTGTCCGGTGTCATGCGTGGTGCAGGTGATACGGTTACTCCCATGTGGATTTCCCTTTGTACCACGGTATTAATCCGTGTTCCCTTGGCTTACGGAATTTCTTATTTAACAAGAAGTCCCGAGCTTCCCTTCGGACGCAGCGAATGTATTCAGATTTCCCTGCTGACCTCTTGGGTAATGGGTGCGGTACTGACTGCAATATTTTATAAGGTTGGAAGATGGAAAAAGAAGGCGCTGTAAAGAAATAATAATAATAATGCCGGTGGCAAAACAAAAAGGTTTTGTCACCGGCATTATTAATTTTTGTTTTCCTTGTCCTGCAATTTGTGAACCACATCTGCATATTCGCGTAAGATTCGCATTGCTCCTTCACGAGGACGTTTATCCATAGAATTGAGTAATTCCAAGATGGTATCAGTTTCAAAACCATTTCCTTTTCCACGAATGAAATAGTCCGCAGAGATATTTGTATAAGTACATATCTTGTATAAGGTTTTAGAAGTGATACTTTTTTTACCGCCTTCTACAGCGACAAGAAAGCTTTCGGAAATATCGCATTTTTCGCTAAATTCAGCTCTGGTCATTTGAAAAGCCTCTCGCACTTCACGAATTCGTAATCCTACTATTAAATTGAAATCCTTATCAAGCTGCAAAATATCACCAATCCTTTTACTTTTTTATACAGTTTAGCAAAGAAAATATATTACAAATATATTCTATGGAATATATAAATATGCTCTATAGAATTGACTGAAAAAATGATTTATGATATTCTGAAGGCAAATTACTAAAAAGATAAAAAGGAAGGTGCTTTTATGAGGAAAATGGGAGAAATTATTGCTTGGATTTTGACCATGGTTTTATTGTGTGGACAGGTGCCATTGCAGACCTTTGCTCAGACAAGTATGCCCGGGCAGACTGTTTCCGGTGGAGATGTGAGCGGTGGAAATACAGTACAGCCGAATTTGGCCAATAAGATTTCAGTAATGGGAGAAAATTCTTTTGGAAACATGCTGGCAACTGAAATGGCAGAAGAAGTATCTGAGCAGCAGGAAAATAATGGGTATAATGTATTTTCTGTGGAAATTCAGGAAAATGTAGCTCTTGTAGAATTGGAAAGTGTGCAGGATTCTGTGTTGGTAGTAGGAATTTATGATGAAGCCGGAGAGGAACTTCTGACTACAGGAAGCGTGGAGGTTATGGCAGGAGAAACCTTTGTTATGGTGGAGCTTAACGCGGAAAGTATACCGCAGTATTTTTACATCAGAACATATCTGATAGAAGACTTTTCCTATCGTCCCCTTTGTACTGTTTATGAGTCACCCATGTATACCCAGGAAATGCAGGAACTTTTGGCAAAAACTACAGCGGATTTTGAGGAGGAACGTGTCCTGAATTTGGATGAGGATGAAGCTAATAATTTTGCGGTATTTAGCGAAGAAACCATTCTGCTTTCTGATGAAAATGGACAGAATGATGTGGTAAAAGCAGACGATACAGAAAATGTTTATGTGATTGAGGATGCGGACAATACGGTAACTTCCTTACAGCCCGGAGATATCTTTGCTTATTCCTATGGGGAAAATGAAGTATTGATTGTCAAAGTGGCAAGTATAGAAGTGGATGGAACTACGGTAACTATTACCGGCTCAGATACCTCTATGGAGGAGGTCTTTGATTATATCAAAATTGATGAGGAAATGGGAAGTGGGGAGGCAATAGTGGATGCTTCTTCCTGTGATGATGGTATAACCTATGAGGGATTGGTGGATTATGTGGATGAGGATACACCACAGACCTATGGCATTGAAGTGGAAGGAAGTTCAGAAGCTGCATTTGGAATGAAAGTGGATAAGACTTGTAGTGAGAATGGCAGTGAGGGTGACAGTAGTGTAAGTATATCCGGCGGTTTAGAAGTAAAGTTGAAATTTTCTGCAAAAGTATATTTATCATTCAGCACACAATATATTGAGTTAAAGTTTGACTATTCTGCAAAAATCTTTGCAGATGTATCAGGAAAAATAAGTTCCGAGATGCCTCTTATTACAGTGGCGTTTATCCCTGTGTCGGGAATCATTGTGGAGTTGACACCTTCTTTTGTACTTGAGGCGGATACATCTATTTCTATTGAGGGAACCTTAAGTGGAACCATAGGCTTACGGGCGCATGCGGGAGAGGGGATTACAAATCTTACTTCTTTTCCTCGATTTAAGAGCAGTATAAAAGTGGAAGGGACTATTTTTCTTGGTTTTTCGTTATGTCCCCGGGTTAAAATTCTTTCAGATAAGGTGGCATCTGCCAGTTTGACGGGGAAGATAGGAGTAGAAGTAAAAGCTGCATTACGTGATCCTCTTGCAGTAAATATGAACGAAAAGCATGAATGTAATTTATGTATTGATGGAGAAATTACCGGGAAGATTATTGTTTCTGCAAATGTAAAGCTTTTAAATAAAAAGACATTTGGGTTTGCTATGCCACAATTGGAAATTAAAATAGCAGATTTTTATTATTCCGCTTATAAGGATAGCTTTGGGTGGTCTGATTGTCCATTTGATTTGTATAGGGGTAAAGTTAAAATTGTAAATGGTGATGATATTCCATTGCAGTATGTATCTGTTAAACTGGCTGCAAATGGGAATATATTGACTACGAATAAAGATGGAGTGGTAGAATTTTGGCTTCCAAAAGGGGAGCAGTTCGTTCAAATAAGCAGAACCAATTATAAGACTGTTGACAGAGTACTTCTGCTGGAAAAGGGAGGAGAATGTTTGCAGGTAAAATTGGAGAAGGTAGAAAGCGGAGATACCAGCGGCGGTACCGGCGAAGGAGGAAGTGATACTGGCGGTGGTGAAGAAGGAACAATAAACGAGAAAGAAATTGTGGAAGTAAGTCTTGGTTCTGCTTATAGTGCTGCAATTACAGGAACGGGAGATTTGTATCTGTGGGGACATAATTATTATGGACGATTAGGCGATGGAACAGAATATGGTGCTCAGTCGATTCCCAAAAAAATAATGAGTGAGGTAAAGGCAGTAAGTCTTGGAGATTCTCATAGTGCAGCAATTACTCAAGCCGGAGATTTGTATTTATGGGGAAACAACGATGGGGGAGAAATAGGAGATGGAACATATGAAGATAGTTTAATGCCAAAGAAAATAATGAGTGGAGTAAAGGCAGTAAGTCTTGGAGATTCTCACAGCGCAGCAATTACCGAGAATGGGGAATTATATTTATGGGGGAATAACAGCTATGGGAAGTTAGGAGACGGAACATACGAACACAGTACAGTGCCAAAGAAAATAATGAGTGGAGTAAAAGCAGTAAGTCTTGGGGCATCTCATAGTGCAGCGATTACTGAGCAAGGAGAATTGTATCTATGGGGGAAAAACAGAGATGGGCAAATAGGAGATGGAACATATGATGCTAGTTTAGTACCAAAAAAAATAATGGATGGAGTAAAGGCAGTAAGTTTGGGAGAGAGTCATAGTGCAGCAATTACCGAAGATGGAACGGCATATTTTTGGGGAGATAATAGCTCAGGGATATTAGGAGATGGAACCTGCATTACAAGTTCAGAGCCAAAGAAAATAATGAGTGGAGTAAAAACAGTAAGCCTTGGAAACATACATAGTGCAATAATTACAGAAAGTGATGAATTGTATTTGTGGGGATTGGGAGCACTAGGTCAATTAGGTAATGGGACAGTAGAAAGTAGTGATGAACCTCAAAAAATAATGAGCGGAGTAAAATCCATAAGTCTTGGAGATCATCATAGTGCTGCAATTACAGAAGGAGACGCCTTATATTTATGGGGAAGTAATGCATGTGGTCAATTAGGAGACGGAACCACCACAAACAGTGCTGTCCCCATCAAAATCCAGATTCCGCCAACTGAAATATCTGAGGCTACTAATTATCTTGCAATTCTGAATCCTACCGTGGCGGCAGGGGTAACATATTGGAACGGCACTGCCTTTACCAACTTGCGCCCCAGCGAAACCTACAATTATTATGTAATGCAGGATAGGGATGTAGAGGAACCTTTCTCTAATGAGAATCTTCTTTACATAGCACAGGCAAACACAGATGAGAATGGAAATTTAGCAGTAGCTTTTTCGGAAGAAGTGGCATCAGCCGGAGAGGATATCTTCAA
>JAGAMG010000006.1 GCA_017624835.1 Lachnospiraceae bacterium
AGCCCGTGTTTGAAGTTTGTTTTTAGGTCGTGCTTTAACAATACTATCTTGGGACAATCCTGTCACTGCCTATTTTAGAAAAAGTAGAAGAACTGCGCCACAGCCTTGGCAGGCCATCGCGCAGCGATTTTGTTCAATTTCTGTTTTGCCATCAATTAATGACATGTATTTGAATTTCTTAGTACCATTTTCAATATAGAAGATTTTTCGGGCAATAAAGAAATGTCCCTTATAGGTAACTACACAACGTTCGTTGTGCTGAGCATCCCGGTCTGCTGCCAACAGAATAATCTCGTTTGGCATAAAATGGGGTTCATAATGCTCGCAAGGAACCCTTACGCCAAGACATATTCTGGACTTTAATCCGCTTGTCAGATGGTCAATACATACCGTTTCTGTTACATTGGTGGTTTGCATATAACCATTTTGGCATTCGGGAAGAAGAACGGGGATATTAATGGTGTTTTCATCAAATTGGCTATGAAGTTTATATTGATGTCGAATAAAAGAACGTATCAAATAGACCACATAATCCGGCATTTTGCGGCATAGGGCAAAGCTTTCCTTGGTTAAGGGGTTCATGGTTTCGGCACCCACCAATTCATCAATGCTGATGTTGAATGCTTTGGCAATTTTTACTGCAGTTGATAATTTGCAGTCTTTGGCATTTCCGTACAAAAAGGATTTTAAGGTTTCAAAGGACATATCCGCAACTTCTGACAATTCTCGCAAGGATAAATCATGTTCATCCATTAATTGAAAAATATTTTTACGAAAACTGTCAATATAATTTGGGGGATTTCCCACCAAATTTTCATCGAAAAAATTTTTTTTTTCGTTTTTCAAAATATTTCCTCCATTTAAAATATTTTATAAAATGAAGAAGTCTTAGAGATAAGACTAATTCAAAGTGTTTGGGAAGTTTGATTTACAGGTCTGCTTCCCAAACTTTTGGAAAATTGTACCAAAAAAAGTACAATCTGTCAATTTGTGTAAAGGGAAAAATAAAAAAAGTGTAAGAGGGGAATCAATGAAGTTTTGGCTACTTGTGTTATTACTTAATTTACTGATTCCGATGGCAATGCTGTCCGGTGGAGTTTTATACTTAGTCAAACCGCCACAAAGAACGGTGTGGATGTATGGGTATCGCACCAAAAGGTCCATGGCAAGTCAGGAGACTTGGGAGTTTGCTCAGAAGCATTGCGGAAAAATCTACTGTCGTTTTGGAATAGGAATGTTAGTTGGTACAGTTGTAAGTCTGCTGTTTGTTTGGGGAAAGAACAGAGAAGCTGTGGGATTAACAGGAACTGTGATTGGAACAGTAGAAGGTTTACTGATGTTGTATGCATTATTGCCTACGGAGAGAGCATTAAAACAAAGATTTGGTATATAGCTGAATAGAACACCTGGGAGCTTGTTCGTGAAAGGTGTAAAAGGGAAATGGCTTAAAAGGGGAATTAGCCGTACGATCTTGCTACATAAAAGGGGAAATCATGCAAGAACATGGACAAGCAGTTATCACTTTTTGTAAAAAGGGGATGAAAAGTGATGGGTAGAAAATATGGGACGGTGTGGTTGGCTGTATTAAGAATGATATGAAAAATCCGGGGTGTTGCCCCGGATTTTTTATATTATGCGTATGCTGGTACGTGTTTCCAAAGAAAAGAAAGCTATTGGCGTTGGAATCTGCTAAGTCCCCATATCAGGATACTGGTAACAACGGCAAGCAGAATCAGAATGATAGTGCAGCTTATCAGGGCGCGAAGCAAGGTGTCAAGACTATCCATTCCATACAAGGTGGAATCATAGGCAAGGTTGATAAAAATGCATAGAATGGCAAGGTTCCACCGGATATCGTATTGCTTTTTTTGACTGCCCACTTGATATAGATGGGAGATTAAAAAAAACAGGGAGATACCGATGGTTACTTTAAATTGAGCATCCAATAAAGGCCCCAGTTTATAGGTGGGAATTCCTAAGGTATATCCGTCGGGATTTATATTACACATGGTATAAAACATCAGGACAATGGTATAAATCAATAAAATGCCCTGAATTACCAATTGAATATCAAAGCTTTTAGGCATTGGTCGTAAGATGTTGTGTCGAAAGGTAAAGCCGATTGCCAACATGGTGGGCGGCATCAGTAAATAATAATACGGCGGATATACATATAGGGTGGTAAACATGAGAATCAGAATATAGGTTATCATTGCAACTAAAAATAAAAAGTGATTTTTGATATATTTTTCCAGCTTTTTTAAGGCATTGATTTCCTTCTTTTCTGTGGCAGTAATGCATAAATCTGTATATTTTAAGTATTCATAGGTCTTTTTGCATTCCTCGCATTCTGCCAGATGCTCCTCCACATATTGGCAGGAATCCCGGGAACATAATTCTTCTATGTATAGGGGTAATAAATCCTTGGTAATGTTACAATTCTTCTTCATTTTGCGACCTCCTTTTCAATAACAGTTCTTTACCGCGATAAAAATTAATTCTTGCCCAATTCTCACTTTTACCTAATATTTGTCCAATTTCCTTATAGGATAAATCACTGATTGCACGTAGACAGATAACCTCCCGCATGGCTTGAGGAAGAGTCTGTAAATCGGCAAGCACATCCTCCAATTCTATTTTGGAAATTACATGCTGTTCTACATCTGATTTGGGCTGAGAAGAGGCATGTAGTTCTTCCTTTTCCCAATCCAGAGGGATTTCTTTTCTTTGTTTTTCCCAGGTCTGATAAAGCAGATGTTTTCCGATTTGACATAGCCAGGTAGACAGCTTACAGGAGCCGTCATATCGATGAATTGCCAAAAAGGCACGCAGGAAGGTTTCCTGAGTTAAATCTTCAGCCAGTGCTTCATCCTTGCATAATGCAAAGAGATAATGATAAACAATTCTGGCATTTTGTTTGTAGATTTCTTCCATGGCTCCCTCCTTTCTGGCTATATATCCGTTTTGGGGTGGTTTTGTTACAAAAAAATACAATTTTTTTCTAAGCAATGCATTTTCTTTTATCATAACAGTTGAGATACTAAGTGGTAAAGAGGGGATATGCATCCTGTAAATTTGGTGTGTAGATAAAAGAAAATGCTTGTGTTTGAAGAAGTCACATGCTATACTGTGCAATGTGATGATAAATGATTGGAGAAATCATTAGCGTTTCGTGTAATGATTTCTCTTTTTTTGCGCGAATAGAATGTTGTGCAATAAAGTAAGGAGATTTTAGTGAGTAATTTATTAGAAAAAGAAGAAGTAGAGCTGGTAAATATACCGGAAGAGGCAGAGAGTAACGGCATTGCTGCAATTGAACATTTATTGGATGAACGTATTGTGAGAGCGGTAAAGGATATGGGCTTTCAAAAGCTTTCTCCCATTCAGGAGCAGGCAATTCCCTATCTGCTTGCAGGGGAGGATATTATAGGGCAGGCACAGACCGGAACCGGTAAGACTGCCGCCTTTGGAATTCCAGCCATTCAGAAGGTGAATCCGGAATTACGGAAACTTCAGACCATTATTTTGTGCCCCACCAGAGAATTGGCAATTCAGGCGGCAGAGGAGCTTCGTAAGATTGCAAAATATATGCATGGAATTAAGGTGCTTCCCATTTATGGAGGACAGGATATCGGCAGACAGATTAGTGCCTTAAGAGGAGTTCAGATTGTGGTAGGAACTCCCGGACGTGTGATGGATCATATGCGTCGTCATACCATTAAGCTGGAGCATGTGAATATGGTAGTGTTGGATGAAGCGGATGAGATGTTGAACATGGGCTTTAGAGAGGATATGGAGCTGATTTTGGGACAGATTCCTAATGAGCATCAGACCGCGCTTTTCTCTGCCACCATGCCCAAGCCTATTTTGGACATTACCCATCAGTTTCAAAAGGATGCAAAGCTGGTAAAGGTGGCAGCAAAGGAGTTAACTATTCCTTTGGTATCCCAGAAGTATTATCGGGTAAAAAGTCAGGATAAGGATGCAGCCTGTATTCGTCTGTTGGAATATTATCAGCCCAAGCTTTGTTTGATTTTCTGTAATACCAAGAAAAAGGTGGATGAAGTGGCAGAGGTGTTAAAGCTTCACGGCTATCAGGCAGAGGGCTTGCATGGGGATATGTCCCAGGCGCAGCGTGATGTGGCGATGAATCGTTTTCGTAACGGCAGTACCAATATTTTAATTGCTACGGATGTGGCGGCAAGGGGTATCGATGTGGATGATGTGGAAGCAGTTATTAATTATGACATTCCACAGGATATTGAGTATTATGTACATCGTATCGGAAGAACCGGTCGTGCCGGTCGTAAGGGACGTTCCTTTACCTTTGTAAGCGGTCGTGAAATTTTTAAAATTCGTGAGATTGAGAAAATCTGCCGTACTACCGTAGAAGAAAAGAAATTTCCCGGTGCAGCCAAGGTCTTAAAGGCAAAAGCCGACAAATACCTGAATCAGGCTTGGGAGCTTCATGAGCATGAGGATATGGAGCTGATGAAAAAGTTCATACAGCGGAAGCTGGAGGAGGAAGGCTGTGATGTGCTTGAATTGGCAGCTGCCATGCTGAAAATGCAGGTGGGCGATAAGAGTGAGGAAATTCCCGTGGATGAATTTGCAGTTCGCCGTCCCGGGCGATTTGGAGACAGAAATGACCGTGGTGGTGATGGACGTGGCAGAGGTGGCAGAACCCGCGATGGACGTAGCAGGGATGGCTATGAGCGCAGAGTCGGAGACAGACGCGGCAGAGATGATGGCAGACCCGGTGGAGACAGACGCGGCAGAGATGAACGCAGACCCGGTGGAGACAGACGCAGACGGGAGGAATTTGCTGAGCGTGATGGCAGAAGAGGTGCAGAAGGCAGCAGTCGCCGAGGACGCAGCGGCATTGCCAACAGTTTTCCTAAGAAAAAACGTTAATGAGATTATTTGTGCTACAAATGTTTTGTAATTTGATGCCGGATAGAGTACAATAATACCATATGTATTTTGCAGGTGGATGAAAGGCAAGGTTACTATTATGAGATTAAAAATCACAAAATCAGCACCCTATGTATTGCTTGGATTGATTTTTCTTATGCTGGTATTTTTGAATATATTCTATCAGGATCATTGGCTGGATTCGGATATGGCAGCAGAAATGATGTTCTCCCGTATTCTTGCGGAGGAAGGACATATTTTTGCTACCCCGGATTGGTATTATTCCACAGAATTTAGATTTCTTTATACCCATTTGATTATGAGCCCCTTATTTCATATTTTTCAGGATTGGCATGTTATCCGTACCATTACAAATGTGGTATTTTATGGACTGATGCTGTTATCCTATTTCTATTTTTTAAAGCCTTTGAAGGTGTCGCGGAGTCTGGCGGTTTTCACAGGCTGTACTCTGTTGTTGCCTTTTTCGGAAACCATGATGACTCACATGCAGATGGGGAATACCTATATGTCCCATGTGATTATTATTTATTTCTTCTTTGGCATGTTTCTCAGATTATCCGGTAAAATAGCATATAAAGCGTGGCAGAAGCTTCTGCTGGTAGTCTGCTATGTGGCACTGGCTCTTGTCTGCGGCATATCCGGCATCCGGTATTTGCTGGCTTTGCAGTGTCCTCTTGTAATTGCAGCATTTTTCTATTGGTTAAAGACGGAAGAATTTCAAGCCTTTCGGAAGAACTTTGAGTTTGGAGAGAAGAGTCTGTTCACAACAGAGGCTGTGGAAAAGGGAAGAAAATTATTGCAGGCAAAGGAAGCTTCCTATTTTTATTATAGTTTGTTGGGAGCAGTGGGAAGTGTGGCAGGTTATGGAATAAATGTGCTTTGGATTAGTAAAAAGTATGTGTTCCAGACCTATGATGCGACCAATTTTGTTTCCATCTATCAAGGTGTTTTAGTGGAAAGATTGCAGAATGCTTTTGGATGTCTTTTGATGCTTTTTGGTTATATTCCGGACAAGGGCGTAATTTCTTTACGAGGGATAATTACCATTGCTGCCTTTGTGATATTGGGTGTGTTGATTTTATGTACGAAAAAATGTTATAAGGAAAGTAACAGGGAACGATTTTTTGTAGTATTGTTTTTGGTGGTGGCATTTGCGGTAAATGTGTTTGTTTTTGTCTTTACCACCAGTACCATGGTGCCCAGATATTATATTACCGTAATGATATTTGCCCTGCCGGTGCTTGCTTTTTATCTGGAGCAGGAAAGGCTGATGTTTGACAAATGCGTGGTAATTTTGCTTTTGACAGGGGGTCTTTTGCTTGGAACTACCAAAACCGTATTTTCCTTTATGGGTACGGATAAGAATGAACAGAAGCGTCCGGTAGCGGAGTTTTTGACTGAAAATGGCTATGACTTTGGTTTTGCCACTTATAATAACGGCAATATTATTACAGAGCTTACCAATGGTGAGGTGGAGATAGCCAATATCTGGGATCCTGAGAATCTGAATTATTTTAAATGGTCTTCTCCCATGAGATATTATGAAGAGGGATACCATGAGGGGGAAGTATTCCTGCTGTTAACTGCCGGTGAAGTGACAGAATTTGCCGGGAGCGGGTCTGTAAAGCAGGGGGAAGTGATTTATGAAGATGGCAACTATGTGGTATTTTTATATGACAATATAGAAGCGTTACTTGCTTGTAAGCCGGAAAGCTGAATCCATGGTGAAAGTATTGGAATTGGAAGAAAGTTGAGGAGAATATTATGAGAATAGGAATGGGCTATGACGTACATCGTCTGGTGGAAGGAAGAGATTTGATTATTGGTGGTGTAACTATTCCCTATGAAAAGGGATTACTTGGACATTCGGATGCGGATGTGTTGCTTCATGCTATATCCGATGCATTGTTGGGAGCAGCGGCATTGGGGGATATCGGAAAGCATTTTCCGGATTCTGATCCTGCTTATAAGGGGATTTCTTCTATCCTGTTATTGGAAAAGGTGGGAGAACTGTTAGAGCAGGAAAGCTTTGTAATTGAAAATATTGATGCAACCATTATTGCCCAGGCGCCTAAGATGCGTCCCCATATTGATACCATGCGGGAAAACATTGCCAATGCTTTAAAGCTTGATGTAAGGCAGGTGAATGTAAAGGCAACCACTGAGGAGGGCTTAGGCTTTACAGGAAGCGGAGAAGGGATTTCTTCTCAGGCGATTTGTATGCTTACAAGTCCCTTTGACTTGACGGCTATGCCCATTCAGAATGGCTGCGAGGGCTGTGGTGGCTGCAAGCAGCTGGGCTAGAAAAGTTTTCCCACAAAAATCAGTTGACAAAATTCAGAAATTTGCATATTCTGATTAATAGATATGATTTTGAATCAAATAATAGAAAGGCTATGAACGGAAAGAGTATTTTTTCAAAAAAGGCTTCAGAGAGGAACTGTCACCGGCTGAGAGCAGTTCTGCCATGGAGGAAAGATTTCATCCATTTGAAAAAGGAAGTGCGTCCGTGAGCTGATTTGGGGAAAATGGCTGTGCATACAAGTATGCCGGTAAAACAAGTATGAGTATCCGAATTCGTAGGCGTGCGTTAAACGCATTGAGGGAAAGACTTAGGTCTTTAAGTAGAGTGGAACCGCGGATAAATTCGTCTCTAGGATGGATTTGTTCGCGTTTTTTATTTTTATCAGAAAGGACAATAAATGGGCTTTATTAGAAATTTGAAAGAGGAAATTCAAATTATTAGGGAACGAGATCCGGCAATACATTCCTCTATGGAGGTGCTTTTGTATCCCAGTTTTAAGGTAATGCTGCATTATCGGCTGGCGCATAAGCTGTATTTGAAGGAGCATTATTTTCTGGCAAGGTTGATTTCCCAAAGAGGGGTGCGAAAAACGGGAATTGAGATTCATCCCGGTGCGCAGATTGGAAAAGGCTTTTTTATCGACCATGGAAATGGAGTTATTATAGGAGAGACTACCATAATCGGAGATAATGTTACCCTGTATCAGGGAGTGACTTTGGGTGGTACCGGAAAGGAGCATGGAAAACGTCATCCCACTATTGGGAATAATGTAATGATTAGTGCCGGAGCTAAGGTGCTGGGTTCCTTTACCATAGGAGATAATTCCAAGATTGGCGCGGGAAGTGTGGTTTTAAGTGAAGTTCCTCCTAATTCTACGGTAGTAGGTGTGCCGGGACGGGTGGTAAAACGTAACAATATGGCACTTCCTCAGGAAACCATGAACCATACCGACCTTCCGGATCCTGTAAAGGAGGATATTGCCTGTCTGCAAAAGGCAAATACGGAGTTGACCAACAGGCTTTTGGAGCTGGAGGCTGAAATGAAGCAGCTTCGCAAGGAAAAACAGTAACTAAAGGAAACACAGTAACCAAAGGAAAACAAGAATACAAAAATTAAGCGCAAGGGCGCAGAAATGAGGAAAATATGAGCATGCAGATTTATAACACATTAAGTAAGAAAAAAGAAGAGTTTGTACCTATTGAACCGGGAAAGGTAAAAATGTATGTCTGCGGACCTACCGTGTACAATCTGATTCATATCGGAAATGCACGTCCCATGATTGTATTTGATACGGTGCGCCGTTATATGGAGTATAAGGGCTATGAAGTAAATTATGTATCCAATTTTACCGATGTGGATGATAAAATTATCAAGAAAGCCATTGAAGAGGGTGTGGATGCCAATGTGATTTCCGAGCGTTACATTGAGGAATGTAAAAAGGATATGGCCGCCATGAATGTGAAGCCTGCCACCACTCATCCTAAGGCGACGGAAGAAATCTGCGGGATGCTTGATATGATTCAGACCCTGATTGAGAAAGGGCATGCCTATGCTGCTGCGGACGGTACCGTATATTTCCGTACCAGAAGCTTTAAGGAATATGGTAAGCTTTCTCACAAGAATCTGGACGATTTGCAGGGCGGTAACCGCTCTCTGTTGGTGTCCGGTGAAGACCAGAAGGAGGATGCTTTGGACTTCGTACTTTGGAAGCCCAAGAAGGAAGGAGAGCCTTATTGGGAGTCTCCCTGGTGTAACGGACGTCCCGGCTGGCATATTGAGTGTTCGGTAATGAGTAAGAAATATCTGGGAGAGGAAATTGATATTCACGCAGGTGGAGAGGATTTGGTATTCCCTCATCATGAAAATGAAATTGCACAGTCCGAGGCCGCAAATGGCAAGAATTTTGCAAAATATTGGATGCACAATGCATTCTTGAATATTGATAATAAGAAGATGTCCAAATCCCTTGGAAATTTCTTTACGGTAAGAGATATCAGTGAAAAGTATGATTTACAGGTGCTTCGTTTCTTCATGCTTTCTGCTCACTACAGAAGTCCATTGAACTTCAGTGCTGATTTGATGGAGGCTGCAAAGAACGGCTATGAAAGAATTGTAACCAGCGTGGATAATCTGAAATTCCTGTTGGGAAATGCCCAGGCAGAGTGCTTAACAGAAGCAGAAGAAAAGCTGCTTGCAGAGGCAAAAGGCTTTGTGGCAAAATTTGATGAGGCAATGGATGATGATTTCAATACCGCAGATGCCCTGTCCGCTATCTTTGAGTTGGTTAAATTTGTGAATACCAATGCATCCGCAGAAAACAGCAAGGTTTATTTAACGGCGTTAAAGGATATGGTAGTAATGCTTTCGGATATTTGTGGTTTGATTGTGGATAAAAAGGAAGAAATGCTGGATGCGGATATTGAAGCCTTAATTGCAGAACGTCAGGCAGCAAGAAAGGCTAAGAATTTTGCGAGAGCGGACGAAATCCGTGATGAGCTTTTGGCAAAGGGCATTGTATTGGAAGATACACGTGAGGGTGTGAAATGGAAGAGAGCTTAAGTCTGTTAGAACAGATAAAACAAGCATTTGATTGTAAGGAGCAGGATGTCAGGGCTTATTCCCCCCTGACTCTTGCTTATATTGGTGACGGAATTTATGATTTGGTAATTCGCAGTGTAATTGTGGAGCGGGCAAATCGTTCTGCCAATGATTTACATAAGAAGGCTACCCGCTATGTAAAGGCGGAAGCACAGGCAAAAATGATTTTGGCACTGATGGAAGAGCTTACCGAGGAGGAAGAAGCAGTATATAAGCGGGGGCGCAATGCCAAGTCTTATACGGTGGCTAAAAATGCTTCCATGGCTGATTATCGTAAGGCAACAGGCTTTGAAGCATTGATGGGCTTTTTGTATCTTACAGGTCAGGTGGACAGGCTGTTGTATCTGGTGAAAAAAGGAATTGAATTGTCGGGGCTTACGATTTAAGGTAATCAGTAAGCTGTTTGGTTTGGAGAAGCATTGAATGAAATAGTAGAAAGGTTTTGTGAGATATGGGATATCAGGAATTTACCATTGAGGGCAGAAATGCGGTAATTGAAGCATACCGTTCAGGAAAGCCCATTGATAAGATATTTATTTTGGATGGCTGTCAGGATGGCCCCATTATGACCATCAAAAGGGAAGCCAAGAAGCACGATACCTTGGTGAAGTTTGTAACCAAGGAGCGTCTGGATCAGATGTCCGAAACCGGAAAGCATCAGGGAGTTATTGCTTATGCGGCAGCTTATGAATATGCAGAGGTGGAGGATATTTTGCAGGCAGCAAGGGAGAAAAATGAGCCCCCTTTTATCTTCCTGTTGGATAATATTGAAGACCCTCACAATCTGGGAGCCATTATTCGTACTGCCAATCTGGCAGGTGCCCATGGTGTGATTATTCCCAAGAATCGTGCGGCAGGTCTGACTGCAACCGTGGCAAGAACCTCTGCCGGTGCGTTGAATTATACCCCCGTTGCCAAGGTGACCAATCTGGCAAAAACCATTGAGGATTTAAAAAAGGAAGGTCTTTGGTTTGTGTGTGCAGATATGGGTGGTACCACCATGTACAATTTGGATTTAAAAGGAGCTATCGGTCTGGTCATCGGCAATGAGGGAGAGGGCGTAGGACGTCTGGTAAAGGAAAAATGTGATATGGTGGCGTCCATTCCCATGAAAGGGGATATCGATTCCCTAAATGCTTCTGTGGCAGCAGGAGTACTTGCCTATGAAATCGTGAGACAGAGATTACAGTAGGAGGATTCCATGGCAAAGGATTATTCCAAGTATGAGCAGGCTACGGATGAAGAGTTGATAGACCGTCTGCGTAACGGCGAGGAGTCCATTGTGGACTATATTTGCGATAAGTATAAGAATTTAGTGCGTAGCAAGGCAAAATCCATGTACATTTTAGGTGCGGACAGTGAGGATTTAATACAGGAAGGGATGATAGGACTCTTTAAGGCAGTGAGAGATTATGATGCAGGAAGGGATGCCAGCTTTTTTACTTTTGCGGATTTGTGTATCAGCCGCCAGATGTATACAGCGGTGCAGGCTGCAAAAAGGCAAAAGCATATCCCCTTAAATACCTATGTGTCCTTATATGGAAGCTTTTCGGAAAAGGAAGAGGGGGAAGAAAGAAACCTGTTGGAAGCCTTGGCAAATCCTATTGAACTAAATCCGGAAGAGATGTTTTTAGATAAGGAAAGGGTTGCTTACTTAGAGGAAGTCATTGAAAATGAACTCAGCAGCTTTGAAAAGCAGGTGCTTGATTTGTATATGACAGGGATGAGTTATACCCAGATTGCGAAGGTGTTGGGCAGGGATGAAAAATCTACTGATAACGCACTACAGAGATTAAAAAGTAAAATCAAAAAAATGCTATAGTCAGAAAAAACTTGAAATATGCAGCAGGAAAGAAGGATTACTTCATTTTCCTGCTGCTTTATAATTATTTTATATTTTTGTTAGCTGGGTTTATTGACTTATAGATGGTTAGAGTCGTATAATCGACACTGTATTCATAAACCGACCCGTGGGTCGGAACGAAAAAGAGGAGTAAAGAAATGATTTCAAAATTTAGTGTTAAGAAACCATATACCGTGCTGGTAGGTGTAATTCTGGCAATTGTATTGGGTGTAGTATCCTTTACCAGAATGACTACGGATTTATTGCCTAATATCAGCCTGCCCTATGTGCTGATTATGACTACATATGCGGGCGCCAATCCGGAAACAGTGGAAATGGTGGTAACCCAGCCCATTGAGGCCAGTATGGCAACTGTAAGTAATATTGAAGGAGTAAGCTCCGTGTCTGCGGAGAATTATTCCATGGTAATATTGGAATTTGCACAGTCTGCGGACATGAATGCGGCATCTTTGGAGATTCGGGAAAGTCTGGATCAGATTAAGTCCTATTGGGACGATTCTGTAAGCAATCCCATTATTATCAAAATGAATCCGGATATGCTTCCTGTTATGATTGCTGCAGTTGGTGTGGAGGGAATGGACAATGGAGATATCAGTACCTATGTGCAGGATGAAATTATGCCTGAGCTTGAGAGTATTGAGGGTGTTGCCAGTGTCAGTGCCACAGGTCTGTTAGAGGAAAGTGTCAATGTAATTATTCGTAAGGATAAGGTGGACGCTATTAATGAAAAGATTTTTGCAGCAATTGACGATGAAATGAAGGAAGCAGAGGAAGAGCTTGCTGACGGACGGGAAGAACTGGAGGATGGCAAGAAGGAAATTGCTGATAGTTGGAAGGAACTGAATGACGGAAAGAAGGAGCTTGCTGACAGCAAGCAGGAATTAATAGATGGAAAGCAGGAGCTGGAAGACGGTCAAAAGGAATTGGATGAGGGGAAGGATAAGCTGGCAAGTGGCAAAGGTGATTTGCAGGTAGCTCAGAAGGAAACGGCAGCAAAGTTAGCTTCCACTAAAAAGGAGCTTTTGACTGCAAAGGCTGATTTGGAAGCAACCAAGATGCAAATGACTACTACACTGACTACAGCACAGCAGTTGGATGGCAGTGTAAAGGAAATTGATATGATTTTGGGAGCTTCCGGAAATTATAGTACTGCTTATACCAAGTATGCGGCATTGTTAAGTGTTTCCTCAGGAGATTCTGCAAGTATTGCAGCGGCAAAGGCAGAAATTGAAAGTCTGAAGTCTGCTTTTGTGGGGAGTACCGTAATGAATCAGATGGCAGCAGCCAACGACAGCATGAGTACCATGCTTGCTACCTTAAAGCAGATGGATTGGACTGCTGTGGACAATGTGAACTTTGGTACTGTTTATGCAATGTTAAGTGCGGTAAATAATGAAGATGTTATTAAACAACGTAATACTCTGCAAAATGCCGTGGATGCTCAGACAAATGGTTTAGGATATGAAGGATATGCAAAGGTTGCCCAGGGAGCCATTGCAACCATAGATGAAAATCTGAAAAAGGTAGACCAAGGTCTGATTGAAGTAGAAAAAGGACAGTTAACTGCAGCCATTGAACTTGCCAATGCGGCTGCCCAGATTAACTTAGGCGAGTACCAGATGGAGCTGGGGCAAACTCAGTTGGATGCTGCTAAGGAACAGATGGAGGCCGGTGAGGAGCAGATTAAAGAAGCGGAAGAGCAAATGAAGGATGCGGCAGACCAGTTAAAGGATGCTGAGCAGCAGTTGCTTGATGCAGAGGATCAGTTATTGGATGGAGAAGAACAGCTTGAGGATGCCAGAAAGGATGCTTATCGTCAGGCTGATATGAATAAGATATTGTCAGTGGACACCATAAAGAGTCTGCTGACAGCTCAGAATTTTGCTATGCCTGCCGGTTATGTAACGGAAGATGGCGTGGATTACATGGTTCGTGTAGGTGATAAGCCATCCACTGTAGAGGAAATGAAGGCACTTCCCTTGATGGATATGCATATGGATGGCGTGCCTGTAATTACGTTGGGAGATGTGGCGGATGTATTTTATACGGATAATTCCGGTGAAGTATATACCAATGTAGATGGCAATCCCGGTATTATGCTGACCATTCAGAAGCAGACCGGTTATTCCACCGGAGAAGTGTCGGATTTATTGAATGAAGAATTTGAGAAGCTGGCACAGGAGAATACTAAACTATCCATTATTCCTTTGATGGATCAGGGTATTTTTATTGATTTGGTAATGGATTCCATCATCAATAATATTTTGTTTGGTGGTTTATTAGCAGTGCTGATTCTGATTGTATTTTTGAAGGATTTGAAGCCTACCTTTGTAATTGCATGTTCCATTCCTATCAGTTTGGTAACTGCAATTGTGTGCATGTATTTCAGCGGAGTAACCTTAAATGTAATTTCCCTGTCCGGTCTTGCACTGGGTATCGGTATGCTGGTGGATAACTCCATCGTTGTAATTGAAAATATTTACCGTCTCCGTAGCGAAGGATACTCTATGAAGGATGCTGCGGTGGAAGGTGCAAAAGAGGTGGCGGGAGCCATTATGGCATCCACCTTGACTACCATTTGTGTATTCCTTCCTATCGTATTTACGGAAGGTATTACCAGACAGCTTTTTGTGGATATGGGACTTACTATTGCTTACTCATTGTTGGCAAGTTTGGTAATTGCTCTTACCGTTGTGCCGGCAATGGCATCCAAGGTGTTGACTAAGACCAAGGAACAGAAAGAGGGACGTTTCTTTGGTGGATTAATCTCTTTGTATAAAGTGGTATTAGAGTTGGCCTTAAAGGTGAAACCACTTGTTTATCTGATTGTTATTATATTGTTAGTGGTAAGTATAAGTGTTGCAACCACCAATGGAATTGCGTTTATGTCTGAGATGGATTCTACACAGTTAACCGTTACTGTTTCTTTGGATGAGGATGCTACCTTGCAGGAAACGGCAGAGCTTACAGATAAGGTAGTAACAGCAATTTTAGAAATTGAGGACATTCAAAATGTAGGTGCTATGTCTGCAACGGATTCTATGGCTATGTTAAGTGGCGGTAGCGGTAGTGATAATGCAACGACCATTTATGTGCTTGCAAAAGAAGACAAAACCATGTCAAATGAGGAGATTGCAGAAATTATCCGAGAAAAGACTGCTGACTTACCGGCAGAGATTTCCATAGAAACCTCCAGCATGGATATGAGCGCCCTGGGTGGAAGCGGAATCAGTATTCAGGTTCGGGGACGTGATTTGGATACCTTGCGTTCCATTGCAGGTGAAGTGGCTGCAGTAGTGGAAAGTGTTGAGGGAACTGCTCAGGTAAGTGATGGTATGGAAGAGTCCAATGTAGAACTTCGTATACTTGTTGACAGAGATAAGGCAGTAAATTATGGACTTACCGTAGCACAGGTATTTACGCAGGTGTCCGCAAAGCTTGCGGAAGCCAGCAGTGCTACCACTTTGGTGGCAGCCGATAAGGATTATAATGTGTATGTAATGAATGGCAGCGATATTGAGCTTACCAGGGAACTGGTAAAGGAAATCAATATTGATGGTACGGATGAAGAGGGAAAGAGTGTGGATATTCCTTTGTCCGAGCTTGCAACCTTTGAGGATACTTATGCATTGAGTGCCATCAATCGTGCAGACCAAAATCGATATGTGGCAGTATCTGCTGCTATCGCAGAGGGCTATAATGTAGGTAATGTAGCCGCAGAGGTTGAAGCAAGATTGGCAGATTATGAGTTGCCGGAAGGTTATAGACTAATCTTCTCAGGTGAAAATGAAATGATTATGGATGCTATGGAACAGGTTGGATTGATGTTATTATTGGCATTGGTATTTATGTATTTGATTATGGTAGCCCAATTCCAGTCCCTGCTTTCACCATTTATCATTATGTTTACCATTCCTTTGGCATTTACCGGTGGTTTCTTTGGATTGTTTATCTCCGGAAGCGAGATAAGTGTTATTGCATTAATTGGTTTTGTAATGTTGTCAGGTATTATTGTTAATAATGGTATTGTGTTGATTGATTATATTAATCAGCTTAGGGAAAATGGTATGGAAAAGCATGAAGCGATTATGGATGCAGGACGTACCCGACTTCGCCCCGTACTTATGACTGCTTTAACCACAATCCTTGCGTTGGGAACAATGGTATTCAGTAACGATATGGGTTCAGAGATGGCAAAGCCCATGTCCGTGGTAACCATTGGTGGTTTGGTTTATGGTACCTTACTTACCTTGATTGTAATTCCTTGTGTATATGACAGCTTTACCGGTTCCGGTAAAAAACGCAAAGAGGAAGAGGATGAATTTGCCAATTTATAAGGCTAAGTGGTAGCTGTGGGGAGGAAATTGCATATGGAAAAAATAACAGGAATGGAGGCGGCACATGAAGTGCCGCCCAAGGTACTTTTGATATATGAGGCAGTGGAAAAGCTGATTGCGTCGGGGGAGGATATTAATTCTGTAAAGGTTTCCACGATTACAGAATTGGCAGGAATCGGAAAAGGAACCGTTTACGATTATTTTGAGAATAAGGATGAAATCATTGCCTGTTCCCTTCTTTATCAGATAAAAAAGCTGACGGAAGGTTTGAAAGAGATTTGCTCTGAGAAGGAAATCTTTGCAGAAAGAGTTTATGCCTGTTTGGAGGAAATTCAAAAGCAAAGTGATAAACAACAATGTTTTCTTCGTTATGTTCATGTAATGACTGCTAATTCCGGTTACTGTCAATTGGTTAGGGATAAAATGAAGCAGAAGGAATTTGAACAATATCTTCCAAAACGTGTATTTGAAGAGATGACAATGGATGGTATTGAAAGAGGAGAAATCAAAAAAACAATTCTGCCGGAGTATGTGATTTATGCAATCTTTTCCAAATTATTGACCTATATGATAAGTGTAAATGCCTGTGAAACTATGAGGACAGGCTCGGAAAAATTAAGGACTTATCTGTATCAGTCACTTTTGGATGAATTGTGTGAAAAAAATGTATAATTTTTGTTGACAAATATCATGGCATTTGATAGAATGAAAAACGGTGATTGCAAGAGCAGTCCCGTATGCTGCTGTGGCTCAGTCGGTAGAGCGTCGCATTGGTAGTGCGGAGGTCACGGGTCCGATTCCCGTCAGCAGCTTAGACGCAAGGTAAGAGGCGTCGGCTGTAAAGCTTGTTTGGACAAGCAATACAATTTTATAATTGCTGCTGTGGCTCAGTCGGTAGAGCGTCGCATTGGTAGTGCGGAGGTCACGGGTCCGATTCCCGTCAGCAGCTTTCACGCAAGGCATGAGCCGTGCAAAACGATAAAAAGAGACAGACATCAAGTTTACTTGAATGGCTGTCTTTTTTTATTGTTTTATAGGGCGAAGCCCGTGATGAGCAACGAAGTTGCGAATTGCACGGCGGGGTACACCACTCAAAATATAAAAAATAGTCTCTGCATTATCTGAAACGTAAGCAGAGACTATTTTTCAAAAGTAAGAATATCATTAGGAGTGCATTCCAGAATATCGCAGAGTGCCTCTAAAGTGGTAGTTGAAATATTCTTATTGTGCTTGAGATTGTAAATTGTTTTGGACTGAATATTATATTTTTTGATTAGGGTATAGGTTGTTACTCCCTTTTGCTGCATTGTCTCCCATAGTGGGGCATACGAAACCATAAAAGCACCGCCTTTCTAACACAATAATATTTACGCATAATAAATTGTTCTTGACTATGCCGATTAAAATCGGTATACTTTTCCTAAAATGACTAAAGGAAAGGAGAAAATGGTAATGGGTCTAACAAAAGAACAGTTTGAGGAATTTGCAAAACAGTTGGTTTTGTATGCCATTGCACAAAAATATGATAAGCCGGTTTGCTTATTAGAAAATTTGGATGACAGAGCAGAGAAAATGCCGGAAACGGGATGTTGTATAGTATGTGCAAGAGGAAGAAATATTTCTCTTACGGAAAGCAAAAATATTACTTTTGAAAAAAGAGATATTGAAAAACTGAAAAGAGCGGAGGAAGAATATTATAATTTAACTTCGATTGTAGCTTATGTATGTGTGGATGAAATGGAAAAGTCAAAGAAAGTTCGCATATTTTTTGCAGAATTGAAGGATATTGAAAAAATGAGCGAAGATTCCGTGATTGGTTTTTTGAAGCAATCGCAAGGGGGAATTACTTTGCGCTATACAGAGGGAAAAATTGTTCAATGGTTGACAGAAATTAAGAAAAGTACAAATGGAATGCAGTATGTGGAATTACAGTTTAGTTAATTCAATATGACAAAAAATATATGAGGTGGAAAAATGAAGAGAAAAACATGGATTGTATCATTTATATCAATTATGATTATATCAAATTTGTTATGTGGATGTGGTGTACGAGAAACAAGTAGCAAAGTAGAGACTAAGGTTGAGGAGTCTAAGAGTGAAGAGACCGAGGTTAAAGAATCTAAGGTCGAAGAATCTAAGGTCGAAGAATCTAAGGTCGAAGAATCTAAGGTCGAAGAGTCTAAGAGTGAAGAGAATGCGGTTAAAGAATCCAAAAGTGAAGAAAATGAGGATGAGAAAGCTATATTTCTTTTAAACAAGAAGACGGAGTATTTGAGAAATGGTTCGGAAGATGTTATCTATGAAATTACAGAATATGAATATAATGATTTGGTATTATCAAAGGAAACCACTTATAATGCATCAGGTGAAGTTCAACGATATTCGGAATATATGTATCAGGGGGGAGAGTTACTAAGAGTAGATGATTACATCCGTACGGCTGATAGACAACGTATGTATAGATGGACAGAACATACATATGAAGATGAAAAGAAGATAAAGGAGACTTATTTTGGTTCTGGTGGCGGAGCAGAAAATGTTTGGGAATATCAATACGATTCACAAGGTAATATGATTTATAAGCAGTCCTCTAGTCCTTTATTTAATAATAAAATCACAAGTCGAGAAGAGTTATATTATAATGAATTTGGGGGAATGGTCGAAACCATTACATACAGTCAAAGGGGAACTTGTATCGGTCATTGTAGATATAAATATGATTATAATGAACAACATAAACCAACTGAAAAATATGAGATTCTTTCAGATGGATCCCACTATTTTCGTGAAGGGTATAAATATGATGACAATGGAAATTTAGTAGAATTTTATGTGGGAGATAAAAAAGGGGACACATATGGAGCAGGGAGTAAAATCGTATATGAATATGATGAAAATAATGAACTAGTAAAAGAATGTAAATATCAACATTCTTATGGAGAAGACACACTAAAAGGATGGATAGAGTATGAATACGAAGTGCATACCTTAATACAGGATTAGAAATGAAAGGGGACTTATTGTTCGTTTTGAAAGTGTATGAAAAATCATTATCATATGCAATGATTATCAGTGAGAAATAGAGTAATCATTCGTTATTTCCTTGAAGTAACAAATGATACAATTTTACAAGATAGGAGAAAGAAGTATGTACTGTGAAAAATGTGGAACAAAATTAAATGAACAGGGAGTATGCTTAAAGTGTAATGGTTTGCAAGAGAAAGGAAGTAAGTTACCAAGAAAAATGATATTGTTGGTTACACTTGTAGGTTTGATGATTTCTGCATTATGTGGATTATTTGTGTGGAATTTGACAGAAAAGGAAATATATCATGAATTCTCAGAGAAAAGTGACTTTAAAGTTTTTTATGGAATAGATGGCTATAATACAATAGAACACAATATGGACGCTACAATTTGTATTATTTTGCTTGGTATAGTTATTACTGTGGCAATAGATGTTTTCATATACATAAAAAACAGAAATAAGTAATAGGAAAAAATTATAGAGGAATAAGTGTTGTAGACACCATATGATGAAATGGGAACATGTCAACATATACAAAGCGTGATAAGGGAAAATTGTTGAATATGTAAAGTATATTAGAAAGAGAAAGACTTTTTTACGAGAGAATAAACGAGAGATATTTAAAGCAAAGGAGCTAATACTTATGAAGAAGAAAATTGCAACAGTGCTTTTTATTGGAATGGCAGCTATACAACTGACAGCATGTATAGCATTTACCTGTAAGGAACAGGGATGTGATGAAACGGATATTTATGAGGACGGATATTGCAAATATCATTATGGAATTAATGCTGGTGAAGAAGCTCTGAAAGATATTATTAATAATTGGGGGAATTAGAGAACGACAGAAGTGTTTTAAGTATATAAATGGAAATATATGTTTCCTAAAATTTGTAGGGATATATTGACTTTTATGAGATTTTCACATAATATAAAAATATAAAGAGATGCTACCGATAGACGGTTAGCCCATTGAAAAAAATTGGCAAAATAGCCGCTCGTTTTCTGAGGACGGGGCGGCTATTTTTGTGGTTTATCGTTATCTTTACTTCCCATTGAGTATCCGAGTCCGAAAGCAGTCAAGCACAAGCTGATAACGGCAATCAGACCTTCAAGTGTCAACATCGGCAAAGCCCTCCTTTCCCAGATTCCTCAAAGAGGTTTCTATGTAATCAGAGGGTCACAGTCCCTCTGTAGAAGGACTAACCGCCTACCGTGAATGGTAGCATCCCATGAATATAGTGTAATGGTATATTTATAAAATAGCAATAATTTTTTTCTGAAATATGAAGAAAGATAGACATTCACAAATCTCTATGCTATAATAACCAAACAATAATTGTGTGAAAAGATTAGTTGAGAAATAAAAGGAGGGGAAATGCATGACTGATAATGAATTGTTGTTAGCACTTTCAGATATGTTAGACAGGAAACTGGATGCAAAGCTTGCGCCCATTGAAAATCGTGTGAAGCGTATCGAGGTTGATTTGTTGGAAAACAATGTGTTACCTCGCTTAAATACGATTGAAAACTGTTATACTATAAAATAGTTTGACAAAATAGTCGCTCGTTTTCTCAGGACAGGGCGGCTATTTTTGAATAAAAAAATACATTTATTCTATAGATAAATGCTTAAGTATGCTAAAATAAGATACAGAAAAAAGTTGGAGGAGTACTGAAATGGGTGTAGCATATTTTGCAATGGTTTTTAGTGGATTAAGGACAATTCTTGAAGTGGCTGCTTATGTGCTGGTTATTTTATGTGCGATAAAATATTTAAAAGGCAGATAGGTAAAAGGGAGAGGATAACTGCCCTGTAGGCAGTTATCTATTCCTCCTCGTCCTCATCTGCAAAAGAGGTTCTCACACTAATCCCATTCACTTCCACATTTCCCCCAAGCTCAATAACCAAGCATTCTCTGCCATTGATGGTCTTGGTTTCAATCAAATCGGTGCGTTCCGGATTCACTTTGATAATTACATCAGGAGTCTTTACTTCAAAGGTGCGGGTATTTACCACGTTATTGACGAAAAGGGAAGTGCTTTCACCGGCGGTTTCATCATAGTGGCGGTCAAATTCTTCCATTTTGTCATTGGCAACACCGCTGCTGGCAAAGATAGTTTTTACTTCATTCTTACTTAAAGTCAGAGGCTCCGGGTCTTCCTTATGCTCTTGAACCATCTCGTTAATTTTCTCGTGAATATTTTTTACCACCTCAATGTCACAGGTTTCTCCCAAAGTTTCTTCAATTAAAGTATGGAAGGTTTCCTTCTGACCGCCTGCGGACAGGGGCAGGGGACAGCCCAGCAGTAATTCCACAAAGATATCCTTTAATTCTTCAGCATCCTTGGAATAATAAAGAGTACTATGGATATCGGCACCTCGGTCGTTAAATGCAGGGAAGAGGAAGGCGGTTTCCGGCATACCTACAACCCAGTCACGGATACGATTTTGGAAGGTGTTTTCCACAGCATTATAGCTTAAGCCCGGTTTCGAAAGATTTACAGGACAGATGCAGGCCAAGATATATTCATATACCTCATCGGAGGCATCATCCATTTCGATTCCGTCGGAGGTTTTGCCGGGAACGTCATAAACATCATGAATCACAAGAATTAAGTAGTTGCCCACATATTCATAGGTTTCAATAATCTTGTCGTAGAATTCTTCTAATAAAGCATCGTCCTTCAGCTTGCTGTCACGCAGACGCAGTAGGAATTCCTGAGTGCCCCCTTGATTTTCGGTGGCAAGGGGAAAATCCAAGGTTAACAAATTCTTGCCCAAAGTACCGGAAAGGCTCTTTCTGAGAATTTCAAAATATTTGAACATTTCTTCTTCCGGTAAGGCAAGAAATGCCTGCTTTAATTCTGTTTTCTTATTTTTTTCTCCGTCCACATAGCAGCCACAGATGCGGGTAATGGAGCAGTTTTTTTGAGTGAATAATTTTTTGATTTCACTAATTTCCTGTTTGGTCATATGTAAAGCCTGCCTTTCTCTAGCACGCAGATGGAATATCTTGCTTTGCTGTCAAATTTCAATGAATTTAGTATATACCAAAATTTTTTGAGAAACAAGTGTAAAGAAACTGTAAGTGATTTCGGCGAGCTTTGTCAAATGTTACAGAAGGAGGCAGGATGTTGTTTCTTTAGGGCGTGGAGGGGCGGATGCTGCGATTGTTTTTGGTTGAAGTGACAAATGATATCATTTTATAATGGCAGGGTACGAATTTTAAGTTTTCTTAGACATGGAGGTAGTTTAATGGAGCAGTTAAACATCACAACTTCAAAGGATAATGATAAGGTATACAAAATTCTGGGAGATTTAATGAATGGAGATAAGGAATTCCAGATTATGATTACCGTTCCCTCCTCAAAAAACGACAGCGAACAGGATAGGACAGAACATACACAGGGAAAGGTGGAAAGTGCCAAGGAAATTATCCATGATTTGGAGCAGGATGTTACTAACATGATTCATGAGATTGGCGTTCCGGCGCATATAAAGGGCTATCAGTATTTGCGGGAGGCAATTATGATGTCCGTTGAAGATACAACAATGATTAGTTCTATTACCAAAATTTTATATCCAACCATAGCTAAGCGTTTTCAAACTACGCCCAGTCGTGTAGAACGGGCAATACGTCATGCCATAGAGGTGGCATGGAGCAGAGGACGGATGGAAACCCTGGATGCCATGTTTGGTTATACAGTGGATACGGGAAAGGGGAAACCTACCAATTCCGAGTTCATTGCATTGATTGCAGATCGTATCAGACTTTCCTATCGTTCCTAAAAAAATCCTCTTTTCTCTCCAAGTAAAATGGTGTATACTATAAGGTATCAGAGGCAAACTTATTACTGCATGGCAGTAAGTGATTTGGAGGGTTCAAATGAAGAAAATTTTGTTTGTTGCATCAGAGGGTGTACCTTTTATTAAGACAGGTGGTTTGGCAGATGTTGTAGGTTCCTTACCTAAGTACATAGATAAGGAATATTTTGATGTAAGAGTGTTTCTTCCTAAGTACTGTTGCATGAAGCAGGAAATGAAGGACAAACTGAATTATGTAACTCATTTTTATATGGATTATAATTGGCAGCAAAAATATGTAGGTGTTTTAGAGGCCAATGTAGGTGGCGTGCAATATTATTTTATAGATAATGAGGATTATTTTAACGGTCCTTCTCCTTATTGTAATGATGCGTTGTTTGAAATTGAAAAGTATGCATTCTTCTGTAAGGCAGTGCTTTCCGCACTTCCTTTGGTAAATTTCCAGCCGGAGGTGGTTCATTGCCATGATTGGCAGACGGGCTTGATTCCTGTTTATTTGGATGAACGTTTCAGAGGCGGCGACTTTTATCGTGGTATGAAGACGGTTATTACCATTCACAATCTGAAGTTCCAGGGTAAGTGGGACCCCAAGACGGTACAGAGTATTACCGGTCTTCCGGAATACTATTTTGCACCGGATAAATTGGAGGCATATAAGGATGCCAATCTGTTAAAGGGTGGTATTGTGTATTCCAACGCAGTAACTACGGTAAGTGATACCTATGCAGAGGAGATTAAGACTGCTTTCTACGGGGAAGGTCTGGATGGTCTGCTTCGTGCCCGCAGTGGTGATTTGCGCGGTATTGTAAACGGTATTGATTATGATGAATTTAATCCTGAGACCGATAAGCATATTGTGAAGCCTTACAATGCTGTGAATTTCCGTAAGGAGAAGATTAAAAATAAGCGTGCATTGCAGCAGGAATTGGGACTTCGTCAGGATGACAAGAAGATGATGATAGGTATTGTATCACGTCTTACTGACCAGAAGGGTCTTGATTTGATTGCCTATGTAATGGATGAACTTTGTCAGGATGATATTCAATTGGTGGTATTGGGAACCGGCGAGGAACGTTATGAGAATATGTTCCGTCATTTTGATTGGAAGTATAATGATAAGGTTTCCGCCAATATTTATTATTCTGATGCTTTATCCCATAAGATTTATGCGTCCTGTGATGCCTTCCTTATGCCATCCCTGTTTGAGCCCTGTGGCTTAAGTCAGCTTATGTCACTTCGTTATGGTACAGTGCCCATTGTCAGAGAGACCGGAGGCTTAAAGGATACCGTAGAGCCCTACAATGAATACGAAAGCAGTGGTACAGGATTTAGCTTTACCAACTATAATGCACATGAAATGCTGAATACAATCCGCTATGCTGAGCATATATATTATGATAAGAAGCGTGAGTGGAATAAGATTGTTGACCGCGCTATGGCGGCTGATTTCTCATGGAGCGTTTCTGCGAGAAAATATCAGGAGATGTACGATTGGCTTATCGGCTGAGAAAAGATTTAAGGAAAAAATATGGCTGAGAAGAGAAGTAGTAATAATAACTTCATAATGCAGGCGGGAATTCTTGCCGCAGCAGGAATCATCAGCAGAATCATAGGGCTCCTTTACAGGAGCCCTTTGCACAGTGTTATCGGTAGTGCAGGTTTGGGATATTATCAGGAGGCGTATAGTTATTACACGATAGTCTTACTGATTTCTTCCTACAGTATTCCCTCTGCCATTTCCAAGGTAATTGCCCAAAAGCTTGCGGTAAAGGAATACCGCAATGCTCATAGGATTTTTAAGTGTGCTCTTGTCTATGTGTTGGTGGTGGGTAGTATTGCCAGCTTGTTTTTGTTTTTTGGAGCGGGACTATTTGTGGATCAGGCAGCTATTCCGGTGCTTCGCACCTTTGCACCTACCATTTTTGTGTATGGCATACTGGGGGTACTTCGTGGATATTTTCAAGCTCATAAGAGTATGGTGCAGACCTCCGTATCCCAGATTTTGGAACAGATAGCCAATGCGGTAGTCAGTGTAGGTGCCGCCTATCTGATGATTCAAAGTGCCATGGGAACCTTGGAATTTCCTACCGTGGATTCGGATAAGATAACCAGAGCAGTAACCGGAGCGGTGGGAAGTGCTTTGGGTACCGGTATAGGAGTGGTGGTTGCTCTTTTGTTTATGCTTGGAATTTATGCTTTAAACAGGAATATGATTCAGCGTCGGATTCAGCGTGACAGGCATAAAACGGTGGATAGCTATGGTGCTATAATCAAAATGATTACTCTGGTGGTAACACCGTTTATTTTAAGTACGGCAATTAATAATTTAAGTGCTTCTGTAAATACCAAGATATATAAATCCATTTATCCTGATTGGAGAAATATCGATAAACTTATTATCAATGATAATTGGGGATTGTTTGCAGGGCAAGCCCAGACCATTTCCAATATTCCGGTGGCTTTTGCATCGGCAATGTCCGCTGCAATGATGCCGGCAGTAGCACAGTTGATTGCAGCAAAGGATTTAAAGGGAGCCAGAAAGAAGATTAGTCTTGCAGTGAAAACCACCATGATTCTTTCCATTCCCTGCGCGATGGGAGTATTGGTATTGGCGAAGCCCCTTACCAATTTATTGTTCCCTAGTAATTCGGAGACAGAGCTTGCCTTTGCTGCTAAAATGTTGATGGCGCTGTCCTTGTCGGTGGTTTTTTATGCATTGTCCACCTTAAACAGTACCATTTTGCAGGGCTTGGGCAAGGTAAATACTCCTATCAGAAATGCGGCAATTGCATTGGTGATACAGACAGTAACGGCATTGGGTTTGTTATTCTATACGGATATGGATTTGTACAGCATTGCTGTGGCGAATACCCTGTATTCCGGTATTATGTGTGCGCTGAATCAGTGGTCGGTGCGCAGGGCAATCCGTTACAGACAGGAAAAGGTGCGTACCTTTTTCATTCCTTTTCTGGCATCCTGTTTTATGGGAGCCGGTGCATGGGCGGTATATGAAGGAGTGTTGCTTATGACAGAATCTATGACCATTGCAGTGCTTCCGGCATTGGGGGTAGCGGTTATCATTTATTTTGTAATGCTGATTCTTATGCGAGGGGTTACGGAACAGGAGCTTAGGGGATTCCCTAAGGGTTATCTGTTGGTGAAGGTGGCAAAGAAGTGTAGATTAATGAAATAATGTTTGGGTATATTTGGGAGAAGGTAAATGGTAAATTGTACAAAGGAAAAGACGGACAATAAAATTTGTCCGGCCTATGTTGTATTTAAGATTTTTTTTGATAGTTATCTTTTGGAAAGAAATCTGGAGAAAACTTTGTCCTTGTTGGATGAGGATCTTTTTTGCTTAGGCATGGGAAAGGATGAAGTTGCATTTAACAAGACTGAAATTACAGAATTGATAAAATGTGAATTAAAGCTGGTTTCGGAGTCCATTGACTATAAAGTTACTACTTTTTTTGACAAGCAGATTGCAGAAAACATTTGGAATGTTTTTGCGCAAATAGATACAACTCTTCCAACTACCCAAATTACATATACAACCAGATTTTCAGGCTGTATAAAAGTAGAAGGAAATGCGGGGGTAATCCTTTCCATGCATATGTCGAAAGGTTGCTATGTAATGGAGGAGTTGAAATCATTTTCTTCTAAATTTGTTTCCGGCAATATTCCCCCAGGGGATTTGAAAGCTGAACAGGCGGTATTTGATATTCTGTGCCAGTCCATGCCGGGAGGAATCATCAGTGGTTATGCAACGGAAGGTTTTCCTCTTTATTTTGTAAATCGTAATTTTTTGGAATTGCTGGGATACTCTTCTTATGAAGAATATTCTGAGGCTGTGAAGGGAATGGGAATCAACAGTATCCATCCGGATGACAGGGAATTAGTGGAAAAAACAGTAATGCAGAGTTACCATGTAAATGAACAGTATAATGTGGAATATCGTATTCGGCATAAAAACGGTTCCTATATTCATGTGTATGATATCGGAAAGAAAATAGTTACTCCGGATAATAGAGAAGTGGTGGTCTGTATTCTCTTTGATATGACGGAAAATGTAAAGCTAAGGAATCTTTTGACGAAAGAATCCTATTATGATGAACTTACGGGAATATACAATCGCAGAGGCGGTGTGCGTATTATCGAAAGGGCGCTGGAAGAAGAAAAACCATATTCTTTCGCAATTTTTGATATTGATAATTTGAAGCTGTTAAATGATTTATATAATCATAAGGTTGGAGACCATGCACTTAGTAGCTTTGCAGAATTGATGACAAAGTGTTTTGATGAGCAAACAACCCTGTCCAGATTCGGAGGGGATGAATTTATCGCATTTCTTCCCGTAAAACAGCAGGAAGCACATATGGAAAAGGTATTAACTGCATTACAGGAGGATTTCAATGAGTTTATTCAAAAGAATTATCCAAAGAGTAATGCATCTGTCTCTATAGGCTGTGTAATCGGCAGTAAGCAAACTACCTTTGACGGGCTTTATCAGGCGGCGGATAAGCTTATGTATAGTATTAAGAAGAATGGGAAGCGGGGCTGTAAGATTGTGGAGTTGGAGTAACAAAACTGAATTTTGAAAAAATGTGATAGTATGAGCGGCAAGTACCTTTCATTTGGTAAGATGGTACTTGCCGCTTGTGTTATGGGAAGTATTGAGTATTAATTAAGCTGGGTGATTCCTTCGATATTACTGTCTATCATTAAAGAGTAATTGGTATAATACACCACAAATCCGGGCTTGCCGCCACCGGGCTTTTTCACATGTTTTTTCTGGATATAGTCAATTTCAATTTTTTCCTGGCCGCGCCCCTTGGAATAATAGGCTGCCAGACGACCTGCCTCTTCAAAGGTTCTGTCGGGAAGTTCTTCTGCGCCTTCTGATTTCACAATTACATGGGAGCCGGGCATGCCTTTTGCATGGAACCACCAGTCATTTCCGGTGGCAAATTTGAAGGTTAATTCTTCGTTTTGGTAATTATTTTTTCCAACATAAATATGAAAACCGTCACTGCTGATATAGTGGAAGGGCTTGCTGGTAATCTTAACCTTTTTGCCACCGCCCTTTCTGCGGATATAACCACTTTCCGTAAGCTCCTCCTTGATTTCCACCAAGTCCTCTTCCTGTAAAGCAATATCCAAAGCAGCACTAATGGTTTCCAGATGGTCGATTTCATCTTTGACCTCCTTGGTAAGCTCGGATAGGGCTTCATAGGTTCGCTTTAATTTATTATATTTTTCAAAATATTTCTTTGCATTTTCCGTGGCGGAAAGGGTAGGGTCAAGGGGGATAGTAATAGGCTCATTGGTATAGTAATTGATTGCCTCAAGGGATTTATCCCCAAGCTTTGCACTATACCCGTAGGTATTCAGCAATTCACCGTAGATACGGTATTTGTCCCGTTTTTCCGTATCCTTCATTTGCCGTAACTGTAAATCATATTTTTTCACATTACGTTCTAATGCCGTCTGTACAATCCGGCGCAGGTCGGAGGATTTCTGACGGATACGGGTAATGGTATTTTTTTCGGCATAATAACTTTCCAAAAGAGTGCTCATGGAATCATAGGCCACTAATTTATCATTGCCGGTGCTATACAGAGTCAAGGGCAGTGCGGCAAAATCCACCGGTTGGGAACCGGTGTAAGCGATATTGGGAGTAAAATTCCCTGCCTTGATGGCAGCCACCATTTTTTCAAAGGCTTGGAAAAGACGTTGATAATCTGTTTCGGACAATGCAGCGGTGGGTTGTTCCCCGTCAATGCCGGCTTCATAGCAAAGCTCCTGAGCTAAGATAGGAGAGATGCCTGCGAAGCTGCCGTAAAGTGCTTTGAAGGCAGGCTGCGGCTTGGTGGAAAGTGCCTGATAAAAGGCTACATACTCCGTAGTCAAAGCATCCAGCTTATCCTGAGTCTGAGCAATAAAGTAGGGCTTGCCGGGTAATACCTCCCGGACACTGCTGACTGCCGCAGAAACATGCTTGATACTGTCAATAATCATATTTTCTTCATTGCAGAAAATAATATTACTGTGTTTTCCCATGATTTCAACAATAAGGGTCTTGCGGCACAAATCCCCCATTTCATCCAAGTGCTCCACACCGATATGAATAATACGCTCCAATCCCGGCTGAGAAATGGACACAATACGTCCATTCTGCAAATGCTTACGAAGCAGCATACAAAAATTCGGTGCAGTCAAGGGACTGGGCTTATTGGTTTCCGTCAAATAAATCAAAGGCAGGGAAGCTCCCGCAGAAATAAACAGACGCTTCTGTCCATTAGGAGTCTTAATAGTAAGCAAAAGCTCATCGCTTTCCGGCTGAGCAATCTTATACAACCTGCCCCCCATCAATTCCTCCTTCATTTCCTTCACAACATTCGCTATCGTAACGCCATCAAAAGCCATAATAATTCCTCGTTTTCTTTTTAAATTTATTCACTCCAAATTTGTTATTTCCATTCCTTCAAATCACGGAGATTTTCCTCCAATTCAATGGTTTTCATATCAATATCATTATATTCTGCACGATACCGATACACAGAAATCACATAAAAGGGCTTGTCGAAGTTTGTTTCCTTATAAGCCCCATGACCATCCATCGGCTGAAAAGTATTTCCTTCAAGAACCACCGAACCATAAAATTTATCCTGCAATAACAAAAAGTCCAAATACCATCCATCAACCCAAGCCCCATCTTCCTGACAGCTTACCTTTCGAGGCAAAGGAGCCAGACACAGTATGCCGATTAAGAAGAGTGCTATAGCAATAATAATTTTTTTCATAAATTTTTCACACCTTTTGTATTTGTCCTAATTGAATTCTAAATTAAAATCACAAGCTATATAAGAATGAAACTTATTTCAAACGCAAGCAAAGTATACCACACCATTCCAAATAAATCTACAAACTACACCATTCAACTTATTATTTTTCCAGAGGAATTTTTTATTTTTGTGTCCGTGGCTATGAATAGAGCAGGAGCAGGGGGCTGGGGGATATTTGGGGGGCATATGGGAGGGTGTTAGTATTTCTTAGTATCCTTATTCAACAACCAGCAATAATCGGACAGGACGTCCGATTAAGGCATGTATGTGCCACGGATGGCACACACATGCCGTTTGCCTCAGCTATCAATCAACCTGACAAGGATACTTAGAAATCCTTACGCCCGTACATCCGCCCCCCCAAATATCCCCCATTCCCCTGCTCCGACCCATTCATCCCCATTCATCCCCCCACATAAAAACCAAAAAATCCCTCACATCCACCTTGACGCCTCCCCGAACTTACCTTATAATAAAATGAAGTATGTGGTGATGGACAAATCCGCATACCGGATAGGAGTGCTTATGATAAAAAGTATGACCGGTTTCGGCAGATGTGAGGTTGCCGAGAGTAACAGAAAGTTTACGGTGGAAATGAAATCAGTAAACCACCGCTATTTGGATGTCAACATTAAGATGCCCAAAAAGCTGAACTTCTTTGAGTCCGCTATCCGTAGTGAACTGAAGAATTATATTTCTCGCGGAAAGGTTGATATTTTTATCAGCTATGAAGATTTTTCAGAGAATAATTCCAGCGTAAGGTACAATAAGGAACTTGCAGAGGAGTATTTGAAGTACTTACGTCAGATGGCTCAGGACTTTGGCTTGGATGATGATATCAGAGTATCTACACTTTCCAAGTATCCCGAGGTGTTTACCATGGAGGAGCAGAATATTGATGAGGAAGAGCTATGGAAAGAACTGCAAAAAGCTGTTCAAGGTGCCTCTGAAATGTTTGTGCAGACCCGAATTGTGGAAGGTGAGCATTTAAGAAACGATTTGATTGACAAGCTGGATGGAATGTCAAAGCTGGTTGATTTTATTACAGAGCGTTCTCCCAAAATTATTGCAGAATACAAAGAAAAATTGGAAGAAAAGGTCAGAGACCTTTTGGCAGACACCGCCATTGATGAAGGCAGACTTTTGACAG
The DNA here is from genome assembly GCA_017624835.1 of Lachnospiraceae bacterium. GTDB lineage: Bacteria > Bacillota > Clostridia > Lachnospirales > Lachnospiraceae > Acetatifactor. The sequence continues at coordinate 30,892 of JAGAMG010000006.1, forward strand.
AGGTCACTATCTTTGCAGATAAGGTTTGTGTGGATGAGGAATTGGTGCGTCTGCGCAGTCATATTGAGACTACCAAGAGCACCCTGCAGGCAGGTGGAAGTATCGGAAGGAAGCTTGACTTTATTGCTCAGGAAATGAACCGTGAGGCAAATACCATTCTTTCCAAGGCAAACGATTTGGAGATTTCTAATTGTGCCATTGAGCTAAAAACAGAAATCGAAAAGGTTCGCGAGCAGATACAGAATATCGAGTAGAGGTAGTATGAACAGATTAATTCATATTGGCTTTGGCAATATTGTAAATACCGGTAAGATTATTGCAATCGTCAGCCCGGAATCTGCCCCTATCAAACGTATGGTGCAGAAGGCAAAGGAAAGTGGCATGGCAATTGATGCTACTCAGGGGCGAAAAACAAAGTCCGTTCTGGTTATGGAAAATAGTCAAGTGGTGCTTTCAGCACTATTGCCGGAAACCATTGCAGGTCGTGCACAGAGCGGTTTTGAAACAGAGGCAGCTGAGGAGTTGACGTAATACGAGAATACGGTGTGAATGTTAGGTACAAATATTAAGAGGAAGATAGAGTATATGAAGGAAAAAGGAATTCTTATCGTCATATCAGGATTTTCCGGAGCAGGAAAAGGTACTTTGATGAAGAAGCTGCTTCAGACATATGATAACTATGCATTGTCCATTTCCATGACCACCAGACAGCCCAGAGAAGGGGAAAGAGATGGTGTGGAATACTTCTTTAGAACCAAGGAGCAGTTTGAAGAAAATATCAGCAAGGATGGTTTTATAGAGTACGCATGCTATTGCGGTAATTATTACGGCACTCCCAAGAAATACGTGGAGGAGCAGCTGGAAGCCGGCAAGGATGTTATTTTGGAAATAGAGATTCAGGGAGCACTTAAGGTAAAAGAACAGTTCCCGGAAAGTCTGCTTTTATTTGTAACACCCCCCACTGCCGCTGAATTACAGCGTAGACTTGTAGGAAGAGGCACGGAGACGGAGGAAGTAATCAGTAACCGTCTTGCCCGAGCAAGTGAGGAATCAGAAGGCATTGAAGCCTATGATTATATAGTGATAAATGATGACTTGGACGTTTGTGTGAAGGAGCTTCACGCTTTGGTGGATGCATCACGCAGAGCGCCCGTTAGAAGAAAAGAATTTATAAAAGAAATCAGAGAGGAACTGAAAGGTTTCGCGAAAGGAGCAGAATAATGTTACATCCATCTTATTCCGATTTAATGAAGGTAGTAAATAGTGAGGTAGAGCCCGGTGAGGCACCGGTAGTTAACAGCCGTTATTCCATCGTAATGGCAACCTCCAGAAGAGCAAGACAGATTATCAGCGGTGAGGAGCCCTTGGTGGCTGGTAAGGACAAGAAGCCTTTGTCCGTTGCAGTTGATGAGCTGAATCAGGGCAAGATTAAGATTCTTAGCGAAGAAGAATAATCAGACGAAAAGGTGTGGTAGCTGGAGCTTTTGCCCAGCTACTCGTTGTTTATGTGGCGGTATTTGAGTTTAGAAAGGTTTGTTTATGAAAATATTATTTGTATCCCTTGGCTGTGACAAAAATCTGGTAGATTCTGAAATGATGCTGGGTATGCTGCAGGAAAGGGGATTTGGCTTTACGGATGATGAGGCGGAAGCGGATATTGTGGTGGTAAATACCTGCTGCTTTATCGGTGATGCAAAGGAAGAAAGCATCAATACCCTTCTGGAAATGAGTGAGCTAAAGGAAAGCGGGCAGATTAAGGCATTAATTGCAGCAGGCTGTTTGGCGCAGAGGTACCGAGAGGAGATTCAGGAGGAAATTCCTCAGGTGGATGCCATTATTGGAACTACTGCTATTGATGAAATCGTAGCTGCTGTAGAGGAAATTCTTGCAGGGGATAAGCACAATCATTATCAGGATATCAATGCGAAGCCTGTTACGGATAAGAAAAGAGTGGTTACCACCGGCGGGCATTTCGCTTATCTTAAAATTGCGGAGGGCTGTGATAAGCATTGTACTTATTGCATTATTCCCAAGGTAAGGGGAAGCTTTCGCAGTGTTCCCATGGAGAGTCTTTTGGCAGAGGCGAAGGCTTTGGCAGATGGCGGTGTAAAGGAGTTGATTCTGGTAGCTCAGGAAACCACACTTTACGGTAAGGATTTGTATGGGGAAAAGAGTCTCCCTAAGTTACTTCATGAATTGGCTCAGATTCCCGGTATTTATTGGATTCGTATTCTTTATTGTTATCCCGAGGAGATTACCGATGAATTAATAGAGGCGATAGCAACAGAGCCTAAGGTATGCCATTATTTGGATATTCCCATTCAACATGGTGCAGACCCTGTTTTGAAGCGTATGGGAAGGCGAACCAATCAACAGGAGCTTCGTGAGATTATCGGAAAGCTTCGTGACAGGATTCCCGATATCTGCTTAAGAACTACTTTGATTAGCGGTTTCCCGGGAGAAACTGAGGAAGATTTTGAGGAATTATACCGATTTGTAAATGAGATGGAATTTGACCGTCTTGGGGTATTTCCATATTCTCAGGAGGAGGATACACCTGCTGCTACTATGGCAGACCAGGTTCCTGAGGAGATAAAAGCCTTTCGCAGGGATGAACTGATGGAGCTTCAGCAGGAGATTGCTTTTGAAAAGGCGGAGGATATGATTGGCCGTATTCTTACCGTTATGATTGAAGGTAAGGTGGCAGATGAGGATACTTATGTGGCAAGAACCTATAGGGATGCTCCAAATGTGGACGGTTATCTCTTTGTAAATACCACGGCTAGTCTGATGACCGGGGATTTTGTGAGGGTGCAGGTAGTGGATGCCAACGAATATGATTTGATTGGAGAGATGTATCATGAATAAAATGAATTTACCCAATAAACTGACTATTTTCAGAATGATTTTAATTTTACCATTTATAGTATTGTTGCTTGGTGGTTATCATCGTTGGGGCTGGTTTATGGCTGTTTTTGGTGACATTCTGGAATATGTGGATTATATTGCTTTGGCAATCTTCATTATTGCCAGCCTGACAGATTTATTGGATGGTAAAATTGCCAGAAAGTATAATCTGGTTACCAACTTTGGAAAATTTATGGATCCTATTGCCGATAAGCTGTTGGTAAGTGCTGCTTTGATTTTATTGATTGAGCTTGGCAGAATTCCGGCATGGGTGGTAATTGTAATCATCAGTCGTGAATTTATTATTAACGGTTTCCGTCTCATTGCATCGGATAATAATGTGGTAATTGCAGCCAGCTATTGGGGCAAGTTTAAGACCACTTTCCAGATGGTAATGGTGTGCCTGATGATTGCTAATATCCCGGCATTACAGCTATTGACAGACATTATTATGTGGGTAGCATTGGTATTGACGGTTGTTTCTTTGGTAGATTACCTGATTAAAAATAAAGATGTAATGAAGGATACAAAGTAGGAGAATCATTTATGGGAAAAATAACAATACAGCAGGAAACTACAATTGACCCTATCAGTTTAATAGGCAGAGAAGCCGGAGTATGCTGGGGGGCAGATATTGCAGATGGAGAAAAAAATTACAAACGTGGTATGGACTGTCTGGTTTCCGGTCATGGAAGAACCTGGGAATATCCACAGGTATATATTGTCTTGGAAGGATATTCTGCAAGAGTAATCCGGGAATTGTATACCCATATCGGCGGCGGTCCTACCCGTTTACAGGCATCCACCAGATATATCAATTATCAAAAGGGATTTGATTATGTGATTCCTCCTACCATCAAAAATAATGAGGAGGCCAATCAAATTTACTGTGATGCCATGAGTGAAATCGTAGCAGCCATGCAAAAGCTGGAGGCAATGAATATTCCCAGAGAGGATTGCGGAATGCTGTTGCCCCTTGGCATGGAAAGTAAGGTGGTGCTTCGTACCAATTTAAGAAATCTGATTGATATGGCACATCAGCGTCTTTGTACCAGAGCTTATTGGGAATATCGTCAGTTGATGCGGGATTTGATGAATGGCTTAAGTGCTTATTCTGAGGAGTGGAAATATTTAGTGGAAAATTATTTTGTTCCCAAATGTGATGTTTCCGGTTTTTGTACCGAGAAGAAATGCTGTGGCAGAAGACCTCAAAAATAAAAGTAATGACAGAAAGTAAATCAGAATAGAGAATAGAGGGAAAAACATGACAGTTGAAATTATCTGCGTAGGAACAGAACTTTTGCTTGGAAATATTGTGAATACCAATGCTGCTTACTTGGCAGAGAAATGTGCGGGATTGGGGCTTTCCTGCTACTTTCAGTCAGTAGTGGGAGATAATGAAGAGCGTTTACGTCAGACATTACTTTGTGCAAAGGACAGGTCGGATATTATAATACTTTCCGGTGGATTAGGACCTACAGAGGATGATTTAACGAAAGAAGTGGCGGCAAAGGCATGCGGAAGAGAATTGGAAGTGGATGACCATTGCATGGAACGCATTGCAGAATATTTTGCAGCCAGAGATATTACACCCACAGAGAATAATTGGAAGCAGGCAATGATACCCAAGGGAGCCATGTATGTGGATAATAATAATGGTACGGCACCGGGAATTATTATTCAGGAAGAAAATACCCATATTATTTTATTGCCCGGTCCTCCTAACGAGTTAGTTCCCATGTTTGAGGAGAGCATTGAGCCTTATTTGGAAAAGCTTACCCCCGGGGTAATTCGCTCCAGGACTGTAAAAATTTGTGGCGTAGGAGAAAGTGCAGCAGAAACCCGGATTAAGGATATGATTGACAGTCAGACCAACCCTACGATTGCAACCTATGCCAAGACCGGCGAGGTACACATTCGTGTGACTGCTTCGGCAGAGGACGAAAAGGCTGCAGAAAAGCTGATAAAGCCTGTGGTAAAGGAGTTGAAAAGCCGATTTGGTTCCGCTGTTTATACCACAGAAGAGAAGGTTACTTTGGAAGAGGCTGTTGTGGAATTACTGTCCAAGCGGGGAATGACTGTTACCTGTGCAGAATCCTGTACGGGAGGGCTTCTTTCCGGCAGATTTATTAATGTGGCAGGGGTTTCCGACTGTTATAAGTCGGGCTTTATCACCTATTCCAATAAGGCAAAAAGAAAGCTTCTGGGAGTCAAAAAAACCACTCTTGATAAATATGGTGCGGTAAGTGCACAAACAGCGGAGGAAATGGCAAAGGGTGCTGCCAAAGCGGCGAAGGCGGATGTGGCTGTGGCTATTACCGGCATTGCAGGACCTGACGGAGGCACCAAGGAAAAGCCCGTTGGACTTGTATTTATTGGCTGTAACGTAAAGGGAAAGGTAACTGTTGAAAAGTTTCAGTTTAAGGGCAATCGAGCCAAGGTGCGGGAAGCAGCTGTCTCAGCAGCATTGGAATTAATGCGTCGATGTGTGCTGGAGAACTAATGTCTGCCGGAAAAAGACATCAAAACTAAGAAGAAAGTATAAGAGCAATATAAAATATAAAAGAAATATAAAATAAAAAGGAATGTATCATGAGGTACTTGCCTTGGGCAGGAATTTATGGTACATTTTTTATGTCTGATAATTCTGTGATCATATTTCGAAGTTTATCTAATACTCAGGCATTTCGCCAAGGATTTCAGAAGAGGCAAATAAATAGTAGGAGGGATGCTTTTGAGGGAGGTTTAATGGACATAGCAAGGTTTATTTTATATTAAGAAGCAACAATATAACCGGTCAATTATGAATTAAAAAAAATAGTGATTGACAAATGCGAACAAATGTTTTATTCTTAGAAAAACAGAACATTTGTTCCTTGAGAAGAAGGAGATTATGATAATGGAAAAGAATGATAAGCTGAAAGCATTGGATGCGGCATTGAGCCAGATTGAAAAGCAGTATGGAAAGGGAGCTGTGATGAAGCTGGGTGACCCTTCCGCACAAATGAATGTTGAGACTATTCCCACAGGTTCCTTGAGTTTGGATATTGCATTGGGACTTGGCGGTATTCCTAAGGGAAGAATTATTGAAATCTATGGACCTGAATCCAGTGGTAAGACCACAGTTACTTTACATATGGTTGCGGAAGTACAGAAGAGAGGCGGTATTGCCGGATTTATTGATGCAGAGCATGCGCTTGACCCGGTATATGCCAAGAATATCGGTGTAGATATTGATAATCTCTATATTTCCCAGCCGGATAACGGAGAGCAGGCTTTGGAGATAACGGAGACCATGGTGCGTTCAGGTGCCATTGATATTATTGTAGTGGACTCTGTTGCAGCGTTAGTTCCCAAGGCAGAAATCGATGGCGATATGGGAGATTCCCATGTGGGTTTACAGGCTCGTCTCATGTCCCAGGCTCTTCGTAAGCTGACTGCTGTTATCAGTAAGTCCAATTGTACAGTTATTTTTATCAACCAGCTTCGAGAGAAGGTTGGTATTATGTTTGGTAACCCTGAGACCACCACTGGTGGACGTGCATTAAAGTTCTATTCTTCCGTTCGTCTGGATGTAAGAAAAATAGAATCCTTAAAGCAGGGTGGTGAAGTGATTGGTAACCGTACCCGTGTAAAGGTTGTAAAGAATAAGATTGCGCCTCCGTTTAAAGAGGCTGAGTTTGATATTATGTTTGGTGAAGGTATTTCCACAGTAGGAGACATTCTGGATTTGGCAGCAAATTGTGATGTAATTGCAAAATCAGGTGCATGGTATGCCTATGAAGGAAATAAGATTGGACAGGGACGCGAGAATGCGAAGCAGTATTTAAAGGATAATCCTGCAATTTGTGAAGAGGTTACCAAAAAGGTGCGTGCTCATTACAATCTGGACGGAATGGCTGCTGATGTTGCCGGTGATAATGTTGAAGCAGACGAGAAAGCTAAGAAATAGGTAGATTATGAGAGTTACACAGGTAGTGGAGCTGTCGAAAAGCCGCAGTAAGGTTTATATTGAACAGGAATTCGCTTTTGTTTTGTACAAAGGCGAATTACGTCTCTATCATATACGGGAAGGCGAAGAATTGACAGAGGAAGATTATGATACCATTATGCAGGAGGTTCTTCCGAAACGTGCAAAGCTTCGTGCCATGAATCTGTTAAAAAGCAGGGAGTATACTACAGTACAGCTTCGTAACAAGCTAAAGCAGGGATTTTATCCCGATGAGGTAGTTGAAAAAGCCTTGGAGTATGTGGGCTCCTTTCATTATACGGATGATTTACGCTACGCAAAAGATTATATAACTTATCATGCAGAAAAGAAAAGTCGAAAGCGCATAGAACAGGATTTACAGAATAAAGGTATTTCCAGAGAAATTATGGAACAGGCATGGGCTGAGTGGCAGGAGCTTGGAGGGGAACAGGACGAACAGGCCATGATAAGGGAGCTTCTTAACAAAAAGCATTATAATGTGGAACAGGCAGATTATAAGGAGCAGCAAAAAATCTACGCTTTTTTAATGAGAAAGGGCTTTTCGGGAGAGCAAATCCGCCGTGTAATGGGAGACTTCTTTGGAGAATAAAAGTGCGTAATTGATATAAATGCACAAATAGCACAAAAAATGTAAGCCTTTTTTGAATATATTTAGCAAGATATTACGACTTATGCTTGACATTAGTACTAATTCAGTTTAAAATTTAAGTGTTGTAAATTGCTTGTTAGAATGTACATACATTCTATTATAAACGTTGGAGTATTTTGTTTATCCACGGCAAAATGTACAATGAAAATTAAATAAGGAGGTGCTCCTGTAGTGTCCGCTGGTGTTATTGTTGTATTAGTAATCTGCGTTCTTGTTGCAGTAGCTCTTACCGCAGTGATTACAGCTGTTGTTACTACTTCCTATCAGAAGAAGAATGCTGCAAACACAATCGGTAATGCTGAGGAAAAAGCAAGAGAGATTATTGATGAGGCACTGAAAACTGCAGAGACCAAGAAACGCGAATCCTTACTTGAGGTAAAAGAAGAGTCCATTCGTACAAAAAATGAGCTTGATAAAGAAATCAAGGAGAGAAGAGCGGAAGCGCAGAGATATGAGCGCAGGGTTCAGCAGAAGGAAGAGAACATCGATAAAAAGGCAGATGCACTTGAAAAGCGTGAGTCTAGTTTGGCAGCAAAAGAAGAATCCCTCAATCGCATGAAGGATGAAGTGTCCAAATTGAACGAGCAGCGTGTGCAGGAATTGGAGCGAATTTCCGGATTAACCTCTGAACAAGCAAAAGACTACTTATTGAAAATTGTTGAAGATGAAGTGAAGCATGAAACGGCAGTGATGATCAAGGAACTTGAGAATCGTGCTAAAGAAGAAGCAGACAAAAAAGCAAAGGAATATGTAGTATCTGCAATACAGAGATGTGCAGCAGACCACGTTTCTGAGACTACCATATCCGTTGTACAGCTTCCTAACGATGAAATGAAGGGAAGAATTATTGGACGTGAGGGACGTAATATTCGTACCCTTGAGACCATGACAGGTGTTGATTTAATTATTGATGATACTCCTGAAGCAGTTATTCTTTCCGGTTTTGATCCGATTCGTCGTGAGGTAGCAAGAATTGCCCTTGAAAAATTAATTGTTGATGGACGTATCCATCCTGCCAGAATTGAAGAAATGGTAGAAAAGGCGCAAAAAGAAGTAGAAGTAATGATAAAAGAAGAGGGTGAGGCAGCAACCTTGGAGGTTGGTGTACATGGTATTCACCCTGAGCTTGTAAGATTACTTGGAAAAATGAAGTTCAGAACCAGTTATGGTCAGAATGCATTAAAGCACTCCATTGAGGTTGCTCAGTTGGCAGGACTGTTAGCTGCTGAGATGGGCTTGGATGTAAGATTGGCAAAGAGAGCCGGTTTGTTGCATGATATCGGTAAGTCCGTGGATCATGAAATGGAAGGCTCCCATATTCAGCTTGGTGTTGAGCTTTGTAAAAAATACAAGGAGAATGCTACTGTTATCAATGCAGTAGAATCCCACCATGGCGATGTTGAAGCCACTTCCCTGATTGCATGTATTGTACAAGCTGCTGATACAATCTCTGCTGCAAGACCGGGAGCTAGAAGGGAAACATTAGAAACCTATACTAGCAGATTAAAACAATTAGAAGATATTACAAACAATTTCAAAGGTGTAGATAAATCTTTTGCTATTCAGGCAGGTCGTGAAGTTCGCGTTATGGTAGTGCCCGAGCAGATTACAGATGCTGATATGGTTCTGTTAGCGCGTGATATTTCAAAACAGATTGAAGCTGAATTGGAATATCCCGGACAGATTAAGATTAATGTAATCCGTGAAAGCCGCGTAATTGATTACGCAAAATAATTACCATATGACAATGTTTGAATTGAAAATTTAATAGGATTCATAAGCCGTTGTACCGGATAACCGGTGCAGCGGTTTTTCCATATAAGAAAGGAAGGTAAAGGATATGAGAGAGTTTAATGTTTTGGATTATGGTGCAATTGCAGATGGCATAACCAATAATGCCAAAGCCATACAGGCGGCAGTGGATGCCTGTACAGAAGCAGGAGGAGGTAGAGTAACCATTCCCTCCGGGCAATATATGAGTGGCTCCATTCAGTTAAAAAGCAATGTGGACTTGCATTTGGAGATGGGAGCTGTGTTGATTTCCAGCTTGAAGGAAGAGGATATTGATGATTTTATGACTCAGGTGGACGATGATAACCTTTGCACCGGATGGGAAGGTGGTTGCTTCTTAGGGGCTATTCATGCAGAAAATGTTTCCCTTTCCGGTGATGGTACTATTTACGGACAAGGAGAAAAGGTGTTTTATGATGATGGTGCTGACGGTGGCTTTGCAGAGAGCCCCCTGTGTGTAGCAGCATTCCGTCCACGAATGATTTTGTTTGAGGATATTCAGAATTTAAGTATTAAGGATATTACTTTAAAGGATGCTGCTTTTTGGACCTTGCATATGGCAGGATGTAAGCATGTGCGCATTAATAATATCCGCATTTTAAATGATGTCCGTGGTGCCAATAATGATGGTATTGACCCGGATTGCTGTCAGGATGTGGTAATCAGCAATTGTATTATAGAAGCAGGAGACGATGCCATCGTAGTAAAAGCTACCAAGCCCATGACTGCAAGATATGGTGTCTGTGAAAATATTGTAATTACCGGTTGCGTACTCCATTCCCATGATTCCGCAGTGAAGGTGGGAACGGAAACCCATGGTACTATCCGCAACATATCCTTTAGCGATTGTATTATCAGGGATTGTTCCCGTGCAGCAAGTATCTGGGTAAGAGATGGCGGTTTGATTGAGAATATCAATATTCATCATTTAACCGGAGCCGTGAGAAGATATGCAGATGCCCCTAAGAGAAGATGGTGGGGTAAGGGAGAGCCTTTATTTATCAGTGCTACTTATCGTAATGACGAAAAGAATTTCCCGGGAACCATTAAAAATATTTTCTATGACCATATTTGTCTGAAATCTGAGTCCTGTATTTTCCTGGGAGCGGAAAAGGATTGCCCGATTGAGAATGTACAAATGGATCATATCAATATTACCATGGTTAAGCAGGGAACCCAGTCCGAGATTCCTTTTGATGAGCAGCCTTCCAGATATGATGTGTATGCCCATGATATCCCCTATCTGTATGCAAGACATGTAAAGGGCTTGCGAGTAACGGAAAGTAAAATCTGCCATGAGGGTGAAGGTTTCCCCATGTGGGTGGATAAGGTGGAATTGGAGCATTGTGAGGATGCTCATTTGGACATTCGCCATAATTAAATTGACGGATAAGGAATGCTTTCAAAAGAAAAATCTGTAAAATATGCAGAAAGTTGGAAAATACTCTTGTGAAATATTCCATATTATAGTATGATAATTCAAAATGTATGATTGTATACGATTATCCAATATGACTTGTAGACATGGCATACAGGTTATGGAAAGGCAGGATTTATATGAAAGCGTATCAGGAGTTAAGTAAGGAAGAATTATTGACTTTAAAGGAACAGTTAAATGCAGAATATGAGGAGGCAAAGGCAAAGGGGCTGAAGCTTGACATGTCAAGAGGAAAGCCGGGTGTTTCCCAGCTTGCACTTTCCATGCCCATGCTGGATGTGATTAACAGTTCCTCCGATATGAGAACAGTTCTTGGTAATGATACACGTAATTATGGTGATTTGGATGGTATTGGCGAGTGTAGAAGACTTCTTGCCAATATGATGGGTGTTAATAAGGACAATGTTGTTGTATGCGGTAATTCCAGCTTAAATATTATGTATGATACCGTTTCCCGCTCCATGACCAAGGGAGTTAATGGTTCCACTCCTTGGAGTAAGCTGGACAAAGTGAAATTCTTGTGTCCTGTTCCCGGCTATGACAGACATTTTAAAATAACCGAATATTTTGGAATTGAGATGGTAAATATTCCTCTTCGTGAGGATGGTCCGGATATGGATATGGTAGAAGAGTATGTAAATAATGATTCTACCGTAAAGGGTATCTGGTGTGTACCCAAATATTCCAATCCCACAGGTATTTCCTATTCTGACGAGGTGGTTAAGCGTTTTGCCAATTTAAAGCCTGCGGCAGAGGATTTCCGTATTTATTGGGACAATGCATATTGTATTCATCATTTATATGAAGATAAGCAGGATGAGATTTTGAATATTTTGGAAGAATGTGAGAAGGCAGGTAATCCCAACATGGTTTACATTTTTACTTCCACCTCCAAAATCAGTTTCCCCGGTTCCGGTGTCTCCGCGGTGGCATCTTCCTTGGAAAACATTGATTTTATTGAAAGTCAGATGACTGTTCAGACTATTGGACATGATAAGATTAATCAGCTTCGTCATGCTCGCTATTTTAAAAATATTGATGGTATGAAGGAGCACATGATAAAGCACGCGGACTTAATGCGTCCTAAATTTGAGGCTGTACTGGATGTGCTGGAAAAGGAATTGGGCGGTTTGGAAATCGGTACCTGGACCAGACCCAGAGGAGGATATTTTATTTCTTTTGATGCAATGGACGGCTGTGCTAAGGCAATTGTAGCAAAGTGTAAGGAAGCGGGAGTGGTACTTACAGGTGCAGGTGCTACCTTCCCCTATGGCAAGGATCCAAAAGACAGCAATATCCGTATTGCACCTTCCTTCCCCACACCGGAGGAGATGGCAATGGCAACGGACTTATTTGTGCTTTGTGTAAAGATGGTTAGTGTGGAGAAGCTTTTGAGCGCAATGTAAGCTAATAATAAAGATGCAAATTGATAAGGTATGGCTGTGAAAACAGGCATACCTTATGCTTTAGGAGGAAGAATAATGGAAGAATTTAAGCGTTTGAAGAGAGAATTGGTTGTAAATGGAGTCCTTTTTGATTACTATCAGGATACCATGCAGATTCCCAATGGAAATATCGCAAAATGGGATTTGATTGACCACAAGGGCGCAGCAGCGGTTGTGGCAGTGCGAGAGGATGGTAAGCTGTTGATGGTTCGTCAATACCGTAATGCTTTGGAAAGAGAGACTCTGGAGATTCCGGCAGGTGGTTTGAACAGCAGACAGGAGCCAACTGCGGATGCTGCCAAAAGAGAATTAGAGGAAGAAACAGGGTATATTTGTGATGAAGTAGAGCTTTTAACGTCTATTTATACGACAGTAGCGTTTTGTAATGAAAAGATTGATATTTACATTGCGAGAAATATGAGACCGGGAAAGCAGCATTTGGATGAGGATGAATTTATCAATGTGGAAGCATATTCTGTGGAAGAACTTAAGCAAATGATATATGAATGTAAAATTCAGGACTCCAAGACTATATGTGGCATTATGACCTATGCTGCCAAGTATGCAAAATAAATAGTATATAAAATGTAATGAATGAACTTATCCCGGCATATACATGGAAAGACCCACTGGGGATGAAATGTAAAGCAGGTGCATAAATGGGGATAAAACGATATCAGTTACATAATGGTCAACTACCTTTATGGTCGATTTTTTGGGCAGGAGTGTTGACCGGAATCATAATTATAAATTTTGGAAAGAGCATTTTGCTGGAAAATACGGGATTGCTAGATGAATATACCTTGTATCACATGAAGTATATGACCGTGGACAGCAGTGCTCTTTTTTATTATATATTGCGTATTAGGATAAAATGCTTCTTATCATTGGTAATTTTTGCAACCACCTATTTGGGATTGCTTGTATGTGCAGGGACGGCATTCGGATACGGAGTTTCTCTAGGTGCTTATCTGTCGGTATTGCTGATAAGATATGGGATAAAGGGGATTCTTTTTGCTGTATTGAGTATTTTTCCCCAATATCTATTATATGTGCCTGCCATGGCAGCACTTTTGCTATGGTGCGAAGGATTAAATAGAAGCATTTATTTTAAATCAGGCTTTCTGATAGAAACGGAAGGAAATACCACCATTTCCAGACGCATTATCAAATTGGCAGGAATTTTACTTTTGGTATTAGTAGGATGTATTGCAGAGAGCTTTGTAAATCCCAATGTGATGAAATGGTTGTTGGATTTTTTTTAAGAGAGTAGAAATAGAAAAAGTTGCTTCGGGCAAATGCCTGAAACAACTTTTGATTTCTATTCATATTCAGCAATGGCGTAAATCAGTTTTTCGCTGTCTTCCCAACCAAGGCAGGGGTCTGTAATGGATTTCCCATAGCAACCGCCACCAACCTTCTGGCTACCTTCTGCAATATAGCTTTCAATCATCACACCCTTTACCAGCTTGTGAATATCAGGATTTAGCTTACGACTGTGCATAACCTCTTTCGTAATACGAATCTGTTGCTCAAACTGCTTGTTGGAGTTGGAGTGGTTGGCATCGATAACACAAGCAGGATTTTTTAAATCTAACTGCTGATACATCTCCAGCAAGCGGTTTAAATCCTCATAATGATAATTAGGAATACTGTGTCCGTGTTTGTTGGTAGCACCGCGAAGTACTGTATGAGCCAATTCATTTCCGGTGGTTTTAACTTCATAACCACGATAAATGAAAGAGTGGGGGTGTTGTGCTGCATATACGGAATTCAACATAACGGAAAAATCGCCACTGGTAGGATTTTTCATACCGGAAGCCACATCAAAGCCACTTACAGTGAGACGATGCTGCTGATCTTCTACGGAACGTGCGCCGATTGCTACATAGGATAACATATCGGAAACATAGGGCCAGTTTTCGGGATAAAGCATTTCATCCGCAGCAGTAAGACCTGTTTCGGAAATGGCACGAATATGCATTTTACGCATAGCAATTAATCCGGCTAAAAAGTCAGGTTTCTTCTCAGGGTCGGGCTGATGGACAATGCCCTTATAGCCTTCACCGGTGGTACGGGGTTTGTTGGTATAGATTCTAGGAATGAGAATCAGCTTGTCCTTTACCTTTTCACTTACCTTGGCAAGGCGGTTTACATAGTCGCAGACAGCATCCTCATTATCCGCGGAGCAGGGACCGATAATTACCAGAAATTTGTTGCTTTTTCCGGTGATAACATCCTTAATTTCAGCATCTCTCTGTGCTTTTATTTCCGCAAGAGCGGGGGGGAGAGCATATTCTTTACATATTTCTTCCGGAGTAGGAAGTTGTTTTACAAATTCAAAGCTCATTTTATCTTATTGTGCCGAGGCACATCCTTTCTTTGGGTTTTAATCGTTTCTTATTATAGTACACCTTTTGGAATCATGCAAGAAAATTTAACGAGTTAAAGCGATAAAATAACACAGCATACAAATATTGCGTTGGGAAAATTATAAAAGCAACGTGTAATTTTAGAAGATATGAAATTTGTAGAGGAATAAAAGAAAAATTTTATGTTTTCTAAAATTATCTATATTTCTGTATTTGGATAATGGTAAATTATGGAAAATAATTTATATTTTCAGGTGGATTTATCATGGAATACAGGGGAAGCGATAGAGAGATTGAAATACAAAAGTCGGTTGACAGGATATATGTTGAGCATAGGAAGAAACTACAGATTTTCGTAAGAGCAACGGTAAAAAATGAATATGTGGCAGACGATATTGTGCAGGATGTATTTTTAGAATTATTGAAGAAGTATGATTCCTTTGAAAAGCATCCCAATCAGATAGGCTGGTTGTATCGCACTGCGGCATATAAAATCAAGGAATATGAACGTCGCATGATAAAACAAAGAGAAGTAGCAATGGAAGCGGAAAGTACGGAAAGAGGTAATGATGAAAGTGGATATTCGGACATTGAGTTTAAGCTGTTGATAAAAAAGATTCTATCTCCGGAGGAAAGTTTGCGGTATATCAGATATTATATTTGGGGCTATTCTGTGGATGAGATGGCAGAGCTTGAGGGCGTAACAGCCAATAATATCCGTGTTAGATTATGTAGATTGCAAAAGAAGTTGGTTGAATATTCGGATTTGATACTGTTTCTTGCAATTATAACTGACGTATGTTTTTGGGGACTGTAGAAGCAACATAAGGAGTAGGAAAAAGTAATATGAGAGAAGAAAATAGATTGGATAAAGATACGCAACAGGATACGGCACAATTATTACAGATGGCAAAGGAAAAATTGCGTTGGTTTACATTGGAGGCTTCAGAGGAAGAGTTTGACGAAAATGCAGTGGATGCATTAGTGAACCTGATTGCAGCAATGGAGCAGAAGAATGAGACTTCTGTGGATGAACAAAAGGAACTGGAGTATTTCCATGCTTATTGTGAGTTTTATGAGCAGGAGGAAGCGAAAAGAAGGGGAAGTGCTAACAGCGAAGAAGATTCAATTAAGTCTGAAGGTAAAATGCTACGTTTCAAAGAAAAAGCGAAGAAGTTTCCAAAAGGCAGACGGCTGGGATTTGCAGCGGCAGCAGCGGGAATTTTATTGATGATTGCCGTGGGCGGAACCGGAGCGGTAAAAGCCGGGGAAGATAGTGGATTTTTTGTTTGGTTGAGGAAGGATGGAGAGGGGGTATTTGGTGTTACGTCACAGGATGAAGAAAGCTTGGATGTAGAAAAACAGCAGGTAGAAACATATAATAGTTTTGATGATATTCCTCTTGATTACAAGAAATACGTGGTGGAAGAAGATGATATAGCACTCTTAGAAAAATATGAATTCTGTAGTTTTGAGAAGTATGAATCTGTAAATGTACAAAGAGTTATAGAAAGATTTTATTCTGCTATAGATAAGAGAGAGATTAGTCTTGGAGTATATATTTATAAGGATAAACTTTTGTGGAAAGAAAAATTTGATGAATATGAATTATTATCTACAAATTATGTGGAAGAACAAGAGTTTGGAATATTTGTTAAAAAAACTGATACAGGAGAGCAGGATTACTTCCTATGTTTCTATGTAGATAACAAAAAATATTTTGTGCAGGGGAAAGGTGAAATTGATTTTTTAGAAAATATATGTAAAGAATACATGAAATATGTTTGTCAAAAGTAATAAAAAGCAGGTGTTTTGCACCTGCTTTTTTGTTGCTTTTGTTGAAAATAAAATTCTTTGTAATTTTGGATGTTTTTTTGTCATTTATATATGAGAGGGAAAATATTGAGTAGTAAATTTAAAGGAAAGGAGAAGAAAACCGTCTCAAAAAAATATATACAAATGAAAAGGAGTAAAACGTAAAAATGTTACAAATTAAGAAGGCAGTAAAAATATTATGTTTTGTTTTTGCAGCAATGCTAATGATAAATACCTTTACATTAGAAGTAAATGCTGCGGAATCTGCGGTTAGCGAAAATGAAGAAATAGAACAGATGGAAGCTGTTATTATTAAAAAAACAAATGAAAGTGGAAATCCAAATGCAAGAACATTTTTGGTAAATTGTATTATTTCCATAAGTAATAGTAGTGATGGCATGTTGGTTGAATTTATTACTGATGCAACACAGACAGCTTCTGTCCTTGGCGTAAAGGATATCAAAATCCAAAAGAAGGTATGGTACGGTTGGAAAACCGTAGCAACCTCAAGTGGTGCGGAGTCTCAAAATGCAGGAAGTTTTGGGTGCCACGTCCTCTACACCGGCGCAGAACTTGGCGAAACCTATCGTGTAAGCTGTGTACATTACGGTACTGTAGATTCTTACACAGAGGTTGAGAATCAGACAGAAGGATTTATATTTACATATTAATAAAAACTGAATAACAATTTCATATCTTACGAACGGTCATGTAATTGTTTAAAAGGGAATATTAAAATTTAATATAGAGGCATCTGTTCGGAGGGTGGGTTCTGAATAGTGTAAATGCGTGGAAGTTTTTTCGGAATGCGTGATAAAGTTATACTTAGCCGGATATACCGGTATTGGACATGGAAACATGTTGGGTGGACAGATGCAAAATAAATTTTTGAAATAGTGAAAGGTGCATTTATCAATGTAGAAAGCTTTTAGCTGGCATTGATAAATGCACTTTTATTTTTCTCTATTCTTTTTCTAATTTTGTCTTTCCCAAAAAAGTGGAATATGCTATACTGTTACTTGAAGTGTGAAGTAATCTGGTTGACAAAGAATGTGCCGGAAGGTAACTGATGAATGGAGGTATGGGATACCATGGGGTTTTTCTCGGATTTGAAGGAGGATTTATCTCTGGCAGTGAATGGTTTAATGCCTGAGGAAGCTTTGAGAGTACCGATACCGGAAAAGGAAACTTTGACAGACGCAGAGTTAGAAACTAAAAATAAGGAAGAGAATCCGCTTAAAGCAGAAGCTGTGATTAAGACAGGTGTAGATGGGCTTACAGAGACTGCTAAATCTGTAGCAGGGGAACAAAGCCCTGTCGGACAGGAAACACTGCAATTGTCGGAAGAACAGAAAAACGAAGAACAGAAAGCCGAAGCGCGAAAGCCGGAAGAACAAGTAGCAAAAAGTTCCGCTGTAGAGGAGAAGTGCAAGGAAGACTCTTCTGCAGAAAGTATCATACCTGATGGAACGTCCATCATTGCAGCCGGAATGACTATTGCAGGAGATATCACTTCCCAAAGTTCTGTGGATGTGAAGGGCTGTGTGAATGGCAATATTGATATTCAGGGCAAATTAAACATTACCGGACATATTACCGGTAATTCTAAAGCACCGGAAATTGTGGTATCCAAGGCCATGGTTAATGGTGAACTGGAAAGTACGGGTACGGTGTATATTGAGACAGGCTCCGTCGTAATCGGTAATATTATTGCTACCGGTGCAGTGGTATCAGGAGCCATAAAGGGGGATTTGGATGTAAAAGGAGCTGTTATTTTGGAAAGCTCCGCTATTGTAAAGGGTAATATTAAATCCAAATCGGTTCAAATGAATAGTGGTGCAGTGATTGAGGGTATTTGTTCGCAGTGCTATGCGGATGTGAGCCCTACTGCATTTTTTGATGATTATAGACCTGAA
Source organism: Lachnospiraceae bacterium (assembly GCA_017624835.1). Lineage (GTDB taxonomy): Bacteria > Bacillota > Clostridia > Lachnospirales > Lachnospiraceae > Acetatifactor. Next base: position 49,216 of record JAGAMG010000006.1, read on the forward strand.
ATAAAAAAATAGGAGAAGTAATATGCGTAGAATTTTATTGAAATTAAGCGGAGAAGCCCTTGCAGGAGAGAAGAAAACGGGTTTTGATGAGGAAACCGTCAGAAAGGTTGCTTTACAGGTAAAGGAATTGGTGGATGATGGTGTGCAGGTGGGCATCGTTATCGGTGGAGGAAATTTCTGGAGAGGTCGTTCCAGTGAAAATATTGACCGTACCAAGGCAGATCAGATTGGTATGCTGGCAACCATTATGAACTGTATTTATGTATCAGAAATTTTCCGTTCCGTAGGAATGATGACAAATATTCTGACCCCTTTTGAGTGCGGTTCTTTTACGAAGCTTTTCTCAAAGGACAGAGCCAATAAATATTTTGAAAAGGGTATGGTAGTATTTTTTGCAGGCGGTACAGGACATCCTTATTTTTCCACGGATACAGGTGTTGTGTTGCGTGCCATTGAGGTGGATGCAGAGGTAATTCTGCTTGCCAAATCCATTGATGGTGTTTATGATGATGATCCTGCCAAGAATCCGGCAGCAAAGAAATATGATGAGGTTACCATTGATGAGGTAATTGCCAAGAATCTTCAGGTGGTGGATATGACCGCATCGATTTTGGCAAGAGATAATAAGATGCCTATGTGGGTGTTTGGTTTGAATGAAGAAAATAGTATTGTAAATACTGTGAAGGGCAATTTTAACGGTACCAAGGTTACTGTATAAGATTGTATGATAGGGAAGAAAGCCAATATATTGTTTGGCAAAAAATAAATAATAGCCCGCATAAGCGGTGAATGGAGGAAATATGGACGCTAGATTACAGGTATATGATGACAAAATGAAAAAGGCATACGAGTATTTGGAGGCTGATTATGCAACTATCCGTGCAGGACGTGCAAATCCCCATGTATTGGATAAGCTGAGAGTGGATTATTACGGTACTCCCACACCCATTCAGCAGGTTGGTAATGTTACTGTTCCTGAAGCAAGAATCATTCAGATTGCGCCTTGGGAGAAATCCTTACTTCGTGATATTGAGAAAGCAATTTTGACCTCCGATATCGGTATTAATCCTTCTAATGACGGTAGTGTTATCCGTCTGGTGTTCCCCGAGCTTACTGAGGAGCGCAGAAAGGATTTGGTAAAGGAAGTAAAGAAGAAAGCAGAAGAAGGAAAGGTTGCAATCCGTAACATCAGACGTGACGGAAATGATGCCTTTAAGAAATTGGCAAAAACAGATGTATCCGAGGATGAAATTAAGCAGCTGGAAGAGAAACTGCAGAAGCTTACCGACAAATATATCAAAGATGTTGATGCTTTAATGGAAAGTAAGTCAAAGGAAATCATGACAGTCTAATGCAAACTGCGGGGGCGGAGATGCGTAAGCTTATCCGCCCCTTTTTAAGCATTATAAGAAAAATAAAGGCTGGTGTATGTTATGGATAATAATTTAAAAATGCCCAATCATGTGGCAATTATTTTGGATGGAAACGGACGTTGGGCAAAGGCAAAGGGAATGCCCCGCAATTACGGACATGTACAGGGAGCAAAAACGGTTGAGGTTATTTGTGAGGAAGCCTACAAAATGGGGATTCAATATCTGACAGTTTATGCTTTTTCCACGGAAAACTGGAATCGTCCGCAGGATGAAGTGGATGCATTGATGAAGCTGCTTCGCAATTACATGAAGAATTGTTTGAAAACAGCGGAAAAGAATCGTATGTGTGTAAGAGTTCTGGGGGATAAGACCAGATTAGATGAGGATATCCGTAATAGAATTGAGGAATTGGAAGAAGCTACAAAGAATAATGACGGTCTGCATTTTCAGATTGCCATTAATTATGGTGGCAGGGATGAGATTGTCCGGGCGACAAGAAAAATGGCTGAGAAAATTTCAGTCGGCGAGCTGACACCGGAGGCTGTGAATGAAGAAATATTAAATAATTTCTTAGATACAGCAGGAATTCCTGACCCGGATTTGTTAATTCGCACCTGCAATGAGCAGAGAATTTCTAATTTCCTGTTGTGGCAGTTGGCATATACGGAGTTTTATTTTACACCGGTTCCATGGCCGGATTTTACAAAAGAAGAATTGATAAAGGCTGTTGAGGCATATAATCATAGAGACAGAAGATATGGCGGCCTGAAGGAGGAATAGCTCTATGTTTTGGACCAGATTGCTAAGTGGTATTGTTTTAGTAATCATAGCATTGCTGACAATGAGCATCGGAGGTATCCCGCTTTTAGCGATTTTGCTTTTTATATCTCTGATGGCTTATCGGGAATTGACCAAAGCACTGCAATGCAGTACGAACCCTAAAAAGCTGAATGCCTTGGAAAGTGCTGGACTCATTGGTGTTTGTGCTCATTATGTGGCGGTATACTTTTCGGAAGAATTGAATTTTATGCTGATGTGCATTGTAGGGGTGTTTATGGCAGAAATGCTGCTTTATGTGGTAACATTTCCCAAATATAAGGCGGAACAGGTGTCTGCTGCATTTTTTTCCTTTATGTATGCACCGGTAATGCTTTCCTTTGTATATCTGACAAGAACCAGTCCTCAGGGAATCTATATGGTATGGATGATTCTCATTAGCTCCTGGGGGTGTGATACCTGTGCTTATGTGGTAGGTAAGCTGATTGGCAAAAAGAGAATATTTCCGGTACTTAGTCCCAAAAAGTCTTTGGAAGGCTGTATCGGTGGTGTGTTAGGTACTGCTCTGCTGGGTTATTTGTATGGACGTTTCTTTGTGGAACAGGTTTTCCCTGACCAGAGAGTTACCTGGATTATTGCATTTATCTGTGCAGTAGGTGCAGTAATGAGTATGGTGGGGGATTTGGCGGCATCCGCTATTAAACGGAATCATAATATTAAGGATTATGGAAAGCTGATTCCCGGGCATGGAGGCATCATGGATCGTTTTGACAGTATGATTGTCACAGCTCCCATGATATACTTTTTGACTGTATTAATGATTCGTATGTAGTTTAAAAGCAGTAAATTGATTACAGAAGGGAAAGATATGAAAAAGATAGCAGTATTAGGTTCTACCGGTTCCATTGGAACCCAGACCCTGGAGATTGTACGAAGTAACCCGGAGCTTAAGGTGGTTGCCTTGGCTGCAGGTAGCAGTGTGGATAAAATAGAGGAACAGATTCGAGAGTTTCAGCCACTGATAGCGGCTATGTGGAGTGAAGAGGCTGCAAATGAGCTTAGAGTGAAGGTTGCGGACCTGCCGGTAAGGATTGTGTCCGGTATGGATGGACTTTTGGAAATTGCAGCAATGCCGGAAAGTCAGGTATTAGTTACCGCCATTGTGGGAATGATTGGTATCAGACCTACTATTGCGGCAATTGAAGCAGGAAAGGATATTGCATTAGCCAATAAGGAAACCTTAGTTACAGCCGGCCACATTATTATGCCACTGGCAGAAAAATGCGGTGTATCTATTTTACCTGTGGACAGTGAGCATAGTGCAATTTTCCAATCCTTAAATGGGGAGCCCAAGAATCGTATCTCCAAGATTTTATTAACAGCCTCCGGTGGACCTTTCAGAGGAAAAACAAGGGCAGAGCTTGCAAATATGCAGGTGGAGGATGCCTTGAAGCATCCTAATTGGGCGATGGGGCGTAAGATTACCATTGATTCTTCTACCTTGGTAAATAAGGGGCTTGAAGTAATGGAAGCAAAGTGGCTTTTTGGTGTGGATTTACATCAGATTCAAGTGGTGGTGCATCCTCAGAGTATTATTCATTCCATGGTGGAATACGTGGATGGTGCCATTATGGCACAGCTTGGGACACCGGATATGAAGCTTCCCATTCAGTATGCCTTATTCTATCCTGACCGCAAGCCCATGGAAGGTAAGCGTGTGGATTTTTATGATTTGGCACAGATTACCTTTGAAAAGCCGGATACCGAGAATTTCCCGGGACTGAAATTAGCTTACAGGGCACAGGAACTGGGGGGAAGCATGCCCACAGTTTACAATGCTGCTAATGAGAAAGCAGTGGGATTATTCCTTGACAGAAAAATATCCTATTTGCAGATAACAGAACTGATAGAGGAGGCAATGACACAGCATAAGGTAATTGCAAATCCTACCGTAGAGGAGATTCTGGCAACAGAAAGCAGTGTATATGAATATATTTCCGGAAAGGTTTTAAAGTGATAAATGGCTACATTAGTATTGTTTCTTTTAATCTTTGGGGTGGTGGTAATTTCACATGAGTTTGGACATTTCCTGTTAGCAAAGGCGAATGGAATCCATGTAGTGGAGTTTTCTGTGGGAATGGGACCAAACCTGTTCTCCTTTCAGAAAGGAGATACTAAATATTCTCTTAAACTTTTTCCCATCGGAGGAGCCTGTATGTTTGAGGGCGAGGACGGTGTAGAGACAAAGGAAGGAGAAAACAGTGAGGGTTCTTTTTTAAATGCAAGTGTCTGGGGAAGAATTTCCACTGTATTTGCAGGACCTCTTTTTAATTTCATTCTGGCATTTTTGATATCCTTGATTATGGTAAACATGGTGGTTATCCGTGACCCTGTTGCAACAGAGGTGGTAGACGGTGGTGCCGCAGTGGAAGCTGGACTCCGGGCAGGGGATCGTATTATCTCCCTGAATGGTGAAAGAATCTATTTATATGAAGATATCCTCTTGTTTACCCATACCTTTGAAGGGGGAGAAATTCCCTTGGAATATGAGCGTGGCGGAGAGCGTTTTACTACTATGCTGACACCCAAGTATGACGAAAGTACCGGGCGATATATGCTGGGCATTTCCAATGCGGATTTTGTGGAGATTAAAGGGCTGGATGGCTTTAAATATGCCTGGTATGAAATTCGTTATTGTGTGAAAAATACTTATAAAAGTCTTGGAATGATGCTACAGGGAAGGGTTGCACGTGACCAGGTGGCAGGTCCCGTGGGAATTGCAGTAAATGTGGTAGGCAAGGCTTATGAACAGACCAAGGACACCGGCTGGCAGAATGTATTTGTAAATATGTTGAATATTGCCATGATGCTTTCTGTAAGCTTGGGAATTATGAACTTGTTACCTCTTCCCGCATTGGATGGAGGACGATTGGTATTTTTGCTGATTGAGGTAGTGCGAGGAAAGCCGGTTCCGCCGGATAAAGAGGGCATGGTACATTTTATTGGTTTGATGTTCTTTATGGTATTAATGGTTTTAGTATTGTTTAATGATTTATCTAATATCTTTTTTGCTCAAAAATAAAAATGTTTTTTCCATCAGTTCGTACAAATAAGTGCGGACTGATGGGATTTCTTGATATCTGATTATTATCCCAATAATTTACAAAAATTCGAAGTTTTATTTTTACAAATGAATAGGAGGAGAGAGTACATGGATTATTTATGTGCTTATGATTGGCAGCAGGCAGAGGATTGCGTTTGTCTGGTGCTAAAGCAATTGGAATTTCCGGGGGAAGTATCTGTTGTATTTGGCTGCATGTCCTATAATAGGACATTTGTAAGGCTGGTAATGGACTGGTTTTATGAAAAAGCACTGATTATGTGTCAAAGGAGCAATGGAGAAGCGGAAGTTATGGAAAAGATGCTTAGACAGGAACTGGAAAATCTTGGAAATGAGATAGAAGGAACGGTATTTTGGGGTGTGGGTGATCATTTTGTGTTGGGAAGAATTGCGTATAGGAAGGAAGAGAAAAAAATCAGAGTGGGGTTATTGAATGAGCGATTTGGAAGACCTCACTATAAGGAGCTTTTGGCACCAAAACTAGAGGAGGAGCAGAATAGAATAGAACAGGAAAGGACGGAAATGGATAGGATGGAATTGGAGGAGAAAATCATGATAGTAAGTGGTAGATTGGAATCGGAAGTGGGTATTCTTATGGCTACAGAGGATTTTTTCCTAAACCTCTCTATGGAACAGATACAAGCCTGCCTGAATGTGAAAGTATTGAATGAGGAAAGAAAGCTTCAAAAAAGATTAGGAGAATTGGCACAGGAAGTAGAACGAAAAGGAGGAATGCATCCCGCCGGGATGCTGATAGTGACATGTCAACAAAAATAGAGGATAGTGTAAACGAAAGAAAAAACGATGGTATTTGGAAACAGCCGGTTTTGCTTGGGGAGGGGACTTTTTCCAAAGTATATCGCGTAACCAATAGTATTACCGGGGAATTTGCAGTGTGTAAGCAAAGCAATCAAAAACATCTGGCAGAAAGAGAAGCCTTACTTTTGGCAAAAATAAAGCATCCTCTTTTTCCGGTCTATAAAGGGGAAGGAGAATGGAAGGGAAAGCAATGTCTTTTTATGGAATACATACCGGGTATGGATTTGGGGAAGTATGTGCGAAAACGTGGAAAATTATCCATGGAGCGAGCTTTAGATATTGTATTAGATCTAGCTGAGGGACTTTTGTATTTGCATGAATTATCAAAGTCTGTTATCTTTCGGGATTTGAAGCCGGAGAATGTGATGATTCAGCAGGACGGCAGGGTTCGGTTAGTGGATTTGGGCTGTGTCTATATTGTCGGAGATAAAGAAAATGGTTTGGCAGGAACAAGAGGGTATGCAGCACCGGAGCAATTGAGAGAAGGAGGATATGCCGGAATGGAAAGTGATGTTTATGCCTTGGGAAAGCTTTTTCATTTTATGCTTACAGGGCAGAATATATTTCCATGTGAGTACCCAAAAGGAGTACCGAGGGGATTGCAAAGGTTTCTTGCCAGAGCGTTGGCATCGGAGCCAAAAAAAAGAGTACCGGATATCCGAAGTTTTTTGGCGGAGGTGGTAATTTATAAAGAGAAAAATCCCATCAAGAGATTATGGAAAGGAAAAACAGGAAGAAGTATGGAACGAAAATATAGCTTTTATTTTAAGAGAAATATTATCAAGGGATTTTAGAAAGAGTCAAGTTGTACGGTTGAATTTTTCAGATAACAGTGATAAAATTAATAAGGTATCAAAAAATATACAGAAAATAACGAAGGTAACATTGTTTTGTCAAAGAAACGAGGTAATTGCAAGTATGGATGTAGGTAATAAGCAGGCATTTGTCAGTCAGTTTCGAAACATTATTGAACTCTTAAATCCATGTATGGACGATTTTTTGTATGTATATGACTTGCAGGAAGATTATTACTGTATTTCACCGGACGCTACAATACGTTTTTCCATGGAAAAGTGTCAGTTTAGTGATGTGATAGAAACCCACAGAAAATTTGTATACCCGACAGATTATGAATTGCTTACTGAGGATTTACGGGAAATATTACAGGGAAAAAAGAATTTTCACAATATGCAGTATCGTTGGATGGATAGGAATGGTACTGCGGTATGGATTAACTGTAGGGGACAGGTAACCTTGGACGAAGAGGGCAGACCGGAATTTTTGGTAGGCTGTATTAATGAAATCGGTAAAAACCAAAAGGCGGATAATATTAGTGGACTGCTTCGTGAAGCAAGTCTTCAGCAGGAAATTTCTTCACGAGATGAGACCAGTATGCAGGGCTTTTTCATGCGCATTGGAATTGATAATTTTAAAGAAATCAATGAAAATCGCGGAATGGATTATGGGGACATGATTCTGCGCCGTACTGCGGAATGTATTCAAAAGGTTATAGAGCCAACTCAGAAGCTTTATCGTATTGTGGCGGACGAGTATGCCATCGTAGATTTTAGCGGCAGTTCCTTGGAAGATGCCGGGGGCTTATATCAGAAAATACGTGAGGAAATAGATTCTTTCATTGAAGAAAACGGATACGAAGTTTTTTATACCGTTTCTGCCGGAATATTAAAGCTGGAAGATATGGAAACCAGGGAGTACGGAGACTTTGTAAAGAAAGCAGAATTTGCCTTAAATGAGGCAAAATCCCGGGGGAAAAATCAATATTATATTTATGAAGAGAAGGATTATGAGATCTTTCTTCGAAAGCGTATGCTGCTTCGCATTATGCGGCAGTCCATAACCCGGAATTTTCAAGGCTTTGAAGCCTATTTTCAACCCATTATGGATATCAGGAATAACAATCTTGCAGATGCAGAAACCCTGTTGCGTTTTTCTTCTGAGGAGACAGGCATGGTATCTCCCGCAGAGTTTATCCCACTTTTGGAGGAAAGCGGATTGATTATTCCGGTAGGAAGATGGGTGCTTCACAGAGCAATGGATGCATGCAGCAGGATTCAAAAGGTTATCCCGGATTTTAGAGTGTCGGTAAACGTTTCTTATATTCAGATTTTGAAAAGTGATATTATAGGAGATATCCGTGAGGGATTGGAGAAATATCAATTGTCCCCCGGCAGTATTGTAGTGGAACTGACAGAAAGTGGATATATCGATACGGATGATTATTTGCAAAGATTTTTTGATGGCTTAAAAGAAAATGGTATCTTGTTGGCGTTGGATGATTTTGGAACAGGCTATTCCAATTTTCAGTATTTGTACAGCATCAGCCCGGATACCATTAAGATTGACCGTTCTTTTACCATTAAAGCGTTGGGCAATCCGGCAGAGTACAATTTATTGCAGTATATGGTAAAGATGGCACATAGTATTCATTTAAAACTGTGTATTGAAGGAATTGAAACAGCAGAAGAGTTAAAGAAAATATGTGAAATGGAGCCGGATTATATACAAGGTTACTTCTTTGGACGACCGGTTCCCTATGAAACCTTTGTGTCCGAGCACATTCACAAAAAAAGTTAAAAAAACACTTGCTGTTTTCTTGACTTTTGATTATACTGTGTTTGAAGGCTGACAAAAATTTGTCAAATACATTATTCAAAAGGGAAAGAGGAGAAAAATTATGCGTTTTTTCATTGATACTGCAAAGGTAGAAGACATTAAAAAGGCAAATGACATGGGTGTTATCTGTGGTGTAACCACCAATCCTTCTTTGATTGCAAAGGAAGGCAGAGTATTTGAAGAGGTTATTGCAGAAATCGCTTCCATCGTTGACGGACCTATCAGCGGAGAGGTTAAGGCAACTACTGTTGATGCAGAAGGAATGATTGCAGAGGGTAGAGAGATTGCGAAAATTCACCCTAATATGGTTGTAAAAATTCCTATGACTGTAGAAGGCTTAAAGGCTTGTAAGGTATTATCCGCAGAGGGTATCAAGACCAATGTAACTCTGATTTTCAGTGCAAATCAGGCACTTCTTGCTGCAAGAGCAGGCGCAACCTATGTGTCTCCTTTCCTGGGAAGATTGGATGATATCAGCCAGAGAGGCGTTGATTTGATTCGTGAAATTGCAGACATTTTTGCAGTTACTGATTTGGATACCGAGATTATTGCAGCAAGCGTGCGCAATCCCATTCATGTAACTGACTGTGCTTTGGCAGGTGCTGACATTGCAACTGTTCCTTATTCTGTAATTGAGCAGATGGTAAAGCATCCTTTGACAGATGCCGGTATTGCAAAATTCCAGGCGGATTACAAGGCAGTATTTGGTGAGTAATTTTTAAGAAGATAATACATAATAAAAAGGAAGCCGGAGACTACGCTTTCCGGCTTCCCTTATTGCTTTTGCCATTTACAGCAAGAGTTATTTCATCTGCTCTTCCTGTTTTCTGATCATACGACGAACCATTTCGCCACCGATACTACCGGCTTCCTTAGAAGTTAAGTCACCGTTGTAACCTTCCTTAAGGTTTACACCTAATTCAGATGCAACCTCGGTCTTAAAACGATCCATTGCTGCCTTTGCTTCAGGAACTTCTACTCTATTACTTCTACTTGCCATTTTGAGTTACCTCCATTTTTTTAACATTTTTTTGGTTTCTATTTTCAAGATAAGCGAGTCACTTGCTTATCCTGAAAATCAGATGTTTAAGCTTGTGTCATCACTTATCTTGGTAATAGTATGAGCAGCACGAAAAATTTTACGCTGGTAAGTTTTTCATATTTCTGATATAATGTTTAGGAATATAATAAGTGAGACCAAAAAGCGTTTGCTGATTGGAATCACACAGGTGCAACTGATTTACAAAGATTCGTTCTGCGTAGTAAGGTTCTTTTTTTGTTGCACAAATTTACAAAAAAGGAGAAAATGAATGAAAAACAAGTGGAAAAACAAATTAAAGAAAATTGCGGTTTTTAGCCTGATGATTGCTTTGGCAGGTCTGACCATGACAGGCTGTGGAGTCAAGAAGGAGCCTGTGGCAGTGAGAGTTGGCTCCATGAAGGGACCTACCTCCATGGGACTTTTATTTATGATGGAGGCTGCGGAAGCAGGAGAATGTGAAAATGATTATGCTTTTACCATGACAACGGCAGCGGATGAATTGTTACCTATGGTAATCAAAGGAGAACTGGATATTGCATTGGTACCTGCTAATGTGGCGAGTGTGTTGTATAATAAGACAGAAGGTCAGATTTCCGTAATTGATATCAATACATTGGGGGTATTGTATATGGTTTCCGGTGATAGCACTATTTCAGAAATTACGGATTTAAAAGGAAAAACTATTTATCTTACCGGAAAAGGGACTACACCTGATTATGTGTTGCAGTATATTCTTGCAGGAAATAATCTCAGCGGTGAATGTACATTGGAATACAAATCTGAGGCTACCGAGGTAGCAGCAGTTCTGGCAGAAAATCCCAATGCAGTGGGACTCTTACCCCAGCCTTTTGTAACAGCGGCTTGTGCCCAAAATGAAGCTCTTTCCGTAATCTTTGATATGGATGAGCAGTGGAGTAAGATTCAGGGCGGCAATAGCAGCACAGTAACCGGAGTTACCGTAGTGCATAATGATTTTTTAAAGGAAAATGAAGAGGCTGTAAAAACATTCCTGGAAGAGCATGCTGAAAGTGTTAAGGCAATCAATGAGGATGTTGCCAAAGGTGCAACTTTAGCTGTGGAAGCAGGAATCATAGCAAAGGAGCCTATTGCCAAGAAAGCAATTTCCAATTGTAATATTGTATGTATTACCGGGAATGAGGTAAAAGAAAGACTTTCCGCTTATTTGAATGTGCTATTTGAACAGTCCCCCGAGGCTGTCGGCGGTAAACTGCCGGGAGAGGAATTTTATTATTAAGTAAGAGTACTCAAATTAAAATAGGAGGTGCTACATGGAGAAGATAAAAAGCAGACTAAGTATCCCTGTGATAAGGCGGACAATAGTAGTAGGATTTTGGCTTCTTTTGTGGCAGCTCCTTGCTGTTTATGTGGATAATGACATTATATTGGTAACGCCCTTACAGACACTTGTTACCTTGGGAAAGCTTTTGGGAGAGGTATCTTTTTGGCAGACCGTAGGAATGTCCCTTTTGCGGATTGGCGCAGGCTTTCTTGGGGGAATGATAGCTGCATTTTTGCTGGCGTATATCAGCAGTCGGTTTGCTTTGGTGGAAGAGCTTTTAGCCCCTTTAATGATTTTATGCAAGACCGTGCCGGTGGCAGTATTTGTGGTATTACTGTTATTGTGGTGGGGGTCTTCCGTATTGGCTGTGGCAATCTGTTTTTTAATTGTGTTGCCCAATCTTTACATCAGTACTCTGACAGGATTGAAAAATGCGGATAAAAAGCTTTTGGAAATGGCGTCTGTTTTTGGATTTTCCGGAAAAATCAGATTCTTCTATATTTATCGTCCCGGATTACAGCCCTTTGTGAATAGCAGTTTGAAGCTGTCTTTGGGGCTATGCTGGAAATCAGGCGTAGCTGCGGAGGTAATCGGCACTCCGGCTTTTTCTATTGGAGAAAGACTTTATATGTCCAAGATTCATTTGGATACTGCAGGAGTTTTTGCCTGGGCGGTGGTAATTATTTTGCTCAGTGTAGGCTTTGAATGGTTAATGTTAAAGCTGGCAGAGTTCTTTTGGAATTGGGAACCAATCTGCGTCAGGGTATCACAAAAAGACAGGGTAAATCCCAGCCATGAGGATGTGGAAAGGGGATTAAGGATAAAGAATGTTTGTAAAAGCTATGGCGGGCAGCAGGTGCTTTGTCAGGTAAATGCTTCCTATGAGCCGAATCATATTTATTATTTAACCAGTCCTTCCGGAAGCGGGAAAACAACCTTTTTAAGAATACTTTGTGGATTGGAACAGCCGGATGGGGGCAGGGTGGAGCCAAAGCTTCATTACAGTATGGTTTTTCAAGAGGACAGGTTGTGCGAGAACTACAGTGCTTTGCGGAATTTGGAATTGGTGACTGGAAGCGAAACGCAGGCAAAGGATGCACTCAGAGCTTTGTTGGAAGAGGAGGCCTGGTACAAGCCCTGTAGTCAGCTGAGTGGAGGTATGAAAAGACGGGTTGCCCTTGCTCGGGCAATGGAAGCAGTTTCTGACTGTGTGCTGTTGGATGAACCCTTTACCGGCATGGATGAGGACACTAGGAAGAAGGCTGAGGCTTATATCAGAAGCAGACAGAAGGGCAGAGTTATTATAATTGCTACTCATATATAGAAACAGAAAGGAAAATAAAAATGCAAGAGCAAAAAGAATCCCGGGTTGCATTAATGGGTATTATTATAGAAGATACGGAAAGCGCTGCCAGAATCAATGGCATTTTACATGAGTACGGTAGTTATATTATCGGTAGAATGGGAATTCCCTACCGGGAGAAGGAAATGAATATTATCAGCATTGTATTGGATGCTCCACAGGGAGTTATCAGTGCTCTTTCTGGGAAACTTGGTATGATTCCGGGAGTAAGCTGTAAATGTATGTACAGTAAAAGATAGAAATATCAGGTTTTTGTAAAGAAATATTTGTGTTTTTTTCCATCATATGCTATAATCGTAAAATGACTGTGAGTATGTCCATATTTTAGAACAAAAATGTAGTTACAGGCTGCATTTGGACATAGAGGACAACGGAGATAGACTCGTAAGAGCAATAAGGAGGAAATGTAATAATGAGTTTACAGGTAGAAAAGTTAGAGAAAAACATGGCAAAGCTGACCATCGAAGTATCTGCTGAAGAGCTGGAAAAGGCAATTGAGGGTGCATATCAGAAAAATAAAAATAAAATCAGCATCCCCGGATTCCGTAAGGGTAAAGCTCCCCGCAAGATGATTGAGCAGATGTATGGTAAGGAAGTATTTTATGAGGATGCAGCAAATGCATTGATTCCTGACGCATATGATAAAGCAGTTGCTGAGTGTGAAGAAGAAATCGTTTCCGCTCCCAAGGTTGAGGTTACTCAGATTGAAGCAGGAAAGCCTTTTATCTTTACCGCAGAGGTTGCATTAAAGCCTGAAGTAACTCTTGGAAAATATAAGGGTGTAAAGGTTGACAAGATTGAAGTAGAAGTTACCGATGCAGAAGTAGATGCAGAGATTGAAAAGGAAAGAGAAAGAAATGCAAGAACCATCACTGTAGAAGACAGAGCAGTTAAGGATGGCGATATGACCGTTATTGATTTTGAAGGCTTTGTTGACGGTGTTGCATTTGAAGGCGGCAAGGGCGAGGATTATCCTCTGACCATTGGTTCCGGCGCATTCATTCCCGGATTTGAAGAGGCACTTGTTGGTGCAGAATTAAATAAGGAAGTTGACGTAAACGTTACTTTCCCTGAGGATTATCAGGCAAGTGAGCTTGCCGGTAAGCCAGCTGTATTTAAGTGTACTGTTAAGGAAATCAAAGAGAAGCAGATGCCTGAGCTTGATGATGAGTTTGCAAGCGAAGTATCTGAGTTTGATACTCTTGCTGAGTACAAGGAAGATGTTAAGAAGAACCTTACAAGCAAGAAGGAAGCAGACGCTAAGAATGCTAAGGAAGATGCAGTTATCGAAGCAATTATCGCTGATGCACAGATGGAGATTCCTGATGCAATGTTAGAAACCCAGCAGAGACAGATGGTTGAGGAATTTGCTCAGAGAATCCAGTCTCAGGGACTTTCCTTTGAACAGTATATGCAGTTTACCGGTCTGACTCCTGCAGCTATGATTGAGCAGGTTAAGCCCCAGGCTTTAAAGAGAATTCAGTCCAGATTAGTATTAGAGGCTGTTGTAGCTGCTGAGAAGATGGTGGCATCTGAGGAAGATTTTGAAGAAGAAGTTAAGGTTATGGCTGAAGCTTATCAGATGGAAGCTGACAAGGTTAAGGAGTTACTTGGCGAGAACGGCAAGAAGCAGGTTATGGAAGATATCTGCATTAAGAAGGCTGTTGAGTTCGTTGTAGAGAATGCAAAGGAAGCAAAGGCTACCAAGACAACCAAGGCTAAGACCAAGAAGGCAAAGGCTGAAGAGGCAGAAGAAGCTACAGAAGAATAATTCGGAATAACACCGGATTTTAAGGAAGGTTGTACCCGGTAATGCGGGTGCAACTTTCCTTTGTCTATGGATTAAGTTTTTATTAAATCTATCGTTTCTCATTGAAAAAGCCTGATAAGTAAGCTATTATGTAAGATAATGGTAATGATGGTAGAGTTCATAACCATAAAATAAGGGGAATTCCATAGGAATTCCGGTCAGAGTTTGACAGAATTGGAGGAGTATATGAGTTTAGTACCTTATGTCATTGAGCAAACAAGCAAGGGCGAAAGATCTTATGATATTTATTCCAGACTTTTAAAGGACAGAATTATATTTTTGGGAGAAGAGGTAAATGATGTAAGTGCAAGTATTGTTGTGGCACAGCTTCTTTTCTTAGAGGCAGAGGATCCTGAGAAGGATATCCATCTGTATATCAACAGTCCCGGAGGAAGTGTAACTGCCGGTATGGCTATTTATGATACCATGCAGTATATTAAATGCGATGTTTCTACCGTATGTATCGGTATGGCTGCAAGTATGGGTGCATTTCTTTTGGCGGGTGGTGCAAAGGGTAAGAGATTTGCCCTTCCCAATGCGGAAATTATGATTCATCAGCCTCTTGGTGGTACTCAGGGACAGGCAACGGAGATTGAGATTGCAGCAAAGCATATCTTAAAGACCAAAGAAAAATTAAACCGCATGCTGGCAGAAAATACCGGTAAGGATTATGAGACAGTTTGCGCAGATACCGAGCGTGATAATTGGAAGAGTGCAGAGGAAGCCTGTGAATATGGTTTGATTGACAAGGTGATTGCCTCCCACGACGCAGCAAAGTAAAATAACAGGAGAATAATCATGGCAGGAAAGAATTCCGGTAATGACATAAGATGTTCCTTTTGCAATAAGGCTCAGAGTCAGGTTCGCAAGCTGATTGCAGGACCGGCAGGAGTGTATATTTGCGATGAGTGTGTAGATATTTGTTCCGAAATCCTGGAGGAGGAGCTTGAGGAAGAAGAATTTGAAGAGGTACAGCATTCAGAAATAAATCTTTTGAAGCCCAAGGAAATCAAAAATTTCCTGGACGATTATGTAATCGGACAGGATGAGGCAAAAAAGGTTTTATCCGTAGCTGTATACAATCATTATAAGCGTGTAACAGCACCTAAAAATTTGGTTGATGTAGAATTACAAAAGAGTAATATCATTATGGTAGGACCTACCGGTTCCGGTAAGACCTATTTGGCACAAACCTTGGCAAAGATTATTAATGTACCCTTTGCCATTGCAGATGCTACTACACTGACGGAAGCGGGCTATGTAGGTGAGGATGTGGAAAACATTCTGCTGAAGCTGATTCAGGCTGCTGACTATGATGTGGAGCGTGCACAGTACGGTATTATTTATATTGATGAAATTGATAAGATTACCAAGAAAAGTGAAAATGTATCCATTACCCGTGATGTATCCGGTGAAGGGGTGCAGCAGGCACTTTTGAAAATTGTAGAGGGAACCGTTGCCAATGTGCCTCCTCAGGGTGGCAGAAAGCATCCTCATCAGGAGCTGATTCAGATTGATACCAGCAATATTTTATTTATTTGCGGCGGTGCATTTGATGGCTTGGAAAAGATTGTTGAATCCAGATTGGATCGTAAGGCAATTGGTTTTAATACGGAAACTTCCCAAAAGACTACTAAGGAGCTTAGCGAGCTGTTTCAGGAGGTAACACCTCAGGATTTGGTAAAGTTTGGTTTGATTCCCGAATTTGTAGGACGTGTTCCTATCTGTGTAGCACTGAAGGGATTGGATAGGGATGCCCTTGTGAAAATCCTGCAGGAGCCTAAGAATGCGTTGATTAAACAGTATCAAAAGCTGTTTGATATGGATGGCGTGGAGCTTACCTTTGAAAAGGATGCCATTGAAGCCATTGCAGATAAGGCTTTTGAGAGAAAGACCGGAGCAAGAGGTTTGCGTTCCATTATGGAAGGGGTTATGATGGATACCATGTATCAGATTCCTTCTGATGAAACCATTGAGGCATGTGTGGTAACCAAGGAAGCCGTAGAGGGTGAAAGTGAGCCTCTGACGATACATCGCGAAGCAATGAAGAAAGCACGCTAGGAATATTTTTTTAAGGAAATTGAATGAAAATACATGAGACGGCAGCGTCTTATGCAGAAGAACGCCGCCTTATGTTGGGCGGCGTTTTGTGTGCTTGTTGCAAATATTGCTTTTCATATTTGTATGAGCACGATACAGAAATGGAGGAAACATGGTAATAAAAAAAGTAGGTCTGGAAACCGTATGCGGCATCACCAGTAAGCTACCGGATAATATACACCCGGAGGTGGCATTTGCAGGGAAAAGTAATGTGGGAAAATCCTCCCTGATTAATGCGTTGATGAACAGGAAATCTTTGGCTAGGACAAGCTCCCAGCCCGGTAAAACACAGACCATAAATTATTATAATATCAATGATGCAATTTATTTTGTAGACCTTCCGGGATATGGTTATGCACAGGCAAATGAGAAAGTAAAAGCCCAGTGGGGAAAAATGATTGAGGATTATTTACATCGCTCTAAGCAGCTTCGGGCAGTATTTTTGTTGATTGATATCCGTCATAAGCCTTCAGAAAATGACTGTATTATGTATGATTGGATTAAGAGAAATGGTTATGAACCCATTATTATCGCTACCAAGCTGGATAAGATTAATCGAAGCCAGATTCAGAAGCAGGTAAAGCTGATTCGTACCACTTTGGAGGCGGAAAAGGAGACTATTATCATTCCTTTTTCAGCAACCACCAAGCAGGGCAGGGAAGAAATTTATGAGACAGTGGACGGCATTATTGAAGCAGATGAACAAGAGACTGTTGAACAAGATACTGCTGAATAAGGGAATGAACGGGAGAGTATATGAAGAAATATTGTAAGGCGTTAGTAAATATTACAATTGCATTGGCAATATTATTACTTGTTATTTTTTTGGTGCCAAGAGCTTTGATTTTCTTTTCGCCCTTTGTGGTAGGGGCGGTTGTAGCAATGCTTGCAAGACCCTTGGTGCGTTTTTTTGAAGAAAAAATTAAGTTGAAAAGAAAAGCCGGAAGTGCTTTTGTGATTATTGCGGTAATTGGTTTGGTAATCCTGTTGTTGTATCTTATTGGTTCCATGCTGGTGGAACAGGTACTGGGACTTTTAAATGAGCTTCCTATCATGTGGGCATCCCTGGAGGCGGATTTGGCACAAATTGCAGGAAATTTTGATGTGATTTATCAGAAGCTGCCAATGGATGTGAAAACCGGTATTGCGGATATGGGGGAGCAGATTGGTAGTTATCTGGGTGAAGCAATCGGCGGTATCAGTGCACCTACCATTAGTGCAGTGGGAAATTTTGCAAAGCAGCTTCCCAGTGTGATAATCGGAGTGATTATGGCACTTCTTTCCGCTTACTTCTTTGTGGCAGACAGAGATACGGTTACGGACTGGCTGAGAAAATATTTGCCTGCATCTATTCAGTCCCGCTTTCTGCTTATGAAGCGTAGTCTGGTAAAGGCTGTGGGTGGATATTTAAAGGCACAGTTAAAAATAGAAGTGTGGATGTATCTGCTGTTGGTAATTGGTTTGAGCATTCTGCAGGTGGATTATGTGTTGCTGATAGCGTTGGTAATTGCGTTTCTTGATTTCTTTCCTTTTTTTGGAACAGGAACGGTTATGGTGCCTTGGGCAATTATTAAGATTCTCAGTGCAGACTATAAAATGGCAATCGGCTTGTTGATTATCTGGGGTGTGGGGCAGTTGGCACGTCAGCTGATTCAGCCGAAAATCGTAGGAGATTCGGTGGGTGTTCCCCCGATTCCCACTTTGTTTTTGTTATACATAGGTTATAAGCTCAGTGGCGTTATCGGAATGATTGCAGCAGTGCCCATTGGTCTGATTATCTATACTATGTATGAGGAAGGGGCTTTTGACACCACTAAGAATAGTATTTTGGTATTGGTAGCCGGAATTAATAAATTCCGCCATTTGGAGAAAGAGGATTTAAAGGGTGTAGAAGAAATGCAGGAGCAGGAAAGAAGAATTACTCAGGAATTATCACAGAAGACTGAGTAGAAGTATCAGGGAGATTCATTTTATTATGCGTAATATAAGAATGCTGCTACAGTATGAAGGTACCCGGTATCAGGGGTGGCAGAGACAGACCGCATCGGATAATACCATACAGGGAAAGCTTGAGCTTTTGCTCAGTCGAATGTGTGAAGAACCCATAGAAATTTCTGCCAGCGGCAGGACGGATGCAGGTGTGCATGCGCTGGGACAGGTGGCAAACTTTCATACCAATTGTACCATGTCAGTAGAGGAGATGCAGATATATTGTAACAGATACCTGCCGGAGGACATTGCGGTGGTGGAAATGACAGAGGCTGCTCCCAGATTTCACAGTCGCTTAAATGCCTGTGGTAAGCGGTATTGTTATCGCATTATTAACAGTGAGATTCCCAATGTATTTTGGCGAAGATACGCTCAGGAGGTGCCGGATAGGCTGAATGTGGAAACTATGAAGGAGGCTGCCCGATATCTTTGTGGGGAGCATGATTTTAAATCCTTTACTTCTGCTAAGAAGGGAAAGAAATCTACAGTCAGAAGAATTGACAGGATTTCCATAGAACAGGAAGGAGATTTGCTGACCTTTACCTTTGAAGGAAACGGATTTTTGCATCACATGGTTCGGATTTTGATGGGAACCCTGTTGGAAGTAGGTATGGGAAAAAGAAGCCCGGGGAGTATTCCGGGGATTATTGCAGCTTGTAATCGGGAAGCAGCAGGGGCGTTAATGCCGGCTAAGGGACTTACCCTTATGGAAGTATACTACCAATAATGAAAAATATTAAAAAATTATAAAAAATGAAGAGAAAGTGAAACATTTTGCCCTGCTAAACAGTCTAATATTTAGTAGGGTATTTTTTTAATAAATTTTTTATAATTTCTTTGCAAAAAATATGCAGCACTACATTAGACTAAAGTGGAAATGTGGGAAAGTGTAGCATATTGGAAAGGTGGAGTATACAATGGATAAAAATATTTTAGTTTACAATAATAACACAGGTATTGTGGAAACCATGGGAGCATTATTTACTGGGGAAAATATGAGAATGCTTGTGGCTTCCGATGTAAAAGAATTAATGAAAATATTAGATTATGAGGATATACATTTGATGCTGGTTGATGTAGAATTAGATGGCACGGGTTGGGGAAGCGGTATTGAACTGATTCAATATCTCCGCAAAAAGAGCACCATTCCTATGATTGTTATTTCAGAGCAAATGGCAGAAACTGCTAAGATTATGGCATTGAACGCGGGAGCGGATGATTATGTAACCGCTGATTGTAATCCTTTGGAGATTTTGGCAAGAGTAAAATCCCATTTGCGCAGATATACTCAGCTGGTTAATATGTGTGCCAATATTGACCGGATTTATAGGATTGATGGATTGGAGATAAATGACAGAAATCGTACCGTTACTGTGGATGGCAGAGAGGTAAAGCTAACGCCCATAGAGTATAAAATTTTAAGACTGCTGGTGCAGGAGCGAGGAAAGGTTCTGTCTATTAATCAGATTTATGAATCTATCTGGCATATGCAGGCAATCGGAGCGGACAATACCATTGCTGTACATATCCGACATATCCGTGAAAAAATTGAAAGTAACCCCAAGGAACCCAGATATTTAAAGGTGGTATGGGGAACCGGCTATAAGGTAGGTTGATTTTTTGTTGGACATCCTTTGCTGCCGGTAAAATGAGAGGAGAAAAAATGGAAGCAGCACAAATTATGGAGACTGTTACAAAAGAGGAAAGCGTATCCAAAAAGAAGGGAATCAGTGGAAGTACGTTAAAGCTGATAGCAGTTTTTACCATGCTGATAGACCATGTAGGGGCGGCAATATTGGGAAGATATGTTATGCTTAGCGGTTATATGGATCTTTTAACTACTACGGATGTGAATGTGATAAATCAATGGCTTGTGGAAAATGCAACCTTGTATTATGTGTATACTGCAACCAGAATGATAGGAAGAGTGGCATTTCCCATCTTTTGCTTTTTGATGGTGGAAGGCTTTTTAAAGACCCGGGATGTAAAGAAATATGCTCTGCGTTTGGGGGCATTTGCCTTGATTTCTGAAATTCCCTTTGATTTGGCATTTAGTGCCGAGGTGTTGGAATTTGATTATCAGAATGTATATTTTACCTTGTTCTTTGGCTTGCTGACCATGGTAGCCTTTGATTATATTGCCAAAAGCAAGCTGTCAAAGCCTTTGACAGTACTTGGCTCCATGCTGGCTTTGGCTGCGGGAGCAGGAGTGGCAGAGCTGTTACATACGGATTATGGTGCTATCGGTGTGGCAAGCATTTTGGTGCTTTATGTGTTCCGCAAAAATAAGGTTTGGCAGATTGTGTCCGGCTGTCTGGTGTTTTTGTGGGAGTTCACAGCACCCTTCGCCTTTATTCCCATCGGCTTTTACAATGGAAAAAGAGGTTTAAAGTTAAAGTATTTCTTCTATGCCTTTTATCCCTTGCATTTGGCAATAATATACATTGTATGTCTGATTTTAGGCATTGCAGCACAATCAGCAATTTAAACATTGACTAGCTGTTAAATTCTGTGTACAATTAATGAAAGGGCTTACATATGAACGGAGGAAGATAATTATGCAGATGCCTATTTTTGAAAAGTACATAGACGGTTTGATTGAAAAAAGTACCCTGGATGTGCCAGCCTGGAATATTGAGAAGGCAAGGGAGGGGAAAGCATCCGGTTGGAATTATATTGATGGATGTATGATTCTTGCACTTTTGGAGATTTATCAGGCAACCGGAGAAAAGAAGTATTATGAATTTGCAGATGCTTATATTAATCACAGAGTAAAAGAGGATGGTTCCATTACCGGTTATTCTGTAGAAGAATATAATATTGACAGTGTAAATGCAGGAAAGACTTTGTTTGCTTTGTATGAATTGAATGGTAAGGAAAAATACCGTAAGGCAATTGATTTAATTTACAGTCAGGTTAAGACTCAGCCCCGCACCAAGGAAGGAAATTTCTGGCACAAGAAAATCTATCCTTATCAGGTGTGGCTGGATGGTATGTATATGGGTCAGCCATTCTATATGGAATATGAAACCAAGTTTAACAACAAGGAAAACTATAGTGATATCTTTAGCCAGTTTGCCAATGTAGTAAAGTATCTGAGAGATGAAAAAACCGGTCTTTATTTCCATGCATATGATGAGTCCAAGTCCGTGTTCTGGTGTGATAAGAAAACAGGACTTTGTGAGCATTATTGGCTGCGTGCATTGGGCTGGTATTCCATGGCACTTTTGGATACCTTGGACAAGTGTGAACCCGGCGAAGAGTATCAGAAGGAATATGATAATCTGAAGCAGGTATTTGTTGACTTTGTGGATTCCATGTTAAAATATCAGGACGAAAGCGGCCTGTGGTATCAGCTTCCTGCATTGGGCGGTAAGGAACCCAACTATTTGGAGACCAGCGGAAGCTCCATTATGGCGTATTGTATGTTAAAGGGTGTAAGACTTGGTTTCCTGCCTGAGCATTATCGTGAGTATGCATTAAAGGCATTTAACGGTGTATGTGATAAATATTTGAAGGAGAAGGATGGCAATTTAAGTCTTGGCGGTATCTGTCTGGTGGCAGGTTTAGGGCCTGAAGATAATAAGCGCCGTGACGGAAGCTTTGAGTATTATATGTCCGAGCCAATTGTAGAGGATGATGCCAAGGGTGTAGGACCCTTACTATTGGCGTATACAGAGCTGAGAAGATTGGCTGATTAGTAAAATAAAAGACATTTTCCAAAGATATGGGAAATGTCTTTTCTATTATGGGGAAATGATATCAGCAAAACGAAAATGATGAAAAAAATAGGGAAGGATGATAAGAATGGACAGAAGAAAAGTAGTACAGCGAAATAACCCCTGCAAAAGGGCTTTTGATTTTTTATCTCCTCTTACTGTGGGTAATGGGAGTATAGCCTATACAGTGGATGTTACCGGTATGCAGACCCTTTATGAGGAGCAGGAGGAGGCTGGATTTCCGCTGCTTACCATGAGTGATTGGGGCTGGCATGTGGCACCTAATGAACTGGGTGGTACTTATGACTTGGACAGGGACTTTGTGATGACGGAGTACCGGCATGAAATCAAGGGAACTGTAAAATACGCAGTAAAGGAATTGCCCGGTAATGAGGCGGTATATCAGTGGATTCGGAAAAACCCTCACAGATACAATCTGGTACAGATTGGTTTCTTATATGAGGGAAGATTTATTTCTGAGGAGGAAATACAGGATATTAGTCAGGAGCTTGATTTATACACCGGTGTGTTAAACAGTAGTTTTTCTTTGCAGGGAGAAAAGGTTACTGTTACCACAGTCTGTCATCAGGAAAAAGATATGCTGGGATGGAAGGTGGAGTCAGGATTATGTGCACAGGGAAAATTGCAGATTATGCTGAGATTTCCCTATGGAAACCATTTAATATCCGGAGCTGATTGGAAAAATGAGGATGCCCATAAAACTCGGATAATTGAGCTGCCGGAGGCTAAATTTGCAGTGGAGCATCTGATGGATAATGTGCAGAATTATGTGGCAGTGTATACCAAGGATGCTTGCAGCTTTGAGCAGTTGGGAGTGCATTGCTATACCTGTATGCCCGGTTGTGAGACTTTTGAGTTTACCATTGGGATTACTAAGGAGCAGAAGAAGCTTAAAAACAGTAACTTCTTAGATTGTGTGGAAAGCAGTAAGGAGCAATGGAAGCATTTTTGGGAGAATGGTGGTCTTATCAGCTTTGAGGGCTCTACGGATAAAAGAGCTGCAGAATTAGAACGAAGAATAATTCTTTCATTATATGTCAGCAGAATCAATTCCTGTATCAGCCAGCCACCTCAGGAAACAGGACTTACTGTGAACAGCTGGTATGGAAAAGCCCATTTGGAGATGTATCTGTGGCATTTGGCATACCTACCTCTGTGGGGAAGAAGTGAGCTTTTAAAGAAAAGTTTGGGATGGTATAAGGAAATTTTACCCCAGGCACAGAAAAATGCAGCCAGAAATGGGTATAAGGGTGCAAAATGGCCTAAAATGGTGGGACCGGAGGGTGTGGATTGCCCCTCCAAGATTGCAACACTATTGGTATGGCAGCAGCCCCATTTGCTGTATATGATGGAAATGATTTACAAGCAGGAGCAGGATGATGCATTTTTAGAAGAATATTGGGAGCTGGTAGAGCAGACGGCGGAATATATGGTGGATTTTGCAGAGTATAATGCTGAAAAAAATGTGTATGAGCTGGTGGCACCTTTGATTCCGGCTCAGGAGAGGCATAAGCCGGAGGATACCAGAAATCCTCTTTATGAGACGGAGTATTGGCGATTGGGCTTGGAGATTGCCATGAAGTGGGCAGAGAGGTTAGGAAAGACCTATCCTGTTTTGTGGAAAGAGGTAGCAGAGCATATGTCAGAGCCTACCGTACAGGATGGAGTGTATCTTGCCCATGGGCTTTGTGTGGACACTTATACCAAATATGCAGAAGACCATCCCTCCATGGTGGCGGCTATGGGGCTCTTACCGGGAGATCGTATTGACCCACAGCTTATGCAGAACACCTTGGATAAGATTTATCAGGTGTGGAATTTTAAAACCATGTGGGGCTGGGATTTTGCCATGATGGCAATGACGGAGACCAGACTTGGCAATCCGGACAGGGCATTGGAGATTTTATTGTATGATACGGAGAAGAATCAATATATGGGAAATGGGCATAATTGTCAGGTGTCCCGCAAGGATTTGCCATTGTATTTGCCGGGCAATGGTTCTCTGCTCTTGGCGATACCCATGATGGCAATGGGCTTCCCGGGAAGCACCATTGAACATCCGGGATTTCCTCAGGATGGAAGCTGGAAGGTGGAAGCGGAAGGAATTGCTCCCTTTATTTATTAGGAGCCAAAAGATAAAAAAGTCAGTATGTGAAAAATAAGAAAATACAATGAAAAACAGGTTTGCGGAACAATCCACAAACCTGTTTGTCTGCTAAAATTAAGCAATAACAGTAACGTTGGTTGCGCGAACCTTGCTGCTGTTCTGAGGATCACACTCGGTATCGAAAGAAACCTTCTGACCTTCCTCTAAAGACTTGAAGCCTTCTGCATTGATAGCGGAAAAGTGTACGAATACTTCCTCTCCGTTAGCTTCATTAGTGATGAAGCCGTAACCCTTCTGTGCGTTAAACCATTTAACTGTACCGTTGTTCATTGTGGTACCTCCTTTAATTGTGGGACGAAAAGCCCGTTTTAGTATTAGTGATTCTAAAACGTAGGACAAAAAAATCACATATTTTTGTAAACCATCATCGAAAAGTAACAATGACTTACAAAAATATGTGAGTTCAATGACTTTCATTTAGAATACGTTTTGAGTATATCATTTATCTTAACGTAATGTCAATAATAATCTTTCTCTTTTAACGACTTCTTTAGAAATACTTGTATAAAAATCAGAAAATTTGCCAAAAGTAAGGGGTATAAGAAAAGCAGTAACAAAAAGAGGCGGTGAGCATATATGACAGTGAGTGTCTGGATAACCGGAGTGATTGCATTGATATCCTTATTGGCGGGCTTGTGGATAGGTAGAAGTATGAAAAGCATGGCAGAGGAAACCGAAGAAAGAGTAAAGGCACAGGAAGAGGAAACCAGGGAGAAGAAAAGTCCTAAGAGAAATGAAAAAAGAATTCCTCTGGGATGGATTGTTTCCAGTCCTGTGTCGGGAAGCCTACGTCCTTTTTATGAGGGAAGTCGCCTGGGGGCTGTAATAGTGCCCTTGGAGGAAGCCATCTATGCTCCTGTGTCAGGGCGGGTGCTGAAGCTTTATCCTATGGGAAGGGCTATGCTGATTGCAACGGATTTTGGGAAAGAGCTTATGATAAAGGTAGGAAATGGGGGAGATGAGCTGTGTAGCATGTATTATCGTTCCAGGGTGGTACAGAACGAAGTGATTTCCAAGGGAAAGCTTTTGTTGGAATTTGACAGAAAAGGCTTGGAAAGTCAAGGTGTAGAGGTGGTGGTTACAGTCACTCTGGAAAGCCTGATGGAAGAAAAAAATATTGTGGTAACCGGGGCGGAACAGATAAAGACCGGTGAGGAACTGATATGGAGTTAATTACAGGAAATAAGCAGTTAAGTGTGTCTGTGCAGTTTGCGATATTCTCTTGGGGTGGTGTGATAAGCCTGCTGAAATTCCCTAAAAAAGCTGCGGGAGCTGCCGAATCCGGCATCCAGAGCAATCTGTGTTACGGATAATTCTGTGGAAAGTAATAGGCTGCAGGCGTATTCCAGACGCTTGGAGTTTACATAATAGGGAAAGGTAGTGTGGAGCTTATCTGTAAAAAGTCTGGAAAGCACAAAACGACTGACCCCAAACTCTTTGGAGAGAATTTCCAAGGATAAATTTTCGGTGTAATGGGTTTCCAGATAAATTAACAATCTTTGTTCCAATTCTAAATCCTCGGACATTGTTCTGGGATGCAATTCCATATGGGAAAAGCAATCTGCCAGAAAGAGGGTCAGATATCCTTCTGCCAATGCCAAAGTGGGAGCGGGGATGGGGGTATTTCTTGGAAAGCTTTCTGTAAGCTGTAATAATCCATTCAGAGCAGTCCGGCTATGAGTGGATAGCGCTGTCATGGATTGAACATTGGAAATCGGAAGAGAGCTTTGAAAATATTTACCATAGCTGTGACAAAAATCCCCATCAAAAATACACAGCAGAATTTTGCTGCTTTCTGTGGTTTGCAGACTATGTAGCTGATTGGGAAAAATCAATGCATGCATACCGGCTGTAAGGGGATGGGAAACATGGTCTATGGTAAGTGTAAGACTGCCCTCCAATACAATTAATAGCTCTACCTGATTATGTAAATGTGCTGCAAAGGTATTGTTTGCAGAGGTATATAGACGAAGTCGTTCCTTACGGTTTTGAAAAAAGATACTCATAAATATAATATCCTCATGGTTTGTAAATGGTATTTACTGCAATATGTGACAGCTGTTAATTTGATTTTACAATATTTGTCCGAAAAATCAATGGATAATTACAATAAATGGCATAAATATATGATGATATGGCACGCAAAGGGGAGGAGGAATCTGTTATACTTACCTTACAGTTGAAAGAAGCGGTAACTGTTTGTGTGACAAACAGTAGAAAGGACAAGGGTATGGACAAGTCAAAGATTAAAAAAATGTGGATTGCTGATCAGGGTGATGGAACTTACATCAATCCTATATTGTACACGGATTATTCGGATCCGGATGCAATCAGAGTGGGAGAGGACTATTTTATGATAGCCTCCAGCTTTTGTAATTCTCCGGCAGTACCTCTGCTACACTCCAAGGATTTGGTAAACTGGAAGGTAATTAATTATATTATCGATAAGCTTCCTTTTGAGTGGTATGAGAAGCCCGTGCATGGTTGCGGAACATGGGCGCCCTCCATTCGTTATCATGAGGGCGTTTATTATGCATTTATTCCCTTCCCGGACGAAGGTATTATGATGTGTAAGACTACCGACCCCTGGGGAAAGTGGAGTGAGCCCAGCTTTGTAAGAAAGGTTTGCGGTTGGATTGACCCTTGTCCTTTCTGGGATGATGACGGAAAGGCATATATGGTAAGTGCCTTTGCAAGAAGTCGTATCGGTTTTAAGAGTATGCTGTATATGTCCCCCATCGAACCGGACTGCTCCGGAGTGTTGGATGACGGTAAGTTTATTTATGACGGACATGAGACTCAGCCCACTATTGAGGGACCCAAGCTTTATAAGCGTAATGGTTATTATTACATATTTGCTCCGGCAGGCGGCGTAAAGACCGGTTGGCAGACCGTACTTCGTTCCAAGAATATTTATGGACCTTATGAGGAAAAGATTGTTATGGCGCAGGGCAATTCCCCTGTAAATGGACCTCATCAGGGTGCTTGGGTAACCACTCCAAGCGGAGAGGATTGGTTTATTCATTTCCAGGATGTGTTGAATGCAGGACGTATTATTCATTTGCAGCCCATGCGTTGGGAAAATGACTGGCCTATTATCGGTGTCAATGATGTGGATGGCTGTGGAGAGCCTGTAATGTGTTATCAGAAGCCTGATGTGGGAGCAACTTATCCCATTGATGCACCTGAGGACAGTGATTTCTTTGAGGGAGACAAATTAGGCTTACAGTGGCAGTGGAATGCCAATTACAAGGATGAGTGGTATGCGCTGAAGGGTAACGGCTTGACTTTATATGCACAGCAGGCTGATCCTAAGACACAGCTTTGCGATATCAGTAATCTGCTGATTCAGAAATGGCCGGCACCGGAATTTCAGATTACTACCTGTCTGCATCTGGAGAATATGGCAGAGGGAGATGTGGCTGGTATGGTTTCCCAGTGTGGGGACTATAATGGTCTGATGATAAAGAAGGAAAACGGAAAGCTGATGTTACAGCAGAGAAGTGGCAAATGGACCAAGAATGATGAGGTAAGAGAAGACCTTTGTGCTGTGGAAAAGGATACCATTTATCTGCGTATGAAGGTAGTAAAGGAAAATGATGTATTCTTTGAAATCAGCTACGATGAGGAAAATTTTACTCCCGTAGGACAGATGAAGGAGGCTACTCCCGGACGCTGGGTAGGTGTTAAGGTTGGTTTGACAGCTATTAACGAAGCCGGTAATGAAGGTGGAAGTGTAAGGGCAGATTACTTTGTATTTGAGCCTTTGCAGTAAAATGTCCATTGACAAATATAGCTTAAAATTCTAACATATAAGCAGAGAGTGGTTTGGCTCTCTGCTTATGTTATTATTGGAGTGTGACATTATGTTTACAGAGGATAAATTAAGGAAGCTGATTATTCCGCTGATTATAGAGCAATTTTTGGCAGTGGCAATGGGAATGGCGGATACCTTTATGGTATCCAGCTGTGGAGAAGCTGCTGTGTCGGGAATTTCTCTGGTGGATACCATATGTATTCTGATGTTTGGATTATTTACTGCCATGTCCAGCGGTGGCAGCGTGGTGGTAGCCCAATATATGGGAAAAAAGGATCGGGATATGGTAGGAAAGGCATCCAATCAATTGTTTTTGGCAGTGGGTTCCTTTTCTGTGCTCTTTATGGTAATCGGATTATTAGGGAATAATGCGCTGTTAGGATTTATTTATGGTAATCTGGAACCGGAGGTTATGGAGGCTGCACGGATTTATTTTTTTTATTCTGCTTTGGCATTTCCTGTTATCGGTTTATACAATGGGGCAGCTGCTTTGTTTCGTTCCATTGGAAATTCTAAGCTTCCCATGAAGGTGTCCATGTCCTGTAACCTGTTGAATGTAGTAGGAAATGCGCTGTTAATTTATGGTTTCAATATGGGAGTTACCGGTGCTGCTATTTCCACCTTTGTGGCAAGAGTGGTAGCGGCTATTGCGATTATGGGAGCATTAATAAAATCAGATGAATTAGTGCTTAATAAGAGCTGGAAGCTGGATTGGGGTGTAATGAAAAAAATATTGTATATTGGCGTCCCCAATGGCATAGAAAGCAGTATTTTTCAGGTTGGAAAGCTGATATTAAGCAGTCTCATTGCAAGCTTTGGCACTGCTGCCATTACTGCCAATGCAGTGGTAAACAGTGTGGGTAGTCTGCAATTGGTTCCCTCCAATGCCATGGGCATTGGAATCATTACGGTAGTAGGTCAATGTATCGGAGCGAAAGAAACGGAAGCGGCAAAGAAATACTTATTTAAGATGCTGAGAATGACTCAACTAATGATGGTAATATTGGGTGTCCCTCTTTTCTTGTTTGCCAGACCTGTATTTGGTCTTTACCATCTCAGTGAAGAAACCATGGAGATTGCAATCCAGCTACAGATATTTAACTGCTTTGCAAGTATCATAGCACAGCCCTATGCCTTCCCTCTTGCTAATGGACTGAGAGCTGCAAATGATGTGAGATATACCATGGTGGTTTCCATTATTACCATGTTTACCTGCAGAATTGCATTAGCATATGTGTTGGGAGATTTTTGTGGACTTGGTGTATTAGGTGTGTGGATTGCCATGAGTATCGATTGGGTGGTAAGAGCAATTTTCTTTATCGGACGTGTCCGGACAGGAAAGTGGTTACGGTATATGAATAAGATTACGGAGACGGCGTAAGAGCAATTTTTCAAAAGACATAAGCAATTTATAAAAATGTATCCCTGAAATCAAATTGGTATAATGGTTTCAGGGATATTATTGTAATAAAGGATTTTATGAAAAATTAGTATAGGAGTAAGGGTATGGGAAAAGTAATAGGTTACACATTAGAAGGACTTTGGCAGACGGATATTGGGGATGGCAGGCTTTACGATATGAGTTTGCCGGGAACCTTGGATGAAAATAAGATTGGCGGTAAGGATACCGGTAGTAATCAGTGGCATCCCGATGCGGAATTAGGCAATGCGGAAGAGGGATTTCAGGAGGATGCCCCCATTGCCACCAGATTTACCAGAAAATACACCTTTGAGGGAGAAGCAAAGCTGACGCGAAAGATTTCTTTTGATGTCCCCGAAGGGAAGCGAGTATTTTTGGAGGCGGAGCGTGCAAGGTGCTTAAAACTTTTGGTGGATGGGAAGGAGGTGCCGGATTTTGTACCGCCATCCATTAGTACGCCCCATGTGTTTGAGGTGACAAAATTTCTGGGTGGAGGAACTGAAACAGAGGTGGCGGATGAGGCAAAGATACAGGAGCACGAACTTACATTGCTTTCAGATAACAGTTATCCGGGAGTGCCCCATGATGCCATTGTGTATTCTTCTGCGGCTACGGATGAGACCCAGACCAATTGGAATGGTGTACTTGGATATATTCGTCTACGGGTGGAGAATGCGGTATTTATTGAGGCAGTGCGGGTATATCCTGTGAAGGATAAAGTGATGGTAAAGGTGGATTTGTGCGGGGATAAGTCTTGGAAGGGTAACATAACGATTTCCTCAAAGGCATTGCAGGAAGAGGTTGTAAAGGAAGTTACTTTGCAGGAAGAGGATGGACTAGCTGCGAAGGTATGTAATGGAGATGAACGTATTGCAGGAGCCGGTAGAACAGAGATTGTATTTGAAGCCCTTCCCTTGCGAGAGGATGTCCTTAGATGGGATGAATATGAGGGCAATTTATATGAATTGACCGCAACTTTGGTAGAGGATGAGCGCGTTATAATAAGGACAAAGTTAGAGAAACCCAGTAAAATCAAGGGGTTAGCACTAATTTAGTCCTTATTTTTATACCAATTTAATCGGCAAGGATAAGGCAGCGCTGACAAATCAAACCGAAATCCAAATATTGCACAATAATTCAGGAGTCATGACCTGAGTGGGGTTTGTGCACCCAAGTGAGGTGACAATTTAATAGTTTTTATTTAGGTAGGACTAAATTAGCACTTGAAACGGAGATAATCCGTCTGGCTGATATAGTCCTACTTTTGTTTTGAAAGGAAGAGAGTATATGGGCAAGGTGCTAATGGAAGTTCTGGTAACAATTCTTATCGCAGGAATATTTCTAATGCTATATTCAGCGATTCGCATATCGGATATAGCGGATCGGAGAGTTAGGGAGATACGAAGTATTGAAACATTCGATAAACAGAATCAGTTGATAACAGATAACAGTTGTGTACAAGGAGGAGTGGCTATGGCAAATAAAGAAAAGAAGATTGAAGGCAGATTAGGATTTAACAGCCAAAATGGAAGATATGGCTTGCTGGTATCAGATTTATGGCAACATACCGGCTTCCATTGTGGAGAATGTTTAGAGGTCAAGGTTGATGACAAATGGATACAAACCCGAATGGAAATGGATATTAACCGTCAGTGGTATCTGGTGGATACGCCATATTTGGGAGATTTAGAGTACGTTTGGGCGAGAATTTAAGAAGCGGAGGAAACACAGAATGAACAACATTGAAATAATTGGAATTGACCATGGTTGGTCACAGATGAAAACAAGCAATACCTGTTTCAATACTTCCATTAAAGAATTAGCAAATGCTCCGGCATTTCACGATAATGTGCTTGAGTATGATGACAGATATTTTGCAGTTGGGGAGGAAAGGCTGGAGGTACTGGACAGTAAGGTGGAAAATGAGAATTTCTATTTATTGACTCTGGTGGCAATAGCAAAGGAGTTGGAGATAAGAGGAAAGAGTGAAGCGGATGTGGTTCTTGCGGTGGGACTGCCCCTTACAAGATTTTCCGCAGAGAGAAAGCCATTTATAGATTATCTTTCAAAGAATGGGGATGTGGTATTTGGATTTGAACAGAAGCTTTACAGAATCCACATTTTAAATGTACTTGTTTATCCTCAGTGTTATGCAGCAGTTGCAGGTATGCTTCCCACATTTGGAAAGAAAGCACTTGTCATTGATGTCGGTTCATGGACTGTAGACAGTATGCTGATTGTAAATAAGAAGCCGGATAACAGTCGATGCGATACGCAGAATGAAGGTCTGATTAAGTGTATGAGGGCAATCAACAGAGTGGCAGTACAGGTTAAAAACAGAAAGATTGATGAAGCCGAGATTCAGGAATATATGAAAACTGGAAAGACAGAGCTTCCCAAGGATTTCAAGGAGATTATGGACCAGCAGATTCATGAGTTTGTGGATAAAGTGTACCGTTATCAGACTGAGTGCGGTTACAGTCTTGATATGATACCAGTCTATTTTGTAGGCGGCGGGGCAGTTGTAATGAGAAACTTCGGAAAATATCAGCAGTCCAATATCCATTACGTGCTGGATGTAAAGGCAAATGCCAAAGGATTTGAGACTATGGCAAGGATAGCCCTTAGAAGCGGGAGGTAAATTAAGATGGCAAAAAGAAGTAAGCAGTACAGTTTTCATCTCAATCTGAATAATCCTGACCATCTGAAGATATACCGGACATTGGAGGATTTGAATACTGATATTCACAAATCTGTATCAAACTTTGTGATTAAGGCAATTATTCAGTACATTAACGGTGCTTCAAAGTCAAGTCTTACAAAGAGTGGTAAGAATGAGAAGGAAAATCTTGAAGGATATGTAACAAGGCAGGAGCTGGCAGAAGCAAATCTTTTGCTAAAAGCAGAAGTAATGAAAGAGGTTGCACAGTTGTTTGGAAATGCAGCCATGAATACACAGCATCTTGTTACCCCGGAACTAATGCAACAGATGATGCAGATGATGCCGGATAAGGCAAAAAAGAATGAAGCAGTCGGGCATAATGAAGCTGTTGAGACAACAGATGAAACGTTGGAGGAAATGTCAGTATTATTTGCCCAGGGAAATTTCGGAGAGGAGTAAAAGCCTATGACAGTATTAAGCGGAACCGGAAATGTGTTACTTACCATATTGAAATGGATGTTAAAAATCATACTTGGAATACTCAGATTGATATTGGAGGTAGCAAAAATCTTTCTGCTTCTGCTTAATCTGGTATTAAGATTGTTCCTGGCATTTGTAGGAGCAGGAACACCATGAAAGGAGGTGTGGCTTATGCAGTTTGGATTTAATAATTACTTTAAGAACCGCAGATTTATTAAGTATTTCTTTGCAATGAAGAAGCTTGCGGATGTGTAAATCAAAAAGCAAAGGAGATGGAAGCATGGAGGAATACAGAGAAGTGAGAAACAGAACCATGCAGGCAGTGGCGGATACAGTGGAAGGACCAAAGGAAACCGTCGAAAAAATGGCTGAAAAGATAGCGGATGCTGTTATGGATGCCATTGCAGAAAATTACAGAAGTATCACAGAGGTTCATTCCATAGTGGAAGCAG
This sequence comes from Lachnospiraceae bacterium, assembly GCA_017624835.1. Lineage (GTDB taxonomy): Bacteria > Bacillota > Clostridia > Lachnospirales > Lachnospiraceae > Acetatifactor. The sequence goes on from JAGAMG010000006.1 coordinate 82,282, forward strand.
TCAGGGCAGGACACCATGTTCAGATTGCATATGCGGATGCTGATGAATATGCAGATCCATGTATAGTAAGAGCCTGCTGGTAGGAGGTTAACAATGCACAGAATACGGGACAGTCCCACAAAAGATGTCCCGTGACAACCGAATAAATTGTTCACATAGAGTAAGAGTGGACAGGTCAGTTTGTCATGAGGACGAAAAGCCTATCCCTCTTACGGAAAGGGAATAGGTGATTCATATGAAGAAACTATTATTTTTCTTATTATCCGTAGTACTGATAGGAAGTGTCGGATGTGGCTCATATAGAGATTTGAGTATGGAGGTAACGGACGCAGGAAGCACAGAGACGGTCGAAACAGCACAAGAGCCGGTAACTACAGAGGTTTCGGTGGAAACGAAGGAGACTGGGGACACAGAAGAAGCCCAGCCGGAGAGTACAGCTTCTGTAACAGAAGAAGATGTATCAAAGGATAAGGCGGAAACTGGTAAGGATAACCAGTCAGTCGGGGCAACGGAAGATAAATCCGATAAGGATACCCAGCCGGTCAGGGCATCAGAGGATAAATCTGATGACAAGCAGACAGACGGAGATAAAAGTCCTGAGACAAAGGAACCGACGGAACAGCCAAAGGAGACAAAGAAAGAACCGGCATCTGAAAAGCAGGATACAAAACAAAAATCCGAACAAAAAGCAGTCTCTTACAGCCCGGACAGGGTGGTAAGCCTAGCAATTTCCAAATGTCAGGCTGGCGGGATGGTTACAACAGAACAGAATCTGAAGGATAACCTGAATGCCGGAAAGATTACGCAGGCTGAGTATGACGAGTATTATCCTCTGGATGGACTTGAGGACAGTTACTACAGTGTATTTGTCAATACTGACCTTAATAAAGCGGCAACAACATCCGGAAGAGCACTTGGAAGTGAGGAGGCAATCGCACAGCATATTGCAGATATGCTTCTGCTGGAGTCGGATTCCGTATTCAACATCCGTTATACCGGAACAACCAAAACATCCGGCGAAACTTTCTATGAGTTCCGTTGCTACAGATAAAAGAATACAGACTGCATCAGGAGAGCAGGTATAAGCCAAAAACTTATGCCTGCTCTTTTTTTCGTGCAGTCAACGAGAAGTGCTAAGCAAAATCGGGATGCACTTCTATTATCAGCGATAACAAAGATTAGGAGGAATATCGAATGAAACAGAAATTGAGACGATTTATGGCAGGTTTTCTTGCTGTATTAACCATGTTTACAACACTGTTTACGAATGGTACTACAGCTTTCGCCGCAAGTTCAAGTGCAAATATTGCATTCTGGGTTGCATCATCGAAAGACCATGGAGTAATCAGTGAGTTTAACAGTAATCACAAAGGAGGAATTCTGTATGCAATGATTGATGGTCATTCGGCATACTGTATGAACTTTGGTCTGTCGGCAAAAGGTGGACAGCTTATGACCAGTGACAGCAATCCGGATACCAACCTTTCAGCAGCACAGGAGAAGCTTCTTGCCTATTGTATGTATTATGGTTATTCCACAACAGAGGCAAAAGCACCGACAAATGACCAGCGTAATAAATTTATTGCCACCCAGTCCATGGTATGGATTATTGTAAATGGCATATTTGGAACGAGCAGTGCGGATTCGGCAGCAAGCAAACTTTGTGCCTG
>JAGAMG010000007.1 GCA_017624835.1 Lachnospiraceae bacterium
AGTAAAGCTTTTTGGAAATTTGTCAAAGCTCAGATGCACCACTTGGATGATGATATACCAGCTTAATGCCAGAAAAAAGCACCGGAAAAACCGGTGCTAATAATCCAAAATTTTTGTGACATTTTCAAAAATGCTTGACACTGTTTTTTCTACTTATTTACCATCAACTTAACCATAGCCTGATTCAGACCATCCACAGTCAGCTTATACATGGGGAACATTTCCTTAATGGCAGTCTCCGCCTCTCGCCAGGGCGCACGCCCGGGTGCCATCTTAGGATTTAACCAGACCACCTTTTTGTATTTACGCTTTACAAGCTGCAACCATTCATAACCGGAAAGCCCGCCGTTAGGTCCTCTATAGTTTCCTGTGGTAGAATACAATTCCTCCGGTGCCATTGCTGCATCCCCAACAATGATAACCTTATAATCACTGTCCACATTACGAAACAGCCATTCCGTATCAATCCAATCTCCATTTTCACATTCCGGCGTCTTATAGAGCTTGCTATAAATACAGTTGTGGAAATAGTAAGTCTTTACATCCTTATAATGATTGGACTTGTGTACTGCCTGGAATAAATCATTTAACAGATTACTAAAGGGAATCATGGTTCCCCCGGAATCCATCAACAAAAGCAGCTTTACCGCATTTTTTCTGGGCTTCTGCATGACAATCTGTAAGCAGCCACCATTGTTACAGGTCTTGTCAACAGTACCATTGATATCAAGCTCCGTCTCCGGAATATCCAGCCTGCTGGAAAACTGACGCAGCTTACGGAAAGCCATCTGGAACTGCCTGTTGTCAAGAACTCTGTCGTCTCTGAAGTCTCGGTATTTTCTTGCACCTACCACGGAAAATGCGGACTGATAGCCGGTCTTGCCGCCCACACGAACACCGCCTACATTACCTCCCATATTACCAAAGGAGGTCTTACCCATGGTTCCAATCCAAAAACTGCCACCATTGTGCTCGCTGTCCTGATCCTTCAGACGTTGCTTAAATTTCTCTTCCACATCTTCCTTATCCACCTGCAAGTCTTCTATCTTGTTCAGATGGTCCCTTGCTTCCTCATGTGCCAGCTCCAGCATATCGGATTTTTCCAGCCAGCGAAGCATTTCTGCTCCCACCTCGGTCTCCCGCTGTACTGCCTTAAAGCATTCCTCAAAGGCCATATCAAATTTATCAAAATCCGTTTCACTTTTTACCAGAATCATTCGGGCAACATAATAAAACTGTGTCAGCGAGCTACCGCACAAGCCCTTGTCCAGAGCTTCCTGCAAGGTCAGCCACTCTCCCAAGGTTACCCGTAACCCCTTTGCCCGAAGGGTATCAAAAAATTTTATAAACATACTATCTTACCTTCTATTTGAAATTAGGTTTTCTGCCTAGTAAGTTGGTGTATTTTTTACAGTCTGTAAATCCTCGTCCTTTTTTACCACTACGCCGATAAAAGGTAATGCGCTCTTAATCTTTTCCGTAGGGATTCCACCAAGCTGCAGTGCATTGACCCAATCAATCAATTCTGAGGTGCTGGGCTTCTTGCGGATATCACGAATGGAACGAATATTATAAAATACCTCCATAGCAGCCTGCAACAGCTTGTCCTCCACATCCGGGAAATGTACCTTTATAATTTCCTCCATCAATTCCTTGGTGGGGAAATCAATGTAATGGAAAATACAACGGCGCAGGAATGCATCCGGCAGTTCCTTCTCCGCATTTGAAGTAATAATTACGATAGGTCTGTGCTTTGCCTTGACAGTACGCTTTGTCTCATTAATATAAAATTCCATCTGGTCAAGCTCCCACAAAAGGTCATTGGGGAATTCCAAATCCGCCTTATCAATTTCATCAATCAAAAGCACTACCTGCTCCTCACTGTCAAAGGCTTCTCCCAGCTTGCCCAGCTTAATATATCTTGCAATGTCATCAACACCCTCTTCTCCAAACTGTCCATCATAGAGACGTTGAATGGTATCATATACATACAAACCTTCCTGTGCCTTAGTAGTGGATTTGATATTCCAAATAATTAACTTCTTGCCAAGTGCCTTGGCAACTGCCTCAGCCAGCATGGTTTTGCCGGTACCCGGCTCTCCTTTAATTAAAAGAGGCTTCTTTAATGCAATGGCAATATTTACACTTGCCATTAATTCCTCACTTGCTACATAATCTGCGGTTCCCTGAAAGCCTTGATTGCTCATAAGCTCCTCCATTTCCTGCCCAAAGGGCTTGTTTTTCTTGAAATCTGTATATGGTTATGTTACGATATTCACGATGTAAAATCAAGAAAATTCCTATAAAAACTATTAGAGTAACCCAAAGGAGTGTCCCACATATGATAGCAAACACCTTACATAAGAAACAAACCCTATCCTTTGAGGTATTTCCTCCCAAAAAGGATGGTGAATTTGAATCCGCCTTTGAAACATTGGATGCTTTAGGGAAATTATCCCCGGATTTTATCAGTGTAACCTATGGCGCAGGGGGCAGCCGCTCCAAGAAAACCGTGGATATTGCTTCCTATATTCAAAACACCTTACAGATTGATGCCCTTGCCCATATGACATGTGTGGGTTGCAAGAAGGAAGCTCTGATACAAGTTTATGAAGAATTAAAGACAGCAAATGTAAAACATGTATTGGCTCTGCGTGGTGACCGTCCCAAGGACATGACTGATGAACAATACAATTCCCGCGATTTCGCCCATGCCAGCGATATGATTACCTTTTTAAAGGAAAAAACAGATTTTCAGATTGCCGGAGCCTGCTATCCCGAAAAGCATTATGAAGCATTCAGCAAAAAGAGCGATTTGGAATTCTTGAAAATCAAACAGGACGCCGGTGCTGAGTTTTTCATTACCCAGCTTTTCTTTGATAATGATACATTTTTTGATTTCTGTGAAAAAGCAGACAAAACAGGAATTACCATTCCTATTTGCGCAGGAATTATGCCCATTACCTCTGCCAAGCAGTTGGGCACAACTATTTCCTTATCCGGTTCCAGTATTCCCAAGGCATTTGCAGATATTATTGCTACTTATGGTGATAATCCTGAGGATATGCGCAAGGCAGGTATTGATTATGCCATCAGACAGATTCTGGATTTGCAGCAGAATAAGGTGGATGGAATTCATATTTATACCATGAATAAGCCCTTGATGGCAGCGGAAATTGTGGAAGCAGTAAGATAATATTTTTCGCTCAAAAGCCCCTATAGCTTTTACACTATAGAGGCTTTTTTATTTGCGCAAACATTCCTATTTATATTATGAATTCCCATTTCTTTCTTATCTGTCTAATTGTAATGATTGATGCTACTGCCACTAAAGTTAAAAAAACATATATAATTACATAGGCCGTAGAAAGGGAAATTATATTTCCCAAATATACTGTTGCCATTCCATTGACAATTGGCACAATAAAATCAACTGTACAATGGCACAATATACAAATAAATATTCCCACAAAATCTTTCTTTTGACTGACAAAATAACATACCAACATACTCAATGCGATATGCAAAATCACGACCAAAATCCTCTCATAAGCTGCCAAAAGGAACATAATAAAATTCGTGTTTATCAGACTATCTTTTAATCCGATAAGCATGGTAGTATCCGCGCCTACTGCGGCTGTTTGTTCCACAAAAATATCAAAGCTTCCTGAATTAATCATTATAATGTATATAATATTACTTACATATGTTAATCCAACAACAAAAATTGATTCAATAGATCCATGTCCCAAACCCGCTGCAAAGCTTTGTGTATAATCCAACTTTTTGCTCAATATTTTCGCTACCGCATATCTACCCGCCGCTTCAAATAATCCTGCCGAAAACGCTAAAATGAAACAATACAATATATAATGCTCCAGCTCAAATTCCACGAATCCCGGCAATAGTGAAAGCATACTTAAAATAGGTGTCCTGATAATTATCTGAAACACAAAAAATCCTGCCGCCCCAAGAAGCCATGCTATCCATACGCCTTTTCCTTTGTTCTTTAAGCCGTATATTACATAAACAACTACAGGTAAAATTAAGGTAATAAATAATGTAATACAAACTGAAAGAATATTGGTTATTGGTATCATAATAATCCCCTCTTTATTTTTCTATCCCAAATACATACTCCGCATTATAGGTTCTTACAAATATCAATTCGCTTGGTAATTCCTTACTCTCTTTCCCAACCCAAGTCAGGCACTTCAATCTTCTTATCCCTAAGCATTAAATCCTTCACTGCCTGGTCAGCACTTTTTCCATCAAACAGCACTGCATTAACCTGTTCAATAATGGGAAGCTGCACATCATACTTTTTAGCAAGAGCCATTGCTGCCTTGGCAGAATACACACCTTCCACTACCATCTGAACCTCTTCCATTGCTTCCTCATAGGTTTTTCCCTGTCCGATGAGAATACCTGCACGACGGTTACGGGAATGCATACTGGCACAGGTTACAATCAAATCCCCGATTCCGGTTAATCCACAGAAGGTTTCAAACTTTCCACCCATGGCAATACCAAGTCTTGCAATCTCGGTAATACCTCTGGTAATCAGCGCCGCCTTGGTGTTATCTCCATAGCCCAGCCCATCGGCAATACCTGCCGCCAAAGCAACCACATTCTTCAAGGAGCCACCAAGCTCAATGCCCAATACATCAGGGCTTACATACACACGGAACACCTCATTCATGAAAAGATTCTGAATATACTCCGCAGTCTTCTTACTCTTTGCCCCTACCACAATGGTGGTAGGAATTCCACGGCCAACCTCCTCTGCATGGGAAGGTCCTGACAACACTGCCACATCCGCCTGAGGAATTTCCTGCTCAATAATTTCGGACAAGGTCATCAAAGTCTTTTCTTCAATTCCCTTTGCCACATTTACAATCTTCTGTTCTGATGCTACCAGACTGCTGAGACGATGAGCTGTCTCTCTGGTATAAGCACTGGCAACCGCCATAACCAAAAGGTCTTTTCCTTCTACTGCTTCCTTATCATCCGCAGTGAACACCATATCCTCCGGCAAAATTACCCCGGGAAGCATTTTGTGCTCATGTTTCTCTTTCAGCATCTCAATTTCTTTTTCCAATGCGGACCACACAGTAATATGATGCCCGTTTTTATGTAACAATACTGCCAGGGCAATGCCCCAGCTACCTCCGCCTATAATACTTACTTTTGCCATACCAATTGAATACCTTTCCTCAAATTAGTCCACTTTATTTTTCTTAAACAGATAGGTCTTACGTTCTTCACCGCGAAGCAGTCTTCCGATATTTTCTCTATGCTTCCAATAAGCCATCACGGTTAATATCGCCGCAACGCCATACATTTCATAAAGCTGCACCTGCGTCATATCTCCAAAAACACCCGTCTGTCCACAAATCACTATTTCAATCATAAGTCCCGCATAAACAAGCAGAGAGCCTAAAGATACATAATGGGTAATTGCAAAACTTCCAAAAAACAAAATTACACCCATAGGGATGAAATAAGGATGCAGTGACAAAATCAACCCCGCTGTAGCAGCAATTCCTTTTCCACCCTTGAAGCCCATATAAAAAGGAAAATTATGACCCAGAATGGCACCGGCAGCCGCATAGATACAAAGCAGATAAATCATATCCCCGTGACTTCCGCCGAAGACTAATCTTGCCACAACAACAGCCAAAATACATTTGATACAATCTCCTGCAAATACAATCAAGCCAGCCTTGGTTCCCAAAACTCGCAACGCATTGGTAGTGCCGGAATTTCCACTTCCATGCTGACGAATATCAATTCCATGCGCCTTTCCATAAAAATACGCGGTCTGGAACAGACCAAATACATAGCCGATAATTAAACAGATAATACGTTCCATTACTGTTCTTTTTCCTTTCTCTCCCTGATGATAAACCTAAGAGGCGTACCCTTAAAGCCAAAGGTCTCCCTTATCTGGTTCTCAATGTATCTTGTGTATGAAAAATGCATTAATTCCTTATCATTTACAAATATAACAAAGGTAGGGGGCTTAACCGATACCTGTGTAATATAGTAAAGGCGCAGTCTCTTACCCTTATCAGAAGGAGGCTGCTGCATGGCTACTGCTTCTGCCATAATCTCATTCAACACACCTGTAGAAACACGCATTGCATGATTTTCACTGACCATATCAATGGTTTCAAAAAGCTTGGGCAGACGCTGTCCTGTCTTGGCAGATACGAAAAGCATTTCTGCATAAGGCATGTAAGCCAGAGTATCACGAACCTTTTCCGTAAAACGATAAATGGTCTTGTCATCCTTCTCCACCGCATCCCACTTATTCACTACGATAATAACAGCTTTACCGCGGTCATGGGCAATTCCTGCAATTTTTGCATCCTGTTCAGTAACCCCTTCCACTGCATCAATCATCATTACAACCACATCCGCACGCTCAACTGCACCAACAGTACGCACAATCATGAAACGCTCCAGGTCTTCTTTAATTTTATTCTTACGACGAAGTCCCGCAGTATCGATAAATACATATTCTTTTCCATTATAAGTAATCTCTGTGTCAACAGCATCTCTGGTAGTTCCTGCAATATCGGATACAATCAGACGATTTTCTCCCAGAAGCTTGTTAATCAGGGAAGACTTACCTACATTAGGTTTACCAACAATAGCTACTCTGGTGCGGTCATCCTCTTCCTCCTCAGAACATTCATCAGGAAAATAAGAAACAACCTCCTCCAGCATATCACCTAATCCTAATCTGTTTACCGCAGAAATAGGATGGGGATCACCAATGCCCAGATTGTAAAACTCATATACATCCGCCATATACTTTTCAAAGCTGTCCACCTTATTTACCACAAGTACAACAGGCTTATGGGATCGGCGAAGCATATCTGCCACCTTGGAATCTGCATCCACAAGTCCCTGCTTAACATCCACAAGGAAAATAATAACATCCGCAGTTTCCATTGCAATTTCTGCCTGAGCACGCATTTGGGACAAAATAATATCCTTACTGTCCGGCTCAATACCGCCCGTATCAATCATAGTAAAGGTTTTATCCAACCAGGTAATATCCGCATAAATTCTGTCTCTGGTAATACCCGGAGTATCTTTTACAATTGATATATTTTCACCTGCCAAAGCGTTAAACAGGGTTGATTTTCCTACATTGGGTCTTCCAACCACCGCAACGATGGGCTTGGTCTTTCTCTTTGCCATAGTTCCTCCATTTTCCTATGAAATGCAGCATTTACTGCACTGTCACCTATTGCTCACCTAAAATCGAATTTATAAAGTCACATCCGCTTGATTTTACAATATTAATCGGCACTTGTAAAGCCTTTTCCAATTCTGTCAGGGTCAAATCATCCAAAAAAACCTCTTCTCCACTGCGTAACACATTCTGAGGCAAAAGAAGTCTCCTTCCTAATTCTTTTCCTTGGAGCTGTGCCAAAATATCCTGCCCCGTAAGCAGTCCCGACACGGTAATCATTTCTCCGAAGAAGTTATTTGTAATAGGGTAAACATGAACTTTCAGGTTAGAATAGGTTTCTTCCAGTTCCTCTGCCATCTGTTTAATATAAGGATAGGCAAGACGGCCTGTTACCATGGAAACCTCATTTGCAGCGCTGTCTGCCCTTACTCCTGCTTTCACTTTACGCTCTGCAAGCTCCTCATGGAATTCATCCAAAAGCAATCGCAGCATACCCACACCGTTTTCTAACTGCAAATAACCATCATAGCGCTCTTCCTCAGGCAACTCACGTTCCGCCAAAATGTACCACTCATCACTGGCATGGATAAAATGCAAGCCGTATTTCTCATAGCATTCTTTCTGATATTTTTCAATCAAATCAATCACCTGACAGGCATCCTCTTTTGTAAAAGGCTCCAAAGGATACAATCCCTCACGATACTTGGACAGTCCCACCGGCACTACGGACACACTTTCCAAATTTGGGAGATATTTCATCAGCTCCCTAATACTGTATTCCAATTCCTTGCCATCATTGACACCCTTACAAAGCACAATCTGACCATTCATCACAATTCCGGCTTCATTTAACACATCCACCTTTTTTAAAGCCTCCCCTGCAAAACGATTATTCAGCATCTTGCAACGCAACTCCGGATTCATGGTCTGAAAGGAAATATTGATGGGCGACAAATGATAACGACAAATTCTGTCAATATCATGGTCGGACATATTGGTCAGGGTCACATAATTTCCCTGTAAAAAGGACAGTCTGGAATCATCATCCTTAAAATACAGAGTCTCCCGCATTCCCTTGGGCATCTGGTCTATAAAGCAAAAAATACATTTATTATGACAATGGCGATATTCGTCCATCAAACCATTCTCAAACTCAATGCCCAAATCCTCATCAAATTCTTTATCCACCTCAAGAAGCCACTGCTCCCCGTCCGGCTTTTCAATCAATACCTCAATGTAGGTATCCTGCACCAGAAACTGATAGTCAAAAATGTCCTCTATTTCCGTATTATCAATGGCAATCAGCTTATCGCCCACTTCAATTTCCATTTCCTCAGCAATACTGCCCGGCTGAATACTTTTAATAATATGTTCCTTCTTTTTCTGCATAATAGATACCTTTCATTTACTTGCTGCTTTCGTTGTATTTCTTGCTATCCTGTTCTAAAATCTTTAACCCTAATTCAAAAACCAGTAATATATTTACCTCATGTACTCCTTCTTAAGCTTTGCATGATACCACATCATTACAGGCAAAGCCCCCACAATCACACCAATCAGTAAAACCGCAGAGCCGATTCCTCCCAAAAAGGAGCTTATCAGAAATGCACTGATAATTGCAATTCCATATGTAATCCACATCCAGCCATGTTTTTTATTATAAGCCTTTACATCTGTCAGCTGTTCTTTTTTAAGAGGCTTTTCCCCTGTATAAAAGCCCACGGGGTCAGTACTTTTTATCTGATAAACACCGATTGCTATCATTACCACTGATCCAAATGCCATAATTACCAATGCAAAAATAAATTCTACCATAATAGTATACCTCCATCCATTATTCCAGCCACTGAATAAAAGCCGTCTTATCAGAACTATTATAGCCCGCCTTCCTATAAAAATTCAAGGTCTCAGGCTCTTTTGAACCGGTAAGCAGCATCATTTTATAGCAGTTGTTTTCTTTCGCTATTTTTCTTGCATAATCCAAACATTCCGTAGCATAACCCTTTCCCCGATATTCCCTGTGAGTAACCACATTTTCTATAAATGCATAGGGTCTTACATTTCTTGTGAGATTGGGAATAATCACACAAACACAGGAGGATACTATTTTACCATCCACCTCACATACAATCAAATGATGGTTCTTATCATTCATAATTGATTCCCAAGTCTGCTTTAAATGCGTAGATTCCTCAGGAATAGCTGTCTCATGCAAATATAAATATAATTCTAAAATTTTATATAAATCCTCATAATAAGCCTCTCGTATCATAGGTACGCCCTCCATGGATTATTTTATCTTAAACTTTTAATAAAAACTACATCCTTATTTTTTGCCCATATATCAATATCTTTTATGTATCCCCGCTTTAGATAAAAGTTTTCTGCAGAATCTGTTGTCAGTATTGATTTGTATATACCTTGGTTGATAAAATATTCTTCTGCATAATGAAGAAGTTCCGTACCATGACCTAAATTCCTATATTCGTTTGCCACCCAAAATTCTCTGATAAACCCCATCTTTGTCTCAAAAAAATAACTTGAAAATGAAATAACTTTAAACTGTATGAACCCTATTACTGTATTATCATCATTCAAACACAGATAAGCAACATTTCCTCCTTCTTTAGTCATTTCCTCAAATAATTCATCCCATTGCCTTATAATAACACCTAATTCAGCAAAATAAAGTTGAAAAGCAGTTTTAAAAATTGGCATTCTAAAATCTGTAATCATTACATTATTATATTTCATTGTCGTCTCCTTAAAATAGCCCTAAAAAAAGTGTTCCCGAATAACGAGAACACTTTAATTTCTACATAAAAGAAGCCTTCTGGGCTATTTCAAGCAGCCTTCTGTGAATGATAGATATTCTCGAATCGGTTTATTGAGTTGTTCATATCATTCACCTACCTCTCTATTGCAACATATTATATCATGATTTAGTGTACATCGCAATCCTCAAGTCCATATTTCAAAGAATTAAATATGAGGTTCCACTTTACAGCACAATCTGTTTCAGAATCCCATCCACATCAGCAATCTGTTCTGAACTACCACAATGCTTGGCTGTTGCTTTCAAAGCCTCTATTTCATTTCTATACAAATGTCAACTCGCGTTTAATTTTTCTATACTAACACCTCTATTCTTTGCATCCACTCTTCAAACACACCAACGACTTTTCCTTCACTCCAATAGCTTCCGCAATCACTTTACATTTTGCCATCAACAGAAAATAGATATTCTTATCTTCCTCGCTCAGCGATTCATAATTCGCCTGTCCTTTGGCAATTACCACATCTGCACTTTGATACACTTCTCTAAATTGGGAGCTTGTACGGGAAAGAACTGTCCCCAGGGAATAATCTCCATTGCTGATAATCGTGGCATACTCATCCATTCCCACAAAATAAGCATCTTCTTCTGTATTATCGTTTACCACTGCCTCTCCCCGTACTCCAAAATAAATCCGGCACTTAGGATTTAAGTCCTTGATACGCTTAATTAACAGCTTATCAAAGCATATCTCACCACAGTTATCACCCAAATACAAAAGACGCTTTGCATTTTGAATATCCTGTAGTAACAAATCCACATCATTTATGGTTAATTCCAATCCTTCTATATTAGAAAAGAAATTTTTAATATCTTCATCTACATTACTGTGCACCGGATTAAAATCAATAATATTGGCAACTATGGCATATTTTACAGCCTCCTCTATGGATGTAATTTTTTCATCGTAACTATTACTCTTCTCCAAAAAGAGTTTATTATAAAAGTTTTTCGTATCCTTATAAGGATCATCACAACCTATGTGCTGCTTCAACAAACGATAATTTTCACCAACAATTTCAGGATTGGTTTTGTTAAAATCCAATTGGCTCATTTGTGCAAAAACTTTTTGATATAATTCTTCTCTATTATCTGCTTCTGTAAGGTTTGCAGTTTTAACCGCCTGATTCACTAAGCATGGTAGACATTGTTCATTTATTTTCATATTATTGTATCTCCCGAAACCCATTCCGACTCCACAGCCACAAAGGGGTATGAATATCAATGGGCTTGTACTTTTGATTTTCAAACAGTCTGCTCCATGCTTCAATCACTTCAAGCTGCACATTAGCAGACTGATACTGTTCCTCTGTAATCAGCCCCAACCTCAAGGTTGCCTTACACACATGAGTATCCGGCGCTACTGTTAACGCTTCTATGTTTGTATAGCTTCTGTCCGTATATTGATAAATAACATACATCCAATAATTACATATCTTGGTTCCCGATAAATAAGGAAACTCCTTCTTATGCTCCACCTGAATATAATTTCTGATTCGTTTTACATCATTCTCATTTTCATCAAAGAGCCTTCTGATATCCCCATCAAATAGCTCTACAAAAGTTTTGCATAACCGCAGCCAAATTTCTGTCTGCTTTTGCTTCTGTAATGCCACCCTATATTTTGTCAGCGCTGCCTGAACCTCCTCAAAGGATTTTTCCAGACAAATCCTTGGGCAAAATACAAATTCGGTTTCTTCATCATTATAAGTCTTCAAAGCACTTTCCCATAGTGTATAAGAATTTCTCTGATAATTCAACGCCATGGGCAACGTAAAATAGAGATAATTTTCCAAACTATTCCTTTCCAAATGAGGATTAGCATCCTCCGGCATCACTTCTCCGCCAAGCTCACCTCTTTGATGCATTGCTATTAATTTTTCTGCTTTTTTTAATATTTCATTGTTTTGCATTTACGTACCTCTAAAACAATTTATACCTTGTAATCAAAGACCAATTTCTTGGAATTCCCATTGCTACCAATAATCTATTCTTCTTTTCTTCTGAAGATTGCTTTTCAAAAACTCTGAGCAACTTACAGAACTCTTTTTTAAATATCAAGAAATCTTCTCAATTAAGTAAATATCGAAATGCCATCATTACCCCAAACAAATCTGATTTTCCACAAGTATAATGATTTCCCTTTTTAGGTATTTGCAGCTTTTGATGCAATAATGTATCCGGTATCTCATATCTGGATTTAAAAGAAAACAATCTCTCATTATGTGCACATATATTCCGAAAATGTGTTAACACTTTCAAATATTGTCCTAATTCCTTCTCATTCACACTTCTAAAATTTGAACTGATTCGGGATTGTATACTTGTAGTAAATAAAGAATACATTTTGGAAGTCTGTCCCAACGTTAATGTGTTTAACACTACCCATAATGGCACGTTTCCATATGTATTTCTTTGATATACTACATAAGCATGTTCCATGTTATAATTTGCCTCATTAGATAAAATATTTATCAATTTTTGTATATCTCGACTATTCTGTTTTGTATTGTTATAATTATGGGAATTTAAATAATCACTTTGATTTTCAGAATATGTTTCACAAAAATGATAGGAAATTAATGAACGAACCTTTTGCTCAATGTTACAAATATATTGAAATATAAGTAATCTTAATTTTTTATCGAAATCATAAAGAGCAACTATATCTTCAAACCTTGTTCCTTCTTCATATTTTCGATTCATTGGATTATAAAACAAATTTTTATATCCATCAATTAAGGAATAATAACAAATATCCCGTAACTTTGCCGAAGCATACTCCTTATCCTTTATGATTAGCTGTTTTTTCACAATTAAGTTATTCAACTGCTTCTCATAGGACAAAAATGGTTTAATAGGCTTAAATTCCATTTTCCCCTCCCACGTAATTCTAATAACAAAAAGGAGGGCCCGCAGGTCCTCCTTCCGGTCGCAGGCATCGCAAGCTTCTGCAACCTGATCACTAGCAATCAGTTTAACACAGAAAGTGTAAACCCTCAAGTATTTTTTGATTGCATATATTATTATACGCTTTTTCTTCTTACTTTTTACACCCCAAACGCTTTTCTTCCATATTCTTTATACTCATTATAGGCTTCTCGCCAAAAAATGCCATATTTATCTGTTACAAACAATTCTTCCAATGCTTGCTTGTAAGGAGTAACATCCACCTGCTTTGATAACCTTATCAACGCCTCAATATCCTTCACCACATCTCTTTTGGTATGTATCTTAACAATCAGCATATATATTGCACAGCTTAGCGCCTCAGCATCTTGAATCATATTCCCCTTTAAAATATGTTCCGCCCTTTCAATAACAGAAAAATCCCAGCCCCCAAGCTGATATCTTTCCGCATTATGAGGCTCCCTTTTCTCAAGCACAAGTAGCCTCCGATATTGTTCTTCAAATAAATAATAGTCCTTCCTAAGCATTGGATACACAGCTACAATTTTAGAAATATGATATCTTACCCATTCAAAAGAAAAAGCAACATCATACATCCCACCACCTTTATTGGCATATCGTTTCCCTGCTATAAATTCAAAACTCCCTTTCACATCCCCATACACAGGCTGCTTTTCCAAATACTCCTTACTAAGTCCAACATAATATTCCAGCAAATCAAAATAAATATGAACATTATCCTTCAACTGAACCATCAACTCATACTGATAATCATTACCAAGATAACTATAGCACCTTTCAATTATTTCATTTACCTGTCTCCTATTATCTTCAAATTTTCTTCTATGTATTATAAGCAATACTATCACGCAAATATATTTTATAACATGCAATCTTTTTAAGTTCCTCCTGCGCCCTCTCCAAACATTCCTGTACAATCATTCTACCATCTCTCATCCACATTTCCCTCTTCCTGCCTCACACTGGGTATACACTGCTCCAATCGCCCTTCTA
Organism: Lachnospiraceae bacterium; assembly: GCA_017624835.1. Taxonomy (GTDB): domain Bacteria; phylum Bacillota; class Clostridia; order Lachnospirales; family Lachnospiraceae; genus Acetatifactor. Next base: position 13,971 of record JAGAMG010000007.1, read on the forward strand.
TGCCCATTCCTCACTTGCAACAATGCCAGTATCCTCTTATTCCTGACCTATATTGGGCATACGCCACACAAACCGTCCTCCCATGCCCAATCACCACTCACCACAATGCCTACATTCTCTTTTTCCTCCCCCTCATTGGGCATACTACATCCAAACCGCCCTCCTATGCCCACGACATACAATTATAAGTGGGTGTAGTAGGTGTTGCCAATACGCAGCCCGAGACGACCATGTGTTTTCAATAAGGGACGTATAAAAACGTCGGCACTTAGCGAGGTCAAGACGACAAAGTCGTCTTCGAGCTTAGTACCGCTACGTTTTTATCCGAGCGAGAGCGTTACCGAATGAAAATACATGGTCGTCCCGGGCGTCGCTATTCCACCCCCCACCACTCACAATTGTACAAGAATTCCCTTGACGTGTCACTAGCATAATGTTATAAATTATATGATAGCTCGACAATTTTTGCGAGTACATTTACAAAAAGTTTTTACCTGAATGGGAGGAAATCATGCCTAATTTACGCGAACTAGAAAACGCCATGCCTGTGGCACCCCTTAAAATTATTGCACTGCCCTCTGCTGAAAAGCTGGGACGCAGAATCAATGATTATATGATCGAATTCCGCAAAAATATTAATAATGACAAAGTAAAGCAGGATCCTGCATTTCACGGATATATCGAAAGCAATTATCTTGTAGATGTTGACGTTCCCCGTTTTGGAAGCGGTGAAGCAAAAGCTGTTTTCCATGAAAGTATCCGTGGTAAGGATTTATTTATTCTTGTTGATGTCTGCAATCACAGCATTACATACGACATGAACGGTTATACCAATCACATGTCCCCCGATGATCATTATCAGGATTTAAAGCGTGTTATTGCTGCCTGTGAAGGAAAGGCGCACCGCATCAACGTAATCATGCCCTTTCTCTACGAAGGCAGACAGCATAAAAGAAGCGGTCGTGAATCCTTAGACTGTGCTTATGCGTTAGAGGAACTTCGTGATATGGGTATCAGCAACTTTATTACCTTTGATGCCCATGATCCCAGAGTACAAAACTCTACCCCTTTAAGTGGCTTTGATAACTTCCTGCCTCCTTATCAGTTCGTGAAAGCCTTATTAAACTCTGAAGACGACCTGATTGTAGACAAGGAACATTTACTTGTAATCAGCCCCGACGAAGGTGCTTTAGACCGTGCCATTTATTTTGCTACCGTTTTGGGTGTTGATACCGGTATGTTCTACAAGAGACGTGATTATTCCACTATTGTAAACGGCAAGAACCCTATTGTTGCCCATGAGTTCCTTGGCGACAATATAGATGGCAAGGACATTGTCATTATCGATGATATGATTTCTTCCGGTGGAAGTATGCTGGATACTGCAAAGCAGTTAAAGCAGATGAACGCAAGACGTGTATTTATCTGCTGTACCTTTGGATTATTTACGGATGGTTTAAAAGCCTTTGATGAAGCCTATGAAAAGGGATATTTCGACAAGGTAGTAACTACCAACCTGACTTACCTGCCACCTGAAATTTATAACAGACCTTACTTTATCGAAGCAGATATGAGTAAATTTATCACCTCTACTATTGACTTTATGAACCATGACGTATCCTTATCCAATGTTATGGCTACCACTGAAAAAATTCATAGTATTGTGGAGGCTTACAATAACCGTACCAATAATAATATGGATTTTGAATAATTTCAAAAGTCTGATAAAAGAAAAATAAAGGTACATTCAGTTATACAGCTTGAATGTACCTTTTTCATTGCTATTTTATTTCCGGCGTTACAGCTTCCATCTCTTCTTCCACTTCCTTTTCCACATATTCCGGGAAACGAAGTACTACCTTAAACAAATCTCCATCCATATGAATGGTAAACTCACCTCCCTGAGCAACTGTAAGACTCTTAGCTATAAATAATCCCAATCCGCTACCCTCAGTAGTTCTGGAGCTGTCTCCACGAATAAAACGCTCCGTTAAATCATCCGCCTTAATATTCATTTGTGTTGCAGAGATATTTTTTAGAGATGCCTCCACCATACCATTTTCCACATCAAGGTCTATATAAACTCTGGTTCCCTCCATGGCATATTTAAAAATATTGTTAAACAGATTTTCAATGACACGCCACATTCTACGGCTATCCGCATAAACAACGGTAGATTTTTCACATCCTGAAAATACCATCTGCAAATTCCGCTCTTCCATCTTTTCTACAAATTCACCGATGGATTGATTCAGAAGCTCCGACAGATTTAATTTTTCCCAATTCAACTCAATATTTCCCGATGAAATCTTGGATGCTTCCACCAAATCATCCGTAAGCTGCTTCAAACGCTGTGCTTTACTGTCCAAAATATTGATATAGCTTTTTGCCGGTTCTTCATCAATCTTAAGACGTTTTAACAAATCTACGTAATTAATAATGGAGGTAAGAGGCGTTTTAATATCATGGGAAACATTGGTAATTAAATCGGTTTTCATTTGTTCATCCTTCATGCTGGTTTTTACCGCATTACGGATACCCTCACCAATATTATTTACCGCATCAGCCATCTCCCGGTTGTCCCCGTGGAGATTGTCCACCTCCAGCTTATACTCCACTTCTCCATCCCTGATTCGTTTAATTCCTTCAACAATAGTAATCTGCTCCGCACGGTTCTTGAAAATCATTACTCCAACCCAGCCATCAATGGCAACCAAGACAATGGGAATAAATAACCATACTATGCTTCCGGCTCTTGTTATATAGGTTAAGATAATTCCTACCAAATTAACAAGAATAAAAAGATTATAAGGAATTAAGGTACTGACTGCTGTATTTTTATGGGTAACCACAAAACGGAAACCTCTTCGGCAGCAAGTCAATATCCAATGACAAAAGCTATCTCTCCAAAGATTTTGAGACTTAATTCTTCTAATCAGACTATACCAAAAAATATTAAACAGCATACTGGTAACAAAACCATAAGCAGCAAAATATCCATACTCATAAAGTCTTGCAAGAGTCTCACCGTATACCTCAGAATGACTTAAATACACCCTATCTGCAATTCCCATTAAATACCTGGCACCAACCCATTCAGCATAGGCAATCCCCACACCAAATCCCACCATAATTTCCGTCCAGATATGGTCAATACCATTTAGATATAATACCTTTTCACCCTGTTCATTCTGACCTACTCCTGCCATTACGGTCAGATAGATTCCCAAACCAATCCATACTGCCGCCAGCAACGCGCACAAGCCTATAATTAATCCAATATTTGGTACAATTCGTTGAAATACCGCATTAGCATTATAAAACGCATCCCCTATTATAGGATAGGAAGTATCCACACCAATCCATATATGGGTAGTATCCGGATAAGCATACTCATACTCTTTTAAAAACTGATAAATTTCTTCCTCATCCATACTGGCATTACTGGTAAATTCCAAGCTGTCAGGATAATAAATCAGATAACGTCTGTACTCAGAAAAATAGTTGGTAATTTCACTATCCTCCTCCTTTCGCAGCTCTGATACATTGGTATAGGTTCGGGTTATTCCCTGTTCCGACATCATACGGACAACATATTTTAAATTGGTTTTCCCTTCCAGATAGAGGTGATTACAATTTTGATATTGTTCATAACCCAGCGTAAGACTTGTAATCGTCTCTGTCACATTCTCTTGCAGCTTACTGTATTCAATCCAATCAGAAGCATAGGAAATAAGCTGACGTTCTCCGTCAACCGTAGTATATCTGCAACTAAGCATGGGAAAATAGACTGTCAGACTGCCATCATCCTCACGGGACACTGAAATTTCCTCTGAAATTTCGGTCATCATGTAGGATAATGCCATATCCTCCAATTGTTCCTCCGTGTACAATTGCATAGCCTCTTCCAATTGCTTCTGCTGTTCCAAAAAGGCTTTTTCTTCTTCCGTCAGTTCTTTTTCCGGCTTTGTTTTTAAATCTTTTTCTATTGTATTAACAACACTTACAGCCTTTGTATTCTTTTTTGTATTTTGTAAAAACGCTTCATCCAAAAATCCCGCAAAGTATAGCTGACCATTTTCATCCAATGCAAAATTAGCCGGTGAGGTTGCCGGACCAAAATAATTTACAAACTCCGACATACTCATGGGACGATTGGTAAATTCTATTCCGCTTTTTCCCCACTTAATCAAATCATCCAAATGGTAAACGGCAGTAACCTGACAATCATTTCCCTTACCGGTACGATTGGCATATTGCGTTACATCAATTTTCTTTTCCGGGTCAAATACTCCATTGGTTTCCACCTGCTCCTTAATTACCACCAATCTGGTAATATCCGAAACCGCTGTTTTAAAAATATCACGAAAAACCGCCGAATCTTCAAATTCCGGCTCCGTATCCATGGGGGACAGATAATAGGTCTTTGTTTCATTCATGGATTCCACTGCAACATAGGAATTAAAAATGATTCCTGCCATTGCCACCATAATGAACAATGCCGTAAGCTGCTGTACTAACCCAAGACATAAACGTCTGATTGTTGGCTTCTTCATAAAACCACTCTCTTCTCCTGTTATTCTTTATCAATCTTATATCCTACACCCCATACCACCTTTAAGTAGCGGGGCTCTTTAGGATTAATCTCAATCTTTTCTCTAATATGACGAATATGTACTGCCACAGTATTATCCGCACCTATGGCATCCTCATTCCAGATACTTTCATAAATCTGATTAATGGAAAATACCTTACCTTGGTTTTTCATAAGTAGCAATAAAATATTGTATTCAATAGGAGTCATTTTCACAGGCTCATCATCAACCGTAACCTGCTTGGTATCATCATTCAGCACCAATCCCCCTACCTGATATATCATTTTGTTATCACTATTTAAGCTACCCAGAGAAGTATATCTACGAAGATTGGACTTTACTCTTGCCACCAGCTCCAATGGATTAAAAGGCTTACAAATATAATCATCAGCTCCAATATTTAAGCCCCAGATTTTATCCGTATCCTCTGATTTTGCCGAGAGAATAATAATGGGAATGCTGCTGTATTCCCTAATCTTCATGGTTGCTCGAATCCCATCCAGCTTGGGCATCATAATATCCATAATCAACAGATGGATATCCTCTTTATTCAATAGTTCAATGGCCTGTTCTCCGTCATAAGCCTTAAAAATACGATATCCGTCCTGACTTAAATAAATTTCTATTGCTTCAACGATTTCCTTATCATCATCACATACTAAAATATTAATCATTTTAAAAACTCCCTTCCGTACCTTAAATCAAAAGCAATCCTTACAACTATTAAAACAGAAAAAAGTTAAATGTTCACTACCAAAATTATTAAGATTCATTTAACATTAAAAATGCACATAAATTTCCTCTTTTTCCCTTACTTGCCCGATGGGAAAACAAATATTCCGGATTATGACAGGTACAAATATCTGTAACCGAAATCCGTTCTAAGGGAATACCCGCTTTTACTAATATTACCAAATTGGCAAGCCACAAATCCAACTGATATTTTCCCGGTTCCCTGCCCGGAATGATAATACTACCGCTACCGCCCAAGCAACCACTTTCGCTGATTTCCGTTAAAATGCTCTGGTTTTCCTGCTCAAGCTTTTGGAATTCCAATGCCACATCCTCGCTGACCTCATAACACTCCTGACAGATAGAAGGTCCTATGGCGGCATACAGGTTTTCCGGCTCCGTGCCAAATTGCCGGCGCATTTCCTTTACCATACATGCCCCCATTTGCTGCACCGTTCCCCGCCAGCCGGAATGCGCCAGTCCAATTGCTTTTTGCTTTGTATCCACAAAATAAAGAGGCACACAATCCGCATAGGAGGTTACTAAGGCAATGCCCTGCTCCATGGTAATCAAGCCATCGATATCCTCATAATCCAGAGGACGTACAACACCTTTTCCCATGTCCTCCCTGGTTACCAGCCGGATATTGGTAGTGTGGGTCTGTTTTGATGCTACCATTCGTTCTCTATCTACGCCAAGCACGTTACCGATTCTACGGTAATTCTCCAATACATGCTCCGGGTTATCCCCACGCTGAAAGCTCAAATTCATGGTGGCACAGTCCCCTTTACTGACACCACCAAGTCTGGTGGTAAACAAATGCTTTACCATTCCGGTTTCCGTAAGCATGGGAAAAGTGAGGTACTCCACTCCATCCAAGCTATTTTGTTTCATAACAGCCCCGTTTTTTCGAGGCATCCGTATTATATGATACATATGTTTTCCCTTCTAAAATCCATTTCTATAGATATGTGAAAAAGCATTTTGTAACCATTCTATTTCTTCTCCCTGTATGGCTACCACATCATAACGAATACCGGTATTAGCATTCACTTTATGAAGAAACCGGTAATAATCCGCCACCTTGCAAATCTGCCTTTGCTTCCTGATATCCACAGCTTCCATCGCACTTCCCTTATTCAGCCCCTGACGATATTTTACCTCCACAAAAACTAAATACCCGTCATGGCTGCCTATGATATCTATCTCTCCCTGTCTGCCTCTGAAATTTCGCTCCAGAATTTTCATTCCCCGGCTTTCCAAATATTCACAGGCAAGCTGCTCCTGCTCATTCCCCTTTTTTCTTGTATTCACTCCCCGATACTCCTTATTTTAGCTTTCCTTTAATTTTATCCATGGCATCTACAAAAACCAATATCTCTGCCACCACCTCATAAAGCTCCGGTGGTATCATTTCTCCGATTTCCAGACGTGACAGGGTATCTGCCAGCTTATCATCCCGATGCACGGGAACAGCACTTTCCTTTGCCCTTTCAATAATTCTTTCTGCCAACACACCTCGACCGGTAGCTATGACCTTGGGTGCATCCTCCTCCGGATTATATTCCAAAGCTATGGCCTGCTTTACTTTTTCCTTCTTTTCTTCCATAGGCAATTCTCCCCATCTTAAAACATTCTAGGTTCGCACATCAAAAGCATATTGCACAATGGGAACCTGTGGCTCCTTTTCTAACAAATGGGAAACCACCGTTTCCTTCTTTTCCGAATCGGTTTCTCTGCTTACCATTTCACAGGTATAATCATACCCGCGCTTACGCAGTCTTTCCGTTAATAAATCCATATGCCCTGCTAAAAAATCCAGCATTGCTTCATCCTGCAAATAAAATTTGGTACTGACCTTTTCACTCTGCATTGCCACATACACGTCCATGGGGCCTAAGTTTTCCATATCCAAATGCAAAAGTGCCGTTATCTTCCCATCGGAAGACGCCAAATTCTTTTTTCTGCTATATACATACAAATCCCCGTGGGCATTATTTCCCTGCTGTAAACGAAGAGGAAGCTGTAAATAGGTATAGGTCTGATTTAACTGTTGTAAAAAGTCTACGTTTTGCGCCAGATTGGTAGTGGCTTTATAAGTTTCTGAATGGGTCTGTCCTGCATTTTCCAAAGCCTGTGCAAGTCCCTTTAGCTGTCCCTCCAAGCGCTCATACAAACGTTGCACCTTACCTTCGTCTGCCACATCCTGAGGCGTTATGGTCCACTGTTTTTGTAGAGTTTCCTTTACAAAATCTGTTATTTCCTTCTTGCCAAGCAAGGCTTGAAGCAATGCAGTATCCTTCTGACTGATTCCCTGATGCACTAATTTCTGTAATAACTGCAACGCCTCTGCATTGTTTTGATTCACAATGCCAGTGGCATCTGCAAGCGGCTTTTCATTTCCATTCTGCAATAAAAGACTTTCCTCTCCTATGGACTGCCCCATAACATCCATCGGAGTTTCCTGAACCACTGCTTGATTTCCTTCTGATGTCACCGCTCCATTAACCATATCAAGATTTGTCCCGGCGTTTATGACACCTTCCCCCATTACAGGATTTTGCTCTTCTCCTGTCAGAAGCTGGGACAGCTCTCCCTCACTCTGTACATTCCCATTCAGAGAAATCATATCCAATAATAACTGTACCTGCGCCTTAACAGCAGGACTTAGATTCATAGCTTGAGCCTCTCCGGGCAACCCTTGCACATTTTCCTGAAAAACAATACTACTCTCTAAAGAGTTTCCTATTGTTCCCTCCTTGCTTCCTTCCTGTCCCGGCGTAATCAAATTCAAAATATCCTGAAATAATCTTGCTGCAGCTTCTGTCTCATTTCCCTGCAGCATACCTTGCATGGTATCCGGTAAGGTATTTATAATTTCATTAAATCCGTTTACCATCTGATGGGTCAGGTTTTTATAGGAAGCAATCTGAGATAAATTGGTTTCATTTACAGGCATGGAAAGCTTATGTAAATCGATAATATCCCCCACATTGCTTTCCGGATACATATTACATTCCCGATAAAAAAGCTGTAGGTTATTTTTGTCAATGGATAACCCCGCCCGCATCATTTGCTCCGTCATGGCAATGGTTTCCTGATTTACCGGCAAAGCTGCCATATCAAGTGCCTTCAGCACATTGGCATCTGTAGCAGTATTGGTATACAACGGAAGCAAGGTCAGAGTCTGGCCATTATTTTTTACTTCAAAGGTCATATTCTTCCCGATTTCCAGATTCATATTTTGATCCACCCGGGCTTTTAATACCATATCCTCTGATACCTTAATCTGAACCTCATTGCCGTTTCTGGAGAGCACCTCACCCTGCACCGTCTGTCCCGGTTTCAGTGCCTGAATCTGACGCTGCATTAATGAAGAATTCCCCCCGGATTGTACCTTGGGCTTTGTATTTCCTGTTATCTGCTTTTGACTGGTAAACAGCTCCGTCAGCTTCATATAACCCTCTCCTCTAAACCATGCTATACAAAATTTTTAATAAAGCTTCTTCTATGTATGGGTGTGGGACCATATTTCTTTAATGCTTCTATGTGGGTTGCACTTCCGTAACCCTTATTTCCTGCAAAATCATATTCCGGAAATACCTTGTCATATTCCACCATTAATCGATCCCTGGTTACCTTTGCAATAATACTGGCAGCTCCAATGGAAATACTTTTCGCATCCCCTTTTATAATGGGAATCTGGGGAATATTTACCGCCGGAATGGTAACTGCATCATTTAACAAAATATCCGGAGCAGGTGACAGCTTACTGATTGCCTCACGCATTGCCTCATAGGTTGCCTGCAAAATATTAATCTCATCAATCCGTTCCGGTGTGGCATAACCTACTGCACAGGCTACTGCCTTTTCCATAATAATATCATAAAGCTCTTCTCTCTTTTTTTCGGACAACTGCTTGGAATCATTAATATACAAAATATCACAATCTTTTGGCAAAATAACTGCACCAGCCACCACCGGACCGGCAAGAGGTCCGCGCCCCACCTCATCAATTCCGCATATAAAGGAATAATCTGCATATTTTCTCTCATATTCCTTTAAATTTTCAGTACGTTGTTTTTCTTTTTCCAAAGCGGCAAGCTTCTTCCTTGCAGCTTCCACAAGCTTCTGTACCCCGCTTCTTTCATCCCCCTCATACTCTTTTATAAAATCAGGCAGCTCATCTACACAAGCTGCCTGAAACAGTTCCTTTATCTCTTTTGCACTTTTCATATATTTTTCCTTCCTATTGATGTGCCAATACTTCAATTTGGTCAAAAGGCCATATTCTCACCCAGGCTTTTCCTACAATATTATCACGCTTAATATTGCCTACCACAACATCACGGCTATCCCTGCTGTTATTGCGATTATCCCCCATCACAAAATATTCACCCTCTTCTAATACAACAGGCTCATATGCCACTCCAATAGTTTCCGGCTTAATAATTTCTTTTCCATAAGCTTCCGGTAGCACTTCACCATTAATGTATATTTTCCCTTCCTCATCAATCTGCACTGTTTCTCCGGGCATACCAATGATTCGCTTGATATAATAAACCTCCGGCTGATACTGAAAAGGAAATACTATAATATCAAAACGTTCAGGCTCATGGAAACGATACGAAATTTTGTCCACTATCAGATTATCTCCGTCATTAAGTGTGGGCTCCATGGAAGCGCCCTCCACCTCCGTACGCTGTCCCACATAAGTAATAATCAGATAAATGGAGCATAATATAAACAATAAATATAAGCCCGTATTAATTAATTCCTTCATCACTTTTTTCATAATTACATACTCCCATCATCCCATCCGGCATTTAGCCTCAAGGTCTCTCTAACGTAATTCTGCCAAGCTTGCCACTTCGGAAATCATCCATAACGATGGCTGCCGCCTTTTCCAAATCTAACTGTTCTCCCTTTGTATAGCACTTTCGATTCTCCGCAATGCCCTCCAGTGTCTCTGTAACCGATTCCTTCACTTCCACACCGAATCTCTCCGTTATTGCCTTGGGATACAACTCCTGTAATACAGAAATTAAATCACAGGCAAGCTCATCCATAATGATAATCTCATCGTTCATGGAGCCGATAAACGCCAGACGCATTCCCACCTGCTGGTCTTCAAACTTAGGCCATAAAATTCCCGGAGTATCCAATAATTCCAAATTTTTATTTAATCGAATCCATTGTTTTCCCTTAGTAACACCGGGTTTATTTCCTGTCTTGGTACATGCCTTTCCGGCAAAGGAATTAATAAAGGTTGATTTTCCCACATTAGGAATTCCTACCACCATGGCACGAATGGGGCGATTCACAATTCCCCTTTTTCGATCCCGCTCAATCTTTTCCTTACAAGCCTCCTGCACAAGTCCCTGAATGGCTTTTATGCCCGCACCGGACTTAGAATTGATTTCCAACACCCCGGCTCCCTGGGACTTAAAATATTCTATCCATTGCTTATTATAAACGGGATCTGCAAGGTCGGACTTATTCAGCAATACAATTCGCGCCTTTCCCTTTCCCAGCTCATTAATATCAGGATTCCGACTGCTTAAGGGAATCCTGGCATCCACTAGTTCTATAATCAAATCAATTAATTTAATGTTCTCCTGCATCATACGTTTTGCTTTTGTCATATGACCGGGATACCACTGATAATTCATCTTATTTCCTGCCTTTTCTCTATTTTACAAATCCCATATCATCATATCTGCTCTTCATATGGAACCATACTTTTCCAATGATATCTGTCTCATTTACAGGTCCAATATTGGCAGAACGACTGTCTTCACTGTTATTGGGATTGTCCCCTATACAAAAATATTCACCGCTTTGCAATGTAAATTCATTTGCTGCAATACCCGGCTCCAATATCTTTTCATGAATCCATTCACTTTCCAAACCATTCACATACATCACACCATCTTCAATTCTGATTTTATCCCCCGGCACGCCCACCACTCTCTTAATATAATAGTGCGCATTTTCATTACCATTGGGTAAAAAAATTACAACATCTCCTTGCTTGGGTGTGGAAAGCTGATACAAAAATCGATTTACAAATATCTGCTGTCCATTATACAATGTGGGCTCCATGGACACACCAACCACATTGGTGTACATGCCCAAAAAATAAACAAGAACCGCCGCTATAAAAATAGAAACAAAGGTTCCAAATATCCAACTGAAAATTTCCCTTATCACTATAGAGCTTATCTTTTTCTTTCTCTTATAAAAGCTTAATCCCTTACTATGAGCCATGTTCTTTTCCTTACTGCAAATAAACCTCTTAATCCAAAATAAAGTATAGCACAACTTTCTAAAATAGAAAAGGACAACTACAAACGTAATTGTCCTTTTTGTTCGTTGTGTTATCCGGGTTAAATTATTTTACTAACTCTTTAACCTTTGCCTTCTTACCTACGCGGTCTCTTAAGTAGTTCAATTTAGCACGTCTTACCTTACCTCTTCTAACTACTTCAATCTTCTCTACGTTAGGAGAATGTAAAGGCCAGGTCTTCTCAACACCGATACCGTTAGAATTCTTTCTTACAGTAAAGGTTTCTCTGTTGCTTCCGCCCTGTCTCTTAATTACAACGCCTTCGAATACCTGAATTCTTTCACGGTTACCTTCTTTGATTTTACCGTAAACCTTAACGGTATCACCAACGTTGAACTCTGCAACTTCTGCTTTTAACTGTTCTGCTTCGATTTCCTTAATAATGTTACTCATAGTGAGCCTCCTTCATAAAATGGATGTTCTTAATACCTTAGGTTATACCCTGTAACAGAGGACCATCTCGTTTTCACAACATTCAAATATTACCACAGTTGCGCCTGCAATGCAAGCATTATTTTCAATATTTTCGTTCCAACCACCAGATATTATTTTTTGCAAATATAATCCCAGGCTTTCCTGCAATTCTCTGGAAATTTCATTTTCTACAATCACATGACCATAGGGAATATATCCCCACTCCCTATGTCGATTAATCATATACGCCTCTAAGGATTTCCCTATACCTGTTCCCCGATAAGCTTCCTCCACATAAAGAAGTCCCAAACTGCCTTCCGCATGCTCTCCTACAAAGCCAACCAATTGCCCTTCTACAAAGGCACCATACATTACCCCTGCAAGAATACGTTCCTTCATGTATTCAGCACTTTCATTTTGATAATGCTCCTGCACATAGGAAAGGTGCTCCAATGTAAGCTGCCGAATATCCTTATGTTTTACAGAAAGGGGTTCTCTTTGGGTATAACAAATTTGAAAACACTCATGTAATACCTGACATTGAAATCTGCTGCAAATCAAATCATTCATAAAGCCCTGTGAGGTGGTAAACAGCTGCACATCATTCGGCACTAATGTAAGAAGCTGCTCCCCCATTTCCCGATTTTCCACAGTTATCATACAAACCTTACTGTCCCTGTCATACACCAATACATTCTTTCCCTTTTCATATAAAATTTCGCCCTTTCCCCGGGAAAGACTTTCCATAATATGAATATTGTTTCGTTTATCCTTGGACAGACGCTTGATAAGTTGTTCCTTCTGTATATATTTTTTATACAAATCCGGTCTACGCTCTTTGGTACGCTTCTTTGCCTGTTCCAGACGCCACTCCACTATTTTTCCATGATTTCCGGAAAGTAATACCTCCGGCACTCTTTTTCCATGCCACTCTTCCGGTCTGGAATACTGGGGATATTCCAGCAAATCATTGTGAAAGCTTTCCGTCTCTGCTGAAACCTCATTATGCAACACCTCCGGCACCAATCTTGAAATGGCATCTATCATTACCATGGCAGGCAATTCTCCACCTGTAAGCACATAATCTCCGATGGAAACATAATCTGTTACAGTTTCCTCCAAAACCCGTTCATCAATGCCTTCATAATGTCCACACAAAAATATCAGTTCCTCTTCCCTTGCAAGCTCTGCCGCCAGCTTCTGGTTAAAGGTTTGTCCCTGGGGTGTAACATAAATGGTACGAACCTTTTTGCCTTCTGTAATTGCCTTCCATGCATCAAAAACAGGCTGTGCCTGCATTAACATCCCTGCACCGCCACCATAGGTATAATCATCCACCTTACCATGCTTATCCGTGGTATAGTCTCGAATATTTACCGCATCTATGGAAATAATATTTTTCTCTACTGCCCGTCCGATAATACTGGTATTTAAGCCCTGCATTACCATTTCCGGAAACAATGTTAAAATGTGAAATTTCATGCTTCTATTTTCCTTCTGACAACCTCAACTCCGTGTTTTGACCGCCTTAGTCAAGTAATCCCTCTAAAATATGAATCTGAATATAACCTTCTTCCACATCCACTTTTAAAACACACTGTTTAATTGCAGGCAGAAGAAGCTCCCTGCCGTCATTCATATCAATCACATATACATCATTAGCTCCGGTTTCCATAACCTCACGCAATACACCGATTTCTTCACCGTCCTCATTCTGAACCTTAAGTCCCATTAAATCAGCTATAAAATATTCATCACGGCTTAAACGCACTGCATTTTTTCGGGTTACATAGAGACTTTTTTGTCTGTATTTTTCTACATCATTTATATTATCGATTCCCTTGAATTTTATAATTACAAACTGCTTAAAGAATTTAACACTTTCGATTTCCAAGGTAATCTGTTCTTTTCCCGTATCAAGAATTACTTCCTTTAATCTCTTAAATCGTCTTGCATCATCGGTAGTAGGAAAAACCTTAACTTCTCCACGTACCCCATGTGTGGAAGTAATTACACCAACCTGAAAAATATCTTCCATTCCTTACCTAAACCTTTCTTACGCTGATACAAAAGTGGAGAAACACGCCCTGCATGCTTCTCCGCTTTTTAATAGTCTTAAACAATTTCTACATCAACTCTTGTATTGTCTTTGGATGATGCTGCCTTAACAACAGAGCGGATTGCCTTCGCAATTCTTCCCTGCTTACCGATAACCTTACCCATATCAGATGCAGCAACATGAAGTTCGATGACGGTTGTTTTTCCTTCCGTCTTCTCAGTTACAACTACTTCATCCGGATTATCAACAAGTGCCTTTGCGACTACTTCTACTAATTCCTTCATAATCCACCTCCAAAGATTAGATTATTATTTCTCAATACCTGCAACCTTGAAAAGCTTTGCAACCTGCTCGGTAGGCTGAGCACCATTTGCCAACCACTTCTTAGCAAGCTCCTCATCAATCTTGAAAGTACTGGGATCGGTAGTAGGATCATAGGTGCCGATTTCTTCGATAAATCTACCATCTCTAGGGGAACGAGAATCTGCTACGATGATTCTGTAGAAAGGTGCCTTCTTCTGTCCCATTCTTCTTAATCTGATTTTAACTGCCATTGTTTTTTCCTCCATAAATGTTTATATGTTTTATTTATCTATGATAAGAACTTACTAACTGTTTCTCAGCCAAAGTCCATATCTACAAAGTAATTGGGGAAATCTTCCTTTTAAAAAGGAAATCTTCCACCACCCATGCCCGGAAATCCCCCAAACATGCCACGGCCTCTCTTACCTCCGCCGCCGAACTGCTTCATCATTTTCTGACTCTGCTCGAATTGCTTAATAAAACGGTTAACCACTGCAATATCCACACCGGCACCCTTTGCAATACGATGCTTTCTCTTAGGATTTAAAAGCTTGGGATTTCTTCTTTCCTCAATGGTCATGGAAAGCACAATTGCTTCCATATGCTTTAACTGCTTTTCATCTATCATGGATTCCAAATCTCCCGCCTTAATTCCCATTCCGGGAAGCATACTCAGGATACTGGATAAACCACCCATATTACGCATCTGCTTCATGCTCTCCAGGTAATCCTCAAAATCGAATTTACCCTTTTTCATGCGCCCTGCCATTTCACGGCTCTTATCTTCATCCAGGTCAATGCTCGCCTGCGCCTTATCAATCAGGGAAAGCACATCACCCATACCTAAGATTCTGCTTGCCATACGGTCAGGATAAAACTGCTCCATATCGGAAAGTTTCTCACCCATACCTACAAACAAAATAGGCTTCCCTGTTACTGCTTTAATAGAAAGCGCTGCACCACCTCGGGTATCACCATCCATCTTAGAAAGTACAACACCGTCAATGCCAACCTTTTCATCAAATTCCTTGGCTACATTTACAGCATCCTGACCGGTCATGGCATCCACTACCAAAAGTGTCTGATGCACTGCAACATTTGCTTTAATCTCCTGAAGCTCCTGCATCATATCCTCATCAATATGAAGACGTCCCGCAGTATCCAGAATTACCACATTATGGCCATTCTTTTCTGCATAAGCAATTGCTTCCTTTGCAATCTCTACAGGCTTGTGGTCGGTTCCCAATGAGAATACATCCACCTCCTGCTTCTGACCATTTATCTTTAACTGTTCAATAGCTGCAGGTCTGTAAATATCACAGGCAACCAATAAGGACTTCTTACCTTTTAATTTCAGTTTTCCGGCAATCTAGGCAGTTGCAGTAGTTTTACCTGCACCCTGAAGACCTGCCATCATAATCACAGTAATGGCTTTACCGGGCTGCATGGCAATCTCGGTAGTCTCACTTCCCATAAGGGCTATCATTTCTTCATTAACAATCTTGATAACCATCTGTCCGGGATTCAGTCCGTTCATAACGTCCTGACCGATTGCTCTTTCCTCTACAGCTTTCACAAACTGTTTTACAACCTTAAAGTTTACATCCGCCTCAAGGAGCGCCATCTTTACTTCCTTCAGCGCAGCCTTTACATCTTCCTCTGTAAGACGGCCTTTGCTTCTTAAATTTTTAAATACATTTTGCAGTTTATCTGTTAAACTCTCAAATGCCATTTATTGCTCCTCTACCATTCCTTCATAAGCTCCTGAGAAAGCTCTCTGATACGCTGCATGCGGCTGTTTTGACTATCCAGCTCGGTCAGCTTTTCGATTTCCTTAATCTTTTCCCTGGCACCCATGAACTTTTCTACCAGATGCAGCTTGCTTTCATACTCCTGCAGAATACGGTCACATCGTTTTATCAAATCATGAACACCCTGTCTGCTGATTCCGTGGGCCTCGCCAATCTCACTGAGAGACATATCATTGTACACCGCATCCTCGTATATACTCTGCTGATGTGCTGTCAGTAACTCTCCATAAAAATCATATAAAAGAGCCTGTTCAAAAATCCTTTCCATAGTTCTTCCACTACTTCTTTCTATTTTTGCACCTTATGTATCATACTATATAGATTTTAGGCTGTCAAGTAAAAATTCTTGACAGCCGTATTTTTTACAATTTCTCACTAAAATAGCTCTTATACCCTTCCCCGTAAATCTCCGTAGCACTTGTTACAATCATGAATGACAACGGGTCTTCCTGCTTTACCACATCCTCCGTCTTGGGTGCAAGGGGTTTTTTCACCACACACATAATGACCTGTTTCTCTTTGCCGCTATAAGCACCGCTTCCCTTCACATAGGTTACTCCCAAATCCAATTCCTCCAGAAGTCTCCCGGCAATCTCTTCGGCCCGGTCACTGATAATGTAAATCAGTTTTGCACCATCCCGTCCATATAATACCAAATCCAAAAGCATGGAGGTTATAAAAACTACCATTCCTGCATACAGTGCTCTGTCCACGTCACGAAATATAAAAGCCGCCAAGGTAACAATTACGGCATCCATCACCATAAATAAAGAACCGGTTTTCATATGTGGATATTTTAATCGCAAAACCTTTACAATAATATCCATTCCACCGGTAGTCGCACCTGATTTAAAAACCCATCCCATGCCCAATGCCATTAAAGCACTTCCTGATAAAGTTGCAAGCAGAGGATCTGTAGTAAGAGCTCCTACGGGCTCCAGGCTATTGGTAACAACAGAAGTTATCACAATACAATATATAGTTGAAACAATAAATTTTACTCCAAATTTCCATGCTCCCAACAGAATAATGGGAATATTCAAAATCAATATCCAGGTACCCGTTTCCACATTTGTCAATCGGTTTAAAATAATGGAAATACCGGTTACACCACCGGGCGCCAGCGAATTAGGGTCTAAAAACAGACTGATTCCCGACGCATATATCACTGCAGCAATGGTAATTACTATATACTTTTTAACTGTTGTTCCAGACATCACTTACCTCTTTTCCCAAATTTCTTTTTTGACCTACCTTTATTATTTCCTAAAAAAATCCGCATATGATTTCATATGCGGATTTTATCAGCGAATAGCTTCACTTCTTTTCAAATTAACATATTAAATATTAGTACGCACTACCTTAGGCTGATAGCCTTCCTTTTCCAACGCATCCATTATCTGGTGCTTGTGCTCCGTACCAAAAGCCTCCAAAGTAATGCGAAGCTCCACTGCTGCACTGCGGTTGATGGAAACAAACTGGTTGTGTTCCAGCTTAATAACATTACCGTTTACTCCTGCAATAATACCGGATACTCTGCAAAGCTCACCCGGCTTATCAGGAAGCAATACGGATACGGTAAAAATTCTATCTCTGAAAATCAAGCCCTGCTGCACTACGGAGGACATGGTAATCACATCCATATTACCACCACTTAAGATGGATACCACCTTTTTATCCTTCACATTTAAGTGCTTTAATGCTGCCACTGCAAGGAGACCGGAATTTTCCACTACCATCTTGTGATTTTCTACCATATCCAAGAATGCTACTACCAATTCTTCATCCTCAATGGCAATGATATCATCCAAATTCTGCTGAATATAGGGGAACAGCTTACTTCCGGGAGTCTTTACGGCAGTACCGTCTGCAATGGTATTTACCTTAGGAAGAGTGGTTACCTCTCCCTTCTTCAAGGATTCCTGCATACAGTTTGCGCCCGCAGGCTCCACACCGATTACTCTAATTTTAGGATTTAACAATTTGGCTAAAGTAGAAACACCGGTAGCCAGTCCGCCTCCGCCAATGGGAACCAATATGTAATCCACCAAAGGAAGCTCCTTAACAATTTCCATGGCAATGCTGCCCTGCCCGGTTGCTACTCTCAAATCGTCAAAGGGATGAATAAAGGTATACCCTTTCTCCTCTGCCAATTCATAAGCCTTTGCACATGCTTCATCATACACATCACCGTACAATACCACTTCTGCACCATAGCTCTTAGTACGATTTACCTTCATTAAAGGCGTTGTGGTGGGCATTACAATAACAGCCTTTGCGCCATAGCATTTTGCCGCATAAGCAACCCCCTGTGCATGATTTCCGGCAGATGCAGTAATCAGACCTTTTGCACGCTCCTCTTCCGTAAGAGTACTGATGGTATAATAGGCACCACGCAGCTTATACGCTCCGGTAAGCTGCATATTTTCCGGCTTTAAATACACCTTATTGCCTGTCTGAGCACTAAAATAATCACTGTAAATCAGCTTTGTCTCCAGGGTTACTTTTTTTACCGCTTCGCTGGCTTCCTCAAATTTTTCCAATGTTAGCATTTTATCTTCCATCTTAATAACCATGCCTTTCCTTAATTTGTTATCTCTTACGAGGATATTCGTCCGCCACATTGTAGCTTTCCTTTTCCTCGTCCTTATTGCCCAAAATCACATCATCCTCAGTCTTCACATCAAACAATGCATTCACAAATTCATCGGAATCAAACTTCTGCAAATCTTCAATGGTTTCACCTACTCCAATGTACTTTACAGGGACATTCAACTCGGACTGAATTGCCACCGCAATACCGCCCTTTGCAGTACCATCCATTTTAGTAAGAATAATACCTGTCAGGTTTGCCACTTCTCCAAATTCCCTTGCCTGTACCAAAGCATTCTGCCCCGTTGTACCATCAAGAACAATCAGATTCTCTCTATGGGCATTGGGATATTCTCTCTCAATAATACGATTCATTTTACGAAGCTCTTCCATCAGATTCTTCTTATTATGAAGACGTCCTGCAGTATCAATCAAAAGCACATCCACATCCCTTGCCTGTGCAGCATTCACCGCATCATACACAATACTTGCAGGATCGGCACCTTCCTTCCCCCCAATCATGGGGACATCCGCACGCCTTGCCCACTCTGCCAATTGGTCTCCTGCCGCTGCACGGAAGGTATCCGCCGCTGCAATCAATACCTTACGGCCACTGCTTTTAATTTTACCTGCAAGTTTTCCAACAGAAGTAGTTTTTCCTACACCATTTACGCCGATAACCATGATAACGGACTGCTCTTTCTCAAACTCGTAGGCAGTCTCGTCCACCTTCATCTGCTCCTTGATACTATCAATCAAAAGCTGCTTACACTCGGAAGGCTCCTTGATATGGCGTTCCTTTACTTCTCTTTTTAAACGCTCCACAATCTCAGTGGTAGCATTGACTCCTATATCACCCATGATAAGGATTTCTTCCAATTCCTCATAGAAATCCTCATCAATGGCAGAAAAACCGCTGAATACAGAGTCAATTCCACGAACAATATTGTTTCTGGTTTTGGAAAGTCCTTCTTTTAATCTGGCAAAAAAGCCCTTCTTTTCCTCACTCATATTCTGCTCCTTTTCCTTTTAATCATCAAGCTCTTTATCTATCAGATTGACACTTACCAAAGTAGATACGCCCTTTTCCTGCATGGTAATACCATACAGACGATCCACCTGCTCCATGGTTCCTCTTCTGTGGGTAATTACAATAAACTGAGTATTCTTGGTCAGCTTATGTAAATATTTCGCAAATCTTCCTACATTGGAATCATCCAGCGCCGCCTCAATCTCATCCAGCAGACAGAATGGTGAGGGCTTAAGATTCTGAATGGCAAACAACAAAGAAATTGCTGAAAGTGCCTTTTCTCCACCGGACAACTGCATCATATTCTGCAGTTTCTTTCCGGGGGGCTGTGCAATAATGCGGATTCCGGCTTCCAGAATATCCTCATCCTCCATCAGCTCCAGGGTACCCTTTCCGCCACCAAAAAGCTCCTTAAATACCTTATCAAATTCCCGGCTGATTTCCGCAAACTTCTCAGTAAACTGCTTTCTCATTGCAGTATCAAGCTCTTCAATAATACCTTCCAGTGTCTTCTCAGCCTCTACCAAGTCATCATGCTGGGTTTTCATAAAGGTAAAACGCTCCATCAGATTCTTATAATCCTCAATTGCATTAACATTTACATCACCCAGCTTCTTTATCTGATCCTTTAAGCCGGAAATTTCACGCTTCATGGCAGGAAGCTCGGTCATGGTCTCATCCCGCATGGAGGCTGCATCTGATAAGGTAATTTCATATTCATCCCACATATAATTAATTTGGGATTCAATTCCTTCCTCCAGCTTTTCTTTCTGGGCATTCAGACGATACACTTCCTTATCCAGAGAGGTCATCTTCTCAGAAAGTTCTTCCCTGCTCTTAAAGAAGTTCTTCTGTTTTGCAGAAAGCTCTTCCTTTTTCACTATATCTTCATGGAGCTTTTGCTCAGACTCAGTCTGTGCTTCATGAGAAGCCTCAATGGTCTTTTGGATTTCCAAAATACTCTGCTTCTTACGCTCCACTTCCTGTTTATTCTCTTCCAGTGCTTCCAAAATTTCATTCAATTCTGCCTGGGAGCGACCGATTTCACCATTGATACGATCCACATTTGCCTGCTTAAAGCCCTGGGTTTGACGCATTTTTTCTACCTTCAAATCCCATTCATTTACTTTGGCTGCAGCCTGTGTCTCAACCTCTCTGCTCTCCTCTAATTCTTTCTGAAAAGCAACAATCTGTTCCTGAGTATTCTTCTCCAGATTTTCACTTTCCGAAAGTTCTCTTTGAATGGATTCCTTATTATTCTTGATGTCAAAAATCATGCCATCAATTTCTTTTTCTTCCTGCTTCAGGGACATAACGCCCTGCTCTTCCTCTTCCATACGCTCTCTCGCCTGACTGATATTCAATCTGGCAGTATTCTGCTCTATGGATTTACGCTGGATATCGGTTTTTAAGGTTTCCAATTCCATTCGCAGCTTATTACGTTTGCGTTTGGTATCTTCGATTTCCTGATTAATCTTATCAATCAGTTCCAAAAGCTGCTTTGCCTTTTTCTCCAGTTCATCAAGCTCACGTCTTCTTCCCAGCAGATTGCTGTTATTCTTAAAGGCACCACCACTGATGGCACCACCGGGCACCAGAAGTTCTCCCTCCAAAGTAACCATACGGATACCATAGTCAAACTTGCGGGCAATCTTTACAGCATTATCCACATGGTCTACTACTACAATCCTTCCCAGCATGGCTTTTGCCACATTGCGGTATTCCTCTGCAATGTTAACCAGTTCATCCGCCATACCGATAACCCCTTTTTCCTTTAACGCCTCAGGGTTTTTAAATTCCTGGGGATTGGTAATACTAGTAAGAGGCAGGAATGTGGCACGTCCCAGACGATTATCCTTAAGATACTGAATCATTTTCTTGGCAGTCTGCTCATCATCCGTAACAATATTCTGAATATTACCACCAAGGGCGGTCTCAATTGCTGTTTCGTATTTTGCGTCTACCTTAATAATATCCGCAACAACACCGATAATACCTTTATTTTTTTCCTTTTGCTCCATTACCTTTTTAACACTGCCACCATATCCCTCATAGCGCTCTGTTAAATTGGTTAAGGCATCCAGCTTGGACTTTTCCTGATGATACTTGGTCTGGGTATCACGCAGCTTGGCATCCCTGCCAATAAGGGATTCTCTGATATCCCCAAGTTCAGACTCTATAGATGCCTCATTTTCCGTCATCACACGAATTTCCTCTGTGATTGCAGCAAATTCATCCTCCAATTTTTTGATGATCTCTTCTCTTGCAGCTTCATCGGATTTGGCACGCAAAAGTCTGGAATTTAATTCTGCTTTTCGAATATTAATCTGCTCCATCATGGTATCAAAGCGTCCCAGCTTGGACTTAATAGTGGCACGCTGGTTCAACTCACCAATAATGGTATTTTTACCGGCTTCAATACTATTGTTCAGATTCTCTATTTTCTCCTGAATTGCAGTCAGCTCTGCCCTTACCTTATCAGCAGTAGCAGTAAGCTCCTGCACCTGACTATCGGTATCCTGTTTTTCCTCCAGAATACTTTTCTTTTCCTCTTCCTTAGCAGCAATCTCAGTCTCCAAAGTATTTCGACGGTTATTCAAATGGATTTCACTGCCGTTAGCAGAATTAATCTGCTCCTTTAAGACATTGATTTCTCCCTCCAGCTTACCACGGAGCAAGCCGGTATCAGTAAGATTACTTCTTGCCTGCTCAATAGCCTCATCCAGACTTTCTATCTGTGTCTGAATACTTTCATATTCTTCCTTGATTCCTTCATACTGTGCAGAGGTTGACTGTAAATCCTCACTGGCAATATGGTACTTTTCTTCTACGTTCTGTAGCTGCTCACGGATTCTCTTGTTCTCCAGCAGGAAAACATTAATATCCAGCTTTTTCAGTTCTTCCTTTTTCTTCAGATAAACCTTTGCCACCTCGGACTGCTTCTCCAAGGGACCTACCTGCTTTTCCAATTCAGATAAAATATCACTGACACGCACCAGATTTTGTTTCTCATTCTCCAGCTTGTGCTGTGCAGCTGCCTTACGGCGCTTAAACTTTACAATACCTGCAGCTTCATCAAAAAGCTCTCTACGCTCCTCCGGCTTACCGCTTAAGATTTTATCAATCTGTCCCTGTCCGATAATGGAATAACCTTCCTTACCGATACCGGTATCGTAA
This sequence comes from Lachnospiraceae bacterium, assembly GCA_017624835.1. Classification (GTDB taxonomy): domain Bacteria; phylum Bacillota; class Clostridia; order Lachnospirales; family Lachnospiraceae; genus Acetatifactor. The sequence continues at coordinate 37,033 of JAGAMG010000007.1, forward strand.
AACAGCTCATTCACATCCTTCAGACGACAAACTGTACCGTTAATCAGATATTCACTTTCTCCGGAACGGTAGATTCTTCTGGCAACCGTTACCTCGTCATAGTCAATGGCAAGCTGATGGTCAGAATTATCCAGAGTAATTGCTACATATGCGTAGCTCAAAGGCTTTCTGGTCTCTGTTCCCGAGAAAATGACATCCTGCATACTGGCACCACGCAGCTGCTTGATTCTCTGCTCACCGAGAACCCAACGCACTGCATCAGCTACATTACTTTTACCACTTCCATTGGGTCCTACAATACCTGTAATACCATTATGGAACTGAAATACAATTTTATTGGCAAATGATTTAAAACCATGTACCTCAATACTTTTTAAATACATATCCTTTATCCCTCAAACGCAGGAGCGCCTGATAGGCAGCCTGCTGCTCCGCCGCTTTTTTTGTTCTTCCCTGGCCTTTTCCCAGGCTTTCCTGATCCATGAACACCTCCACAACAAAACATTTATCATGTTCAGGACCTTTTTCCTCTAGAAGTTCATAATGAATTTCTTTTTTTAATTTTCCCTGTATCAGCTCCTGTAAATTACTTTTACTGTCATAAAAGAGCTGCTTATCTTCCAAATCCGAAAGAATAAAGCGATAGATAAACGTCTTAGCATGCTCCATGCCTCCATCTAAATAGATAGCACCAATTACAGCCTCCATTGCGTCCGAAATAATACTATCCCTATGTCTTCCTCCGGTATTTTCCTCGCCCTTTCCCAGAAGCATAAACTGTCCCAGTTCCAAATCCTTTGCACAAAATGCCAAGGATGGTTCACAAACCATGGAAGCTCGCATCTTTGTAAGCTCCCCTTCCGGCATTTTTTCATGCTCCGTAAACAAAAACTCACTGGATACCAATTCCAAAACAGCATCTCCCAAAAATTCAAGACGCTCATAATGCTTTGCCTTATTAATCTTCTGTTCATTGGTATAAGAGCTGTGGGTAATTGCCTGCTTTAACAATGCAATATTGTGGAATTGATATCCGATACGCTCTTCCAAATTTTTTAAGGTATATCCTTCTAACATCTTTGAGTCCTTTCAAAAAACAAGTATTCCCAAATGCTTGATTCAGGAATACTTTTGCAATCAGGATTTAGTTAGCAGCACTCTTAATCATTTCCACTGCTTCTTCAACAGTAGTAATCTTCTCTGCTTTTTCTGCCGGAATCTCAATATCAAATTCTTCCTCGATTCCCATAATAATCTGAAATACATCTAAGGAGTCAGCTCCAAGGTCGTCTACGAATGTGGAGTCCATGGAAATCTCCTCAGGATCAACATTCAAAACTTCTGCGATTACTTTTTTCAACTTTTCAAATTCCATTTTAGTTCCTTCTTTCCTAATCTTCTAATTTGATTTTTTCTTTTATTTTTTCATTTATCTTCTGTTCCTTAAATGCTATGCATTGCAGGATAGAATTCTTAATTTCAATGGCTTTACTGCTTCCGTGGGTCTTTACCACCAAGCCATTTAAGCCAAGCATGGGCGCGCCGCCGTATTCCTCCAAATCAAAGGATTTCAAAGTCTGCTTCAAGGCAGGCTTTACAAGCAAAGCACCGATTTTACTGCGCAGTGTTGACATCATACCACTTTTCACCTTGCGAATCAAGGCTGCACCAACACCCTCATACATCTTTAATACTACATTACCTACAAAGGCTTCACACACAATCACATCTGCCACACCGGACGGAATGTCCCTTGCCTCTACACTACCGATAAAATTAATCTCAGGACAAGCCTTCAAAAGTGGGAAGGTTTCTTTTACCAAGGCATTTCCCTTCTCCTCCTCGGCACCGATATTAACAATACCGACTTTGGGATTCTTTACTCCCATAATATTTTCCATATATACACTACCCATTTTTGCAAACTGCACTAAATGGGAGGGTCTTGCATCCACATTGGCACCACAGTCAACCAAAAGGCTAACACCATTTTCTGTGGGAATCAACGGAGCAAGAGGTGGTCTCTCCACACCCTTAATACGTCCTACAATTACCTGTCCGCCAACCAGTACCGCACCGGTACTTCCTGCGGAAACAAAAGCATCACAGGTTCCTTCCTTTACCATATACATGGACTTTACAATGGAAGAATCCTTCTTCCTACGAATCGCCATAACCGGAGGCTCCGCTGTCTCAATTACCTCCTCCGCATGTACGATTTCCAACTGTTCTTCATTATATGTATATTTCTTTATTTCCTCTCTGATAACCGGCTCCCTGCCTACCAGAAAAACCTTTACACGCTTATCCGCATTAATTGCTTCAATCGCGCCCTTCACAGTTTCAACAGGGGCGTTATCTCCGTCCATGGCATCAACCGCTACATTCACAAATTCAGCCATCTTACCTTATCCTTTCAGGCGAAATTTTTTCATCAATTTACACCTTATTTTACTATACTAAAGAGCCCTATAAAAATCAAGCAAAAAGTATTCTAAACATGAAAAAAGGCTTCTCCCTAATGGGAAAAGCCTGATTTAATGTTGCGCTATTAATTAATCAACGCTTACAACCTGCTTCTTGTTGTAAGAACCGCAAGCCTTACAAACTCTGTGAGGCATCATCAGTGCGCCGCATTTGCTGCACTTTACCAATGTAGGAGCGCTCATTTTCCAGTTTGCTCTTCTCTTATCTCTTCTACCTTTGGAAGATTTATTCTTAGGACAAATAGACATCGTTACACCTCCTTATTCGCGTTGAAGATATCTTGAATTGCTGCCATGCGAGGATCGGGTACGAAAGTATCACATCCACAATCCTTTTTGTTCCGATTCTGTCCGCACACAGGACATACGCCCTTGCAATTTGTTGTACAGAGAATCTTCACAGGCCAATTTAACAAAATTTCATGATACACAAAAGCCTCTACATCCAGTTGAAAGCCTTCCATAAAGCTAAGCTCATCGTCTTCTTCATCTTCTGTAGCAGTGCCGGGGGAAGCAACTACTCTGTCAAACTGTAATGTAAGTGTTGTAGGTACTTCTGTAAGGCATCGGTCACACCTTGTTTCAAACTTAAGTTCCGCACTGCCTTCCACCTTTGCCTTATTCACACCGATGTTGGTAAAGGTAAATGCTACAGGAGATTTCTCCGTGATTGAAAACTCTCCCAAACGGCTTTTGAAGCTTGTCATTTCAAGAGGGACTGTAACAGTCTCTACTTTGCCTTCAGATGTTAATACATCAGATAAATTCACTAACATAGCGACTCCTATGCAATATGCTGTGTAGAAATAAATCTACATGGTTAATTTCACACACTGATTAATTATACATACGACTTAGATGTTTGTCAACCATTATTTTTTATTTACTGATTTTCAAAAACAACTCATTAATTCCTTCATAAAAGCCCACGGTGACCACAGTATTCTGCTCCGCAGTTCCCGGAAACCGATACTTTTTAAAATAAGGCGTATTTTCCATTAAGGGGTTGGTATCCTCATATACTTCCATGTTTTCCAATCCTACATAGGAGCTCCACTTGTCCATGATATCATCCACATCTATCTCTTCCCAAGTCAGGTCTGTGCGGACATAAAATTCATAAATTTTTCCGGTATCCGCATCAATATAAGCATCCAACAGGCGATTGGATTTATCCGCATTCTGCTGACTGGTAAACAGGCTGACCTTCCACACAGAAAGATTGTTTCTGGGTTCCAAAATGTCAATGGCAGAATAAAGCACCGCATTATAGGCATTGGCTTTTACCTTTTTCACACTCTCCGGTATTACCCCCAATTCCTTTAATGCCTCTAATTGTTGATTGCAAACATCATAAATTTGTTGCTTATTAATCTCCTTTTCGGAAGGTCCCTGACGGTTTACCACAAAAGCATAGCTTCCTGTTAATTCATCATAGCTATTTTCCATCGCTTCCACCTTGGTCATGGTGCTTAATTCACTTTCCGGCAGTTTCTGACTATTCAGGCATTTGGCAAGAATATACAGCTTTTCATTATTATTCATGGTATAGCGATAGCCTTCATTTTCCTCTTCTATAGGTTCTGCTTCGATATGATTCAGGGATTTTTTGTCATTATATTTAGACATTTTTTCCGGTCCCCATACCGAAACCGCAAATACCAATACCGTAAACAACACCAAACCAATATTCCTTTTACTCCTGCCCATGGGTATTTACCTCCTTATTGGGAATCACAAAACCAATATCACTTCCCTCTCCCAAGGTACTTTCAATTAAAATTCTACTCTCATGCAATTCCAAAACGGCAGCACACAAAGCCAGCCCCAAACCGGCTCCATTCTTACTTCTGGAACGGGACTTATCCACCATATAAAAGGCCTCTGTAATCTTTTTGCATTCTTCGGTTGGAATTCCAACACCGTAATCCCTTACCCAGAAATGATATCCATCCTCTTTCTGGCGACCACAAATCTCAATTTTCATACCCGGCTCAGAAGCCTTAATGGCATTATCCACCAGATTCAGCATAACCGATTTCAAAAGATTGATTTCTCCATAAATAATACCTTTTTCATAGGAAACTATGATTTCAAACTCTTCATTTTGACCATACATTTCCCGTAAATACTCAAATAATTCTTCCACCCAAATCTCAGAAAATGCAACCTCACCTCGTTTGGTTACAATGATATCCAATAATCTGAATGCCATAGTTTCCAGACGTTTTCCCTCAGTATAAATATAATTTGCTGAAAGGAAATGCTTCTCCTCATCCAGCTTCCGGGAACGAAGCAAGTCCGCATACCCGATAATGGCAGTAAGAGGTGTCTTTAATTCATGGGAAAAGGCTGCAATAAAATCCTCCTTTGCCCGATTTTCCTCTTCCAGCTTATGGATGTTTTCCTCCAAAGCATTTGCCATCAAATTAAAATCACAGGTCAGCCGTCCCATTTCATCATTACTGATTTGCTTTGCCCGATAACTATAATCTCCTTCTGCCATTTTTCTGGTAGCATGGGTCAGCAGGCGAATGGGCTTGGTAAGCAGTATAGAAATAAAAAACATCACCACAGAACTGCTTAGAAGCATCAGACAAGTCACATGGCGGTAAACAGCAAATCCCCGTCTCCGTTCTTCAAACACCTGAGTTACATCCTTCATGGTTTCCAAATACAAAACTCTGTCCAAAGTGGTAATGGCTGTTCCGGTCTGCACATAATAACGCTCTCCCGATTGAATTACCCTGTAAATTCTGGTATCCGCATCTATCTGCTCCAAAAAAGAGGTATCCTCCGTAAATCCCTCACTGGCATAGAGGAGCTTTCGTTCCTCATCTGAAAGACGTAATAAACGTCCCGGTCCATGTCCTCCATTTTCCAGATTGGAGCCGATTTCCTCTATGGTACTATCCTGTAGCACGTCATATTTGGAAGGAATATTTAAAGCTGCGGTTTCAAAGGCAAACTGTAAAATGCTGCTGTCATCCATAGCCTGTCCTACTTCTCTGTCCATGGAGGTTTCAAAAACATAATTCACAAAAAAATATCCGCTGGCACCAAATGCCGCCGCCATTATAATAATGGTCCACATTAGTATTTTATATGAAAATTTCATCCTATCTTTCCTTTATATTTCCAGTCGATATCCTACCTTATATACTGCCAATAGATTATTTTCCCAACCCATTTTCTTGCGCAATCTCTGAACATGCAATTCCAAGGTACGGCTGTCCGCTATGTATTCGTCCCCCCATACCTTTTCATACAGGGTTTCCTTAAATAGTGCCACATTTTTATTCTGAATAAAAAGCACCAGCAGACCGTATTCCTTATTGGTAAGTACAATGGGCTTTCCTGCCTTCGTGACCTTACGGGCTTCCATATCCACAATCACATCCCCGGCTTCCAAACGCTGCATGGTTTTATTAAATCTGCGCAATACAACTTCCACTCTTGCCACCAATTCTACCACATCAAAGGGCTTTACCAGATAATCCTCCGCCCCCAATTTGAGCCCCTTAACCCTATCCTTTACCTCATGCTTTGCTGTAATAAATATCACAGGAATTTTTAAAGGGCGAATATATTCCATAATATCATATCCATCCACTCCCGGAAGCATCACATCCAGCAAAATCAAATCAAACTGTTCCTGTTCAATCATGTCAATGGCTTTCATACCATCCTGCACACTTTTGCAATAATATCCCGCAGCCGACAAGTTAATATCTATCAAATCACATATTGGTTTTTCATCATCCACTATCAGTATTTTAATCATTCCGTTATCTCTACTTTCCATCCCCAATAGCCGCGTATAATGGTTACCAGCTCTTCCAGGGTATTTTCTTCTGTACATTGATAATAATCCTTAAATCCGGTATCGATATCAAAGCCCCCGGTTCTTTGGTAATAAATCGCACATTCCGTCTGCACCAAAACCTCTCCCGCGGGGCCTTCATTACTGTATCTGGCTAATACCACCAAATCCTTCATCCCATCTCCATCCATGTCCTTTCCAGTCATTCCCTTCAAGGCATAAAGATTGTCATGATCCCCCATGGGCTGAAAGCTCCACACAATATCACCCTGTTCATCCACAAGGTATATCATAAACACATCATATTCCGATATACTGAATACCCCCGGCACTACCCGAAGTCTTCCCAGCTTTTCAAAATTACGTGTGTAACACTGCTCTTCTATAATATCGAAGCCGTTTTCCAAAAGCTCTTCTTCCGTATCTGCTGTATATAGAAATTCTGTTGACTGCCCATCTCTTACAAATGCCACAATACAATTGGCACTCTTATTCATGCTAAACCGATTAATTTTTTCAGAGATTCTATAATCACGATAAAAGCTGCCCTTTCTTTGAAACAACACATCCCCCGTTTTATAGGTTTTTCCTGCATAGTCTCCGCTTTCATTCACGCAGGAAGTAATTAAAATAATATCTGTAAAGCCATCCCTATTAACATCCTGAAAGGATACTGCTGCAATATCCTTTGTAGGCTGTTCCATACTGCCTCTGTATAATTGATTGGTAGCCAGCTGATTGGTTTTATAAAGAATCTCTCCTTCTTTATTGGCTATAAAAAGCACCAATCTTTTATATTCCCTCTCCATTGCCGGTATAAAGGTCAGTTCCTCTTCTGAAAAGCTTTCCAAAACAACAGGAAAAATCTGGTCTTCTATTATGAAAAAACCTTTTCCCGCAATTTCTTCTACTTTACTGATATTCGCAAATCTATCCTCATACTCCTCATATGCCGCCAGCAACTCCTGCTCTTTGGTTGCTGCCGCTACCTGTAAGGAGCTTACTACAAACATTATGATTGCCAAAAGCAAACCACATTTCTTCACACACTCACCGCCTTGCCTTCTGCCTTTATCTGATGTTTCGACTAAAAACAGTTTAGCATGTCATTCCATTGATTTACAGAGCATTTTTCTTAATTTTTGTTAATCTTTTCCATTTAAAAGGACATTCCTGCTTCCTCGAAACGAATTTCATGGAATCAAAAATGCCCTTTCTATTTCATTTATTTAATTATACACGTTTTACTTTGACTATTTTACTAAACGAACTGTTTCTCTTGCAATTGCAAGTTCTTCGTTGGTAGGAATCACCATAACAGTGGTCTTGCTGTCAGGAGTAGAAATTGCAATATCCTCTCCACGCTTATGGTTGGCTTCATCATCAATTGCTACACCAAGATAACCAAGGTACTCTGCAACCATGGAACGTACCACAGGCGCATTCTCACCTACACCAGCGGTGAAGCAGATTACATCAACACCATTCATGGCAGCCACATAGGAACCAATATATTTCGCTACACGATAGCAGTAAGTCTTCATAGTACGGATTGCATGCTCATTGCCTTCATTCATACCAGCCTCTAAATCACGGAAATCAGAAGAAAGGTTGTTGGACAGACCAAGTACACCTGACTTCTTATTCAGAACAGACATTACCTCATCAATGCTCTTGTTCTCTTTGTGTGCAATAAACTCAATAATTGCAGGATCAATATCACCGGAACGGGTACCCATAATCAGACCCTCAAGAGGAGTCAGACCCATGGAGGTATCTACGCACTTACCATTCTTAACTGCGGAAATACTTGCACCATTTCCTAAGTGACATACGATAATCTTAAGGTCTTCATAGTTCTTGCCCAGAATCTCAGCAGCCTTCTTGGATACATAGGAGTGGCTGGTCCCGTGGAAACCATATCTTCTAATCTTATACTTCTCATAATACTCATAAGGAAGACCATACATATATGCTTCCTCGGGCATGGTCTGATGGAAAGCTGTATCGAATACACCAACCATAGGAGTGTTGGGCATCAGTTTCTTACAAGCATTTACACCGATAATATTTGCAGGATTATGCAAAGGTGCAAGGTCATTACACTCCTCTACAGTTGCCATTACTTCCTCAGTCAGAATGGTAGAACCGGCAAACTTCTCACCACCGTGTACCATACGATGTCCAACTGCACCGATTTCATCCAGACTCTTCACCACACCGGTCTTAGGATTGGTCAGTGCCTCAAGTACCAAACGGATTGCTTCAGTATGGTCGGGCATAGGAGTAACAGTCTTCTCCTTCTCGCCGCCTTCAGGAGCGTAAGTAATCATACTGCCTTCAATACCGATTCTCTCACAGAGACCCTTTGCGATGCACTGCTCTGTTTCGGAGTTGATTAACTGGAACTTTAAAGAAGAACTACCACAGTTGATAACTAAAATGTTCATACTAATTTATCCTTTCTGATTGTATTCTGTTGTACATGTTTTATTATGAGTCTTACACTAACTGAGCCTGTACCGCAGTTAATGCAACTACACCAACGATATCCTCCCAAGAACATCCACGGGACAGATCGTTAACAGGCTTTGCAATACCCTGCAGCATAGGACCATAAGCTTCTGCTCCACCAAGTCTCTGTACCAGCTTGTAACCAATATTACCTGCATCCAGGTTAGGGAAAATTAATACATTCGCCTTACCGTTTACAGGACTGCCGGGTGCTTTGGATTTTGCAACGCTGGGAACCAAAGCTGCATCCAGCTGTAATTCGCCATCAAGGGTAAGGTGAGGATACTGCTCATGTGCAATCTTGGTAGCCTCTACTACTTTATCAACAAGCGCATGCTTTGCACTACCCTTGGTAGAGTGGCTGAGCATTGCAATAACAGGCTTAGGACCAACCAATGCCTTAAAGCTTCTTGCGGAGCTGTCAGCGATAGCTGCCAATTCCTCTGCGGTAGGATCCTGATTCAAACCACAGTCAGCAAAAATAAATGTACCGTTATCTCCACTATCTTTAAACATAGTATCCATTACAAAGAAGGCAGAAACCAGCTTCACACCGGGAGCAGTCTTTAAAATCTGTAATGCAGGTCTTAAGGTATCAGCTGTGGAATGGCACGCACCTGCAACCATACCATCTGCATGATTTGCCTTAACCATTACAATACCGAAGGTCAGATAATCATTTAACAGAATCTCTCTTGCCTTCTCAGGGGTCATACCCTTTGCTTTTCTGGTTTCATATAATAAATTAACGTACTCGTCCAGCTTAGGAGTGGTAGCAGGATTGACAACTGTCACACCTGACAAATCAACCTCCAACCAGCCGGCACCATCCATAATCTTCTCTTCATTACCAATCATGATAATGTCAGCAATGCCCTCTTCCATAATCTTTGCTGCTGCAATTAAGGTTCTCTTGTCGTTTGATTCGGGTAATACAATTGTTTTCTTGTCGAGTCTAGCTCTCTCCTTAATCATGTCAATGTATGACATATCCATTCTCCTTTCCGGCGGGTTGACCGCTTTCTTGTGTTTTTGTCTGAATATTGCTAAATTAGCTTAACAAACTTCGATATTTATATTATACTAAATACAGATTTAAGACACAAGGCATAATATGCGAAAAATTGTATAATTTCAGATACAAAAAATCTTTTTACATAATTATAAAGTCCGCAAGCAATGCTAATGTAAACGCTTTCATAGTATGTTATTTTTTTCACATAGACTTTTGATACTTTTGTACGTTATTTCGAACAAAACACCATGTTTTTATTCTATTATTTCTGAAAGGAACCCTTTAAAATGCATGTAAATGGCATTATTGCTGAATACAATCCCTTCCATAATGGGCACAAATATCTTCTAGCAGAAGCAAAACGCTCCACCAATGCCGACTATACCATTATTGTCATGAGCGGCAATTTTATGCAAAGGGGCACTCCCGCTATCATCAATAAATATAAGCGTGCTGAGATGGCTTTAAAAAATGGGGCGGATTTGGTTTTAGAGCTTCCCCTGTATTATGCCACTGCCAGCGCAGAATACTTTGCTCTGGGCGGCGTCTCTCTGTTGGACAAATTGGGGGTTGTGACTGATTTATGCTTTGGCAGCGAATGCGGGGAAAAAAATATTTTAGAAAAAATTGCAAAGATATTGGTAACAGAACCGGAGAATTATACGATACTGTTGCGGGAAAATCTGAAAAAAGGACAATCCTTTCCCACAGCCAGAGCCAATGCTCTTTTGGAATATGATACTTCTTTAACCCCATATAAAGATGTGCTTACTTCCCCCAATAATATATTGGGAATAGAATATCTCAAGGCTTTGTTAAAAAGGAAAAGTTCAATTTGCCCCTATACCCTGCTGCGGGCGGGTGCAGACTATCATGATGCTACTCTTACAGGTGTACAATGCTCGGCTAACGGCATACGACAAGCAGTATTTGATGCTAAAAAAAGGAACTCCTTCGCGGAAAACACTCCCCCCGTCTCTCTTCTGTCCGGTCAAATGCCCGAAGACGCCTGTGCTCTGTTCTGCAATTGTATCCATCAGGGACACTTTCTGGAAACCAATGATTTTTCGGCAATACTGCACTATAAATTATTGACGGAATGGGAAAAGGGCTTTTGTGATTATTTAGATGTAACACCGGATTTATCAGACCGCATCTGCAAAAATATTTTACAGTATAATAGCTTTGAAGATTTCTGCAGCCGACTAAAAACAAAGGAAGTAACTCATACCCGTATCAGTCGTTGCCTGCTTCACATTTTGCTGAATCTTAAAACAGAAAATCTTGAAAGCTATCGTAGCTTGGATTACACCCCCTATGCAAGAGTATTGGGCTTTCGTAAAGATGCCACTCCCTTGCTGAATGCCATCAAGAAGCACTCCCGGATTCCACTGATTACCAAGCTTGCAGATGCAGACCAATATATCGCAGAAAATTCACTGCGCATGTTAAAAGACGATATTTCCAAAAATACTATTTACGAAAGTACCATGGCACTAAAGTCCGGACAGCCCATGTTAAATGAATACCGGACACCGATTGTGATTGTGTAAGTCCATCCTAATCCAACTTTTTATAAACAGTGAGCCTCATAGTTGTATAACAGGCAAGTCCGCCAATAACATTTGAAATCGGTTCTGCAAGAAATACGCCTTTCACCCCCAAACCAGCCATAGGCAGAAGGATAGTCAACGGTGTAACAATAATTGCTTTACGAAGCAGTGAAAAGAAAATCGCATGCTTTGCATCTCCCAATGCTTGAAAGGTGGACTGCCCCGCAAACTGAAACGCCATAAACACAAATCCAAAGAAATAGATTTTCAACATATCCACACCCACATTTACCATTTGTAAATCATCCGAAAAAATTCCAAACCAGAACTTTGGAAAGATTATAATCAAAAGCCAAGCAAGCAAGGTATACACTGAGCCTATCATTGTGTTAAAATTTACGCCCGCTTTTGCACGTTTATAATCCTTTGCACCATAATTAAAGCTGATTACCGGCTGACCCCCGTTTACAATTCCGTTGATTGGAAGCATGGTAATCTCTCGCACAGAATTTGCTACCGTCATAATACCTACATAAACATCTCCGCCGTACATTTGTAAGGTTTTATTACAAACCACCTGAACCAGACAGGTAGTTCCGTTCATAATAAAATTAGAAGCTCCCAATGCACATATATCTTTGGTAATCTCCCTACTGATTCTTATGTATTTTAATCTGATGGGAACTACCGCCTTTTTCCCTGTCAGAAACCGCAATACCCACACAGCAGATACCGCCTGACTGATGACCGTTGCCAAGGCAGCCCCGGAAACACCCATTCCCAAACCAAAAATGAATATCGGATCTAAAACAATGTTAATGATTGCCCCCATAATAGTAGTAATCATACCGATTCGAGGAAATCCCTGGGCGTTGATATAACCATTCAGGCCGGTGGACAACACGGAAAAGATAGTTCCAAACAAATAAATCTTTAGATAAGCATCTGCATACATATAAGATGCCTCGCTGGCTCCAAAGGCAAATAATATAGGTCTTCGTAAGAAAAAACTCACCGCCGTTAAAATGACAGCACTTATCAATAGCAATGCAAAAGAATTCCCCAATATTTTCTCTGCCTTTTCCTGTTCTCCCGCACCTCTTTCCATGGAAAATAATGGCACACCACCCATACCAAACAGGGCTGTAAATGCCATAATCAATGTCACAATCGGAAAAGTAAGTCCCACGCCGGTAAGTGCCAAAGAGTTTCCCGCTTCCATGTGTCCTATGTAAATCCTATCCACTACATTATAAAGAAGTTGCACAAGCTGGGCAATCGTTAACGGAACTGCCTGCGCAATAATACACTTCCACACGGGACCTTTTGAAAAATCTATCTTTGATGCTTGCATTTCATTTTTCCTTTCAAAAAACGGGAGAGCTTTTCGCTCTCCCACTAAAAATCTCAACTTAATTCTTAAAGCTATGTATGGGCGCAGGAATTCTTCCGCCACGGTTTACAAATGCATCACAGGAGAACTGATTTACAGGCATAATCGGTGCATAGCCGAGAAGTCCGCCAAATTCTACGGTTTCTCCCACACCCTTGCCGATTACCGGAATAATTCTCACTGCAGTAGTCTTCTGGTTTACCATACCGATTGCCATTTCATCCGCAATAATACCGGATATAGTAGTTGCCTTTGTATCTCCGGGAATGGCAATCATATCCAAACCAACGGAGCAGACACAGGTCATTGCCTCCAGTTTTTCCAAGGTAAGGGCACCGGCTACTACTGCATCAATCATTCCCTGGTCTTCACTGACAGGAATAAATGCACCACTTAAACCGCCTACATAGGAGGATGCCATTACACCACCCTTTTTCACCTGATCATTTAACAGGGCAAGGGCTGCTGTAGTTCCCGGTGCACCGGCATATTCCAAACCGATTTCACAAAGGATGTCCGCTACACTGTCTCCGATTGCGGGAGTAGGTGCAAGGGATAAATCCACAATTCCAAAGGGCACATTCAGCATCTTGGATGCTTCCTGAGCTACCAACTGTCCTACACGAGTTACCTTAAATGCTGTCTTCTTAATGGTTTCGCAGAGAATCTCAAAATTCTCTCCTCTTACCTTTTCCAGAGCGGTCTTTACAACACCGGGGCCACTGACACCTACATTGATAATCTTGTCAGCCTCTGTAACACCATGAAATGCACCTGCCATGAAAGGATTGTCATCGGGTGCATTACAGAACACCACCAGCTTTGCACAGCCAAGAGAATCCTGCTCTTTAGTATATTCTGCGGTTTCCTTAATCATTTCACCCATCAGCTTTACCGCATCCATATTAATACCGGTCTTGGTAGAACCAAGATTTACAGAGCTGCATACTCTTTCTGTGGTGGACAACGCCAAAGGAATGGAACGGATTAACAGTTCGTCTGCTGCCGTCATTCCCTTACTCACCAAAGCAGAATAACCACCGATAAAATTAACTCCTACCTCGTGAGCAACCTTATCCAAAGTCTTTGCAATACTTGCAAAATCCTCCACTGTCTTACATGCCGCACCACCAATTAAGGCAATGGGAGTAACGGAAATACGCTTGTTTACAATAGGAATCCCAAACTCTCTGGAAATTTCCTCTCCGGTCTTTACCAAATCCTTGGCAGCCTCATATATCTTTGTATAAATCTTTTCATTGAGCTTCTGTAAATCGGAATCGATACAATCCAATAAGCTGATACCCAGCGTAATGGTTCGCACATCCAGATTTTCTTTCTCAATCATTTTATTTGTTTCTGTAACTTCATATAAATTAATCATTTCGGTTCCTACCCATCTACCTTATTTCTTTTTAGATACGATGCATTTTATCAAAAATTTCTTCCTTCTGACATTTGATTACAACACCAATCTCTTCACCAAGTTCAGCCAGTTCATCCGCCATATCGCCAAACTGTTTGTCACAATTGCAGGTATCCACAATCATCATCATATTAAAATATTCCTGTACGATAGTCTGGGAAATATCCAGAATGTTAATTCCATTCTCAGCCAGGTAAGTACATACCTTCGCAATAATTCCCACTGTATCCTTGCCTACTACTGTAATAATTGTTCTTTTCATTCTACTCATCCTTTCCACACCCGAGTTGTTACCGCAAGCGCAAAATCCATTTTCAAAAAAATTCATTATTTTTATAACCTTATTTATTTAACTACAGTTATCTTTATTTTGCAACTTTATTTTTGACAAAGTTTTCCTACGAGCCTACCCATGCAATCTTATGCAATATGAACCACCGGAGACACTTCGCTTCGTTTTGCCACCATTAATTCAAAATCATTGGCATTATAGGGATTATCCCCCATGGTAATTTCCATTCTTACTGCCTCATAAGCAAGCTCCGGCAAATTATTATCCTTGCTAAGATGCCCCAAAATAATGGTTTGTAGCTTATCATGTAAAATTCTGCTTAGAAGCTTACCGGAATTCTCATTGGAAAGATGCCCCTTCTCTCCTAAAATACGTTGTTTTAAAGGATAGGGATAGGGTCCCACCTGAAGCATATTCACATCATGATTTGCTTCAATCAGCAAAGCATCCATTCCCTTCAGACATTCTACGGTGTAATCATTATATACACCCAAATCCGTACAAATGCCTATTCTTTGATTGCCATAACCGATACGGTATGCCACGGGCTGGGCTGCATCATGGGAAATCTTCATGGGATTTACCGTCAAATCCTTAATCACCAGCTTTTCATCCTCATGAATCTCATGAAAAAGAGAATCCTCGATTTTGCCAACACTACTGCTCTTTTGAATCGCTGCTATGGTTCCTCTTGTAGCATAGATGGGAATTTCATATTTTCTTGCCATAACCCCCAAACCACTGATATGATCCGCATGCTCATGGGTAATTAAAATTCCATCCAAATCCCGTCCGGTAACGCCAAGACTGTTCAATCCCTGCTCCGTACGCTTTCCGCTGATTCCCACATCCACCAGCAAATGCGTTGCCTGAGAACCAACATAAATACAATTGCCACTGCTGCCACTGGCAATACTACATAATCTCATTTCTAATCTCCATTCCGGTAATCCTTTCCATCTACAATGGCTTCCAATATATTTCTATCACATCGCCATCCTTTAAGTTCTCCATATAGCCCGCCGCTCTTCCGTTCAGATTGGTTACTATGCTTCTTCCTGCAGATGCCTTTAAATCAAAATCAATATAATCAAATACATCCACAAAAACATATTCCGCCTTACCATTCATGGTAATGGGCATTCTGTTAACCAGCACGGACATAGGGCGCGGTAAGCTAATCTTAGGCTGGGGAATTTCTTCTG
This sequence comes from Lachnospiraceae bacterium, assembly GCA_017624835.1. Taxonomy (GTDB): domain Bacteria; phylum Bacillota; class Clostridia; order Lachnospirales; family Lachnospiraceae; genus Acetatifactor. Next base: position 52,740 of record JAGAMG010000007.1, read on the forward strand.
CTGCCTCCTCATCCTTGGTGTCAGAAGTCGCCTGAACAGTTTCTTGTACCGCTACCGGATTCACATCCACCTGATTAATGGCTCTTACTGCCACAGGCTCTACCTGCATCTCCTCTTCATAGTCCTCCTCTTTTGCACTGGCAACATAGGATAGTGATATCTCCGGATTCCAGCTTACTGTAAAATTCTCATAAACCTTTGTATCCGGCTGTGCAGAAGTATCATTTACACGAATATCTCCTCCCAAAGGCATATCCAAAAATTCAGCAATTTCCTGCACGGTATAGGAGTTAAATACACGAATCACATCACCTGTCTGAATTTGATAATATTCGTTTTCTCTTTTTCCGTTTACCTCAGCAGTCTTAGGCATATCCAGCTTCTTTCCGTTTACATAAATATGAAGCTGCTCGCCCAATTCGGGAAGCTTTCCAAGCTCCATGGTGGCTGCCTCTCCCATGGTAGAAGGTACTACCGTAATTCGGTCTCCACTATGTACCTGCGTATACATGTCCCCGGGGTCTCCGTTTACCATAATTACCGCTGCTTCTCCCTGCATACCTCTTACCATACGGCTCTTACCGTTTACCTCAAATACAAGAGCCTCACCCCGTTTCGGGAATAAATCCTCGTTGGGGAATTGCAACTGCATGGCTGCATCCGTTACGGACAATTTTCCATTATCATAAAGCTTAATACGCTCATTATTAAATTCCACAAAAATAAAGTTATTGGATTGCTCGTAATAGCTTAAGCAGATACCGATGGGGGTTACCATCATAGAATCCTTTCTGGGTTTATCCATTTCAAATTCTATTGCCTGCATTACCTCTTTACCACGGATTGCCACACGCTCCTTCACAATACCAAGCTTTTCTGCAAGCTTCTCGGTATAACCGGGAATCATTCCACCGCCACCTACTACAAACACTGCGCTGACAGACTTATCTCCGTTTAGTTCCATGATCGTATCCGCAACCATCTGAGTCATTTTATCCACCGAAGGCTCCAATAACGCCAACACATCCTTCTTATTGATGGTCTGGGGCAACCCGATAATATCCTGATATTCTATCATATCCTGTTCCATACAGCTTCGTTTGATATACTCTGCAGTCTCAAATTCCACCAGACAATGCTGTACAATAATATCCGTGAGACTGTCACCGGCTACAGGAATCATTCCATAGGCTGTAATGGTACCATCCTTGGTAATAGAGATATCACTGGTTCCTGCTCCCACATCCACCAATGCCATATTCAGCATACGGAATTTTTCAGGAATTGCCACCTGAATTGCCGCAATAGGCTCCAGGGTCAGATTTGCCACATGAAGTCCCGCAAGCTCCACCGCTTTATACAAGCCGTCCACTACATCATCCGGCAGGAAGGTTGCAATCAAGTCAATTCCTATCTTTTTTGCCTTATGCCCCTCCAGATTACCAATCTGATAACCGTTCATATAATAGCGCATGGGAGTATAACCTACACAATAAAATTTCATGTCGGTTTCTGTATTACTCTTCATAAATTCTTCATAGGCTTTTTCTACGCCCATGGTGGAAAGAGACAATACATCCTCTTCCGTAATCTCCCTCTCACTTTCAAAAGTACATTCTGCATAGGTAGTAACCGTACGAAGGACACGACCTGCTGCCGCAATACACACTTCCGTAAGATTCCGATTTAAATCCTCCTCTAACTTCTTTTTTACCTGTAAAATAGTTTCTCCTACCTTACCGATATCGTGTATCTGACCATCCAGCATGGCTCTGGTTTCATGCTCCTTGGCATACTGTGCCAGTACATGAAAGCTTCCTCCGCTCATATAGCCCGCTGTTCCTACAATACTTCTGGTTCCGATATCCAGACCAAATACAATTTGTCCCTGATTTTCTCTTACTCCTGCCATGTAAAAGCCTCCAGTTTCTTATCTATTTGCCGATAGCTGTCTGTCAAGGATTCGCTATTATCAATCACAAAATCACACTCTCTTCTAAAGACCTCTTCCGAAAGCTGCTTGCTCATAATATTGGCAATCCTCTCCTCACTGTAACCACGGCTGTTTCGAAGACGCGCTTCCCGCACGTCCCGTTTTGCATATATATACCACAACTCATCCACAAGCTCCTTATAGCCTGCTTCTATCAAAAGTGCAGCTTCCACAAAAAATAGTTCTATTTCCTGCTTTTCTACTGCGGTCTTATATTTGTCCATTATAAATTCCTTAACCGCAGGATGCACAATTTCATTGACCTGTTGCAAAATTTCCTGATTTGCAAATATTTTATCTGCCATTGCAGCTTTATTTATCTGCCCCCCTGCATCAAGCACATCTTGTCCCAACAATTCCACTAACCGCTGAAAGCATTCCGTTCCCGGCTCCTTTACCTTATGAGCCACCTCGTCTGCCAGATAAATCTCACATTTATAATGCTTTTTGATATATTGTAAAATCTCGGACTTGCCTGCTCCAACGCCGCCCGTTATTCCGATGAACTTTAAGGGTGGTACATTTACATTACCGGTAAAGGGTTGGCTACCGTCCTGACTCTTATTTTGCCTCATACCAATTTTCTCCCACATGCAAATCTACCTCAAGAGTTACTGCCAAGGCTGCTGCCTCCTTCATATTTTCGGAAAGAATCTGCCTTACCTGTTCCTCTTCCTCTTTCAAGGTCTCAATCAGCAATTCATCATGCACCTGTAAAATCAGTTTAGATTGCAGATTAGCATCCCTAAGTGCCTTCCACACCTTAATCATGGCAATCTTAATAATATCCGCTGCGGTTCCCTGAATGGGGGAATTCATCGCCACACGCTCGCCAAAGGAACGCTGCATAAAATTGGATGAGGATAATTCCGGGATGGGACGACGACGCTTATACATAGTTGTAATATATCCCTGTTCCTTTCCATCCGACACTAATCTATCCAAAAATTCCTTTACCTTAGGATAGGTGGCAAAATACTGTTCAATGTATTCCGCCGCTTCCTTTCTGCTGATACTCAAATCCTGACTAAGCCCAAAAGAACTGATTCCATAAACAATACCAAAATTTACTGCCTTGGCATTTCTGCGCTGCAAATCCGTTACCTCCTCAAAGGGAGTATGGAACACCTTTGCCGCCGTAATCCTGTGAATATCCTGATCCATGCGGTACGCTTCTATCAGCTGTTCATCCCCGGACATATGAGCCAATACTCGTAATTCAATCTGAGAATAATCCGCATCCATAAAGACATAGCCTTCCTTAGGAACAAAAACCTTACGAATGCGTCTGCCCAATTCCATTCTCATGGGAATATTCTGTAAATTGGGTTCCGTGGAGCTGATACGACCTGTAGCGGTAATGGTCTGATTGAAATTGGTATGAATCCTTCCGTCCTCGCCAATAAATGCTGCCAGACCATCCGCATAGGTGGATTTTAATTTGGTAAGTCCTCTGTATTCTAAAATATCATTTACAATGGGATACTCCGGTGCCAGCTTTTCCAATACATCTGCTGCCGTGGAATATCCTGTCTTGGTCTTCTTGCCGCCGGGAAGCTGCATGTTCTCAAACAAAACCTCTCCAAGCTGCTTGGGCGAATTAATATTGAATTCTACACCCGCCTGCTTGTGTATGGATGCTTCCAATTCCTGTATTCTGGAAATCAGGGCATCTCCATATGCCTTAAGTTCTTCTCTGCGAACCCAAACACCTTCCTTCTCCATATCGTAAAGTACCAGAGAAAGAGGCATCTCCATCTCCACCATCAGCTGATACATATCCGCTTCTTTTAATTTCTCCGCTAAAACCTCCGCTGCCTGCGCCGCAACATAAGCACCATAGCAATAATAATCCCTGCATTTTTCCGGTGCTTTTTCCAAAACAGTTATCTGCTTTTCCTTTCCAAACACTTCCACCTTACCGGGAATCAGCATTCCTAAATGCTCGGAAGCAATGGTTTCCAAATCATAATCATTCTTTAAAGGATTTAAAAGATAGGCAGCAATTAAAATATCAAAATAACGTTCCGTGTTATCCTGTGCCAGCCAGGTGTACTGGCGCTTAATATCAAAGGTCACTATCTGTGTTTTTTCGGATAAACCTATTAAGGCATCCCTGACACATTGCTCCTCTCCTTCATTTTTCGCCGGTTCGTCAAACAAGGACAGCTGTCCATCCTCTGCCCCAGCCCTATTACGGGCAGGAATAAAAAATATATTTTCCTCTTTTGACAAGGATAATGCCACACCGTAAAGAGCATCCGCTTCCTGCATTAAAAGCATTCCCACTTGTGGAAGCTTTTTCGCTTTTTCCACAATTTTCAGAAAAGCATCCAGCCCCTCCACAATTTGAAAGGTCTCTGCCACAGTATTTTTTTCTGCCATTTCTTCTTTGTCAAAGCGACTTAAGTAATTCTTAAATTCCAAACGCTTAAAGATGGCATAAGCATCCGGGTTAAAATAGCCCTCCGCCCTTGCAGCTTCATAATCCAATGCAATATCACAATCCGTCTTTATGGTTGCCAAAGCCTTACTTAAATCTGCAAGTTCTTTATTTTCTTTTAAGGACTCTCTGATACTTTTCTTGGAAATCTCTTCCACATGGGCATAGATATTCTCCAAGGAACCATATTCCACCATCAACGCTTTGGCAGTCTTTTCTCCCACCTTGGGCACACCGGGAATATTATCTGCCGTATCTCCCATTAAGGCTTTTAACTCAATAAACTGAAGAGGCGTTACCTCATAAGCCTTTAACACATCCTCCGCATAATAATCCTCAATCTCCGTTCTGCCCATTTTAGTCTTGGGAATCCTGATTTTAATATGCTCTGTAGCAATCTGTAATAAATCACGGTCACCGGACACCAGAGACACCTCTAACCCTTCTTTTTGCGCCTGCTTTGCAAGGGTTCCCAGAATATCATCCGCCTCCAGACCTGCCTGTTCCATAATTACCACCTGCATGGCCTTCAGAACCTCTTTCATCACCGGTACCTGTTCCCTTAACTCCTCAGGCATGGGCTTTCTGGTTCCCTTATAGGCATCATACATCTTATGACGAAAGGTAGGAGCATGTACATCAAATGCAACCGCCAAAAAATCCGGCTTCTCCTCCTCCAAAATTTTAAATAAAATATTCAAAAAACCATAAATGGCATTGGTATGCAGCCCTTCCGCATTACTTAAATCCGGCACACCATAAAATGCTCTGTTTAAAATACTATGACCATCTATCAATACAAGCTTCTGACTCATTTATCCCGCTTCCTTTTTGCTTTTCTTCCCGCTTTACGCTTATATAAGGATCCATACTAGTGCTGCCAAAATTACCAATACTGCAAGAATTTCCAGCATTACTCCCAACCGCAAAAAAGCCCTGTGAAATTTCACCTTGCGTTTGGCTTCTCCCAATTGATTCTCCAATTCCCCTCGTAAATCAAAGGCATCACCTTCCTCCAAACGAAGCATACCTTCTGCTACCAGAAACTGAATTTCCAATTCTTCACTACAGCCCGGACATTCCTCCATATGCTTTGCAAATTTCTCCATGGTAAGAAAGTCCATTTTCCTCGATAAAAAAACAGGTATCCATTTTTCAAATTCTTTACAATCCATATTGTCACCTTAACTGCAACATTTTATAAATTTATATAAGCATACATATTTACTATACAACATCTTTGCCAAAAAGGCTAGCGTAATTCTCCTTTTACATAGGTTTATATAGCTAAATGCTGTCAAAAAAAGTAGTGCGTCAATCATTCAAATTGATGCACTACTTTTTTAATTCAATTTACTATACTTGATTCAAAACAGAAATTATCTTGTCCTTTTTAAAAGGCTTTACGATAAAATCAAAAGCTCCTGCCTGAATGGACTCAATAAATTTTTCAGGCTGACTCATAGCGGTACACATTACCACCTTAGCATTCGGAAACTTTTCTTTTAATAATTTCAATGCTGTGATGCCATCCATATCGGGCATAGTAATATCCATAGTTACCAAATCAGGCTTATATATTTCATATTGCGCTAAGCATTCTTCTCCACTTCCTGCTTCTGCAACTATCTCAGCTCCACATTCCGTAAACATTTTTTTAATCTGCATCCTCATAAACGCAGCGTCATCCACAATCATAACTCGTTTGCCCATTTCACCCTCTCCTTCGTGTTACAAAAGATAAATATACGAAAAAACACCGATAAATTCGGTGTTTCCTAATGCCGGCAGCGGGACTTGAACCCGCACGTGGTTGCCCACAACAGATTTTGAGTCTGCCTCGTCTGCCATTCCGACACGCCGGCATTTGTGAAGTATTCCTCACAACAAAATGTATTTTATCACAGAACACTCCACTTGGCAAGTGAATTTCACAAAAAATTTGCACAATTTTTAATTTTTTGATTTTTCCGCGCTCTAACAGTATTTCATATCTATGGAAATATCATTAGCACAGACCTCTACTGCTCCAATACTTCCTACCACAAGGGGCATCATGGGAGGCAAATGTCCCAAATCCACATCCATAATCACAGGAACATTTTTACGTCCTGCCACCTCCAGCACAGCCTGATATGCATCCAGTCCCATCATCTCCTGTCCAAAGCATAGGGGACGACCAATCAGAAAACCTTTCACATGTTCAAACCAGCCAGCCTCTTCCATCTGCCACATGGCTCTTCTAATAGAAAAGACATTTAAATCACAGGCCTCCAAAAACCAGATAATTCCATCATCCTTATACTTTTCTATAAATTCCTTTGTTTTATCAAAACGGGTTCCCAATAAATTTACCAGACAATCCATACAACCGCCAAGAAGTCTTCCTTGAAACTGCATTGACTGCTTTTTCATTTCCTCCCTGCCCACAAAGCTTCTGATAACTCTGGTCTCTGTCACATTATAGGGTACAAGGGGATTTTCCTCATTTTTCAAGGATTCCTTTTCCCATTTATCATAGCCAGAAAGTTTATTGACTTCTCCGGTCAGTACTCCTAATGCATCCTGAATGGCAGGATGCCAGGGTTCCATACCAAAGGCAGCTGCACAGGGACCGTACACCGCTGCCGTATCACACAAGGTTGCCAGCAAATAGGTCATATTGGTATTGTCAGAGTAGCCCATATACCACTTAGGCTCTGCACTTTTAATCTTCTCAAAATCCATATAAGGCAGAATCTCACACATCAATTCTCCCCCACCACAGGATATGAGACAATCATTTTCCGGGCTGCAATAGTATTCCATCAGCTCTCTTGCGCATTTTTCGGGAGTGTTACTGATGCCAATCCCACTGCCCTCATAGCAATTGGGTCCTAACTGCAATTGATACCCCAATTCCTTAAACTTCTTCTGGGCATTCTCAAATCCACTTCTATAAGGCTCAATCCCGCACCCAAAGGAGGGTGCCACAAAGCCGATTGTACCATTTGCTTGTAAATTCTTAGGATATCTCATGTTTTCCTCGTTTCCACCATTCTATGCTTCAAAATTCATCTTATCAAAAATATCAAAGCAATCAAAGGTTGCAAAATAATCCTTAGGAGTTTCTGCACGGCGAATCAGCTTCACGCTACCGTCCTCCTGCAACAGAAGCTCTGCGGATTTTAACTTACCATTATAGTTATACCCCATGGCAAAACCATGTGCACCGGTATCATGAATGGCAATATAATCCCCAATTTCAATCTGGGGAAGCATTCTGTCAACCGCAAACTTATCGTTATTCTCACATAAGGAGCCTGTTACATCATACTTATAGTCACAAGGGGCATCTTCCTTACCAAGAACCGTAATATGATGGTAAGCACCATACATGGCAGGACGCATCAGATTTACTGCACAGGCATCCACACCGATATATTCCTTATGGGTGTGCTTCTCATGAAGTACTTTGGTTACCAGATGTCCGTAAGGAGCCATCATAAATCTACCAAGCTCCGTATAAATTGCCACATCTCCCATTCCTGCCGGAACTAGAATTTCTTCAAATGCCTTTCTTACTCCCTCACCGATTGCCTTAATATCATTGGGCTCCTGGTCAGGACGATAAGGAATACCAATACCACCGGAAAGGTTGATAAAGGTAATATGTGCTCCGGTTTCCTCTTTCAGCTTTACAGCTACCTCAAACAGAGTTTTCGCTAAAGTAGGATAATACTCGTTTGTTACAGTATTACTTGCCAGGAAAGCATGAATACCAAAATTTTCCACACCCTTTTCCTTCATTACCTTAAAGCCTTCAAAAAGCTGCTCTGTAGTAAAACCGTACTTGGCATCTCCCGGATTATCCATAATATTATTACTGATAGAAAAATATCCGCCGGGATTATATCGACAGCTTAAGGTCTTGGGAAGCTTTCCAATGGTCTTTTCCAAAAAATCAATATGAGTAAAATCATCCAAATTGATAGTAGCACCAATTTTTGCAGCATATTCAAATTCATGAGCAGGGGTATCATTGGAGGAAAACATAATATCCTCTCCTTTTACACCCATTGCCTCACTTAACATTAACTCCGTCAGGGAAGAACAATCACAGCCACAGCCATACTCTCTCAAAATATCAATCAGAAAGGGATTGGGAGTTGCCTTCACAGCAAAAAATTCCTTATACCCCTTATTCCATGCAAATGCTTCCTTAAGCGCCTTCGCATTGGCACGAATCCCTTTTTCATCATAAATATGAAAAGGGGTAGGATATGTTTTTACAATCTCTTCAATCATTTCTTTTGTTACAAATGCTTTCTTTTCCATTATCTTCTCCTCTATCTCTTAGTCTGTATTTCTTTTATCATTTAATTTACAATTACGTTTTTGATTATTGATTACTTCGTGTTATGTATTTCAATTAACTTAATTTCATTGCTCATTGCTTCTTTAAATACATTCACAAAATTTTTCTGAGCACTGTACAAACAAGTATCAGCGCTTGTCCCCATTATATCTCCGGTAAGCACATACGCCGAATCGATAATCAGACGAATCTGTTCCTGTCCGGGATCCCATGCTTCTGTTCCCGGCAGTCTCTTATAATAGATTATCTTTTCCTTTGACAAATTCTCAGGCAGCTTTTCAGAAAGCAATACCACCTTTACCTCCTTAGCAAGCACTTCCTTAATCTCCAACTCCCATTTTGCCAAAAAAGCCTCATTTCCGGTAAAATAAATCCGCTGCTCAGCTCCCAAAATCATGTGATGAATTTTGTCCATAATATGCTCATATCCCTCAATGGTAATATACCCTTCTGTGGGCAATTGCCGCTTGGGTGCATGCAATAACAAAAACTGCTCCTGTTCCTGCAAATAACGAATGCGATTATCACAAAACTCTTCTATGCTGACAGCCACATATTTATTGGCACTGCCTTCACAAACATATGCTGCTCCCCGTTCCACCAAAGACGCTAAAGCATTATACACATTTGACCTTGAAATCCCGGTCAGCTTGGCAACCTCATAGCCCGTAAGCTCTCCATTCTTCAAAAGACAAACATAAATAACAGCTTCCTGACGCCCTAAACCAAACAGTAGAAGCTTCTCTATGATACTGGACTCTTCCATTTTGCACCTCTTTTAGTAGTACTTTATAGGAACACTATACAGATATTGTTACAGAATGTCAATACAAAAATGAAAGTCACCCAGCATCCTACCAAGTGACTTCATTATAATTCCAAAAACAATGTAATCAATTTTTTACACATTACACATTCTCAATCTGCCAATCAATGGGTGCAATTCCCTTGCTTTGCAAAAACTGATTGGTCTTACTAAATGGCTTGCTCCCAAAGAATCCCCTGTAAGCCGATAAGGGACTGGGATGAGGTGCTTCCAATATCAAATGATTCGGATTATTCAGCATACTTTTCTTCATTTGCGCCGGACGTCCCCAGAGAATAAATACAATGGGTCTGTCCTGCTTATTCAAAGCTCGGATTGCTGCATCGGTAAATTCCTCCCAGCCCTTTCCCCTATGGGAATTTGCCATATGAGCCCGAACCGTCAACACCGTGTTTAGCATAAGCACTCCCTGCTTTGCCCACTTTATCAGATAACCATTATTGGGAATTGTACACCCCAAATCATCCTGCAATTCCTGATAAATATTCACTAAGGAAGGGGGAATATCAACATCCGGTTTTACTGAAAAACAAAGCCCGTGAGCCTGTCCTACATTGTGATAGGGATCCTGCCCAATAATAACTACTTTTACCTCGCTTAAAGGTGTTAAATGAAAAGCTGTAAAAATTTCCTCCGATGGCGGAAAAACCTGAGTGGAATTATATTCCTGCTTTACAAACTCATATAAATTTTTATAATACGGCTTTTTGAACTCCGCACCAAGCTCCTCCAGCCAGTCATTTGCAATCATACTCATGGTATTCTTCCCTCGTATTCTATCCTTCCTATTTCAAAGGAATATCTGAACAACTATAGATTCTATCAAATTACAGACGTACACTGACACCCTTGCTGCGAAGGTATTCCTTTACCTCACGAATCTCCAATTCCTTGTAATGGAACAAGGATGCTGCCAAAACAGCCTCCGCCTTTGCATCTACCAAAGCATCATAAAAATGCTCCAGCTTGCCGGCTCCACCGGACGCAATAACCGGAATACTTACACTTTCTGCCACCGCCTTGGTCAAAGCAATATCATAGCCCTCCTTAGCGCCGTCGCAATCCATACTGGTCAACAGAATCTCTCCTGCTCCCATCTTTTCAGCCTTAACAGCCCATTCAATGGCATCCATACCCATATCAATACGTCCGCCGTTTTTATAAATATTCCAACCGCTGCCATCTTCTCTTCTTTTCGCATCAATGGCAACTACCACACATTGGCTTCCAAACTTATCCGCAGCATCACTGATTAACTGTGGATTCATAATCGCCGCTGAATTAATGGCAATTTTATCAGCACCCTCGCGCAAAATTGCTTTAAAATCATCCACAGTACGAACACCACCACCCACTGTAAAAGGAATAAACAAGGTACTTGCAACATCCCGTACCCACTCCAATTGTGTGGCGCGATTATCTGCCGATGCAGTAATATCCAGGAATACCACTTCATCCGCACCTGCCTTATCATAAGCAGAAGCAACCTCCACCGGTGCTCCGGCATCTCTGAGGTTTACAAAATTAACACCCTTTACTACTCTACCATCTTTAATATCCAGACAGGGAATTACTCTTTTTGTATGCATTTTTCTACCCTCCTAGACATCCTTTTTTGTAATCGCTATAAAATTCTTTAAAATCTGTAAGCCCACATCGGAACTCTTTTCCGGATGGAACTGACAGGCATATACATTTCCCTTTTCCACAGAAGCATGAATATGAGTACCATATTCTGTGGTTGCTGTTACAATCTTTTCATCGGCAGCCTGCAAATAATAGGAATGAACAAAATATACATAGGAATTTTCCGGCAATCCCTGAAATAGCTTTCCGACATTGGGAAAACTCAAATCATTCCAGCCAATATGGGGAATCTTAAGTCCCGGTGCATCCGGGATTCTCAAAATCCTTCCATCTAAAATATGTAAGCCCTCTACTCCCGGTGATTCCTCACTGCTTTCAAATAGAAGCTGTAAACCAAGGCAGATTCCCAAAAAAGGGGTTCCATTGTTCACACATTTTTTGATAATCTCAATCAATCCGTAGGAATGTAATTTCTCCATTGCATCCCCAAAGGCACCTACACCGGGTAAAATAACACCATCTGCTGACAAAATCTTTTCGGCATCCCTTGTAATTACCACTTCTTCTCCCAGAGAAAGAAGTGCTTTTTCTACACTTTTTATATTTCCTGCATCATAATCAATAATTGCAATCATGTTTCAGTCTCCATTTATGATGATTTATTATCCACAAACTGAGTATTATTTAATTCAGTCTCCTCCGGTAATTCATCGGGTAACACCTGCACTTCAGGCTCTACCACAGATACAGCCCCTTCATCCTTCCATGAACCAAATGGCTTTCCTGCTACAATATCCATAACCATTCTAGTATATTCTTCATCCCGCACAGTATTGGCAATTTCCATTGCCTGCGCTTCTGTTAACTGATACCTTTCAGAAAGTATGGATAATATCCGATTGTACTCTACCGTTATTGCTTCTGCTGCATTCCATTCTGCTGCATATGCATATAAATCAGGATAATCATATACAGATTGAATCAAACTGTCCAAAGCCTCCAGTTCTGCACCTTCCGCTACCAACAGCTCATATTCACGTATCCACATACGGATTCGTAAAATACTTTCGGATTTGCTGTACATTACCTGCTCACTTTCATTTAGGTGCTTTCCATAAAGATTCTGATAACAGGTCTGGTAATCCCCTTCATAATATGCCTTCTGTCCGGCCTGCTTTACAGTATAATCACTGACAAATGTAGTACATACAATAATAATTGCACCAATTGACAGACAGATTGCCATAATCATCATAACTCGCTTAGGAGATAATCTCTTTCCGGGAGGTGTATCCTCAACAACCTTAGGTGCTTTCTCTTTCTTAGGCTTCTTTTCCTTCTTGGGCTTCTTTTCTTTTTCTTCCTGCTCCTCGCCCTCTTCACCTTCGTTCTCCGGTTTTTCAGGTTTTTGTCCTTTTTTAGGCTTTTTCGCCTTTCTCTTCTTCTTACCTTCCTTATCCATCTCATTCAATATTTCTTTATTTTCTTCAGAAATAGGAATATTTTCATTTTCCTCTTCTTCATCCTCTTCCATGAAAAACTGAATAATTCTGGCAAAGAATCCTTTCTTTTTCGCCTTCTTCTCCGCATCCATTATCTGTGCAAGAGAATCTTCTCCGGCAGCATCTGTTAAATCTGCTAAATCGGCTATGTCCGTAGGCTCCAATGCTCCTGCACTATCTCCAAACAATTCATCCAAGGACGCCATTCCTGCAAAAATATCATCCTCAGCCGATGCATCTTCTGAAGGAATCTCTTCAATGATGGGAATATCGGCAAGAATATCCTCAATACTCTCCTCTGTCCCGGCAGACGCAGCACCTTGAGTGTCTTCCGCTTCAGATGCATCCGTTTTCTTAGCAGCCTTTTTAGCTAATTTTTCTGCCTTCTTAGCTTCTTTTTCCGCTTTTTTTGCTTCCTTAGCCGCAAGCTTTTCAGCCTTTTTGGCTTCCTTGGCTGCCAATCTCTCCGCCTTTTTTGCTTCCTTCAAAGCTGCCTTCTGCTTCTTTTTCTCTTCTGCAGTATTTGCTCCCTGCTCTTTCTCAGATGTATTTTCGAAAACTTCATCCAATGCTGATAAAATATCCTCTTCAATCACTTCATTATTATCAGATTTTTGCAGTAAATCCTGAATTTCTAATAATTCATCATCACCGCTGCTTTCTAATATACTCATTAAATCATCCGCTTCTGAGATTACATTCTCTTCAGGAACATTTACTTCCTCGGGAATACTTGGCTCATCAAGAATATTCATTTCGTCTGGGATATTTATCTCCTCCGGAATATCTATCTCATCCGGGATACTTATCTCCTCCGGAATATCTATCTCATCCGGGATACTTATCTCCTCCGGGACATCTATCTCATCCGGGATACTTATCTCCTCCGGGACATCTATCTCATCCGGGATACTTATCTCCTCCGGAATATCTATCTCATCCGGAATATTTATCTCAGGTATACTTATTTCATCAGGAATATTCAAATCATCAAGCATTCCCAAATCATCAGAAAAAACCTGCCCTAACTCTCCATCTTCCATATCCGCTTTCTTAGTCAAATCATCCGTCAAATCATTTAACAGTTTATCTAAATATTCTTCCTGTGAAGACATACTATTTCCTCCGCTTTCTCATTTGAACTTTCAATAAATATAGTTTATCACACACCACGAAGCCAATCAATGGAATTCTTCGCTATTGAAATACCCTTATCCTTTAATTCCTCCGACATTTGATATAAAGTTTCATTTACCCTGTAGAAAGAAGCCTTATTATTAAAAAAAGCTATTTTTTCAAAAGGCCATCTTATTACAGAAGGAAATTTCATTCCGACCCCCAATTCCAATATCAAAATCCTGCGATTTAAGGTTCCCTGTAGCCACTTTGTATATAACTGCCACTGTGATAAATAACCATTTTCATCATATTTTTCGGCATATATATTATTAAAAATAAGTGGCTTGCCACAGCTTGGACAATTTCCTAATTTTATAAAAGAATCCACATCTGATATCTGTTCTTTTTCTTCTTCGGAAATATCCTGCAATGCCTCACTGCATCCATCGGGACATTGCTTTTTGTAGATTCCTCCACAGGGCATCACAATTCTTCCATCCTTCCATGGAATATTTTGAATTATAGGATTAACAGAGGTGGACACCACAAAATAATTCTTATTTTGTAGGATCTCAGCTAGTTTACCAAGTGCTTCCTCCACTATATTCCGACGCTCAGGTACTAAGCTTCTGCAATACTCTTCATATGCCGGTAAAATCCAAAGCTTTCCCTGTTCCTCAATACGCCTTCTTCCTTCCAAATAATCTGTTTTTTCTTTTATAGCAGAAATATCATTAAATTCTTCTCCCAAACCTACAAGAACCATCTCTGCCTGTTCAATTGATTCGATTATGTCCGTTAGCATTAACTTATCCTTTCAGCCAAAAGTTCTTCAAGTTAAATATTAACACAATTATTTCATAATTACAAATTTATCTACTATTTATCACAAAAAATTTTCAAAAAATTACAATAATTCAAATTTATGTCTTTATAAAAACTTCTCTAAAAAAGAAAAGCCGAGGAAAATCCTCGACTTCTCTTTCTATTCTTATTTATCCAAATGTCTTTCCTTTACCAAATTATCAACAATTCTTACAAGATTTCCAATTTCAGGCTTAGATAACTGCGCATCAGCACCTAAAGCTTCACCCTTCTTTCTCATTTCATCATTTACTAAGGATGAGAAGATAACTACAGGAATATGGGAAGTAGCATCATCAGTTTTAACCAGCTTGGTCAATCTATGTCCATCCATCTCAGGCATTTCGATATCTGTAATGATACAACGAACATGTTCATCCAATGTTCCATCATTTTTACACTGATTAATTACATCATATGCCTTCTGACCATTTTCTGTATGAATCAGATTGTCATAACCAGCCTTTTTTAAGGAATCAACAATCAACTTATTCAACAGAGGTGAATCCTCTGCAATCAAAATAGGAACGGAACTCCTTGTTCTGGGACCTAATTCATTTAACTCAGATACCTTCAAGCCAGTCTCAGGATTAATATCTGCTACTATCTTCTCAAAATCAAGAATAATAATTAATTTATCGTTCTTCTTAATAATACCGGTTGAAACACTTTCGTCAGTTGTAGAAATAGTAGCATCCGGCTTAATAATATCTCTCCAAGATACTCTGTGAATTCCAAGTACCGCCTCAACATGGAATGCGATATCCAATTTGTTAAAGTTTGTAACAATGAATAATCCTTTAGGCTCTGCTTCACCTCTACCAAGGCAATTCTTTAAATCTATAGCAGTTATCATAACATCACGAGGCATAAATATACCTTCAATACTGGGATGTGAGTTAGGAACCGGTGTGACGTTTTGGTATGTAATAATCTCTCTAATCTTAGCAACATTAATACCATATGAGTTACCGGCTAATGTGAATTCAAGGATTTCTAATTCATTTGTTCCATTTTCAAGTAAAATTTTTGTATCCATATTTCCACCTCGCTGAATTATGATTTACATCATCATTTGAATATTTCTCTTAATATGAATCTATTATAACATATTTGACAGAAAATGAAACTATAATCTGAAAAATTTGTAACTTTTTTTCTAAGAAATTTAGAAGTAAAAAACAGCATAAAAAAAGAGTAGAAAACCTACTCTTTAAACTTGTACCCTCAAAACCGAACATTAAACCTTTAATCTTTCAAAACATCTTTTTCTTTTTTCCTTACCAACCTTAGGTTAAGCCCTCGACCGATTAGTAAATGTCAGCTGAACACATTACTGTGCTTACACCTCATTCCTATCTACCTCGTCGTCTTCAAGGGGTCTTAATCTTTCGATGGGATATCTCATCTTGAGGG
>JAGAMG010000008.1 GCA_017624835.1 Lachnospiraceae bacterium
AGCCCGTGTTTGAAGTTTGTTTTTAGGTCGTGCTTTAACAATACTATCTTGGGACAATCCTGTCACTGCCTATTTTAGAAAAAGTAGAAGAACTGCGCCACAGCCTTGGCAGGCCATCGCGCAGCGATTTTGTTCAATTTCATTTTGTCTATCAATTGGGCTTTCTCTAATATCAAGACTACTGATATATGCATCTATTTGGAGATTATGTAACCCTGTTGTTCTGTTTTCAAACTGACGCGTTCCACCCCTTAAGTAATTTGCATACATTGAATAAAAAACATACTCTGGGTTCCACTTATAAACATCCTTAACTCTTAGCAATCCCGTAAAATTGTTAAAAAGATAAGTTTTCTCCTTACCCTCGAAATATATCACTCTACCAACTGGCTGCTTATCACTACCACCAGACTTTTCAATAATAATATCACCTTTTCGCAGATACTTTTCATTTATATTCTTTTTTGAAATTATTCTTGTAACAACCTCATTATAATTTACAACACCTTCATTAGTAAAATTCGTTGTTCTCAATACTGGAATACCTTCGCCCGTCTCATCATCAGAACCCCATTCACCGGACAAAGCTTTCCCTGTAATCGACAGTAATTTTGCCATCTCATCATCTCCACAAATCTAAATTTGTGAAAACAAATATTTTTCACATAAATATTGACGCAAAATTGTATATGTCATACTATAAATAAGCTAACTCTTGATGGATATGGTTAGGTTCTCAAATGGGAGTAAATTGATATCAATAATCCTTAGCCCCTAGGGGGCAGCCTATTTTTTATTCTTTTT
This sequence comes from Lachnospiraceae bacterium, assembly GCA_017624835.1. GTDB lineage: Bacteria > Bacillota > Clostridia > Lachnospirales > Lachnospiraceae > Acetatifactor. Next base: position 805 of record JAGAMG010000008.1, read on the forward strand.
AGATACCCCATTATATGTTCCGGGTCTTGTAACATATTCCCCTCCTACGCCATATACTTCCTATGCGACATTTTTACATTTACCTGATTAACCATAGCATAATGCATTGTCGTATCAATCTGTTGGTGTCCTAATAATTTCTGTACCTGTTCTATTGGCATTCCCTTATCAATCGCTTTTGTTGCCATACTTCTGCGAAACTTGTGTGGATGAACCTTATTGATATTCAATTCTTTACCAAGCGTTCGCAACCTATGCTCTATTGCATGTATACTTAACCTATCCGACGGAGCATCTAAAGAAACAAACAACGCTGAATTTGTATCCTCTCGTTGTTCCAAATATCTCTTTAAATGCAGCTTTGCTTTCGCATCAAAATATACTCTTCGTTCCTTATTTCCTTTTCCATAAACAATACATTCACGTTCATTGAAATTTATATCTTCAATATCAAGATTACACAATTCTCCTACACGCATTCCTGTTGAATACAGCAAATCAATAATTGCCAAGTCCCTAATACAATGGCAACCATCCCGAAGCTGCTCAATCTGTTCATCTGACAATGTTTCTTTAACTACAGTTCCGGTCTTAACCTTATGAATTCTTCTAATCGGACTTTTTATAATATGATCCTCATCCTCCAACCATGAAAAGAAACTGGAAAGATTACGTCTAACATTGTCAATCGTAACCTTACTACAGTTATTCTTCAACTGATATTCCGTAAGATATTCTCTGATAATTTCGGTAGTAATTCTTCGTATTGGAATTTCTATTTCTACCAACATTTTCTCTATTGTGGAACGATAGTATTCTATGGTACGTTCTGTACATCCTTCCACTTTTTTTGCAGATACAAACATCTCTAAATAATCACTATTACTTAATACTTTTTCTTCTTTTTCAGCTTCCACACTTAATCTTACAAGCAGTACCTGCTGTAGTTTTTCCAATTGTTGATAGCTTAATTCCTCTGACATATCACTTAATATCTTATATATTTTGTTTTCCATGACATAACTCCTTTTTTTAAAAGAGTATATCAGATTCCCAAAATCTTAAAATCCATCCGTATCATATGCTCTTGCTATTAAATAAAATTTATTTCTTGGCTATTTCTTTTACAACGCGGTCAAAATCTGATATGATAGGCTGAGTTTTGTTGAAAATTTCATACTCTGCATATGCCTTTTCCTGTGCCTGTTTATGCGAAACTCGTCCGTTATCTTTCAATATATCATACTTTCTAAACTCTAAAAACGCATTTATGCTATCTGCAAATTCTTGCATAGTAAATACGTTTTCGCGTTCAATCAAATCCTCAATATAATCGAAATATCCAGATACTGCTCGCTCAAGCTGTCTAATTTCCTTTTCATTTAAATAGTTTTTGGCTATTGGAGTATCAGACTTTAAAATACGTCCATCCGGAGCATTTTTCCACGTTGTTAAACCCATATTTTCTTTTGTATGGTCTGCCAAGTCATATACAATTTCTGCAGCTGTCTTTCCAGTAATCGCATAATGAAACTTATTCTGTACCATCGCATAGAATCGATATGTAATCTCTGAATCTCTGCTATAGTCGATACTGCATTCCGCAAATATATCAGTAACTTGCTGCCAAATTCTACGTTCACTCGCACGGATAGACCGAACTCTTTCAAGCAACTCACGGAAATAATCTTTTCCGAAAGTTGTCTTGGCAAGTTTTAAGCGTTCATCGTCCATGACAAAACCTTTTATCATATATTCTTTCAAAACGTTTGTTGCCCAGATACGAAACTGAGTTGCTTGCATGGAGTTAACTCTATATCCGACGGAAATAATGGCATCTAAATTATAATAATTTGTTGGTGAACTTTGAGTTTTACCTTCAATTGCTCCATGTTGAGTGGTTGTTGCAATTTTTGCAACAACCACTTTTTCATCCAATTCACCAGATTCAAAAATATTATTTAAATGCCGACTAATACCCGATTTGTCTACACCAAACAATTCAGCCATTGCTTTTTGAGTAAGCCAAATTGACTCATCTTTTATAAGTGCACTAACGGTTACCGCATCATCCTCTGTACGATACAGCACCATTTCCATTTGCTTTGTAATATCATTCTTCATATAAATCCTCACTTTTGAACAATGCCTTTATCCAAAATATTTTTGCATAAGTGAATCCATTAATATCTGTGCTTCATCTAATGATTTTTGTACCTCAAATTTCAATTTGTCGGTCTGTTCAACAAATGATATAAATTGATTTTGTACTCTTATATCCGGCACTGGAACAAGTACCTTGGCGATATCTTTGGCAGCAATATTCTTTTTTGCTGTCTTATTCACATACGCATCTAATCTCTTCTGTCCTAGTTCACTAGTTAAATAATAAAACAAATATACCGGAAGAACTTTTTGAGAATCAGCTTTAATTCTAATTAAATTCGGACTAATATTAGAACCAATAAGTTTTTCTTCCCTTACAATTCCGATTCTTTTTGCTGCAGAGCCATCACCTCTTACCGCCATAACAATATCATTCATTTCAATTACGGTATCAGGAAAATCTTCATTAACCTCATCATATACAAATACATAATTATCGTCTATTTCATCCATGTGTCCGTCTAAAAGTATATTTCCTATCCTAATAACACGAACTCCATTTTCTAGATATTCCATATTACAAAACGTAGGATATCTCTTTAATTGCTCGCATAACTTTCCTAGCTGTTCTTCATTCCATTTTTTATCATTAAGGTCACCAAACAGCTCTACAAATCGGGATTTGATAAGGCTATCTAACGAATATAATTCTTGTTTTCTTAATTCTATAATCTGCTCCATTTTTACAAGTTTGTCTACCACTATCTGTTGTTCTTCCAAATGTGGTAAATCTATTTCTATTTTCAACAAATCTGATTTTGTCAAACTCGGTATGGTAACCGCCTTATTTAGCCTTTCAAAATCAAATTTCTTGCAAAAATAATATAAATATCGAGGTAATAAGACATCTCTATTGGCACACAATCCAAATGCTGTATCAACATTCCAAAATGGCTCTTCTACAAATAAAGGATTATTAATACTTCCTTTTCTTCCCACAATGACAGTCTGTGCATCACATATATAGTCATCAGCATATCCCATTATCCCCCCACTACCATAAATTGGATATTTTCCTTCTGAATTTTCAACAGTTCTTTGATTTCGTCCATTCTTTATTTCAAGTACGTCTTCAAATGTCATTCTCATCATCTCCACAAATCTAAATTTAGTTAACTCCAAATTACACACTATTTCTCCAACAACTTCTTCAATTCAGCCATTTCCCTCGCAATCTCTGCCTCAATAGCCTCAATATTTGCAATTATTTCACTAGTAGGCGGATATTCAACCGCTACATATTCCACTTTTTTGTATTTGTTAATAGATAAATCATAATCATTATCAACAATTTCTTGCTTAGGAACAAAGAAAGACTTATCGGTTCTCTTTCTATCCGCCTCTGCATACAAATTATGGAATCGTTCAATAATATCACTAATATCATTTTCTACTATCGCAGTTCTCTTATCATCAAGACTGAATCCATCCGCAGTCATGTCATAGAACCAAACATTATCCGTTCCTCCATGTCCTGTTTTGGTAAAAATCAAGATTCCTGTAGATACTCCTGCATAGGGCTTAAAAACTCCTGATGGCATTGAAATAACTGCCTCCAGTCGATTCTCTTCTACCAATTCCTTACGTATTGCTTTATGTGCAGTGGAAGAACCAAACAATACGCCATCAGGAACAATACAGGCACACCTTCCACCAACTTTCAACATACGCACAAAGGCTGCCAAAAAAAGTAACTCCGTCTTTTTTGTCTTACATACCTTTAATAAATCTGCTGATACAGTATCTGCATCAAGACTTCCCTTAAAGGGAGGATTTGCAAGAATTAAGGAATATTTGTCTCTATCCTGATTTTGGTCTGATAAGCTATCTCTATACTCAATAAATGGACTCTCTACCCCATGAGTCATCATATTCATAGCTCCAATTCGTAGCATAGTTCTATCCATATCAAATCCATAAAACATATGATTCATATAATGGTCTTTTTTCTGTTTATCAAAGAAAATTTCTTCCTTATGCTTTTCTTTTAGATATTCCCCTGCTGTTACAAGAAATCCGGATGTCCCACAAGCCGGATCACATATCATATCATCCGGTTTGGGCTGCATTAATTCCACCATCATCCTAATAATATGGCGTGGTGTTCTAAATTGACCATTTCTACCGGATTGGGCTATCTTAGAAAGTAAATACTCGTATACATCTCCCCTAATATCCACATCCTTTACTTTAGTCATTAAAGTATAAATATCATCCAAAGCATCCACAACTTTAGAAAGCAGTAAAGGCGTTGGCAACTTAAAGATAGCATCATCCATATACTTGGAGTAAGCACTATTCTTATCCCCATGCAGATTTTTTATAAACGGAAATACCCATTCCTGCATTACAGAATACATCCTGGCAGCAGGAAAATCATGAAATACAGACCATTTTAATTGAGAACCTTCTATTGTTCTATCTCCAACTTTTACTTCCTCTGCAAATATACTTCTATAAGGAAGACCAAGCATTGCACTTTCTTTTGCTCTAATATTATCAGCATCGTCCAAGTCACGAATAAACATTAAATAGGTAACCTGTTCAATTACTTCCAATGGATTTACTAAACCTCCTGCTGCAAAGACATCCCACATGCTGTCAATTTTATTTTTCAACTCACCTGTAATCATTTATTCCTCTCCTTTCGACCAATTCCAAGTATATTTTGTATATCTTCCGCCACCAATCTTTGTAACGTTACCACTTGCAACCAATTCTGTTAATGCTCTTTGAATTGTAATCTGACTGATATCCGGACAACGCTTCATAATCTCTGCTTTTGTAATAGTACCTAGATTTTCTTTAATAATTTCTCTAACTCGCTCCGGCTTGGATAAATCACTTGTTGTCAACAGCTTCACTCTTGCAGAAAATTCCCTATAAGCATTCACAATGACGCCCAACATATATTTTACAAACGGCGCATAGTTATTCTGTTCTTCATGCCACATTAGTGAACTTTCTTGTAATGCTTCGTAATAAGAATCTTTTGAAATTTCTATTAATTTTTCAATACTTATATACTTTCCTACAATATAACCAGCGCGACATAACAATAATAATGTAATTAATCTGCTCATTCTTCCATTACCATCACTAAAAGGATGAATACACAGAAAATCCAATATAAACATAGGAATTATCAATAGCGGGTCTACTGCCTCATTTTTTAGGATTTCATCAAACTCATTACACAGCATCTTCATCATTTCAGGTGTTTCCCATGCTGCAATCGGTACAAAACGTATCCTTTGGTTTCCACTAGAATCTTCTTCTCGTATTACATTATCATTTGCCTTGTATTTTCCTCCCTTATCGCCTGCATTAAATTTATACAAATCTCTATGCAACTGTAACACTATAGATGGCTTAATCGGAATATGTTCATAACTATTATGAATTGTATTTAACACATCTCGATATCCTGCTATCTCAAATTCATTTCTCGTCTTTGGCATTGTTTTATCTAAAGCAATTAACTTTAATCGTTCATCCGATGTATATATACCCTCAATTCTATTAGAAGCATCTGTACTTTGAATACACGCTACCTCCATTAAGTGTTCTAATTCATCTGCATGCGCTTCTATAAACAAAGCTTGTTCGCCTTTAAATTCATGAATTTTGGTAAGTAGCGGGACTATTTCTGGTGTTAGAAGTTCTTTCCATCTTTCTCTATAATTAATTTCACGCATTTCAATTACCTCATCATATTATTAACATATTTTCTGCTTAATGTTACCTTATCATATTTTAACTTAATCGTCAATTTAATCAATTTAATCATTTTCACTAAAATGATTAAATTGATTTTTAATGATAGTATTATTAAAATTTTTTCAGAAGAAACAAACACTACTGCACCATTCTTCAAATAAAAACAGCCAAGTATGACTTCAACCTCCAATCATACTTGACTATCTTCCTAAAATTCCCTGTAAAAATCATCCTTCAGCTCAGACATTACAAGGTAACATTCCTTTCCATAAAGAAGCACAGCAGGTACACGCCAATTCTTTCCATAATAGAAAACATCTGCCACCAGTTCTCCATCTGCATAAATCTGGGCTACATCACAGAGGAAGGGAATTTCGATAAAGCCCTGGGCATTGGAAACCGTAACCTTCTTCCAAAAACGCTTACGGGGACTTCCCAGATTTAACTCCTTTATATAGGTAGGTTCAAAAGGCTCTTCCACATCCTGAAACTCCACCACCGCCGGATGATACTCGCAAGAAACAGCTTTTACTTCAAAGGTTTCTCCATTCCACAACAGATACTCATAATCACCGGGCTGTATTGCCTTGATTCCCTCTTCTGTCTCATAAATATCGCACTTACAGCCAATATACAGCTTCCCGGACAGTTTTCTTGTATATCTTGCTTCTTCCCAGGTCAAGGTAACTATCTGAAGTTCTCCTACTGTAAGTTTCTCCTTTGCTCTGGGAACTCCTTCATATTTTGCGCCATCTGCAAATTGATACTCAGGCTTTATACCATCCAATGCCATAAAGAAATAGGTGTTTTCTACACGGCACAAGGGCTGTGCTGTAGCATAAGTCAATTTCCTTCCTGCCAAATCCATATGGAAAGGCAGGAAAAAGCTCTTATCACCACTAATGTCCATGCCGGGGAATACCACATTTCCCACAGAACCTGTGTCAATTACTACGTTCTTCAAATCCTTCATTTGTGCCAGACGCTGATAGTGATTCACAAATACAAAACCACCGTTTCCATCCGTACGCATGCAGTATCTTAAACTTTCTAAATCATTTTCATCCCCATCCTGTACAGAGAGAACCGTTTCCATAGGTGCTAACTTCTCACCAAAATCATGGAGGAACAAATGCATAATATTTAATATTCCATAATGATCTCTGGCTTCCCCATAGGCGGATAAAGGTGCCTGAAAATCATAATTTAAAATGGTGTAATCATTGGGATAGCCTGTTTCCTTACTCTCATTAAAGGTAGACAGCTTTCCTATTTTATTGATACCGCCATGGTACATATAATAACCCTGTAGATTATTGCCACAGCCCAGCTTTACCATTGCCATGGCATAAGCATCCCATGGGGAAACAATGGGTCTTCTGTGATGGGTGGGCTGCAAACCCGGTCCGATTTCACAGGTAATATAGGGGTATTTCTCATAGGGTAGGCGCCAACCGCTTTTATCCGTATCCTTGATAACATCCACGCCCACTGCACTGTCATTTCTGTTTTTATCAAAAACATAATGATGGGACAAGGGCAGTTGGTGTCTCTCTTTTGACCATGGTGCATCAGCATATCCTCCAAAAACAGGCAATACCTCATCCACAGGTATTTTCGCGCCATATTTACTATTCCAACCGGTTACTGTATAAATCGGCACAATAAACCCGATATCCACAGCCAGCTTCTTCAATGCCAAAAGATGCTCCGCATCATCCACCAGCTCATTTTCCAACTGAATGGCAATGATATTTCCCCCATCCTTATAAAATTTTCCTTTTACCTGCTGGTATATCTTTTCATACCAGATACGGGCTTTTTCCATATATTCCGGGAAATTCCCCCGGATTTTATAAGGCTTCTGCAGCAGCCAATCCGGGAATCCCCCATTTCTGCACTCTCCATGTGCCCAAGGACCGATTCGTAGCACCACATCCAACCCTGCTCTCTTGGCATCCTCTACAAATTTTCTGATGTCCAAATCTCCGCTGAAATCAAATTCTCCCTCTATCTCCTCATGATAAATCCAAAACATATAGGTAGCTACAATACTGATACCACCTGCCTTCATTTTGCAAAGCTCCGTATACCAATCCTCTCTGTTTGCTCTGGAAAAGTGATATTCACCCATTACTCCGATAAAGGGCTTTCCTCCTCTTTCCAGATAGAGATTGGTTACATCAATGTGCTCCCCTTGGGGGTTCACACCCCCAAGGTTTAAATGTCCGCGCAGTAATTCACTTTTTTCATAGGTTTGAAACTGATACATGATTTCATCCTCTCACATTTATTCACACTTGCAAACTGGCGCTCCACGCCTATTTTCCGCTTGGCAAACTGTTTGCCCGTTATCGCGACAAAAATCAAATGCTGCTTGGCAAACTGCTCGCATATATCCTGCACATCATATGGGAGGGCTCAATGGCCGTTGCCTCTTGGATAAATCCTGCTGCCTTATCCACATCTCCCAGACCAATATTACCTAATGCCATCAGATAATAGCAATGAGCACGGTTTCTTGCGGTATAATCCTCATCAAAGATCAAGAATTCAGGAAGAGATACTGCAAAGTATTCAATCTTTACTACATCTTCCAAATGCTGCTCACCGTAGTCAATAAGTCTGTAGAAACGAGCTCGGGCTTCTCTTACCTTACCTAATTTCATGTATGCAAGTCCCTGATACAGAATCATATCCGCAGGCTGGTCATTATAGTACATTGCTCCTGCAGGCTCATCGGTTCCAATGGTTGCCTTTTCAAAGCATTCCTTTGCTTCCTCTGTTTTTCCCTGAGCCGCCAAAGCCATACCTAAATTGTAATATAAGTGATTATCCTTGGTTCCCTCCAGCTTACCTTCACCCAGATTCTCAGGATATACCAATGCCTTGCGTAACAGCTCTTCCGCATCGGCAAATCGTCCTTCCTTCTGTGCCTTCTTAGCCATCTCAAGAAGTGCAATGGTGTACTGTGTGGTAATCTTACCTTCGCCACCCTCCCAAGGATGGAATTTTCTTCCCATAATACACTCATAAGCCTTCTCATGGTCACCGGACATATTTACCAATGTTATGTACTCAATATATAGGTCATCACGTCTGCCGATGATTTCCTTATAAGCTTCATAGTTTGCCAGACGCTCCTCAAAGCTCCAGCCCAGCTTCTTATACAATTGGTCTAACTCTAAGAAAATTCTTACATCAGAGGGATTCAATGCAAATGCCTTTTCCATTGCCTCTTTTGCCTTTGCAGAATCCTTGCACTTATTGTAGTAAACAAGGGAAAGGTTTCTAAAGGTGGTAGGGAAGGTATCGTCTGCCTTAGCAGAAGCCTCCCAAAGTGCCAGGGATTCTTCCCACTGCTGCTTGTCATAGAACAGGTTTCCTAAATAGTAGCCAGCCTTTGCCACACAGCCCTTCTCAACTGCAAAGCGCAGTACTGCAATATCCTCCAGCTTATTAGGGAAACAGTAATCAGGACACATTTTTTCAGCTTTGCCAAGAACTGCTTTCACAAGTGCTTCATCGGTATCCTTACTTAATTTATCACGATAATATGCCTCATAGTATGCAAATAAAGGATATTCCTTAGTGCATTCCTGCAACAAAGCGATTGCTTCCTTGTAAGCACCAAACTCCGCATAGTCTCTTGCAGACATAAGATAGTTTTCCTGGAAATCACGCATCTTGTCATTTAATGCAGCTCTTGCATCTGGATTTTCACCCTCCAACAGAATCTTCTCATTACAGGATACAAAATCAAAGGGATCCAGGGCAAGGTTTTCTTCCACCCAAGCTGCTGCCTGTGTAGTTTTTCCTAATACCCGAAGCAAATATACTTTTAAGCCTCTTGCCTTAATATTATGAGCATTCCTAACCAGTGCCTTTTCCACATGAGCAAGTGCCTTGGAGAACTTGCCTTCCTTAGCAGAAATTGCTGCCAGATAGTAGAAAGACATCTCCTGCTGTTCATTGCTCCAGGTAGCCTTAAAGAATGCATCATAGGCTTCCTTGTCACGTCCCTGATACAGGAGCACCAAACCTAACAGATAGTAAGTCTCACTATTGTAGGGGTTAGGATTTCTCTCTATTAAACGCTCCAACGCTTTTCTGAAATAAGTTTCCGCCTTCTCAAACTGTCCTCTTCTCATCAACAGCTGTCCATAAGCATTGTTGATACGGATATCGCCGGGATCTCTCTTTAAACCTTCCAGATAATAAGGATCCGGTGCATAGGTAGCGTGACGGTACTGCTCAATATGTTGACCGGTTAAATACAGTTCTTCATTGGTGATAATCTCCGCAGGAGCCTTTGCAGCCTTTGCAGGTTCTGGCATCTTAGGAATTTCAGGAGCCTCCGGCTGATATTCTACCAGGCAGGTTCCGTCGGCATAAACTGCAAGATGTAAATCCTCTTCCTTTAAACCGTCCATATTAATTTCTACAGTATTCTTGTAAACATCCACAGGGGAAATCCTGGTCTCTACATCCAGAACTGATTCACCCCTTGCAGTTAATACAATATTGGCATTCTCATAAATGCCGGTTGCATATACAATTACCTTTGCGGTATTGCCTTCATAGGAAAGATGTAAAGCCGCCTCTGTGGTAGCATTCATAACCTGTCCCAAAGCCTTATAAGGCATGAAGTACTGGGTGAAGGTCTTCTCTTCAAAAGGCTTTAACCATGTAAAGTCAGGCTGATTGTCGGTAAACATACCGGTCATCAGCTCAATGTAAGGACCATCCTCATCGGTCAGGTTTCTATCCCACGCCTTACCAAAGTCTCCACAGCCCCAGGTCCACTGCTTCTTACCGGGGGATACATGATGGTCAGCCACATGGAGGAGACCTGCTTCCACACCGTAATCATAACCGCCTACGAAATCATACTTGGACTTTTCTGCCATATAGGAGGTAGGTACGGGGATATTTTTGTAACGGGAAATATCCACACCTTCGCTGTAATCCTGCTTGTAATATACACCTGTTGCAATAGGGAAACGGGATACGTCTCTCTTACCATGGTCCATCACCGCATGTACATCGGGAGGGAAAATGGACTGGGTATTGTCATTTACTGCTACCGCAGGATTTGCCCACCAGAGGAAGGTCTGAGGCAGGGAGGTACGATTGTATAACTGTCCCATAATCTCAATATATGCCTTGTCAGGATATACGGTAAACTTCATCAGTCCCTTGGTTCCATACATCTGATCTACATCATGCAGTAAAACGGACTTGCTGCCGTCTTCATTTTCTGCAATCACATAATCTACAGGGAGGAAGGTGGTGGGTCTGTGATGCTGAGGCCAGTTGAATTCAATACCACCGGAAATCCATGGTCCGGTCAGACCCACCAGTGCCGGTTTGATAACATGATTATAATAAACAAAATCATAATCATTGGTTTTATCATATGCTCTCTGGATTCTGCCTCCCAGCTGGGGCAAAACCATTACTTTGATATAATCGTTTTCCAAATAAACTGCTTCGTATTCCTTGTCCTTCTTCTCATCACTTATTTTCTCAATGGTGGGGTAGGGATATACCTTTCCGCAGCTTCCCTGATACACACGCTTATCCAGGAAAATAGGATTCTTTTCTGCTTCTCCGATTTCGTAGGTGGGAATCAGGACCTTCTCCACCCATACCTTTGCTTCGCTCATGGTTGTTGTCCTCTCTTATTTTGTTAAGTTTTTATAATTGTTGCTTTTAAATACTTCTTTGTTAATCTGTAGAAATATTGTTTGTTATTAAACCTTATTTCTAGCTCTAGTATAACAGTTTTTATAGATATCACAATTTTGTTATTTGCTTTTTTATTTATAAAAATTGCTCAGTTTTCTTTCTATTTACCTTGACAGATTTCCTGAAATACTTTATAAGAAAATTATAGGAGGAATTACCATGAAATCTTGTGAAGAGCTTGTAGCACCGGAATCCGATTACTATATCTATTCTCCCAGCAAATCTGCCCAGGATATGTTTTTATACCCTTTGCAATGCGGAGTATTTTCCTATAAACCGGGATATTATTTAAAAAGAGAATCCTTTGACAGCTTTTTGCTGATGTATATTCAAAAAGGGGAAATGGATTTAGAAATCAATGGACGTAACTTTCATGTAAACGCCAATAGCTTTGTTTTGTTAGATTGCTACCAAAGTCATGCCTATTCCACCGCCGTGGGCTGGGAATGTCTCTGGTGCCATTTTGATGGCATTACTGCCAGACCTTTTTATGAAAATATCGTAGGACGATTGGGCAATGTATTTACTATATCGGAGCCCTATCCTGTTTTATCCAAGCTTACATCCATCCTTAAGGTTTTTTATAGCGGAGCAGTTGTCCGGGAACCCCTTCTGTCCAAATACCTCAATGATATTTTGACAGAATTCATGCTCTATCTTCCCTCCAAAAACACGGTAAACTATACCGGCATTGCCGAAGAAATCATTACCTATATCACAGAGCACTTTGCAGAGGATATCAGTGTCACAGAGCTTGCCGACAGAGCAGGCTTAAGTCACTACCATTTTATCCGTACCTTCAAAAAAGAAACCGGCTTTACCCCTCATGAATACATTCTGAATACCAGAATTGCAACAGCCCAGTATCTTTTAAAAAATACCAGGCTGTCCATAAAGGATATCTGTTATAATACCGGTTTCTCCTGTGAAAGTGTCTTTTGTTCTGCCTTCAAGCGCCATCAGGGCATGACTCCTACGCATTATAGGCATTTGGAGTAAATTGTAATACCTGCCTACGCCTGCAATAATGCAAGCCTCCTTTGAAACATTTCTCTTATGCTGTCATTGGGAAACCACACCGGGTCTACATCCTTTATCCTGTTCAATCCTACTTCTTTTACAGCCACAAGAGCCGCCTCCTTTTGACTTAACTTTCTATTTGTGGTCAGACAGTTGGCCCCCTCCAAGTTCTCATATGCCTGAAATGCCTTGTTAAAATCCATTAAATCATACAAGCGAATGGGGTGATTAGTGTTATTATCTACCAACAATCCCCAATTTCCCCAATGCCTATCCGTATTGCCAACTAAATAATCAATAATATTCATCATGTAATAGGAATATCCGTCTAATTGTAAAATATATTCCAAGGCATTTATTTCATGATTTGCTGCATACACCTCAAAATATTCCATAGGCACAATACTTTTTTCCGGCGAGGTAATGATTCTGCTGACAGTTACCTTTTGCCCATCATAAAAGGATTCTTCATATTCCACTTGATTTACACGAAAACATCTTGCGATTTTACTTGCCAACAATTCCTGCTCTACCGGTTCCAGACCGCCATCCTTCAGTAGCCAAAAAACATCGTTTTTTCTAATCCAGGCTTTGGGATAACAGCCCTGTGTCCCCAAATCATCTGCTATCAAATGACTATTCTGTATTGTCATCTGTCTGCCTCTGAGAGATACATCTACAAAGGCCGTTTCCAAATGGTTTTCATATAAATTAAGCTCAGAAAAGCTTTGCTGTTCTCCCTTCTCCTTTGTCCAAAAAATATCCATAAGGGATAAACAATGATAGGACAACGCAATCATTGCTCTATCCTTGTCCGTAGACGCTTGGGTAGCTCCGATACTGTTTAAGATTTCCTTGGCATATTTCCTATCTAAAGTCAACACACGAGAAGCACACCAATGATAAAAATTATCCAGATTCTGTATTCTGCCGTCTATATCATTCTCTGAAACCTGTTCAAAGTACAAATTATAGGGCATCATTTTTTCCAAATATATATGGCACATCCCATTTTTACCAATACATGCAACCCTTTGGTTCCCGTGCATAATCTCATATTCCTGCCAACCGCCATTTAATATTTCCATGCTTCTCACCTCGCCCTTTATTATACTATGCCTCCTTTTTGAAAACAATCTGCTTTTTCTCTTACTTCAACCCTTACCTCACCATAGCTGCTATTACTTCCATCTCAATCTCCTGCTTAGGCGCAAACTCCTCCGAAGTTAGATACCTGTAAATAGAAGCAAGTAATGCCCTTGCCTCAGGATACTTCTGCAAATCCTGCAAGCCCATGGAGGAGAATAATAATTTGCCGTTACCGCATTTACACTCCAAAAGCTGTGCCATGGGTCTAAGATATGCATAGCTGTCCATCTCCGTAATAATGCATTCATACTGCTTGGGCAAAATCACAGCCCGTTGGGTAGCCATAATCCACCACTGCCAATTGGTGTGGAATTCCGTGGGGAAATCCTTAAAAATAGGATGCTTGTCATCAATCAACTGTCCCATTCCCCCTTCCTGACCGGCAAAGGTTCCTACCGACCAGAAATCTGTGGTAAACTGCGCCTTTATGGAATTGGGCAAAGCCTCCTTGGTAGATGGCGGTGTCAGATATACTGTTTTTCCTGCTGCCAACGCCTCTCTTGCAGCCTCATCAAAATACCCAGTTTCGTATACACCCTCCGGGCAAACAGGATTTACCGGTGGATATACCCAAATGGGATAGGTATTCTTGATTTTACCGATGGAAACAGTTAAATCCAAACGAGAGGGCTTCGCAATATTATACAATGGAATTTCCAGCACAGCTTCCTCTAGAATACCATTTTCCTGCAATTCCATCCTTACCTGCATCCCCTCTTTTCGCTTCTGCATATCCAGCAATTGTCCCACCGGACACAGAACCTTTTCTGCAATTACTCCACTGATACACACATCCTCCCCCTGCAACTGATACTCCAGACATCCTGAAATCTCTTTTTTTCCAAAGTTTGCAATCTGAATCTCAGCTTTCAAAGTTTCTGTATTCTCATAGGTATACTTGGGCAATAGCACTAATGGCAATTGGTCTGTAAAAAAAGCTTTAAACCCTTCCGGCTTTGCAAAATCAAAGGGCTTGGGCTGCAAATGGGAATTCAGCATTCCCACCAATGCAGTTCCCTGTCCCGGGAAATCCTGCAAGCCCAAAAGGGAAATACCGGATAATTCTTTGGTTCGCAAAGCCGCTTCAATCTCTTCCCGATAACCGATTCTGGAAAGCTCGCCGGTGGCTTCCACATACTTTTTCCAAATCTCAGTAAGTCCCTTTTCCTCCACACGCTGCTGTATCAGACGCAGATTAACCGGGTCGGAAATGCCCTGAAAATCCTTAAGTTCATCAAAGTCCGGCAATACCTCAAACTGTCCCACCTCAAAGCTGAATACCGGCTTTTGATAGGTTTCCCTTAGATGCTCCATGGTCTTATCATAATTAGTCCTGGCATTGGGATAGCAATTATTAATATAACCCTCCATATTGGCAAAGGTGCCCCGAATATCATCCTCAAAATACTTCTGGGAAGCATAAAAATCACTGCCTGCATCACAACCGATGGCTCCATAATGCACATTGGAGCCATCTGCATACATTCTGGTAGCGTCCAGACTGCGGGCAGCATTTAAAAGTTCTCCCATCCTCTCGTGACCTTTTGGGGATGCATGCAGTTCATTTCCCCATGTGAGCATTACAAAAGAAGGATGATTTGCAAGCACGCGGATAATTTCCAAGGCTTCTGTTCGATAATATGCCCAGCTTTCCTCTGATTCAAAGGCATCCTTGGGATTCCAATGGGACAGCTCCGGCTGCATCAGCATTCCCAATTCATCTGCAGCAATAAATGCCGCCTCCGGAGGGCAATGGGAATGAAAACGCACCAAGTTCACACCATAGGATTTGTATAACTGCAAAATATCCATCCATTCCGCTACCGTCATAGGACAATAACCTTTTTCCGGGAATTCTGCACAGCTTGTTTCACTACGCACAAAAATAGTTCTGTGGTTTAAAGCAAATCTGCCCTCTCCATTATCTCCAAAGTCCCTGATACCGAAGGTTACGGTTTTTGAGCTGCCGTCCTTGGCACAGTTATCTTTCGATTTTTCTACATGGTCACTTTCTGCTCGTGTCAAGTAAGAAACAAAAAAAAATTAATTTTTTTTATCAATGGGGAACCTTTAGCAAGATTCCCCATGTTACTTCTTTATAATTTTGTTTTCTCGCTATTACTACTGATTATACCATCATCCAGCCTGAAAGTCATCAAAGTTCCATCTGATTTCAATATGCTCATTATCATACACCAACACATAATCAATGAGATATCTGATTACTTCTTCATCAA